>NZ_JACHEP010000013.1 GCF_014201465.1 Anoxybacteroides tepidamans | reverse complement strand
TTAGCACATCTATTTTAACCAAGGAGTCGGGTTCATGTCTCCTTTTTTGTTTGGATGTAAATTTATGTTAGTAAATTTGCTCAACTACAGTAATTAATCAATACGCTAAAATAAAACACTAACAAAGCTGTTGCCCAATCGAACTTGAATAATATATATAAGAGACCAACAATGTTTCCGTTATATTGGTCTCCGCTTGGAAGTTTAATTGTGAAAAAATCTAAACAAAAAATGAATAAAATGATAATGAGAAACTCAAGCCAGCGGTCGATATGAAGGTGGGATATCATATAAAAAATTGACAAAATCCCTATAGTGAATATTGTAAAAGTATACCAATTATTGTCTTTCATGATCGCTGCCCTCTCAACGAATTTTGAACGATAAAAACAATCAAACCAATTCCAATGAACACATCGCCTACGCTCATTACATAATTCGTACCAATCGGCGTAAAAAATGGAATCCAATCTCCAAGCCACCAAAATAAAGATTGTTCCATTCCACGATGCCGCGAATCCCCTTCGAAACTTAAATTTTCTAAGTTGGCGATTTTCATCGCCGTTTCCGATACAGGCATAAAACCGTTATGCAAAATGAGCGCCAACGTGTTGAGCAGCGCCCCCCAAAAAATCCATTTTACTCCCGGCAACTGGCGGTTTAAAAACAAACTAACGAGCATGAGAATAAAAGTAATATTTAAAATGACAGGATAATATAAGTTTTTCTTTAAAGACAAATACGCCAAACCTAGTTGCACTACGAAGCAGCCAATCATCAAAAAAGGCGCTTTTAATTCGACCGTAAAAACCGTCAAAGGATTTTTTTTGCGAACAAGAGCTAAAATAATTCCCGTTAAAATAAAATAAACCATTTTCCACATTCCTTTATTATAAATATTGCCATCATTTATATTTCAAAAAAGGGCTATCCCATAAACAATGAGACAGCCCCCGTTTGTGTCGCCCACGGCTTAGAACCATGGTTTTGGTACAATAGTAGCCATTGCCATTGCGGCAAGTGCTGCCATTGTAATGAAGTAACGCAACTTCATTTTCATTTTGACTCCTCCTTTCGGTAGCTGGCTGGCATAGTAGAAATCTCTACCGTAGCCCCTGTAGCTTTGCGTCCTTCGGTTTCCCGAAGTTTGCCTTTATCGGGGTTACGCTTATATAATACAATACTCGTGGTGCTAGATAAAATCGAGTAAGCATAAAAATAGCCCTTGCTTGTGGATCTCCTGTAGAATGAAAGTGCGATCCAACATTCGAAAGGAGAATCCCCATGCAAGAGCACTTTCATTTTACTACAGATCAAGCAAAGATTCAAAAACAATATGCAGCCATTTTCTTTTTTGTTTCTGCCCAGCTGTCACAAATTCAATTCTATCTTCAACGCCGCAATCGTCATTTGGTGAAACAAGAAGATGAGGTGATCATTGCTATTCATCTTTTAGGAAAGCTGCTTGGCTTCTCTTCCGAACGGGAATGGCATCGCTTTGTGACTGGGAACTTGTTTACGGATGGACATTTTCTCGAACGTTCTCGCTACAATCGTCGTTGTCGAGCGCTGCGCTTTGCGATCAAATGGATTCGCCATGAGCTAGCCAAACGTGGGCAGCACCACGCCTATGCGGTCGTAGACAGTATGCCGATCGAGTTGTGCCATGCCGCAAGAATGTACCGTGTCAAACGATTTCAAGGAATCGCGGACATCGGGCTTTGTGCGTCGAAAAAGCAGTGGTACTATGGATTTAAGCTCCATCTTCAAGTGACCGACCAAGGACTGCCCATGGGATACGTGGTAACGGAGGCGTCCTGTCACGATCGAACCGCAGCTGAAACCGTCATGACTCAAATTCCTCATCCCTTTAATTTGGGAGACAAGGGATTTATCAGTAGCGAATTGCAAAAAAAGTTGTATAAAGCGTACCAAATCGCCTTTTGGACTCCATCTCGCAAAAACCAGAAACATCGTCCATCAGCATCATGGGAGAGATGGCTAAAACAAAAACGGAAAGTCATTGAAACGGTGTTCTCTGTCCTCGTTGACCAGTATCGCATCACAGAAATTCGTGCTAATTCGATTTCAGGGTTTGAAGTGGCACTAGATGGCATATTGTTGGTGTATTCGCTTGTAACACTCGGGCTAGTTGAGCGCTAGCGCTCAACTAGCACCATGGGTAATACAATATTTTTTATATCATTCCTACTATATTTTTTATCTGTTGTAATAATTTTTCGAAAACTTGCTTTCGTAATCTTTATTAGTTCCATATTTTTTTTAGTCTAGTAAAAGTGTGAAAATCAGCTTCTACTAGGACTATTTTCATACTTAGATAAATAAAATTACTCATCGATGTCCATGCATCATCAACGAATATCATTGTATAATTTTAATAGTTTTATAACAAGTTGGTCGGGGGAAGAAGCATATGAAAAAAAATACGGTCATTCAGCAAATTTTTATGCAAATAACGATTCTTCTTTTTTTAAAAGCGGTACTACTCTCTAGCGCATTCTATTTTTTAGCTAAAAAACAGCTAGAAAAGGCGGTATATAACGAAATTAAACAAACATCACAAATCATTAAAGAAGCGATGGTTACAGCTGATGATTCACAACAAACGATTGAAAGGCTGATTGATCAGAAGCTGTTAAGCGCATCTAAAGAGATCGCTAAACAGCTGAAAGGCAAAAATATAGACGACATTACACGTCAAGAGTTAGTTCGACTAAAAAATGAAGTGGGCGTTTACGATATATCATTGTTTGTAAAAAAGGGCGATGATATTGTTGTCGCTCAATCCTCTGACCTTAACGAAGTCGGTTTAAGTTCCAAAAATTGGGGATATTGGTTTACAGCTTTTCAGCAACTGATGGCTGGAAAAGAAGTGACCGTTGGCAAAGGATATTATGTTAAAAATTTTTGGTCTGGCCCTATTTCAAAATCAGAGTGGGAAGACAAATATTATAAATATGCGTATTATTACGATGGAACCACTTCATTCATGATCAATCCATATATTTTAGATCAAGAAATTTATCGTCTCACTCACGATCATGGACCGGCGGAACTCATTAAAAAAATTATCCGTTCGCAAGATGAAATTGTCGAAATCGCTGTTATTAATGTTCCTGCTTGGTTAAAAGGCAAAAAAAATAAAGTCGTTGAACCGCAGAGAGATTTACCCGTTCTTTTTGGACGCCATACCTTTCTATTAAGTGAAGACCGTGACTTTTTTAAAAAAGCGTTGAACAAAAATGAAATTTTAAGCGTACAGTTTTCTAAAAACGATGTTTCCTATGCAAAATTTTACGTCCCAATCGAAAATAACAGAGTTTTAGCCATCGTGGCAAATTACAGCCAAGGAATGTACGTTTATTACAAACTAATGTTTATATTTATTAGTTCTTTGATCGTTTCGACCATTTTGATCTTTATCATTTTGAAAAACGTTACAAAAAATCACTTAAAACCGTTAACTGCGATTACTCAACATATCCAATCGATTTCTAAAGGACATCTGTCCACATCTCTTCACATTTTTACGAAAAATGAATGGGGATTAATTGCTCAATATTTAAACGATATGACAAGAAATATTAGCGGATTAATTGTCGAGGTAAAAAAGGAAATAGAGTCGTTAGTAAGTTTATCGGCATTGTTAAACGAAACGATGGATACGTCGCTTAAAACGATCGATGAACTATCGAGCAGCATTACTGCCGATTCCGAAAAAATATTTCATGAAATCGATATGTACAGTGGCAAACTCGCCCATTATTCTAACCAAATATTAGGTATGATTGAATCAATAAAAAGCGATTTTCACGAAAAAGAACAGCTAGTGGCATTATTACATGAGATGACCGCTACCCTTTATTCGTTTCGCACATTTACGAAACAATACGTTTCCTTAATTACAAATATGAATCTCTTATCTTACCAAACTGTCCAAGACGTTGATCTTGTTATTGATAAATTAACGAAGCTTTCACAAGAGCTAGAAGAACGGATCAAAGTGTTTCAACTAGAACAATGAGGCGATTTCCTATACTCCACCGAGTTCGAAGTGACACATGTCTCTATCCAACAACTCCAAATATGCCACCCCCCACTGCAACGTTGCAGTGGGGGTTTCGCATTAATAAAGCGGCGTATTGTCTTTTGAAATGTTCTCTAAAATTTCTTTGACGCGCGCTAAGAAGCGGCCGCAAATTAAGCCGTCAAGGACGCGATGGTCAAGCGATAAGCATAAGTTGACCATGTCGCGAATCGCGATCATGCCGTCTTTGACAACGGGACGTTTAACAATTGATTCGACTTGCAAAATCGCTGCTTGTGGATAGTTGATAATGCCCATCGATTGTACGGAACCGAAGGAACCGGTGTTGTTGACGGTAAAAGTGCCGCCTTGCATATCTTCTGGGCGCAATTTGCCGGCGCGCACTTTCGCCGCTAACTCGGCAATTTCACGGGCGATGCCTTTGATTGATTTTTCGTCGGCATGTTTAATGACGGGAACAAATAGCGCATCATCAGTCGCAACCGCAATCGAAATGTTAATGTCCTTTTTCTGAACGATTTTATCGCCCGCCCACATCGAGTTGATTTGCGGAAATTCTTTTAGCGCTTGCGCCACCGCTTTGATGAAGAACGCAAAATATGTTAAGTTAAAGCCTTCGCGTTTCTTAAATTCGTCTTTAATTGAATCGCGGTACGCCACTAAGTTCGTGACATCGACTTCGACCATCGTCCATGCGTGCGGCGCTTCATGTTTGCTGCGAAGCATATTCGTTGCGATCGCTTTGCGAACAGGTGTGACTGGAATTTCGATGTCGCCTGCTTGAATAGGAACATTCGAAATTGCTTGTTGTTTTGGCGCTGCTTGTACAGGCGCTTCTGCTTTCGGCACCGGTGCAGCAGCTGACTGAGCTTGCGCTGATTGTGCCGCCGATGCTTGGTCAGCCGTTGGAATATGGCCGAACTCGATTAATTTCAGCAAATCTTTGCGCGTAATGCGGCCGCCCAATCCTGTTCCTTGTACTTGCGTAAGGTCGATATTATGCTCTTGCGCTAAGCGAAGAACAGCTGGTGAATAGCGGCCTCGTTCTCCTGCTTGTTTTTTCGGCGCTTGAGCTCGAGCTTCTGTTTGTGCAGGTACTTCTGCTTTTGCTGCTTCTTGCTGTGCTTGTTCTGCTCCTAGTTCTCCTTCTATTTCCATCGTACAAATGACCGTACCGACCGGCAATGTTTCGCCTTCTTTGGCGATGATTTCTTTAATGACGCCTGTAAAAGAAGAAGGAATTTCTGCATTTACTTTATCTGTCATCACTTCCGCAATCGGGTCGTATTTGTTGACTTTGTCGCCGACAGAAACAAGCCATTTGCTGATCGTACCTTCTGTGACGCTTTCACCTAGCTGAGGCATAGTCAGTTGTTCAATTGCCACATCGATGACCTCCCATCTTGATTAAAAACTGCTAAACTTGCGTGAGGATCGAGGCTGTTTTTTGTTTTGGCATCAGCCTCCGCTTTGCTTATTGTCCAGCACAGCTCGCAACACCTTCGGGAAATTTTCCTTCGGCGTTAAGCGCTCGCCTCCGCTTTTCGTATTAAAACGCAGCTAATTCACGCATTGCTTTTTCGACTTTGTCATGGTTGACCATGAAAAATTTTTCCATTGTTGGCGCATACGGCATCGCCGGAACATCGGGACCGGCAAGGCGCATAATTGGCGCATCTAAGTCGAATAAACAATGTTCCGCAATAATCGCTGCGACTTCGCTCATGACGCTTCCTTCTTTGTTGTCTTCCGTCACAAGAAGCACTTTTCCTGTTTTGCTTGCCGCTTCGATGATCGCTTCTTTATCTAACGGATAAACGGTGCGCAAATCTAATACATGTGCCGAAATGCCGTCTTGCGCGACGCGCTCTGCTGCTTGAAGCGCAAAGTGCACGCATAAACCGTACGTGATCACGGTAATGTCTTCGCCTTCACGTTTGACATCCGCTTTTCCGATTGGCAACACGTAATCATCTTCAGGAACTTCGCCTTTAATTAAGCGGTACGCGCGTTTATGCTCGAAGAATAAGACGGGATCTTCGTCGCGAATCGCTGCTTTTAACAATCCTTTGACATCATAAGGAGTCGATGGCATGACAATTTTTAACCCCGGCTGATTGGCGAAAACGGCTTCAACCGATTGTGAGTGGTAAAGCGCGCCGTGAACGCCGCCGCCGTATGGCGCACGAATGACGATCGGGCAGTTCCAATCGTTGTTGGAGCGGTAGCGAATCCGTGCTGCTTCCGAAATAATTTGGTTGACCGCCGGCATAATAAAGTCAGCGAATTGAATTTCCGCAATCGGACGCAATCCGTACATTGCCGCGCCAATCCCCACACCGACAATGGCCGACTCCGCCAGCGGCGTATCGATGACGCGCTCTTCGCCAAATTGCTCATACAATCCTTGTGTTGCTTTGAATACTCCACCTTTTTTTCCGACGTCCTCTCCCAGTACAAAGACGCGCGGGTCGCGTTCCATTTCTTCACGAATCGCCATCGTAACGGCATCAATATACGAAATGACTGGCATGTATAGTTCCCCCTTATTTCTCAGCGTATACGTACTTTAATGCATGTTCAGGCTCTGCGTATGGTGCCTTTTCTGCGTAATCGGTCGCTTCGTTTACTTGTTTCATGACGCGGGCATGAATTTCTTTCTCAAGTTGGCCTGTTAACACGCCGACTTCTTTTAAGTAGTTCGCAAACGAAATAATCGGGTCTTTCGCACGCGCCTCCGCCAATTCCTCAGGCGTACGATACACGCGATCATCGTCGTCCGAAGAGTGAGCCGTTAGCCGATAAGAAACCGTTTCGATCAATGTCGGACCTTCGCCGCGGCGCGCACGGTCAGCTGCTTCTTTTACAACTTTGTATACTTCAAGCGGGTCGTTTCCATCGACCGTATAGCCAGGCATCCCGTAACCAATCGCGCGATCTGACACTTTTTCGCACGCCAATTGTTTTTTTATCGGGACAGAAATTGCGTATTTGTTGTTTTCGCACATAAAAATGACCGGCAATTTATGAACGCCTGCAAAGTTCGCTCCTTCGTGGAAATCCCCTTGGTTGGAAGAGCCTTCACCGAACGTTACAAAGGAGACGAAGTCTTTCTTTTCCATTTTCGCTGCCAACGCAAATCCGACCGCATGCGGCACTTGCGTCGTAACCGGCGAAGAACCTGTGACGATGCGGTTTTTCTTTTTCCCGAAGTGACCTGGCATTTGGCGGCCGCCAGAGTTGGGATCTTCCGCTTTCGCAAACGCGGAAAGCATCAATTCTGTCGGCGTCATACCGAACGTCAAAACGACGCCCATGTCGCGATAGTAAGGTAATACGTAGTCTTTCGTACGGTCTAATGCGAATGCCGCTCCAACTTGTGCTGCTTCTTGACCTTGACAAGAAATGACAAACGGGATTTTCCCTGCACGGTTTAACAACCACATACGCTCATCGATTTTTCGGGCTAAAAGCATCGTTTCATACATTTCCAATACCGTTTCATCGCTTAAGCCTAACGCTTGATGACGATTTTCTGCCATCGAAAAAACCTCCCTTTATTCGCTTAAAAATGAATCGCTTTGCCATCGACCGCTAACGCTGCTTCCATCATCGCCTCTGATAACGTTGGATGCGGATGGATCGTATGCGCCACTTCCCAAGGTGTCGCATCTAACACGCGGGCAAGACTTGCTTCTGAAATCATATCGGTCACATGAGGGCCAACCATATGAACGCCAAGCAAGTCGTTCGTGTCTTGATCCGCCACAATTTTCACAAACCCTTCTGCTTCGCCAAATACAAGCGCTTTTCCAATGGCTTTGAACGGGAATTTGCCGACTTTTACGTTATAGCCTTTTTCTTTTGCTTCGTCTTCGGTTAAACCGACGCTTGCGACTTCCGGACGGCTGTATACGCATTTTGAAATCATTGTGTAATCAATCGGCGCTGGGTTTTGGCCGGCGATATGCTCGACAGCGACGATCCCTTCATGTGAAGCTACGTGAGCAAGCTGCAAGCCGCCAATGACGTCGCCGATTGCATAAATATGCGATTCTTTCGTTTGATAGAATTCATTTGTTTGAATGAATCCTTTTTCCACGACAATATCTGTATTTTCTAAACCGATGCCTTCGATATTCGCTTGGCGGCCGACCGAAACAAGCATTTTTTCCGCTGTAAACGCTTTTTGTTCTCCTTTATGTTCCGCTTTAATCGTCACGCCGTTTCCTTTTTCAAGCGTTTCAGGCAATACTTTGGCGCTTGTGACGATGTTGATTCCGCGCTGTTTTAATACTTTTTCTACTTCTTTTGAAACGTCGCGGTCTTCCGTCGGCAAAATGTGGTCAGCATATTCAAGTACGGTTACTTGTACACCAAAATCATGGAGCATCGAAGCCCATTCGATTCCGATGACGCCGCCGCCAACGATAATGATCGATGCCGGAAGCGTTTCTAATTGCAACGCCTCGTCAGAAGTGATCACGAATTGTCCGTCAATGTCAAGTCCTAGCAATGTGCGCGGACGCGAACCTGTTGCGATAATGACGTTTTTCGGAACAAGCATTTCATTTTCGCTGCCGTTGTTCATTTCGACCGAAATGGTTCCCGGCATCGGCGAGAAAATCGAAGGGCCTAAAATGCGTCCTGTTCCTTCGTATACATCGATTTTCCCTTTTTTCATTAAATGTTGAACGCCTTTATGTAATTGCTCAACGATGCTTCTTTTGCGCGCTTGCACTTTCGGAAAATCTAATTTTACATCGCTAGCAAGCACGCCAAACTTTTCGCTTTCTTTCGTTTGCGCGTACACTTCTGCACTGCGAAGCAACGCTTTGCTCGGAATACAGCCTGCATGCAAGCACGTTCCGCCGAGCTTTCCTTTTTCGACAACGGCTGTTTTTAAGCCTAATTGTGCTGCACGAATCGCCGCTACATAGCCGCCTGTGCCGCCGCCTAATATGACGAGATCGTACTCTTTTGCCATTTTGTTCCTCTCCCTTCTACTTCATATTCGTTGTAACGAAATTCCCCGGGTATTCTTTTGCTTTTTCCTCGCCGCGTAAAACGCGCAACGCTCCTTCTGCAAGAGCTTGCAGTTCGTTTTCGCCCGGATGAACAATAACCTCTGCAATCCATTTTACACGGTCGGCAATTTCTTTCACAAACCCTTTTCCGTAAGCAAGCCCGCCGGTTAACACGATCGCATCGACTTTTCCGGCCAAAACAGTACTTGCTGCCCCGATTTCTTTCGCCACTTGATAAGCCATGGCGCTATAAACGAGCTTCGCCTTTTCATCGCCGTCTTCAATCATTTTCTCTACTTTAACCGCATCGTTCGTGCCAAGATAGCCGACTAATCCGCCTTCGCCAACGAGCATTTTCATGATTTCTTCCCGATAATATTCCCCTGAAAAACATAACGAAACGAGGTCTCCTGCCGGCACTGTCCCGGCTCTTTCTGGGCTGAATGGCCCTTCGCCGTCCAAGCCATTGTTGACGTCGACAACGCGGCCTTGTTTGTGCGCGCCAACCGTAATCCCACCGCCCATATGTGCAACAATTAAGTTTAGTTCCTCATATTTTTTTCGGAGCTGTTTCGCCACACGGCGAGCGACCGCTTTTTGATTCAAGGCGTGGAAAATGCTTTTCCGCTCGATAAGAGCAAAGCCGGAAATGCGCGCAATCGGATCGAGCTCATCAACGACAACCGGGTCGACGATAAACGCTGGAATGTTGAGCGCAGAGGCGATTTCGTGAGCTAAAATGCCGCCGAGATTGGAAGCGTGCTGGCCGGCATAACCTTTGCGCAAATCAGCTAACATTTGTTCATTTACACGGTATGTGCCCCCTTCAATCGGACGCAATAGCCCTCCGCGGCCGCAAACGGCGCTTAATTTCGAAATGTTAATCCCTTCTTCATCAAGCGCACCTAAAATCGTTTCCTTGCGAAATTCGTATTGGTCAATGATCGATTTATATTGTTGCAACTGTTCCGTATCATGGCGAATCGTTTTTTCAAAAATGGAACGTTCATTGTCAAATACACCGATTTTGGTTGAAGTTGATCCTGGATTAATAACTAAAATGCGAAACTCCTTCTCCTGCAAGATTCCAACCTCCATTTTTATAGTGAAAGCGAGAATGATTATTCCCGCTTTCATTCTTCATTTTTAGCGGCCGCGACGACGGCTTAAAATGTGATGGCCGTTTTGCAAAAATTGGCTGCGCGATTTGCGCATCGTTTCAATGCGTTCTTCTGCCAAACGGTCCGCTGCTTTATATGTCGGAATGTTGTCGCGTTTCGCGATTTCCAATACTTTTTCAATGTTATTGTAAATTTGCTCTACTTTTTTCATTGCACGTTCACGGTTGTAGCCATATAATTCGTCCGCCACGTTGATGACACCGCCTGCATTGATCACATAGTCAGGCGCATACACGATTCCCATTTCGTGAATAATATCGCCGTGTCTTGCTTCGCGCAATTGGTTGTTGGCTGCCCCTGCAATTACTTTTGCTTTCAATTGCGGAATCGTTTGGTCGTTAATAATCCCGCCAAGCGCACAAGGAGCGAAAATATCGCAATCTACGCCGTAAATATCGTTTGGATCGACCGCTTTCGCGCCAAATTGTTCGACAACGCGCTGTACCGCTTCTTTGTTAATGTCTGTGACGATCAGTTTCGCCCCTTCTTCATGAAGGTGGCGGCATAAGTTGTACGCAACGTTGCCGACGCCTTGAACCGCAATCGTTTTTCCTTCCAACGAATCGCTGCCAAACGCTTCTTTTACCGCTGCTTTCATGCCGCGATAGACGCCATATGCCGTCACCGGAGATGGATTGCCGGACGAACCGAACTCCGGCGAAATGCCTGTGACATAATCTGTTTCTTGGTAAATAATGTCCATGTCCGCAACCGTTGTGCCAACGTCCTCCGCTGTAATATAGCGGCCGTTTAAGCCTTGGATGAAGCGACCGAACGCACGGAACATCGCTTCGTTTTTATCTTTGCGTGGGTCGCCGATAATGACCGTTTTCCCGCCGCCAAGGTTGAGGCCGGCTGCTGCGTTTTTGTATGTCATGCCGCGTGCAAGGCGAAGCGCATCTTCAATCGCTGCTTCCTCCGATTCATACATCCACATGCGCGTACCGCCTAATGCCGGTCCGAGCGTTGTATCATGAATCGCGATAATCGCTTTTAATCCTGATTCTTTGTCTTGGCAAAATAGCAATTGCTCATAATCGTATTGTTCCATGTATTTGAAGATTTCCATGTTGTTTTCCTCCCCAAATTTCTTTTCATTTATTTCGATGCCGAACAAACCGCAAGGGCTAACGAATAAAGTTTGCTTTCCGCTGAGTCGGCTCGCGATGTGAGAACGATCGGTGCTTTTGCCCCCGCGATCACTGCGCCTACTTTTGCATTCGCAAAATAAATGAGCGACTTATACAAAATATTTCCTGCTTCAATATTAGGGACAAGCAAAACATCCGCTTTTCCCGCAACTTCGCCGGCGATACCTTTATGCTCTGCGGCGATCACCGACACGGCATTATCAAGCGCCAGCGGGCCATCGACGATACAGCCTTTCAATTGGCCGCGCCCGTTCATCATCGTGAGTGCCGCCGCATCAATCGTTGCCGCCATCGCTGGATTGACGACTTCCACCGCCGCAAGCGGAGCCACTTTCGGCATTTCAATTCCGATCGCTTTAGCGACAGATACTGCATTTGCAACAATTTGCATTTTCTGTTCCAAATCAGGAGCGATATTCATCGCGGCATCCGTTACGATGATGTACCGGTCATAGTTCGGCACTTCAAATACGGCTACGTGGGATAAGACATTTCCGGTCCGCAAGCCATATTCTTTATGGAGAACAGCTTTTAAAATCATCGCTGTTGGAATGTTTCCTTTCATCAAAACGTTTGCTTCGTTTAAATGAACGGCTTTTACCGCCAGTTCCGCTGCTTGGACGGCCGAATTGGCATGAACAATTTGAACCTTGCCATTTTTTTGATAGTCTTCATCCTTTTGTTTTAGTAAATGAGAGATGCGTTCACGATCTCCATATAAAATAAACTGGCCAAATTGATGGTCTAAAGCCATCGTCACGGCTTCAATGACTTCTTCATCTTCCGCTGCGGCAACTGCCACTGTCATATCGGAATATTGGGTTGCTTTGTCTACTAGTGATTGCAGCTTCATCTCATGGATCCAACCCCTTTTTGAGCATTTTTTCTATCGCTCTTTAATCTTGCAAAAAGTGTGCCAAATCAAAAAACACACCTCTCTTAAACAAAAGCAAGCATTTTGCCTTTGAAACCATTGAAAACGCTTTACTACAATATTGCAATTTTTTGCATGATACGCAAATTATTGCATGTATTTTTTTGCAAGTCCATACTTTTCTAATTTGTAATATAAATTGCGAATCGAAATACCTAACATTTTCGCGGTAGCGGTTTTATTTCCGCGGCATTGGCGGAGCGCCGCATCAATGATTTGCGCTTCATATTGCTCGAGCATTTCCTCGAGCGGCCGCAATACTTCTCTGCCGACCACCTCTTTGATCTGTTTGTCGCGCGGCATTTGCAGCGGCGGAATATGATGGACATCCATCTGTGTTTCGTTAAACTTCATAAAAATCATCGCCCGGCCTAATACGTTTTCCAGTTCCCGCACATTGCCGGGCCAATCATATGTGGAAAGATAGCGAATCGCTTCGTCGGTCAATCCTTCAACATTCCTGCCGTAATCTTGGTTCAGTTTATGAATTAAATGCTGGCATAGTGCCGGAATATCTTGCTTTCGCGCCCGAAGCGGCGGAATATGAATCGGCATTCGATTGAGCCGGTAATATAAATCTTCCCGAAACGTCCCTGCGGCAATCGCTTTTTCAAGGTTCACATTCGTTGCGGCAATGACTCGGACATTGATCGGGATCGGTTTTGTGCCGCCGACGCGAACGATTTCCCGCTCTTGCAGAACGCGCAACAATTTCGCCTGCGTATTCGCCGAAAGCTCGCCGATTTCATCTAGAAAAATGCTGCCGTTATTCGCTTCTTCGAACAATCCTCGCTTTCCGCCCCGCTTTGCTCCCGAAAACGCTCCTTCCTCGTAGCCGAACAATTCACTTTCTAAAAGCGACTCTGAAATCGCCGCGCAGTTTACCCGAATAAATTTATTGTATTTTCGGTCGCTTGCGTTATGGATCGCATGTGCAAATAATTCTTTTCCCGTTCCGGATTCTCCGCGCAATAAAATCGTCACCGGTGTTTTAGCTGCCAGCTTCGCCTGCTCGATTGCGACCATCATTTCTTCCGATGTACCGATAATATCCGCAAACGAGTATTTCGCTTCAAGCGTGCGAATAATTTGCCGCGCCCGGTTTAATTCGTTCGTTAAGCGCTGAATTTCCGACACGTCATGAATGACGCCGACACTCCCTTTTAATGCGCCGTCGACAATAATCGGTGCGACATTGACGATCACGTCACGATTTTTCGGCCCGACTTTCATGCGCACACCACGGACGGGTTTGCGCGTTTTCAATACTTGCATATGCATGCTTTCCCCTTCGGCAATATCGGCCGTCGCCGGTTTGCCGATCACCTCTTCCTCGGATAAGCCGGTAAGGCGCGTATACGCCGGATTGATTAAAATGCCGTTGCCATGCTCGTCCACAACCGAAATCGCTTCTTCGGAAGAATGAATAATCGCCTCCAACATCATGCGAATTTCTTTTAAATTTGTGACCTCTTCCGCCAGCTGCATCACTTCGGTCACGTCTTTAAATACAGCTAATGCTCCGAGCAGCTTGCCTGATTCACCGACCATCGGAATGCGCGTCGTAATAATTTTCCGACCGTTTTCTAGTTCCAACTCCTGATGAAATTCGATTTGTTTTGTTTTTAATACACGCGGCAGTCCGCTTGTCGGAATGATTTCTAAAATATGTTTTCCGATCGCTTGATGTTTGTCCACTTCAATCATGAAAGCGGCGCTATCATTCATATGGGTAATATACGCAAATTCGTCAACCACAATCATTCCATCGTGCGTCGAGTTAAAAATTAAGTCGCGGCGCGCCGTTTCGCTTTTTAACGTGGCAATGAGCGCTTCCTTTTCCTCGACGAGCTCAGCGATAATATATGCTACTTCTCCTGGGATCACGACGGTGTTTTTTTGCCGCTTTTTGCGAATTTGTTCGAATACGTCTTTTTCTCCTGTCGCTTCAATGACGATGTCGATGTCATTCGTTAAAAACGGGCGCCAGTCGCTTCCCGTTGGAATATTCATCGTCTTGGCTAACTCTAATCCTGGTGCGCGGTCATTGCGATCAACTACCGCTGCCACTTCCATTGTCGCCGCTTGCTCGAAAATTTTTAATAGTGCAGTTCCACCTTTTCCAGCGCCAACAATCAATGCTTTTTTCATCCCATCCACCTTACCATTGTGCAATTTTTTGCAGATATCTTTATCATAACGATATTTCTTGACAAATACAATGAAACGGTTAACAATTTTCATGAAACGATTTTTTATGCGAAAGGACTATGTCGCTATGCAACGAATGATTGCTCTTATCATTTTGCTCATTCCTGGATTTATCGCCGCGCTAGGAATTAAATGGATGCGCGATACGTTGTTTGGAATTTTGCACCCGCCTATTCCATTTCTTTGGCTGCAGTTTTTATGTGGATTCATTTTTTTCGTACTCGGGTTAGGGTTTATCGGAGGGTTTATTTTTCACCGCGACCGGAAACGAAATAAAGTGCAACCGAGATTCCAAAAAAAATGACCTAAACATCACCGTTCAGGCCTTTTTTTTTATCTGTTTGGCTTTTTGTGGATAATCGGTAAAAATCGCATCAACTTGATATTGAAACATTGTTTTCATCGATTCCTCGCTGTTAATCGTAAACGGCCGCACATGCACATGATGAAGATGCGCCTCGCGGACAAACGATTCTGACACGGTGCGGTAGTACGGATGCAAACCGCTCGCTCCCAAAAGCCGCGCGTATTGCCACGGCTGATAGAGCGGCTCCATATAAAGAAGCGCCGTTTCGATGTTGGGCGCAAGCTGGCGGCAGCGGGCCATGCTGTTATGATTGAACGATGAAAAAATGATGCGCGGTTCTAGTCGATAATGTTTTACTATACCGATTACTTTTTCTTCGAGTTTTTCATAAGGAATTAACCCGTTTTTTAATTCAATGTTCAATAACAAAGAAGTCCCGGAAATCCATTCGAGCACTTCTTCTAGCAACGGAATGCGGCACACCTGATATTGTTCCGCAAATTTATAAACCGCGTTGAGCGTTTGCAAGTCGCGATAAGTAAAATCTTTCACCCATCCTGTTCCGTCGGTCGTGCGGTCGATCGTTTCATCATGGATGACGACAAGCGCTCCGTCTTTTGTCATTTGCACGTCTAATTCAATGCCATCCGCCCCTGCCCGCTCCGCTTCATAAAAGGCGATCATCGTATTTTCCGGATGCGTGCCGGCCGAGCCGCGATGCGCAAAAATTTTCGTCATATCTTTGCCCCTTTCCCAAGCAATCGAAAACATAGTAAAATTATATGCAGCCATGCAAAAAAGTTTTCCATCTTGCTGAGAGATGAAAAGAGGTGATTGTATGCGCCCGCATCAAATTTCGTTAGAAACGGCGCAAAAGCTTGCCAAAGCGCTAGGCGTTCCGCTCGAGCAAGTGATGCACATGCCGCAGCACATTTTAATTCAAAAGCTCATGGAGATAGAAAAAGCGAAAAAAGATGAAAGGTAGCCCGCAACAGGACTACCTTTTTCGTTAACTCGCCTTATGCTCAAGCCGCAATTTATCCGCCACCATCGCGATGAATTCGGAGTTCGTCGGTTTTGCTTTCGACATGCTTACGGTGTAGCCGAACAAGGAAGAGATGGATTCAAGATTGCCGCGGCTCCAAGCTACTTCAATCGCATGGCGAATCGCTCGCTCTACGCGGCTAGCGGTCGTGTTATATTTTTTTGCAATATCCGGATACAGCACTTTCGTAATCGAGCCGAGCAGTTCAATATCGTTATAGACCATCGAAATCGCTTCGCGCAAATACAAATACCCTTTAATATGCGCGGGCACGCCGATTTCGTGAATGATGCTTGTAATGCTTGCATCCAAGTTTTTCGGTTTGCTTTCACGCACTTGATACGCAACAGGCGCTTTTTTTACAACCGGCGTTGTTTTCCCGTGCACTTGGCGAATATGATGAACTAAGTTTTCCATATCAAACGGCTTTAAAATAAAATAAGAAGCGCCTAAATCAACCGCTTTTTTCGTTACATCTTCTTGACCGAACGCTGTGAGCATGATGACATTTGGCTGCTTTTCCCGCTTCGTGCGCATTTTTTCAAGCACCGCTAAACCGTCTAAATGAGGCATAATGATATCTAGCAACAATATATCAGGACGCTTTTCCTCAAGCATATATAAACAATCTTGTCCGTTATATGCCACGCCGATGACTTCCATATCATTTTGACCGGAAATATACTCTTCCAATAGACTTACTAATTCACGATTATCATCTGCAATACACACTTTAATTTTCAAGAAAATCTGCCTCCCCACTTCCAATTCGTCATCTAATTTTATGTAATATTCTACCTAAGTTCATTCGACACAGCCACCAAAAATCCTTTATTTTTGCAAAAATAAGTATTTTTAAAAAATTCGCCAAAAATCATCCGTATTCGACGAATTTCTATCTGCTTCTTTGTCGAAAAATCTTTATGTTATTATTTTATCGAATCGTTCAACAAATATCTATGCAAAAAACGAAAAAATATTAACTTTTTTTGCTAAAAAAAGCGAGCATTTTCAGCTCGCTTTTTGTTTTTGCTTTCCATATATATCAATTCCGGCTTCGTTTAACATCCATTCAATATACACACCATACCCCGACGTCGGATCATTAACAAATACGTGCGTGACTGCACCAATCAACTTCCCATCTTGGATGATTGGGCTTCCACTCATTCCTTGCACAATTCCTCCTGTCTTTTTCAACAGACGAGGATCCGTCACACGAATGACAAGCCCTTTGGTCGCTGGAAACTTTTGTGGAATTGAACTGACGATTTCAATGTCAAACGCTTCTACTTTATCGTCCTCAATGACCGTCAGCATTTTCGCTGGTCCTTCCTTCACCTGATGCGATAACGCAATCGGCATTGGTTCGTCAAACAGTCCGTTTTGCACCGGTTTTGATAAAGTGCCAAAAATGCCGAACGGGCTATTATTTGTGATGTTACCGATTACTTCTTTGTCGGCCGAAAATCGCGCCAATTTTTCGCCGGGATTGCCGCTGCTCCCTTTTTCAATGGACGTAACAGTCGATTTCATAATTTGCCCGTCTTGAACGACAATCGGTCTTCTCGTATCCATATCGGAAATGACATGTCCAAGTGCTCCGTATTTTTTTGAAATTGGATCAAAAAATGTCATCGTTCCAATTCCAGCAGCAGAATCGCGAATATATAAACCGATGCGATACGCATGATCCTGTTTATCCTTTAACGGCGTCAGCTTTGTTGCAATCGAACGCTGATCACGAAGAAGTTGTAGTTGAAGAGGTTGTCCTGTTTTTCCCGCCTCTTCAATAAATGGCGAAAGGTCGCTCATTTTTTCAATTTCTTTTCCATTTACATTCGTAATAATATCTCCTACTTGAATCCCTGCCAATTCTCCTGGCGATTTTTTCCCATCTTCCGTTTCGACAAGGTGATAGCCAACAACAAGAACGCCTAATGTATTTAATTTTACTCCGATCGACTGTCCACCAGGAATGACTTTTAAGCTCGGGAGTATTTTGACATTGACTTGTTTAATTGGCATTCCTCCCATATTTAAAATCATTTGCCCATCATTGCGCTGCTTCGCTGCGATCGAAAGCGAATCCTCTGTTTTTATAACATCAACTGAATGAGAAGTTCCTTTCATTTCGGCATGAACGGGAAAGGCAGAAGCGAAACTTACCTTTTCTTCTTCAAACATCACAATTTGCTTCGGAATGTGCAAATACTCTTTCATCGGTTTTGACATACTAATCACAACAAATGAAACAAGGAGAAAGATCCCCATCATTTTTCTTATTATTTCTGCGCTCAAGCCTTTTCACTCTCCTCGCTCCCACCTACACCTTTAAAAATGTGGCTACAGTTTTAATTTTGCCTTAATCGCCATAAATATAATCGTTTCGCCCATAAAAAAAGCTACCCATAATGGATAGCCTTTCATCCTTTTATTTTCGCGGCTAATTCGAGCAATTCTTTTGCATGCTCTTTTGTTAATTCCGTAATTTCAACACCGGAAATCATTCGGCCGATTTCTTTAATTTTTTCTTCATCAGTCAACGCTTTAACCGATGTTTTCGTACGGCTTCCGTCCGTTTCTTTTGAGATCAACAAATGCGTATCAGCCATCGCCGCGACTTGCGGCAAATGGGAAATGCAAAGCACTTGCGAACCGACGGACACGCGGTAAATTTTTTCAGCAATAGCTTGTGCCACGCGGCCGCTGACCCCTGTATCGACCTCGTCAAAAATGATCGATGTGACTCCTTGATGCTTCGAGAAAATGCTTTTTAATGCCAGCATGATGCGCGATAATTCCCCGCCAGAGGCGACTTTCGCAAGCGGTTTGAGCGGTTCGCCGACGTTCGTCGAAAGATAAAACTCGATAACATCGACGCCGTCTTCGTGAAATTTTATCGGCACCCCATCGATAAGCGGGGCATCTAGCGCCCCTTGTCGCTTCGCAAAAACGATATCGAATTGCGTTTTATCCATGTATAAATCTTTCAGTTCTTGGTGAATATGCTGAATAAGCGTTTGAGCGTGTTTCATGCGAACACTTGTGACATTTTTCGCCTCAATCAGCAAATCTTCAACGACCGACTGCAACTCTTTTTGGAGCTGATGAATATGCGTATCCCGGTTTTGAATCGTATCGATTTCGTCGACAATTTTTTCTGCATACTGCAAAATGTCGGCTACCGTTTGCCCGTATTTTCGTTTCAAATGGTTGATTTCGTTTAGGCGCCCTTCAATGAAATCGAGACGGCTTGGATCGTATTCTAATTGTTCTAACTCATCGCGCAATTTATAAGTGATTTCCTCGAGCAAATAATAGCTGTTGGCAATCGTTTCGTACGCCTCTTTCAGTGTGGAATCAATATGGGTGACATCATCTAGATGGCTCATCGCCAGCCCGACCCAATCAAGCCCGCGCTGTTCGCCATATAGCGCTTCATAGCTATGTTTCAGCGCTTCGTAAATTTTTTGGAAGTTCATGATTTTCACTTTTTCTTCCATCAACTGTTCATCTTCGTTCGGCTGCAAGTTCGCTTTTTGAATTTCATCAAGCTGAAATGTTAATAAATCAAGGCGATGCGCCATTTGTTGCTCATTTTCATTTAACTTTTGAAGTTGCTTTTTCAGGTGTTCATATTTTTCATATACGGCGCGATATTCTTCAAGCGCGGCGCTAATTTCTTTGCCGCCATATTCATCAAGCAACGGAAGATGCCTGCTTGGGTCCATCAATTCTTGATGCTCATGCTGCCCATGAATGTCGACAAGCGTCGAGCCGATTTCGCGCAATACCGCCATTGTCACCAATTTTCCGTTGACGCGGCAAACGCTTTTTCCACTGACGGAAATTTCGCGGCGCAACACGACCATTCCTTCGCTGATGTCAATGCCGACTTCGGCGCATTTTTCATAACACGGATGCATTTCGTCATCCAATAAAAATAGCCCTTCAATTTCTGCCCGTTCTTCTCCATAACGGACAAACTCAGCCGAACCGCGCCCGCCAATTAACAAATGAATCGCATCAATAATGATTGACTTCCCGGCGCCCGTTTCCCCTGTTAATACCGTCAGCCCTTTATCAAACGAAATGGACAACGATTCGATAATCGCAAAATTTTTAATGGACAATTCCGCTAGCATGTTGGAATCACCCCATGTTTATAGCATATCCAGCAAACGCTGCGAAATTTTTTCCGTATCTTCCGGAGTACGGCAAATAATGAGGCACGTATCATCGCCGCAAATCGTTCCAACGATTTCATTCCAATCGAGATTATCGAGCAATGCGCCGATCGCGTGGGCGTTTCCCGGCAGCGTTTTCATGACGAGCAAATGACCGGCGCCGTCAATTTTGACAAATGCATCCATCAAGGCACGCTTCAATTTTTGCAGCGGGTTAAACCGCTGATCCGCCGGAAGGCTATATTTATAACGCCCATTCATCATCGGCACTTTCACGAGCTGCAATTCTTTAATATCTCTTGAAACGGTCGCCTGCGTCACATTAAATCCCGCCTGCCTCAGCATATCAACTAGTTCATCTTGCGTTTCAATTTCATAATTCGTAATAATTTCACGAATTTTAATATGGCGTTGCCCTTTATTCAACGTTAACACCTCGCACAGTATTTATCATAAAAACGGGAATAACGCATTTGTTATTCCCTCGGCTCTCCATTCACTAGCTTTTCGTGTGCTTGTTTGACGACTTCACTCGGCCGTTTAGACAGCTTGTTATCGCCGATTTCTTTTTCTCCTTCCCAGCGGAGATGAAGCAAAAATTCGATATTGCCGTCTCCTCCGGTAATCGGTGAATGAGACAAGTCAAGGACGTCATAGCCTTCGTGAAGCGCAAATTCAATCATCGACACAAGGACGAATTCATGAATGTTTGCTTCCCGAACGATTCCTTTTTTTCCAACGTGTTCTCTTCCCGCTTCGAACTGCGGCTTCACAAGTGCAATCACGTCACTTCCCGGAACGAGAACCGTTTTTAAAACAGGTAAAATGAGCTTGAGCGAAATAAACGATACATCGATCGTCGCAAATTCCGGAAGGCCTTTCGTAAAATGGGCCGGCGTTACGTAACGGAAATTCGTTCGCTCCATGACAACAACTCGCTCATCTTGGCGAAGTTTCCAAGCCAACTGGTTGTACCCGACATCGAGCGCATATGACATTTTCGCCCCATGCTGCAAGGCGCAATCAGTAAAGCCGCCTGTAGACGCGCCGATGTCCAACAAAATCTTATCTTTTACCGTTACGTCGAACGTGCGCAACGCTTTTTCCAACTTTAACCCACCGCGGCTAACATATGGCATTGCGTTTCCTTTAACTGTAAGCGGGATGTCCGCTGACACTTTCTCTCCGGGCTTGTCTAAGCGCATTTCGTTCGAGTAAACAAGCCCGGCCATAATCGCCCGCTTCGCTTTTTCGCGCGTTTCGGCCAATCCTCGTTCAACTAATAGTATATCAAGCCGTTCTTTTTTTCCTTTCATCTCTCATGCCCTTTTTTGTTTTCTTGGTATCATTGTTTTCACGCGATCGACAACATGTACTGTTGTTAAGCCGATTTCTTGCAGCAATTCTTTTACACTTCCGTGTTCAATGAAACGATCCGGAATGCCCATGCGCTGAATGACTGTTTGATGATAGCCATGATCGTGCGCAAATTCAAGCACTGCGCTGCCAAAGCCGCCTTGTAACGCCGCTTCTTCAATCGTTAATAGCGGCATATTGCTTTCGAACAACTCATGAAGCATTGCTTCATCCATCGGCTTAATGAAACGGGCGTTCACCACTTTGACGGACACATTTTCTTTCGCCAGCTTTTCCGCTGCCTCAAGCGCCATCGGAATCGTCGTTCCGAACGTTAAAATCGCGATATCTCGCCCTTCACGCAACACTTCCCATGTGCCGATCGGGATGGTGCGAAGCTCAGCGTCCATTTTTACACCAAGGCCGTTGCCGCGCGGAAAGCGAAGCGCAATCGGACCATCGTCATATTGAATGGCGGTATAGACCATGTGCTGCCCTTCATTTTCATCTTTCGGCATCATGAGAACAAGATTTGGAACGTGGCGCAAAAAGGCAATATCAAATACCCCTTGGTGCGTTTCTCCGTCTGCGCCAACGAGTCCAGCCCGGTCAATCGCAAAAAAGACGTTTAAATTTTGCCGACAGACGTCGTGAACAACTTGGTCATACGCGCGCTGCAAAAAGGTCGAGTAAATCGCTAAAAACGGCTTCATGCCTTGTGTAGCGAGCCCTGCCGCGAGCGTCGTCGCATGCTGTTCTGCAATGCCGACGTCGTACATTCGGTCTGGAAATTCGCTCGCAAATCCTTCTAGCTTCGAGCCGACCGGCATCGCTGGAGTAATTGCCACAATGCGCGAGTCTGTGCGCGCCAGCTTTCGCACCGTTTCACTGACAAGTTCACTCCACGAAGGCGCTTGATCAACCGGTTTTAAAAAGTCGCCCGTTTCAATTTTATATGGACCAGTGCCGTGCCATGTCCCGACTTTATCGTTTTCCGCCGGATGATATCCTTTTCCTTTTTTTGTAATAACATGAAGCAACACAGGTCCTTTAATTTTTTTTGCATAATGTAAATTCTCAAATAAATCATCAAAATCATGTCCGTTTACCGGTCCGAGATACGTGAACCCGAGCTCTTCAAAAAAGACGCCGGATACGAGCAAATATTTTAAGCTATCTTTAATTCGCTCGGCGGTTGCTGCTAATTTCCCACCGACGGCCGGAATTTTTTTTAGCAGCATTTCCAGTTCATCTTTCACCCATTGATATTTTCCAGCGGTCCGTAAACGGCCGAGCACGTTATGAAGCGCACCGACATTCGGCGCAATCGACATTTCATTGTCGTTCAACACAACGATCATATCTTTTTTCTCATGGCCGATATGGTTAAGCGCTTCGAGCGCCATTCCGCCCGTTAATGCTCCGTCGCCGATAATTGGAACGATGTACTCATTCGTTCCTTTTAAATCGCGGGCAATCGCCATCCCCATCGCTGCTGATAACGATGTCGAGCTATGTCCTGTTTCCCACACATCATGCTCGCTTTCGCTCCGTTTCGGAAAACCGCAAAGCCCTTTATATTGTCTTAACGTATTAAATTCTCCCGCACGCCCGGTTAAAATTTTATGGACATACGACTGATGACCGACATCCCAAAGTAATTTATCTTTCGGACTGTCAAATACTTTATGAAGCGCAATCGTCAGTTCAACCACTCCGAGATTAGGTCCGATATGTCCGCCTGTTTTCGATAGCTTCTCAATCAAAAATTGCCGGATGTCCGCGCTTAACTGAATGAGCTGTTCTGTAGACATCGATTTTAAAAAGCGCGGATCTTTAATTTCGGTTAAATTCAAACGAGACCACTCGCTTTCGTTTTATCATTCACTTCAAGTGCGCTGATATAATACAGATATTATTTATTATTATACATGATAAATGAATAAAGAAAAATGTTCTGCCGCTATTTTCCTCACAAGCGTAAAAAGAGCCGCTAACACAAATGTGATAACGGCAATACCTCCATTTTTTCACTATAACATAAGAAACAGGGAAACAACAACGACCTTCCGTTTTTAATGATCGCGCGTAGCGACTAAATCGCAAATATAGCGCAATGCATCATCTTGTACGTCTGCAGCTTGCAAATAGCGCTTTGCTTCTGCAATATGAAAGTTTAGCTTTTCTTTAGCCCCTTCCATCGTCAATAGTAACGGATACGTCACTTTTTCGTTTTCAATATCACTACCGACTTTTTTGCCAATTTTTTCTTCCGATCCTTCAATATCAAGAATATCGTCGCGGATTTGAAACGCTAGCCCTAAATGCGAAGCAAACGCATCAAGATATGCTCTTTGCGCTTCGTCCGCCCCGGCTAACAGCGCCCCGGCCAGCACGCTATATTGGAGCATTTTTCCCGTTTTATGACGATGAATATACTCCAACTCTTCTAGCAAAAGCCGCTGTCCTTCCCCTTCCATATCCGCCACTTGTCCAGCCACCATTCCTTCGGGCCCTGCGGCTTTAGCGAGTTCAGCGATTAACGCCAGCTTTGTTTCCGGCGCCACTTGCGCATCCGGCATCTCGGCAATGACTTGAAACGCATACGTAAGCAATCCGTCCCCCGCCAAAATTGCCATTGCTTCGCCGAATACTTTATGGTTTGTCGGCTTTCCGCGCCGCAAATCGTCGTTATCCATGCTCGGCAAATCGTCGTGAATTAATGAATATGTATGAATCATTTCAATGGCGCAGGCAACCGGCAGACCGATTTCTATTTCTTTATGAAACGCATGCAACGTCGCCAATAAAAGGAGCGGACGGATGCGCTTTCCGCCTGCTTCAAGCGAGTATAACATCGCCTGTTTCAATGTGCCCGGAGCGTTCAAGCGAGCGATATAGCGGGGAAGTTGTGCCTCAACGAGCTGCTTCTGTTCCCGTAAAAATTGCTCCACCAACGTTATTCCTCCTCAATGGAGAAAGGCGCTAATTGTCCGTCTTCGCGCAAAATGTACTCCATTTGTTTTTCGGCATGCTGCAGTTTATCATGGCACCATTTGGAAAGACGCATTCCTTCTTGAAAAAACGAAATCGCCTGTTCAAGCGGAACGTTGCCTTCTTCTAATTTTCCCACGATTTCTTCAAGCTGTTTCATCGCTTCTTCAAACGTTAATTCTTTTTCTTCACTCATCGAACGCTTCCTCCATTCCCCATACGTGACAATCAAGACGCCCATCTTGCAAGCGCACTTGAATTGTATCTCCCGGCTGCACTTGCCGAACGCTTTTTACTAATTCCTCTTTTTCATTATAGACTAAGCTGTAGCCGCGCTCCATAATTTTTAGCGGGCTTAACGCATGCAGTTGCGATAAAAGCGAGGTAAACTGCCATTGCTTTTGTTTCAAAAGCGACTGCATTTCTTTTTCTAATGATTTTGTCAGCGCTTGTTGTTTTTCCACCATTTTTGCTAGCTGTTCCGCTGGATGATGGGCCTCTAACTTTAGGTGAAGCTGTTCAAAGCGCTCCCGTTTTCGCTCGAAAAGCCGCTCGGTTTGTCGCTTCAGCCGTTCTAAAAGTGTGTCTAACTGCTGCTCTTTTTGCTCGTATAGTTTTTTCGGATAGCGAAACGCATACGATTTTTGCAGGCGGCTTAACCGCTCGGATTCGGCTGCCATTTTTTCTTTCATCGCCCGAATCAATCGCACTTTTCGCTGTGTCAGCCGCTCGATCAATTCGGCGACGTGAGGCACGGCTAATTCCGCCGCTCCGGTTGGCGTCGGCGCGCGCAAATCGGCAACGAAATCAGCGATCGTAAAGTCCGTTTCATGACCGACTGCCGAAATGACCGGAACGCGGGAAGCGAAAATCGCCCGCGCCACCTTCTCTTCATTGAACGCCCAAAGTTCTTCAATCGACCCGCCGCCGCGGCCAACGATCAGCACATCGATATATCCGAGTTCATTCGCTTTTTCAATCGAGCGAACGATCGAATCGGCCGCATGCTCTCCTTGAACGAGCGATGGAAACAAAATGACCGTCCCAAGCGGATAGCGGCGGCGAATTGTTGTGACAATATCGCGGATCGCCGCCCCAGTCGGCGATGTGACGACCCCAATATAGCGCGGAAAAGACGGGATCGGCTGTTTATGCTCTTGGGAAAACAATCCTTCTGCTTCGAGCCGCTGTTTCAGCTGTTCATAAGCCAAATACAAGTTCCCGATCCCTTCCGGCTGCATTTCTTTCACATAAATTTGATAGTTGCCGCTCGGTTCGTAGACAGAAATTTCACCGCGCACAAGCACTTTCATGCCGTTCTCCGGCCGAAACGCCAAATAACGGTTATAGCCGGCAAACATGACGGCTTGAATGCGCGCATTTTCGTCTTTGAGCGTAAAATACATATGGCCACGCGAATGATACGTAAAGTTGGAAATTTCCCCTTTAATCCATAAATCTTGCAAATGCGGATCGACCTCAAATTTGCGCTTAATGTATTTCGTAAGCGCCGTCACCGTAACATATTTAATTTCTGCCACAAGACCGTCCTCGCTTATCGCTGAACTTGCTGCGCATATTCGCGCGCTGCTTCGACCGTATTATGAAGAAGCATTGTAATCGTCATCGGGCCGACCCCTTTTGGCACAGGCGTTAAATAGCTGGCCACTTCCTTCACTTCATCAAATCGGACGTCACCGCATAATTTCCCATTTTCTAGCCGATTGACGCCGACATCGATCACAATCGCTCCTTCTTTCACATGTTGCGCGCCGATCAAATTGGCTTTGCCGACCGCCACAATTAAAATGTCGGCTTGACGAGTGATCGCTGCTAAATCTTTTGTTTTAGAATGGCAGTACGTGACCGTCGCATGTTCGCGTAAAAATAATTGCCCGACCGGTTTGCCGACGATGTTGCTGCGGCCGACGACGACGACATGTTTGCCGGCAATATCCACACCGAGCGACTGCACCATAAATAAAATGCCGTACGGAGTACACGGAAGAAACGCCTTTTGTCCGACCATCATGCGGCCGACGTTAATCGGGTGAAAACCATCAACATCTTTTTCCGGTGCGATCGCTTCGATCACTTTCAGTTCGTTAATATGGCTTGGAAGCGGGAGTTGTACTAAAATGCCATGAACCGCCGGATCATCATTGAGCTGTTTGATTTGTTGCAATAAAAACGATTCTGTAATCGTTTCAGGAAACGTCAACAATGTCGAACGAATGCCGACTTCGGCACATGCTTTTTGTTTGCCTTTCACGTACGAGTGGGACGCCGGGTTGTCGCCGACAAGAATGACCGTAAGACCTGGCTCGATTCCTTTGCTCTTTAGCTCCTCCACTTCTTTTGCCAATTGGGCGCGTTTTACGCTTGCTAATTCTGTTCCATTAATGATTTGTGCTGCCATCGTTCCTACTCCCCTTTTCTGATCGTTCATTTTGTGTCGTTTATGTTTCGTATTGTATCAGCAATCATGACATTTGCAATGCGTCTTTCACTTTTGAAAGAACCGCGTTAATAAACCGGCTTGATTTATCATCGCCAAATTTTTTCGCTAATTCGATCGCTTCGTCAAAGCTGACTTTAAACGGGACATCCTCTACATATTTCATTTCATATGTCGCCATGCGCAAAATGGAACGGTCGACGTTCGCTACCCGCTCCAGCGTCCATTTTTCTAAGTTGTTGCGCAATAGTTCATCGATCTCGTCTCGATGCTCTACCACACCAAAAACGAGTTCGCGAAGGAACGGATCGATTTCATCTTCATTTACCACGTTGTGAATTGCTTCTTCCGGTTCGATCCGACCGACGTCAATTTGAAACAGCGCTTGGAGCGCTTTTTCCCTCGCTGTATGCCGCTTCATCGTTTTCCTCCTCAATTTGACATAATTCGAAACGGATAAAATGTTTCGTTGCTGTCTAGGTCTCTTATGCCAAATAACTTTCCTCAGTCGAAGTGGCAAGCACTTCTCTTCGAAAGGACGTTTGGCTTTGAGATGGTGCCAAGACGACATTTCGCCGCTCTCCGCAGGACGCGCACTGCCTTTAGACGAAATTAAGTCGCCTCCGCTTTTCTTATATATAAACGAACGTTTATGCGATAATCATACCATATTTTCATGATCAGTGATACTGCAACCCGTACAAATCATTCATGTGGTATATAAAATTGTCGGCTTTTGCTAATGGCATAAAAAATACGTCCGTCAACTAAGATCTAAATCAGGCGTGTTGATTCCCCAATAAAAACCAGTTGAGATAGTTCTATTCCTAGCTTTTCTGCCGTACGATTCTCTGTTTTTTTAGCAAAATAATGGATAATCAACATTCGTGATACTAAATTTTTTTAAATACAAAGGGGGCTCTTTATTTTGTTCATGAGCCCCCTTCTCTTTTATTCGATTTCTTGTTCTTGTTTAGGCGTATCGAATTGAATGCCGACAACGTGAACGTTAATTTCACTCGTTTCTAAGCCTGTCATATTAAACAATGCTTGGCGGACGTTTTCTTGGATTTTTTTCGCAACGCTCGGGATCGAAACGCCAAATTGGATGAGGCAGTAAATATCGATCGCTACTCCTTCTTCTCTTAAATCGACTTTTACGCCTTTTCCATGGTTTTTCTTGCCGAACCGTTCGACGACGCCTGCAGCAAAATTTCCGCGCATTTGCGCAACACCTTCGACTTCGCTTGCCGCAATTCCAGCAATAACTTCAATCACTTCCGGAGCAATTTCGACTTTTCCTAAGCTAGTTGACTCTTGCTCCACTTCAAATACGTGCTCAGACATCTACAGCACCTCCTATGATTTCATCACATCATACAACTCGAGAAACTTCGTGTTGAAGTCCCCTTGCACGAATTTTTCGTGCTCTAATAATTTTAAGTGAAAAGGAATCGTTGTATGAATCCCTTCGATAATAAATTCACTGAGCGCCCGTTTCATTCTCGCAATCGCTTCTTCCCTCGTCGGGGCATGGACGATGAGTTTCGCAATCATCGAATCGTAATAAGGGGGAATCATATACCCCGGATAAGCCGCCGAATCGATGCGCACCCCTAATCCTCCAGGCGGGAGATACATTTGAATCCTTCCCGGTGACGGCATAAAATTTTTTTCCGGATTTTCCGCGTTAATGCGGCATTCAATTGCCCAGCCGTTAAACGTGATATCTTCTTGCATGAGCGACAGCTTCTCTCCAGAAGCAACGCGAATTTGTTCTTTAATTAAGTCCACACCCGTAATCAACTCTGTGACCGGATGCTCCACTTGAATGCGCGTATTCATTTCCATAAAGTAAAATTTTTTCGCCTTATGGTCAAAAATGAACTCCACGGTTCCGGCACCGGTATAATTCACGGCTTTTGCCGCTTTAACCGCCGCTTCTCCCATTTGCTTCCGCATTTCTTCATCCAAAGCCGGAGACGGTGCTTCTTCGACAAGCTTTTGTAAGCGGCGCTGGATCGAGCAGTCGCGCTCCCCTAAATGGATGGCATTGCCATAGGAGTCCGCGAGCACTTGAATTTCAACGTGACGGAAATCTTCGATATATTTCTCAATATATACGCCCGGATTTCCGAACGCTGTCGCCGCTTCTTGCTGGGTAATGTTAATGCCTTTGATCAGCTCTTGCTCGTTTCTCGCGACACGAATTCCTTTTCCGCCGCCGCCAGCCGTTGCCTTAATAATGACAGGATAGCCGATTTCGTTCGCGAGCGCAACCGCTTCATCCATGCTTTCAACAATTCCTCTCGAACCAGGAACAATTGGAACGCCTGCTTCGCGCATCGTTTCGCGGGCGATATCTTTAATCCCCATTTTTGCAATCGCTTCCGGACTTGGACCGACAAACGTCACATTGCATTCGCGGCAAAGCTCAGCAAACGCAGCATTTTCCGCTAAAAATCCGTACCCTGGATGGATAGCGTCACATCCGGTTAATGTGGCGACACTCATAATGTTCGTAAAGTTTAAATAGCTGTCTTTTGAAGCGGTCGGTCCGATGCAATATGCTTCATCCGCTAATTGAACGTGAAGTGCCTCCCGGTCCGCTTCAGAAAACACCGCCACCGTCTCAATACCAAGTTCCTTGCAAGCGCGAATGACGCGAACGGCGATTTCTCCTCGATTTGCTACTAACAACTTTTTAATCATCGCTCGTCCTCCCCTTTATTCTGGTTTCACAAGGAATAAAGGTTGTCCATATTCAACGAGCTGGCCGTTTTGCACAAGAATTTCTACAATTTCACCGTTGACTTCCGCTTCGATTTCATTGAATAGCTTCATTGCTTCGATGATGCAAACAATCGTATCCGTTTTGACTTTATCTCCCACTTTAACATATGGCGGTGAATCTGGAGACGGCGCCGCATAAAAGGTTCCAACCATCGGCGATGTAATTTTATGCAAATTGTCCGCTTTCACCGCTTCTTGTTTCGATTGTTCTTGTTTAGTTTCTTGGACAACAGCCACCGGCTCAGTTGTCGCTTGCGGTGCTGTAACTTCCTGTACAATTGCTTTTGGAGCTGGTTCCACAACCGTTTTGACAACCGCCTCAACCGGAACATTCCCGTTCGGTTTTTTCATATGTACTTTTGTTCCTTCGTGTTCGTATAAAAATTCCTCAATGTTTGCTTGGTCAATTAATCGAATAAGCTCACGAATTTCTTGAATTTTCAACATTATTCACACCTCTCGCCCCATAATTGTGTCATATACTACCATCATACGACAGACCTTCCCTCATATTCAACAACAGAATGTAGCGATAATTATACTTACTATCTAGTCATATAAACAATTATTATTATATAGCATTAAAATAATTTTTCCACTGTAAAAATAGAATGCCCTTATTTCCAAAAAAAAGCTGATCCCCATAGGAGTCAGCTTTTCGCCTATTTATTTTGCCGGCTGGAATTCAACTGCAATATCTTGCATGTCGCTGATTTCGCTTTTTACAAGTTGAATGATTTCGTTTGCTGCTTTGGCGGAACGTTCTTTCGCTCTGACGGTCACTCTTACCGTATCGCCGTCTGCACGAACGAGTACGTCTTCGTATCCCCCTTTCGATTTAATGAGCGTTTCTAACGTCGCTTCCTTTTCAGCGAGCGCTTCAAGCTTTTGAATTTTATCAATCGCTTCGCTCTTCTGCTCGGCGGTTGCGCTTGTTGAAGCAACAATCGCATTTAATTGATCACGCAAGCGGCTTCGCTCATCGTCAATTTGCAGGCGTAAAGCGGTAAATACGTCATCGCTGGCGATGCTTGATGTCGCTTTTCCATCTTGCGCTTCCGTTTGTTCTAACGTTACGTCGGCTCCTTCTTTTGTCGCGGTTTGTTTTTCAGCGTCGCTTGCTTTTTTGTTTTGTTCATTCATAAAGGCAACGCTGTCGTTCATGTCTTTTGGAGCGGTTACATAATACACCGATAATACTACTACTAAACTTAACATCGTTAATAACCAAACGGTTTGCTTTTTTAACATTTTGATCAATCCTCCCCTATTTTTTTGGCAATACAGCAACGCGATAACTAGGCACGTTTAACACGCGCGTAACCGCTTCGACAATCCATTTTTTCACTTGCAAATTATCAGCGCCCTTAGCCACAACGAGCACTCCCCGAATGTCTGGTTTTTTTGTTGTGACGACGATCGGCTTTTCGTTTTCCCCATCGCGAATGATGACAACTTGTTCATTAAACGAGTGATTTTCGATTTTCCGCTTTCCGCCTTCGCGGTCAGTTTCATCGGTTGTTTGCTGCTGTGTGACTCGGTTTTTCTCCAGCACTTTTATTTCGGTGGCATCGACGTTGACGACGACCGTTACGTCGTCCACTCCTTCAATCGCTTCTAATGCAGCTTTTAGCTGTTCTTCGTAGCGCTGTTCATACTCGGCAATGATTTTCGATTTTGTTTCTTGTTTTTGTCCGAATGCTTCCACTGTTTGCTGATCGGCCGTTTGCCCAAGTACGGCTACAGCATTTGTAGTTGACGTCTCATTTTTCCACTTGTAGCTCATGATCATAAACAAAACGCCTAGCAGTAACAAAAGCAACACGTAAGAAACGGGTGTAGTCTTCTTTCCCTTATTCTCTTTTTCAGGCGGCGCAAGCCAACGCTTAATGAACGGAAACATCCCCCCAGTCCCTCCCCTCGATTTGGACAACGATTTTTTCTTCATGTATGCCCCATTTTGCTGCAAAAAACGAAACGAGTTCTTTTTTTTGCGCTTCATCCTCTGCTGCTTCGCTAAGCGGTTTAGACGCATCGATGACAACAGGCTGAATTGCTTCTTGGTCTCGCTGTTTACTGACAATCACTTCAATCGCTTGAATATCGTCAGGAATTTGTAACGATTCGTTTTCTTTTGTTTGCAAAGTGACATGTTGTACGGTCAACCCATATTGTTTCATCAACTCCCCAGCTACTTGTTTTTTCATCTGGACAGCCATTTGTTCTAAAATATATGCACGTTGTGAGGCTTGTATTTCTTTTTTCTTCTGTTCTAGTTCATTTTTCATCGTTTCTTGTTGCCGGCTTCCTTCCGCTGTCACTGTTGCTAAAAGACGATCGACATTGATAGAAAAAATGTTTAACAGCGGTGATAGCATAATGAGAAGGAGAATAAGCCCGACGACCATTTTTACGTATTTTTGAAAACTTGAAGAAGGGAGCAATAACTCGATGATGATGGCAAACAATATAAACATAATGATATTTGTGACCCATTCAATGATAAAATGCACGAATTCCCCCTCCTTAACGAACCATCATCGCAATATTTCCAGCGGTAATGATGACCGCTAAACTAAGAAAAAACATGAGCGAGACGATCGCTAACGCAGCCAAAATATAGAGAATACTTTTGCTAATGATGTTTAAGCAAGAAATGACAGGACCGCCGCCGAGCGGTTGCAAAACGGCAGCAGATAGTTTGTAAACAAAAGCAATCGCGAAAATTTTTAAGGCCGGAAATGCAGCGATGATGAGCAATAATGCCACTCCAGCGACTCCAACCGCATTTTTCAGCAACATCGAAGCTGTCACAACCGTATCGGCTACATCCGTAAACATTTTGCCGACGACCGGAACGAAATTTCCTGTCACAAACTTCGCCGTCCGTAATGCAATGCCGTCTGCAATGGCGGATGTCGTCCCTTTGACGGACATAACGCCAAGGAAAACCGTTAAAATGATACCAAGCGTCCCCATTGCCACCTTCGTGAATAAATCTGCCAATTGCGTCACTTTATAATGCTCGGACATCGTGCTGACGATGCTTAATAGCGCCGCTAAAAACAAAAGAGGCAGCGTCACATATTCAACAACGATCCCCGTCGTATTCATTAAAAAAAGAATAATAGGGTGAAAAAACGCGGCCGAAACGAGTCCGCCTGAAGAGGCTAACAGCGCTAGCAAAAGGGGGATCATCGCAATCATAAAATGGGTCATTGTTTGAATGGTCTCTTGGGCGTATTCCATCCCCAGCCGAAAGCTGTTTAGTGCAAGGATCATCAACACCATATACACGACTGCGTATGCTACTTTGCTGACCGCTTGCTGTTCAAACGCCGTTTGCAGCGACTGTAAAAACAAACTAAACACCGTCAGCAAAATAAGCGTTCCAAGCAGCTTTCCATTTGCCTGCAATTCGTAAACAAGAAATTTCAGAAACGCTATCAGCCAATCTTTGAGCGACCATTCTTTCTGGCCTTGTAAAAACTGTACGAGTGACCCTTTCTGGCTTTCCGGCAAAAAACCTCCGTATTTCACAACGATATCGCTCCAATATTTTTGAATATCATCCATATTGATTGCTTCCATCTGTTTTTGGACGATTTGCTCTTGACCAAGTGCAGCTTGTACCACATATGGTGATAAAAAAAGGGAAGAGGCGAATAGCAACGAAATCATCACTTTTTTCAATTTTTTCAATGAATCACCCCCTTGATGAAGGAATCAAGCCAATCACTGTTTCAATAATGGCCGTTAAAATCGGGATCGCCATCGCTAAAATTAAAATTTTGCCGCCAAGTTCGATCTTGGAAGCGATTGCTCCTTGTCCAGCATCTTTAGAAATTTGCGACGCAAATTCTGCGATATAAGCAATACCGATAATTTTTAAAATCGTTTCAAAATACACCATATTGATATTCGTGTCGGAAGCAATTTTTTGCAACATTCGCAAAATCGCGCTAATTTGGTCAATTAAAAAAAGAAAAATGACACATCCGACAAACACCGTTAGTAAAAACGCCACGCTCGATTTATGCTCCTTTAGCAGCACGACTAAAAACGTGGCGATCAATCCTATGCCAACAATTTGCAACATTTCAATCGCCATCTCCTCCCCCTAACTTCGGAACAAAAACACGTCTTTTATCTTTTGGAACAAGTCGCTAATGACAGAAGCGACCATAAACAAAATGTAAATAAAGCCGAGCAGAGTGACCCATTGTGCAAACTCCTTTTTCCCCATTTGATCGAGTACTGTATGCAGTAAAGCGATCGCGATGCCTACTCCAGCGATTTTAAAAATGACATCGACATCCATCCCCATCATCGTTTTCCTCCTAGAGTTAAATCAATAAAATAATGAGAAGCAGCCCTACAAGAAACCCTAAACTTTTCGCCATCTTTTCATAGCGGGCTTTTTTTTCAAGCGCATCTTGTTCTTCGCGGTCAAGATGGACAAGCGCCAAAGCAATTTGCTTTTGTTGAGCAACTCGGTCATATTGGCCTAACGTTTCGCCAAATTGTTTCATCACTTCAAATTCTCCTTGTTTTAGCGCTGTCACCCGCCAAATATCACGCAAGCTATCTTCCCACGCTTCGTGGACACTCGTTTCCCCCGTTTGTAGTTTTTCAGCAAACTGCTCAAAGAAGCGCGAAAACGGAAAAGTGAGCTGTCGCGCTAAATGCAGCGCCGCTTCCGCCAGCGGAGTGTGGCCATACATAATTTCTGCCTCTAGTGACTGCAACGCTGTTTTTAACTGCCGCAGTTGTCTAGGACGTTCGCTTAACTGACGCGATGCCTCAAATCCGCTCCATGTCGTCGCAAGCAAAATAAGCAACGCTCCAAACCACTTCATTTTCTCACCTCCGCCCCGAATAATACCGTCCCTGACCTGTCAATAATGCGCCGAATCGTTCCGGGACCGCGCTCATTCGTCAGTTCAATAAACCGTTCAAATACACGTTGTTCGATGAGCGGACGCAACGTCGGTCGTTGGGCGATGTCACCCCAATTTTTTCCGTGAACGGTCGTCCATACGCATACACCGGCATGAACGGCTTCCAACATTGCCTCGCTATCTTCCCAGCGCCCAATTTCATCAACAATGAGCACGTCTGGGCTCATCGATCGAATCATCATCATCATTCCTTCTGCTTTCGGGCAAGCGTCAAGCACATCGACGCGATGCCCTAGCTCAAATTGCGGAATGCCTTTGACACACCCAGCAATTTCTGAACGTTCATCGACAATCCCGACTTTTTGTGACGGAATATTTTTGGTTGGGACACCGCTGCTGATCATGCGAGCGATGTCGCGAAGAAGAGTTGTTTTTCCTGTTTGTGGTGAACCGATAATCATCGTGTTACACCACCGCCCGTTATACACATATGGAATAAGCGGTTGGGCGATGCCGATTTTTTGCTTGGCAACGCGAATATTAAAAGAGGTGACATGGCGAATCGCTTTGACGCTTCCGCCATCCGTGATAACTTTCCCTGCTAGTCCGACACGATGTCCGCCTTGAATCGTAATAAATCCCCGTTTTAATTCTTCTTCGATCGCATAAATGGAATAATGGCTGATTTTATTGAGAAGGTGTACGCCATCTTCTGCTGTTACTTCATATGCAAGAAAATAGGGGATTCCTTTAGCGATCACTTCTAACGGTCGCTGAACTCTTATGCGAATTTCTTCCATGTCGTCCCTCCATGAAGGTGGCAATTGCTGGAGAGCTGCAACGATTGTTTTTGGTAACATGTCGATGATTGCTTGCATGCGCTCCTCCTCCTTTTCTATGTATCACTTACATTTCGCACCCTGAATAAAAATTCAAAAACAATTTATAACGAATGAATATTCATCCTTTAATTAACAATAAAACACATTAAACAAGTTAAATTATTACTTTTTTTGAAAATAAATCACTATTCAGTGATATTCAAAAAAACACCTCATATTTAGGCAAAGGTTGCGAAATATGATGTATCACTTACTTATAGACACCAAATAAAATCAACGCTACACCAAGTCCAATCCAAAATAGTTTGGAAAATGAAAGCTCGTCCGTCATGGAAAGAAGGCCGATTGTCATCGTTACAATAAAAATGATTGGACCTACGATCGCCAGCAACGCATTGACTACAACCGCTTTTTTCACATCGTTAAAAGAAAGCATCATAATAGCTGCTGTCAATTCAATCGTGGCTGATAATAGGCGCAATCCCGCCATCGAGAGAACTGTTGAATCGATCATCGATAACCACCGTTTCATCAAATCCTCCTAGTGAATGAAATGATTAGTACAAACGTATGCAAAAACGATTCGTTTCAGAAGCGGTTTTTAGGCAAAATCAAGAAAAACGGGGAACGAAGTTAAGCAATAAAAAAACCCCTTGCTTATACAGCAAGGAGTTTGCTAATAGTTACGCGCGGGATACGTATGTTCCGTCTGTCGTATTGATGATAAGTACATCGCCTTCGTTTACGAAGAACGGCACTTGTACGACAAGACCCGTTTCTAGCGTTGCTGGTTTCGAGCCGCCAGAAGCCGTATCGCCTTTAATGCCTGGCTCTGTTTCGACCACTTTTAGTTCTACTGTGTTCGGAAGCTCAACGCCAATCGTTTCGCCTTGATACATCATAATGAATACTTCCATATTTTCTTTTAAGAATTTTAATTCGTGCTCGATTTGTTGCGAAGAAAGCTCAATTTGCTCGTACGTTTCCGTGTCCATAAAGACGTGTTGATCACCGTTCGCATATAAATATTGCATTTTCCGGTTGTCAATTTGGGCACGGTTCACTTTTTCACCTGCACGGAACGTTTTTTCTTGAATCGATCCAGTACGAAGGTTGCGTAATTTAGAGCGAACGAACGCCGCTCCTTTCCCTGGTTTCACGTGTTGGAACTCGATGACGCGCCAAATATCGCCATCTACTTCGATCGTTAGTCCTGTACGAAAGTCGTTCACTGAAATCATTGACAAATGTCCTCCCACTTCCAATAATTATAAAATAATTAACTCTTTTGGTGAGCGAGTCAGCGACTCGTTACCGTCCGCAGTGACAACGGTATCATCTTCAATGCGTACGCCGCCAAGACCTGCTATGTAAATGCCTGGTTCTACCGTCACGACCATCCCCGGCTCTAACACGACATCGGAACGGGCCGATAACGCCGGACCTTCATGCACTTCAAGACCGATTCCATGACCGGTGGAATGGCCAAAATACTCGCCGTATCCTTTTTCAGCAATATAGTCGCGGGTAAGCGCATCGGCTTCGCGTCCGGTCATTCCCGGCTTAATGCCCGCCATGCCGCGCAGCTGAGCTTGCAACACAACATCGTAAATCTTTTTTAATTCGTCGCTCACTTCACCGACAGCGATCGTTCTTGTAATATCCGAACAATAACCTTTGTAATAAGCGCCGAAATCAAGCGTGACGAATTCTCCTTTTTCAATTACCTTATCTGTTGCCACTCCGTGCGGTAACGCTGAACGATAGCCAGATGCAACGATAATATCAAACGAAGACGAAGCTGCGCCTTGCTTTCGCATAAAAAACTCCAATTCGTTGGCAACGTCGATTTCTTTTACACTAGGGCGAATAAAATGAAGAATGTGGTCAAACGCTGCATCGGCAATCTCTGCTGCTTCCTTTAATATCTTAATCTCTGAATCGGACTTAATCAAGCGTAACTTTTCGACCATACCGGAAACAGGTACGAGCGTTGCTTCGATTTTTTTTTCATATGCTTGAAATGCCGCATACGATAAATCATCTTGTTCAAAGCCGAGCTTTTGGATGCCGAGCCGGGACACTTGTTTGGCAACTTCCTCAACGATCGAACTGGTGTGCTGAACAACTTCATATCCTTCCACCTGTTTAGAAGCTTGCTCGACATAGCGGAAATCAGTGATAAAAACCGCATTTGTTTTTCCGACGACCGCAACGCCGGCAGTGCCGGTAAAACCAGTCATATAGCGGCGGTTGTAACTGTTGGTGATCAACATTCCGTCAATTTCATATTCATCAAAGCGCGCGCGCAGTTTTTCTATTTTTTCCACGTTTTCTCTCTCCCTTTCACCTTCTCTAACAGCGCCAAAATCGCCAGCCGATATCCAGTAAAACCAAGTCCGACAATTTGTCCGACCGTAACGGGCGCTATCACGGATACATGACGAAAAGGCTCACGGGCATGAATGTTGGAAATATGTACTTCAACGACAGGGACATTAACACTAGCAATCGCATCACGAATCGCATAACTATAATGAGTAAACGCACCGGCATTCAAAACAATGCCGTCATACATGCCTTCAGCGGCATGAATTTGGTCGATAATTTCCCCTTCGTGGTTGCTTTGAAAACAAGTTAACTCCGCTTCATATTCGGTCGCAAAAGATGTTAGTTGCTGCTCGAGGTCTTGCAGCGTATCACTCCCGTAAATATGCGGCTCTCGCTTGCCGAGACGATTTAAATTCGGACCATTAATAAGAAGAAGACGCACCATTTTCGTAACCCCTTTAACAAAAGAAAAGAATGTTTAAACAACCACATTCTATCATAAAATGTCTGCTGTCACTACTCATTTGTTGCTTTTGTTTGTTGATGCTCACTTTCTTGCGTTTCAAACGAAATCGAATAGCCAATAAATAAGCCGTACAATATGTACAAACAAATTGTGGTAATAACCGTGTTTCGCTCTAATTGGGAAACGGAGCGCAAACTAGGTAAGAATGGATTGAGCACGTAAAAAACAATCACCCATAACGCAACGCCATAAACAATGCCTATCCACATGCTTTGCATTTTTCTAAATAGCACATAATAAAGAAGCGCAACTATTATAGATAGTAAGCCAATAAGAAAAATGGCCAAATAATTTCCGGCCTTTCCGTACTTCCAATCGCCGATATTCCATGGAAACAAAATCATGTTCGGGCTCAGTTCTGTAAAATGAAAAAAATGCGCTAAATATCCTACCAAACTCCAAAATACTCCGCCGAAAAATCCCGTAATAATCGCTTTCATCCATAACGACATCGGTTGTTCCCGTTTATTTTGTTCAAGCTGTTCATTGTCTTTCATTGCCGTTTGACACCTCCGTTTTTAGTATGGCCTTCCATGAACAAACTCATGAATGAATTTACAAAACCATGTCTATCCATTTTTATTTTTGGCAATGATAATCGTATCATCAACCTAGAGGTTTCCGGCCATTTCTTGTAGAATAGAATAATAAATATAGAAATAGGTTGGTGTAAACAATGGAGAAAGCAATGAAACCGATATATGGCGGTCAGGCGGTTGTGGAAGGTGTGATGTTTGCCGGAAAGAAGCATTCCGTGACCGCGATTCGCCGCAAAGACAAATCGATCGAGTATTTTCATGTACGACGTCAAACGAATCGAACGTTGTCGTTTCTGAAAAAAATTCCGTTTATCCGCGGAATCGTAGCCATTTTAGAAGCGAGCGCAAACGGGGCGAAACATTTTCAATTTGCGAGCGAACGTTACGATTTGGATCCGAACGATCACAATGCGCTGAATGAAACGAAAAAAGAGGAGTCAAAGTTATCGCTCGTTCTTGGCGTCGCCGTACTCGGAGTATTATCATTCTTGTTTGGAAAATTTCTCTTTACGATGATCCCAGCCTTTTTGGCCAACTTTACAAAACCGATTTTCCCGTCAAAAATGGCGCAAATTTTCGTAGAAGGGACTTTTAAGTTATTGCTGTTGCTTTTATATATTTATTTTATTTCGCTTACACCGCTTGTGAAGCGCGTGTTCCAATATCACGGTGCAGAGCATAAAGTCATTAACGCCTTTGAAAACGGGGTGCCGCTCACAGTTGAACACGTTCAGCAACAATCGCGGCTTCATTACCGGTGCGGCAGCAGCTTTATTTTATTTACGGTCATCGTCAGCGTATTCGTCTATATGTTCGTCCCGATCAATCCGCTCTGGGTAAGAATTGTTAACCGGCTTGCCTTAATTCCTGTCGTTCTCGGCATTTCGTTTGAAGTGTTGCAGTTTACGAACCGGCTGAGAGATGTTCCAATATTGCGCTGGCTCGGTTACCCGGGCTTATGGCTACAGCTTTTGACGACAAAAGAACCAAGTGATGATCAAGTCGAAGTCGCGATCGCTTCATTTCAGCAATTGCTTCGTTTGGAAGAACAGGAAACAACAAAAGCCAGTCGGTAATTTTATGAAGGAGGTGGGTGCGCAATGTTTCGTCGTACCATTCATCCATTGATTGGGATTGTCCTTTTTTTAGGAGCACTCGGGTTCGTTTATATGTTATTTGAACAACCAGCGCTGCTCTTCCGGCGCATCATTTTCATCGGGCTAATTGTCGCTATCCTTTATGCCATTTACCATTTGGCTTATAAACGGCAGAATAAGGAACGATCCGCTTACTTAAAAGCGGTCCACCAATCGAAAAAACTGTATGCCGAACGGGAGCGAAAACTGCCAGTCAAAACATTGTCCCATTCAAAAAAAGGAACGCACCACCGCTTACAGAAAAAACGAAGCACCTCTCATTTAACAGTCATTGAAGGGAAAAAAGGGAAAAAGAAGAATCGGGCGTTATTTTAGCCCGATTTCTCTTTTTAATATGCCCACTTTTTAAAAAATTGCTCGGTTTTCATTTTGCCGTATTCGATCAATCGCTCTCTCTCCTCGCTTGTCATCGCAAATTCCGTAGGAAGCACATGATGAACGGGAATAAAAACGATATTTTTTTCATGCCGCCGTGAAATGTAGCGGGCGTCATGCGCTTCTTTCATTGCGCTGAATAACGCTTCGTACAGTTCAACCGCATTGCGAATGTTCTTTTTCGGTCTTTCAGTAAGTTTAGCGCTGAGCTGAATTCCGAGCACAGGGCGCTTTTTCACTTCTTTTTCTTCATCAAATAAAAAGAGAGGAAAGTTACTGAGAACGCCTCCATCGACAATGACGAATTTTCCTGTATTAGTTTGCAATTTGACCGGTTCGAAAAAATACGGAATGCTGACGCTCATTCTTACCGCTTTCGCGACCGAAAATGTATCGGGATCGATACCATATTGCGGCAAATCAGTAGGCAACACAAGAATGCGGCCGTTTGTCACATCCGATGCAACGACATACAAGCACTCTTTCGGCAAGTCGGCAAACGTTCGGACTCCCTTTGCGGCTAAAACGTTTTCTAGCCATCGTTCTAGAACTTCCCCTTTATACAATCCCATTTTCCAATATAAAAATATCCATTTCATCAATGGCAATGGAACGATCGCCCTGCGCTCATCAAGCAGCTGCTGCAAGTCTAATTCATCGAGCAACTCGATGATTTGTTGGCTCGTATAACCAGACGCAATCAATGCAGCAATAAGCGAGCCTGCACTCGTTCCGGCAATCCGCTTCAGCCGAAGCCCTTTGGCTTCAATCGCTTCATAAGCGCCAATAAGTGCAAATCCTTTCACGCCACCCCCTGAAAACACGATGTCAACGTCCACGATGAAAGCCCCCTCCTGGCGGTTTTATATATGTATAAGAAAGGGGAGAGGGATTTAGTATTAAAAACAAAAAAAGAGTAAGGAACCTTACTCTATATTTTGCTCGTTTTGTTTTTGAACGTTGCGAAGCTCTTGAATACGCTCTGGATCCTCTTGAAAATATTGTACTAAATCACCGATGCGGTCAATCGCATTCCAGCTTAAGTGATGTTCAATTCCCTCAACATCGCGATAAATGTTTTCTTCATCAACGCCGATAATGCGCATAAATTGTTCCAGCAATTCATGTCGGTACACAAGCCGTTTGCCGATTTTTTTTCCTTTCGCTGTCAACACAAGACCACGATATTTTTCATATACTAAATATTCATCTTTATCCAGTTTTTGCACCATTTTTGTAACAGAGGAGGGATGAACGGACAAAGCCTCAGCAATATCCGATACTCTCGCATATCCTTTTTCTTCAATTAGAATATAGATCTGCTCGATATAGTCCTCCATGCTTGGTGTCGGCATAATAGTCCCCTCCCGTAAACCAATACTGATCCAAAAATAGCAATCAGTATTATTATATCATGGGATGGTAAATTGACAAGGACAAGAGTTAATTATGTGAAATATTGTACCTTTGCCTCTGGGAAAAATTGCGCAATATAATGTTTCATCGTCTCCTCAAGCCGCTTCGCATCCTCATCTTGATATACGTATTTGCCGATTCCGTATCGTCCCCATTTATATTTCCGTTTGCTCTCATCCAAATCAAGCTTCGTTTTCGGATAACGTTTTTGAATGACAGCCTTTGCCGGTTTTGTGAATCGGTGCTGGATTAATTCGAATGTTAAATCGGACGTATTCACCCCTGTAAGCTGTTCATATAATCGCTCGAATAACTCCAAATATCCTTCTTCCCATCCGTCGTGCATGTAAATCGGCGCGACGATAAAACCGAGCGGGTAACCAGCGCGTGCGACCTTTCTAGCTGCTTCAAGACGCGCTTCAAATGAGGATGTTCCTGGCTCAAAGTTTTGAATGACATACCGTGAATTGACGCTAAAACGAAAGCGTGTTTTCCCGTTATGTTTTGCATCAAGCAAATGATCGACGTGTTCATATTTTGTGACAAAACGAAGCCGCCCGTATTCGGTCACTCCAATAAATTCGATCGCTTTTTTTAAAGAATGAGTCAAGTGGTCGATGCCGACAATGTCCGATGTACAAGCGGCCTCAAAGCGCGTAATTTCCGGAGCGCGCTCATCAATGTACTTTTTCGCTTGAGAAAAAATTTCATCAAGGTTGACGTATACACGAATGTAGGACTTGCTTCCGAGCGTCGTTTGCAAATAGCAATAATGGCAATGGCCCATGCAGCCGGTTGCGAGAGGAATCGCATACTCCGCTGACGGCTTAGACGTATCGAATTTAAGCGTTCTCCGGACTCCGACAACGAGCGTCGATTTCGCGTTTCGGTATTGCTGCAATTCCGTGTCACCCGGAATGCTGCGTACTTGGTTGTGCGACGTCGTTTCACGAATTTCAATGTTCATCTTTTCGAATTTCTGTTTCAATTCTTGGCCGAGCGGATAATGGAGCGCTTCTGGCTCAAAATAAACAAGCTGAGGAATAAATGGCTTCATGCAATCACCTCATTGTTAGTATGGTTGATTGTCATGAGGTGATGAAATACAATTGTATCCAAAATAAAAAGGAATGGGGAACCCATTCCTTTTTACAATCCGCACTTCAACTGTGCGCCGCAGCTTGTGCACGTGTTGCAGCCGCCGATTTCTTCAACCGTTCCCTCGCGGCATACCGGACAAATGTTGCCAACTTCTGAACCGATCGTCACATCGGTTGCTCGTAAATCTGGAATCGTCTCAACGAGCGCAACGGCACGTTTTTTCTCTTTATTTTCTTCTGGCAACAATTCAAGCTGTTCCTCAAGCGTATTTTCTTCTGCTTTTAACGTCAATACTTGCGAATCACGGCTACCGTCAACATACACCGTACCGCCTTTTGCCCCGCCGCGCCATAACCGCTCATATACTTTTTGTACTTGCTCGACTGTATAGCCTCTTGGCGCGTTAACGGTTTTAGAAAGGCTTGAGTCGACCCAACGCTGAATGATACATTGCACATCGGCATGCGCTTCCGGCGATAAATCCATCGCTGTCACAAACCAATGCGGCAAATTGTTCGGATCCGCTTCCGGATGCTTGTCCAAATATTCTTGGACGATATCCGCTTTCACTTCAATAAACTTGCCAAGACGACCGCTTCGGTAATAAGAAAAGGAAAAATATGGTTCAAGTCCTGTTGACACGCCGATCATCGTCCCAGTAGATCCAGTCGGAGCAACCGTTAATAAATGCGAGTTGCGAATGCCGTATTTTAAAATATCTTGGCGAATATCGTCCGGCATTTTTTTCATATAACCGGTGTTAATAAACGCTTCGCGCAAGCGTACAGTTTCTTCATCCGTTTCACCGACTAAAAACGGAAAGCTTCCTTTTTCTTTCGCCAATTCGATCGACGCGCGGTATGCGGTTGTGGCGATCGTTTGAAACACTTCGTCAACAAGCTGGTTGCCTTCTTCGGAACCGTACTCTCTTTCGCAGTAGATGAGCAAATCGGCTAATCCCATCACGCCAAGACCGACGCGGCGCTCCCCAAGCGCTTGTTTTTTATTTTCTTCAAGGAAGTACGGCGTTGCATCAATGACGTTATCTTGCATACGGACACCAATTTCGACCGTCCGTTTTAATTTTTCGTAATCGACGACTTTCTTTTCTTTATCGACCATGTTCGCCAAATTAATCGCGGCTAAATTGCACACAGAATAAGGTGCAAGTGGTTGTTCCAGTTTATGTTACCCTATCGGCTTTTTATCCGATAGTTCTAACGGTTCATTTCCCGTTAGCTCAGCATACGTTTTCATTACACACGCTCTTCATAAACTTAAGAAGTTCTTTTCTTCCTAAATCTTTTCCAAAAACAGCTTTTGAAATCACTCTAAGATCCTTTACTCCAAACAAATCTTGAATTTCATTTAATAATGGGGCAATAACTGTACTAACTTTATTTAACTTCGCATTGAGAACAACCTCTTTATTTAGTTTCGACCATTGAATAGTGTAGTTTCTTATTTCGACATGTAATCTCTCTCTTTTACTAACATATACTTCAGTCGCTTTTTTCATTGCATTCTTACCGGCACACGATTGACTACAAAATTTTTTTGATGCAGTTTTTATTACAGTGAAGCAGCCACCGCAGTTCTTGCAAATCCTTTTTTCCCCTAGGGATTTTAATCTTTCCTTTTTGTGATAATCCAGACTTTCTTAGCTCTTCTAACATTCTTTGCTTTGCATAACTATCAGTTTCCCACAACTTCCTTGTGTGTTCACCAATTTTTTTCTTTGTATCCTCTCGATGCTTCATACTGTAATGGCCGTTTAAACTACCAGAGGCGACTTTACTAATAGTAGTCTCATTTGAATTTATCCATTCTTCGATAGTACTCGTCAACGTAAAAGGCAACTGTTTATAGATTACTCGAAGTTTCTCATAAGAAACTAACTCACATTCAATGCCATATTTACGATGAATTTCAGTTAAATCATTTAAAGCTTTTTCTATCTCCCTCTTGTTTCTTGATTTAACTTCCACTATTCTACAAACATTCCCATTATCATCATAAATAAAGAAGTCTGGCTTGTATAACCTATAACCTAGATCAAAAACTTGATCCTCGTATCCCCATTGAATCAAATGATAATCTAAATATTTAGCATATGCATATTCATAAGAACTTCTCAAATAAAAACCTCTATAAAATCCGGCATACCCTCTATTCATTCGGCAGTACACCATCCTTGTAAAAAAGCGTGTGTAATGCTGCGGCCTCTTGCGGAGATTATATTCTGCCTTTTATATAGGCAGGTTCACTCCGTATGCGTTGCCCCTGACTGAGTTTTTAGGCTCAGCCTTCGGTTCAGGTTCCCATCTCAGGGTTCCTGCTTTATTCCGCAGTTTTTTACGTGAGGCAAACTATTCACCACACGGATTTGTTGCGACTACTTTTTGTCCGTACGCTCTGGCGTTCGTCATGTCGTTGGCGTTGTCGATAAAGAAAATGCCTGGTTCGGCGGAATACGTTGCGCAAATGTTAATGAGCTTCCATAGTTCGCGCGCACGAATTTTACGGTACACGCGGACGCGATAGCCCATTTTCTCCCATTCACGCACATCACCGACTTCGTGCCATTTTTCGTTATAGATGCGCATTTCTTCTTCCGAATACGTTTCAACGTCCGGGAAGCGCAGTTCGTATTCTTCGTCTTTTTCCACTGCCTCCATAAACTCTTTCGTTAAGCAAACGGAAATGTTTGCTCCCGTTAAAAAGTCCGGATTGTGCACGCTATACGTGCCGCCTATGCGTAACTTTTCTTCCGCGTCTTTAATAATTTTTTCGCTAAACCCGCCGTATCCCGGCATGTTTTTATAATTCACAATGCCCTGATACATCGCACGTTCTTGTTCCGTTAGTGGCGTAAATTTCAGCTTTTCTTTCGCTGCTTTTTGAATGCCTTCATCTTCTGTGTTTTCTAGCAAATAACGCAAAATTCGCGGGTTTTGCATTTTCGAAATAATGAATTCAATAATGTCGGGATGCCAATCGGCCAACATAATCATTTGTGCGCCGCGCCATTTGTTACTCACTCCAACGAGCGGGTGTGGTCATTTCTGCCACACTCTCTAGCTTTCACTAGAGGTCGGACTATCTCATCAAAGAGGAATCCTCTTTGTCTCGTGCCCCATCCCCTCGTTACCGATGAGGGTGGTCTACTCCTTCCACGATGAACGAGGAAGTTTCGATAGTCTCTGAACCTTCATCTCCGTTTCCAGAGATGCTTGGCTGCTGGTCGCCCATTGTTCCATCCAATTGGTTTTTACACCGTCACGCCTGCCGTTGCCAGCTACGTTGTGGTCCAATTGGCTTTAGGGTGTCCCAGCAATTCACGAGATTTTACTCCCGCCGATGGCGCTTTGTTAACGGGAGCCACCTTGTTCCACAAGATGGGTAAGTTTTGCAATGTCGTCAAGCCATGAAACCGATCCGGACGATTTTCCGTTGACCCCGCGCGCGAGCGTATTGCGTGGCCGAAGCGTAGAACCGTTCGTTCCGACGCCGCCGCCACGGCTCATAATTTCCATCACTTGCTTGCGATGCTCAGAAATACCTTCACGCGAATCTTTGACAAACGGCATCACGTAGCAGTTAAAATACGTCACTTCCGTACCAGAGCCTGCGCCGTACAACACGCGTCCTGCCGGAACAAAATTTAAGCTGACCAACTCTTGATAAAACTTTTCAAACCATTCTTTCCGCTTTTCTTCCGTTTTTTCCACAGCAGCCAAACCCGTCGCATTTCGTTTCGCGATTTGCTCGTAAAAGATTTCAAGCGGCTTGTCGATCGTATCAAGTGAACGGACGACAACGCCTGTTTCCGCTTCCTCACCTTCAAGCACGCTTCGATAGTCTTCCTCGACAAGCACTTTTGCTTTTTTCGCTTCCCAATCAATATCGACAATAAATCCAAGCCCGCGCGCCGGAAACTTCGGATCTTCTTTGACCGTTAATACGACAAAATCGCCAACTCTTAGCGTTAATTTTTCCGTATCTTTAAACGAATAGCGATCGAGCATCACTAAACGAGAAACACCTTTATGCGTAATTTTCATATCTTCCGTAATCGGATGAACTTGTGGAAAAAGGCAAATATCCTCGTTTAGTTTCACAATATCAATTTTCATTTTTTCCGAAGACGCAACCGTCATTCTTCAATCTCTCCTCTTCTTTCTAATTGTACATCATCTTTTTGCCTGCAAATTCTGTCTAGATTAAATTACCATACTGGCATGAAAAAAATCAATAAAAAAACAATATATAGTATGATTTTTTTATCGATACATACTATATATTGTGTATCAGGTCAACTACTCATGGTTTTGTCAAATAACAAAAACGAGAGAAACGAGAGAAAATAAAAGAAAACCGTCCGAAATCGACGTATTTTCCCGATAAACGAAACATTTTGCCGGTTGCTTTTATGCGAAAACGGAAAATCGCGGCTCCATCCCGCGTTTACCGCTTAAAATTCCATTCATCGCTCTCATATTTTTTTCTTGCGATTTCATTGACATATTCGATTTCAGCCTTAGACAACGTATACGGCTCTAAAATAAGGTCGAGCCCTTTTTCAAATCCTTTATAAAATGCTGCTTTTGCTTCTTCAATCGTCACTTGGCGATCGGTTAACTCGTTAATCGCCACCGCCTTGTTTTTAAAATTTTGCCGCAACCGCTCTTTCACTCGTTCGTTCGGATATTTAAACAAGCTAAACAGCAACTCTTCATCTAAATCCAACAAAATGGAGCCGTGCTGTAAAATAACCCCTTTCTGCCGCGTTTGCGCACTCCCCGCCACTTTTCTTCCTTCAACGACCAACTCATACCAAGACGGCGCATCAAAACAAACGGCAGAGCGCGGGCTTTTTAAATCCGCTTTCTCCTCCTCTGTTTTTGGAACGGCAAAATAGGCGTCTAGCCCTAATAAACGAAATCCTTCTAAAATCCCTTGCGAAATGACGCGATACGCTTCTGTCACCGTTTGCGGCATAGCTGGATGCGCTTCCGATACGATGACGCTATATGTTAATTCTTTGTCGTGGAGAACGCCGCGTCCGCCCGTTGGCCGTCTGACAAAACCGAGGCCGTGCTTTTTCACTGCCTCCATATCAATTTCTTTTTCGACTTTTTGAAAATAGCCAATCGAAAGCGTCGGCGGATTCCAGCCGTAAAACCGAATCGTCGGCGGAATTTTTCCTTCGCTATGCCACTCTAACAACGCTTCGTCTAGCGCCATATTAAATGCTGGGGAACAATCGCCCGAGTCAATAAATCGCCATCTTTCTTTTTCCATCTACTTCACCTTCTTTCCCCTTCTTTTGCGTCTACTAGTTTAACAAACAAAGTGGACGAAGGAAAGCGAAAATACTTTGCGTCTAATGGATAACATCGATATAATAGAATTTGTCGAATGTTGAAAGAAAAAGGGGGGCTTTTTGCTCGTGCAATGGATATGGATTATCATCGGCGCCTTGATCACCTATTCTGTTGTCATGTATTTCATGCAGCGCAAAATGGTGAAAACGCTCACGGAAGAAGAGTTCCGCGCTGGGTACCGCAAAGCGCAGCTTATCGATGTCCGCGAGCCGGATGAATACGCTGCTGGCCATATTTTAGGCGCACGCAATATTCCGCTCACGCAATTGCGCATGCGCATGAAAGAGTTGCGCAAAGACCAACCGATTTATTTATATTGCCAAAGCGGACTTCGCAGCGGCCGCGCCGCCCAAATGCTATACCGAAAAGGCTACCGCGACTTGTACCATTTAAAAGGCGGCTTTAAAACATGGACAGGGAAAGTGAAGAAAAAATAAGGTGCCAACACGCGTTTGGCACCTTTCTTGTTTTACTTCTGATAACGCAAAATTGGTTTGCGAGCGGCAGTCGTTTCATCCAAGCGCTTGACGACCGTTGTATGCGGCGCTTCTTGGACGATTTCTGGATGTTCTTCCGCCTCTTTTGCGATTTGAATCATCGCATCGATAAACGCATCAAGCGTTTCTTTTGACTCGGTTTCCGTCGGTTCGATCATCATGCACTCTTCGACGATGAGCGGGAAGTAAATCGTTGGCGGATGGTAGCCAAAATCAAGCAAACGCTTCGCAATATCAAGCGTACGCACACCCAGTTTCTTTTGTCGCTTTCCGGACAAAACAAACTCGTGTTTGCAATGGCGATTGTATGGCAAATCGTAATATTCCGCCAAACGGCGCATCATGTAGTTGGCGTTTAATACCGCATATTCTGTCACTGCTTTTAAGCCGTCTGGTCCCATTGAACGAATGTACGTATACGCGCGAACGTTAATCCCGAAGTTGCCATAAAACGGCTTCACGCGGCCGATCGCTTGTGGCCTGTCGTAGTCAAAATAGTAGCCATTTTCACCTTTTTCGACCGTTGGTTTCGGTAAAAACGGAATGAGATCCGCCTTCACGCCAACTGGACCAGAGCCCGGACCACCGCCGCCGTGTGGACCGGTAAATGTTTTATGAAGGTTTAAATGCACGACGTCAAAGCCCATATCGCCAGGCCGTGCTTTACTTAACACCGCGTTTAAGTTCGCCCCGTCGTAATACAGCTTTCCGCCTGCGGCATGAACGATTTCTGCCATTTCTAAAATGTTTTCTTCAAAAAGGCCGAGCGTATTCGGGTTTGTCAGCATTAACGCTGCTGTATCCGGTCCAACGACGCGACGTAAGTCGTCTAAATCGACAAGCCCTTCTTCTGTCGATTTCACCGTCACCGTTTCAAAGCCGGCAACCGTTGCCGACGCAGGGTTTGTTCCGTGCGCCGTGTCCGGAACGATCACTTTCGTCCGGTTGTAATCGCCGTTTGCTTCATGGTAGGCGCGAATCATCATCAATCCTGTCCATTCGCCGTGCGCGCCAGCAGCTGGCTGCAACGTCACCGCATCCATGCCGGTAATTTCTTTTAAATGCTCTTGCAAATCGTACATCAACTCAAGCGCCCCTTGCACCGTCTCTTCCGGCTGAAGCGGATGGAGGTGGGCAAACCCAGCAAAGCGGGCAACGTTCTCGTTAATTTTCGGATTGTATTTCATCGTACAAGACCCAAGCGGATAGAAGCCGGAATCAACGCCGTGATTGCGCTTTGATAACGCCGTATAATGACGCATAATATCAAGTTCCGATACTTCTGGAAGTTCCGGTGCTTCTTTTCGGATATATTCAGCAGGAACGACTTCGTTAACATTCACTTCCGGAACATCCAATTCCGGCAAACTGTAACCGATGCGCCCCGGTTTGCTCAATTCAAAAATAAGCGGTTGATCTTTATGCATGACAATCCCCCAATTCTTTTACAAGCGTATCGATTTCTTCTTTCGTGCGCAATTCCGTTACGGCAACTAACATGCAGTTTTGCAGCTCTGGATAATCACGCCCGAGATCGTAGCCGCCGATCATTCCTTTTTCCAATAGCTTTTGATTTACTTCCACTACCGGCTTATTCATACGAACGACAAACTCGTTGAAAAACGGTCCCGTAAATACGACTTCAAATCCATGGTTCACGAACGCTTCTTTCGCATAGTGCGCTTTTTGAATGTTCATCGTCGCCATTTCTTTTACACCGTTTTTGCCCAAGGCAGTCATCGCTACCGCAGCGGCTAACGCATTTAACGCTTGGTTAGAACAAATATTCGATGTCGCTTTATCGCGGCGAATGTGCTGTTCGCGCGCTTGCAGCGTCAACACAAAGCCGCGGCGTCCTTCTTCATCTGTCGTTTGTCCGACGAGACGTCCTGGAATTTTGCGCATGAGCGCCGATTTGACCGCAAAATAACCGCAATGCGGACCGCCAAATTGCGTCGGAATACCAAACGGTTGGGCATCCCCAACCACGATGTCAGCGCCGAACGCTCCCGGTGGCGTTAACACTCCTAAAGCGAGCGGGTTGCTTGCGACAACGAACATCCCTTTTTGCGCATGAGCGATTGGCTCAATGTCTTTTAACGGTTCGATTTGTCCGAAAAAGTTTGGATATTGTACGATTACACATGCGACATCTTCATTCATTTCTGCCTGAAGCGCGTCTAAATCCGTCACACCATTTTTAAACGGAATTTCCACGACTTCAAGTCCCGGACCTTTTGCATATGTTTTAACAACATCACGATATTCTGGATGAACCGCTTTTGATAACAGCACTTTTTTCTTTTTCGTATGCCCCGCGCTTAACAACGCTGCTTCGGCAAGCGCCGTACCGCCATCGTACATTGATGAGTTGGCGACATCCATTCCCGTCAATTCGCAAATCATCGTTTGAAATTCAAAAATCGCTTGCAATTCGCCTTGGGAAATTTCTGGCTGATATGGCGTATACGCCGTGTAAAATTCCGAACGGGAAATGACGTGATCGACGATGACCGGAATGTAATGGTCGTACACGCCCGCGCCAAGGAACGACGTATAGCGCTTTAAATCCGCATTTTTCGCCGCTAATGCCATTAATTCTTTCATTAACTCCGGCTCTGATTTTGCCGGTTTAATATTATACTCGCCTTGAAAACGAACACTTTCTGGAATGTCGGAAAACAGCTCATCAATTGATTGTACCCCAATCGTTTGTAACATTTGTTGCTTATCTTCTTCCGTCATCGGCAAATAACGATGAAGCATAATCCACTCTCCTCACATCTTATTTTGTCCGTTTATAAAACGGTGTTGCCACAACTTTCGCTTTTAAGCGCTTGCCGCGAATGTCGACTTCCACTTCTGTATCAAGAACAGTAAATTTTATTTGAATAAGCGCTAAGCCGATATTTTTTTTGAGCGTCGGCGATTGCGTTCCTGTCGTTACGACTCCGATCGGCTCGCCGTTTGCATATACTGCATATCCGTGGCGCGGAATCCCTTTATCAATCATTTCAATTCCGACAAGTTTCCGTGCCGTTCCTTCTTCTTTTTGTTTCTTCAATATTTCTTTTCCGAAAAAGTCGACGTCTTTATTCGTTTTGACCGCAAATCCAAGCCCTGCTTCGATCGGCGTAATGTCTTTCGCCAATTCTTGCCCATAAAGCGGCAAGCACGCTTCAAACCGGAGTGTATCGCGCGCACCAAGCCCGCACGGAAGCACTCCCTCTTCTTTTCCTGCTTCTAAAATCGCCCGCCAAAGCGTTTGCGCATCTTTTGCCCGACAATATAGTTCAAAGCCGTCTTCTCCTGTATATCCTGTCCGAGAGACGAGCACTTTAACGCCCGCCACGTTGACATCATCTGCGAAAGAGAAAAATTTCATTGCTGACAAATCGCTATCCGTCAACTTTTGCAACACCTGCTCGGCAAGTGGCCCTTGTAACGCTAGCTGTGCGACTTCATTCGAAATATTAACAAGCTCGACATCGCCAAACCGATGCTCACTGAGCCATGCAAAATCTTTGTCAATATTCGCAGCATTGACAACAAGAAGATAATGGCCATCCGCTTTTTTATAAATCAACAAATCATCTATCGTTCCACCGTCTTCATAGCACATCAACGTGTACTGCGCACGGCCGTCGATTAACTTCGTCACATCATTTGTCATCATTTTTTGTAAAAAGGCAAGGCTGTCTTTCCCTTTCACTTCAAACTCACCCATATGCGACACGTCAAACAATCCTGCGCGCGTCCGCACCGCTTCGTGTTCTTCTTTAATGCTCGAAAACTGAACTGGAAGTTCCCAACCGCCAAAATCAATCGTTTTTGCGCCGTATTCCGCGTACAAAGAAAATAACGGTGTGCGTTTCAACATACAATTCCTCCTAGTTTTTTTCATATAAAAAGGACAGACGACTCCCATATAAGATTAATGGAAGTCTCTGTCCTTTCACCTGAAAGTTTCCCTATGAACACATAGGTTTCCTCTTGGGTGGTTCACGTTCGTGAACGCTCTCCAGAGCTGCGTCAAACAAGAGTTCTTTTGCCTGAGAGATTCGTGTTGCCACTTGCTCCTTCGGCGCTACAATCCGTAGTCTCTCCCCTTGTTCTCATTCGCCGATATATAATTTAAAAAAATGGTTAAACTATAAAAAGATAGGTTCATCACCACAAAATGTACTTGACAAGCAAGTAATGTTGTGAAGCGAGGGATACCGTTTATCGTTTATTCAGCTTTTATTTACAATTATGTATAAACAAGTATCAAATTCGCTTTTATTTAAAAATCAAGCACCACTTTTGGTGAAGAGCTAAAAGATGACACAATAGTTTTTTAAACTTTCTAATTTATTATTATACTACCATTAACATGCGCACAAGAGCAATAAAAATTCAATTACGAACTTAAAAAATAACCGAACTTTTTGTTAATTAAATCAGTAAATAATTAACATTTTGTCGCACGTTATATAAAAACGAATAAAAAACGTTCGTTTATTATTAAAGGAGACAGGAAGATGATGGTTGAAATCGAATTTGATTCATCTTGGACAAACGAATTTTTAGAACGGATTGAAAAAGACGGGCCGTGGGCGAGCTGGGAAATGTACCAACTAGCATTAGAAGCCGCCGCACATCTGGCAGTTCCCGATTTTAACGGCTTGCAAGCCCCGAAACATTTACCGCATTTAACACCGTTGCCGCATCAGTTAGAAGTCGCCAAGCAAGTCGTCGAAAAAATGAACGGAAAAGCGATTTTGGCCGATGAAGTAGGACTTGGGAAAACGATTGAAGCCGGGCTGATCTTAAAAGAATATATGATTCGCGGGCTTGTCAAAAAAGTGCTCATTCTCGTCCCAGCCTCCCTTGTCTCCCAATGGGCGATGGAGTTGAACGAAAAATTTTTCATTCCGGCCGTTCCGCAAAAAAAGAGCTACGTATGGGAACAATGCGACGTTGTAGTGTCATCGATTGATACGGCGAAAAGAAGCCCGCACCGCGACATCATTTATGAGCAACAGTACGATATGGTCATTATTGATGAGGCGCATAAATTAAAAAACAATAAAACGAAAAATTATGAGTTCGTGCAAAATTTAAAAAAGAAATTTTGTTTATTGTTGACTGCGACGCCGATTCAAAACCGAATGGAAGAAATTTTTCATCTCGTTTCCCTATTGAAACCTGGTCATTTAGGAAACGCGACGTACTTTTCAGAAACGTATGGAAAAGGTCGTTCGCTCCAAACAGATGAGCATTTAAAAGCGCTCGTCAATAAAGTCATGATCCGCAACCGTCGCGTGGATACAGGGATTGAGTGGTCGAAACGGCACGTGGAAACGATCATCATTGAATTTTCAAGAGAAGAACGAGAACTGTATGACACCGTCCAATCATTAAAATCAGAAGAAGCCATTCTGAACAGTCCATTTTCCCTTATTACAATGCTTCGCGAGGCTTGCAGCAGCCGCGAAGCACTATTTCTCACCACTAAAAACATGATGGACAAATATGGCGAAGAAATTCCAGTGTATTTTCAAGAGCTGATCGAAAAAATCAATGCAGTCACAACCAATTCGAAAGCGGAAAAAGCGCTCGAGCTGATCCGACGCATTAACGATAAAGTCATTATTTTTACCGAATACCGAGCGACGCAATTGTACTTGCAATGGTTTTTGCAACAAAACGGCATTTCTTCCGTTCCGTTTCGCGGCGGCTTTAAACGCGGAAAAAAAGATTGGATGAAAGAACTGTTTAAACATCGCGCTCAAGTGCTCATCGCCACCGAAGCGGGCGGCGAAGGAATCAACTTGCAGTTTTGTCATCACGTCATTAATTACGACCTACCATGGAATCCGATGCGCCTAGAACAGCGAATCGGACGCGTGCACCGATTAGGGCAAACGAACGACGTTTATATTTACAATTTTGCTGTCAAAGATACGGTCGAAGAACACATTTTAAAACTTCTGTACGAAAAAATCCGCTTGTTTGAGCGGGTCGTCGGCGAGTTAGATGATATTTTAACGAAAATGAATGTAAACAACTTCGAAGACTATTTACAAGATATTTTCTTCCGTTCGCGCAATGAGAGGGAGATGAAAATCAAAATGGAAAATTTAACAACGATGATTGAGTTTGCTGATCAATTGGCAAGGAGCGATCAATATGCAGCAAGATGACATTCAACATTTTCTCAAGCGGTATTTTCAAACGAACGAATGTGACATTGTCGAAGACGATGACGGATATATGACGGTTCAGTTATCTATTGAGCTAGATAAAGAATTGATGAACCGGCCATTTTATTGGCATTATATCGAGCGCACCGGCGGAGTTCCGGCACCGATGAAACTTGTACTCATTACAAAACAAAATGAAAAAACAAGTGCTCTGAACGGGGAACGGCTCCATTTTGGTTCGCCAAGGTTACACCAAATTTTTCAGTCGGCGCAGCGCCACGGCAGCTATATCCGCCTGTATGAACAAACAGACGCTTCCGTTCAATCGTCCATTCCACTTCATCCATGGCTCGGGTTAAACGTAAAAATCTCGTATCAATGCGATCGAAAGAAAGATCAGCTTTTATCGCTCGGATTGCATTTAATTACCGGGACGATCGTCAAACAGTTTCACGAAAAACTACAGTACCTTTCTTTGATACCTAAAATTCCTGACTACTGTTTTACAATTTCGCCAATCATTAAACCGGTCAGCGGCATAAGCCGATTGCAACAATATATAAAACAACTGATTGAACGAGATAATCATACATGGGCAGAAGAGGCAATAGCACGCTGGAAAGAAGATATTGCACTTCTTGATCACTTTTATGAAGAAATCGATGAAAAGCCGGAATGTTACTATATTGAAAAAGAGGCGCTCGAAGAACAATATAAGCCAAAGATTACCGTTTCGGTCATTAACGGCGGGCTATTTTACTTGCAACCGCGTTCATAAAAATATCTCCCTGCTATGCAGGGAGTATCATGACTTTTTCCGAAAAAGAAGCTGCAGCGACAAGGGGATCATGCCGAACCAGTAATACAACAACGGCGGCTTTTCTCGTTTCCGCTTTTCCCGCTGTTTCTTCCGTTCCTCTTTCGGCTGGTCCATATAGCGAACAAACTGTTGAGTGACAAATTTGACATAATCATTCGTTGACATGAACGTTTACCGCCTTTTTTACCACTAGTCTTTCCAGATATCCTCTTCTTTAATCAAAAGAATGATTTCTTCGACGATTTACCCTACTCTTTTCCAGTTGTATCAATGCCACCCTCCTTTTAATCATACGGCAACCGTTGTTTCCATAACATCTCAAGACCATCGCGGTGATGCTGTGAAAGTAAGGGACGCGTATCGTCATCCGCAAGCCGTTTGACAAATAGATTCGTTTCATCTGCCAACCTCACACCACATTGTCAGCCGCTGATGAACCACTAATATTTCTCTTTCCATTCGATCAATTCCATTGCGGGAAATGAAATAGTAAATTCTGCGCTGTAACGAATGCCTTCGTACGAAACGACAGTTACGGTTACCTTTATTTCATTGCTAGTGAACTGTTTCCATTCGTACTGAGCGTTGCCATTCGGATACGCGAACGTTCCTTTTCCTGCTGAATTCGCCGGAACATTGGCCGCCATTTGTGCTTTCACATCGGTGACAGCCATTTGCATTAATGAATCCACGTCATACGATTGCTGCTCATATTTCGTTAACTCAACTTCTGTTTCATACAATTTCAGTACGTGAAAAAACAGCGACAGAAATAGAAACGAAAACAAAACGGTAATCGGAAAAATCACTCCTTTTTCATTTTTCATGGCTGCTTCACCTTGATCGGGAAAAAGGTAGACACAAATGCCTCATATCGCTTTCCTTCAGTCGTCACGACGATGATTCGCACACCATTTTGAGCTAATTCATATCGCACGTCGGAAACCGATTGCAAGACGACTTCATTACCTTGGTCGTTCACGCGCCGGCGAATAAGCGATCCATATTTTTCAAAACTTACCTTCTCTCCCGTCGGCTTATAGGCATACATCACCGCCTGATCGCTTTCAAGTTGCTTCGATTCGCGAATTTCGCTTTTCAATTGCTGGAGAAATACTTGCCATTCGAGGTGATTAAAGCGGTTCAAAGGCTTGTCGTGCAGCCAACGAATATCCAACAGGAAAGGAAGAAAAGAAACGATAAGCAACACAACCAATAACACTATCAGCATTTCAATGAGCGTAAATCCACGGCTCCCCATGTTCATTGTTTGACATATCCACACCTTTCCACTATTCGGTCAACATAGTCGTTCCACCGAACACATGCTTTTTTGATTTTATTTCCTTCATTCGTCCATGAAACGGTGTATACTACTCCTCTAATCGTGACCGTTTTTTCGGTAGACTGATCATGATTACTCATTTCATCGTTTAATAACTGTTGGGCTTCGCTTTTTAATGCCGCATTTTGCCGCTCGACCATGATATGAGTGACAAGCGGCAATAAAGCGGTCGTGATAAATAGTAAAAGCACCAGCGACACAATCGTTTCCACGAACGTGAATCCATCACAGTTTTTGGACATAAAACCTTCCTTTCCCAAGCAAAAACACTACTTTGTAAGTCGTTTTGCCGTTTTTGATCAAGATTGTCCCTGATTTATTGACATTGCCATTGGCCAAAAAGGTTAATGGATTTTGCAGTGTTGCTAGTTCGAACAACCATTGGCTAGGAAGTGTTCGATCAATAAGAGTGCGGCCTAATGTATAGCTCTCCGTCATTCGATATCTCCCTTGTGCATTATAAAAAACGACCACCACCGCGGTTTTATGTGTCATCGCATATTGTTGCGCATACAATAAATCATCGGTCAACTGCTCGATCATATACGTTTCCTCTTTTACTTTTTCAAGCTGATCGATGCGCGGAATTACGAGAATCGTCAACGTGCTGACGATCATTAATACGATCAACATTTCTATAAGCGTAAACCCGTTTTTATGTGCCACTTTCACTCACTTCGCCATCGCTACCGATTTGAATCGTGTGGCCGTTTGGACATTTATTCGATTTAATGTAGTTTTCATCCATCAGCTGCTGCACAGTCGGGATTGTATTTTTTTCCATTTGGTACGCCTTCACTTGGGCTTGGACGGTTTGCAAAAACGCTTCGCACCCTTTGGCGTTAATCATTCCGTTATGTTTTGTAATGTTTGGAATTGTAATCAATAAAAGCACAGAAATGACCATTAAAACAATAAGCATTTCAATTAATGTAAATCCTTTTTCTTTCATGCATGATTTCCTCCTTATAATTGATTCATTGTTTCGAACATCGGCAATAAAATCGCTAAATACATGCAAACGACAAGCAGGCCGATAACAGAAAACAACAACGGCTGAACAATGCGCGTCCATCTTTCCATTTTTTCTTCAATTTTCTGTAAAACAAATTGGCTATAATGAAACAACTCTTTCGCCAGTTCTCCGTTCGATTGACCGTGGCGAATGACGAGCACAAGCGCTGGTTCATAATAAGGGCGCATCGCGATGATCGTTTCTAACTTCTCTCCGTTTGCCAGCTGCTCTTTCATTGCGCTCCCTTCTGCGCGTAAAAACGGGATATTTTGTTGTTTTTCAAACACTTGGAGCGATTCGTACACAGACAACCCGCCGTTTAGTAAATGGCTAAACTGCAGCGCAAATAAATGCGTGTGGTATAACATGATTACCGTGCGAACGAAAGGAATTTTCATCCACACACTCATTTGCGCAATCGGTGGAAGCTTTTTCAACCAAAAGACATATCCGATCGCCACTACACCGCCGATGAGACAAACTATCAGAAAAAGAGAAGGAAAAAGCGAAACGACTTGAATCAACACACGAGAGGTAGAAAAGCGGTTCGTATGAAACGAAGAAGAAAGATGAATAAATTGAGGAAGGAGCATCCATTGAACAAATAGAAGCATTACCATCATAAAACAAAGAAGAAAAAGCGGATAGCTTGCTGCTTTGCGAAGTCGCTGCCAATATTTCGCTTTATTTAAGAGCATGCTTCCTGCCTCAATTAATCCTTGAGCGAGACGTCCATGCTGCTCTGCGAAAAACAAATAACCTACCGCTTCCGAATGAAACAAAAGCGGCTGTAACGCTTCGTGGAAAGAAAGACCGGAACGAAGAAAAGATAAACAACGTTGTAAATTGTGACGGCGGGAAAGAGGATGTTGAATTTCTAAAAATTCAATCGCTTGTGATAAAGAATATCCTTTATCGAGAAGTTTTCCTAGCTGCAATAGAAATTGTCCTTGTTCTTCCAACGACCATGTTTTGTTACGTTTCATTCATCATCCAACCTTTGAAAGCGGAAGGTGGCAAAAAGCCGAGAGCGACTCCTTTTTTGATCATCTGCTGCAATGTTGGATAATGATACGTCACGTTTTCGCCTCGCGCTTCTTCAATTGCTTTTGTTAACGCTTCCCCATACAGCCATTCATAAATAGCCGCTCGCCGTACCGCTCTTTGTCTGCGGCAAAACGGGGAACACGCTCCTTCACAAAACGGGCACATCAATTCCACAAGGCGTTGTGCCGTCACCGCAAACAATGTTTGCTCGATTTCTTGCAATGAAACGCCAAATTCCAGCAGCCGATAAATCGCGCCGACCGCATTTTTCGTATGCATAGTCGTTAACACTAAATGTCTTGTAATAATAATAGGACTATACATTAAACATCTTGTTTACGCAAAACCTCGCACGGAATGCCATACTCATTGCACCATGCCTCCAGCTGTTTTTTTCTCACGTCTGACAACGTGTAGAAAAGCAGTACCGGCTCGCCGATTTGCTGTCGCTGAATAAATCGGAACAGAAAGGCATATCGTTCGATTTTCCGCTTATTTTCAATCATCTTTTGTGTATTATCCACTTCAAGGAAGTACATCTGCCCATGATACGTAAACCGCGCGTCCGACACAATGCTGTATTCCTTGCCGCCTTCCTTCCATCGCGTCCTAGCTTCCACTTTCCAATCTTGAGGATAGTGATAAAAGATATAGATGTCGTTCCGCATGACGATGTGTTCAAGCGGGCTGTTCCGGCGAATCGTTGCCTCTCCGCCTACCAGCTCCGCACCGTGCTTGTTTAGGTAATACACGTCCTCGCCAATGCGTTTCGTGTGTGTGTATTCCCGGATGCCGTGCAGGATGCGATTGGCGTTGCGTTTGCTTCCCAGCTCAAACATGTGCTGTATTTGCGATCGCGAGAGGGCTTGCAGGCTATTCAAAGTGTATAGTATCTTCAGCTGTCTTTCTGTCAGCTTCTCGACGCTCGACTTTTTCAATGCGGTGCACCTCCAATCGTTTCATCATCTCGTCGTCAGAAATGAACGGTGCTTGCACGAGTATTTTTTCATGCGTTTTCACAATTGCGCGTCCTGGAATATCTGACGGAAGTTCTTCTGCACCATAGTCGTCAATTGCTACCTGTGACGCATAGCCAGTCGGCAAGCGGAAAGTGATTTTTAAGTCAGCGTTTTGCTTCACCTGTCTTGGTAACGTATCAGAAGTCGGATACTGCGTACAAAAAATGAGCCGTATGCCGAGTGCGCCGCCGATTCTCGCTATTTCTCCGAGCGTGTGCTGGCACGCTGCAAGCATATCCTTCTGTTCTTTCGTCATGAAACGGTCGGGAGCGAGCTGCGCTCCTTCGTCAACGATGACAAACAGACGCTTCTGAATCGATGTATTCACCACGTTAGACCACCCGTTTTGCTTAAATAAGGCTTCTCGTTGCTCCATGAATACCTTTACCCTTCCGAGTGCATGAAACGCTTCTACGGGGCTACTAGCGACGTCTACGACCTGTTTCAGATTTTTATATTTCCCAAACTCTAGCCCACCTTTCATGTCAAGCACGATAAACTCAATGTCGTCAGGATGATGTTCAATGAGATACGTCATGATGTTTTTGAGCATGACCGTTTTCCCGAATCGCGTTGTGCCGCTTATTGTACAATGTGGTGTCTTGTCAAAGTCGTGAAAGTGCCAGCCACGTTCGTTAAGTCCGAGTGGAACAACCCAACCATTTTTAGTTGGCGCGCTGCTATATGACACCTTTTTAGGTATCTCATTATGAAAAACCTCAATATATAACCACTTCTTGAACGTCACCTCGACTGGCCGGTCGAGCGTCGCCTCTAGCACTTCCTCGACCGGTTCAAGCGTCTTTTTCGTCAGCCCTAACGGCACGCGATATACATAGCGTGTGCGGTCGGCTTTCTTTTCCGTTGCGACTAGTTTTGGGAAAACAAAGCCTTTTCCTTCCATCGCACCCACTTTCATGTTTCTAAAAACTTTCCGTATTGCCATCTCCTCTTTATTGCGACTTTTTATTCCAATTGCCAGCGCGACCGCGCCGGATATAGCAGGGATAAGAAGGATATCGAACATAAAAACACCTCCAAGAAAAAGAGATACTATCCCATTCATCGAGCATATTCCCGATAGATTGAACATACATGATATTAATGGAACACGAGTCTGCCCACCCGTGTTCCGTGAGGGAGTGTGTGCGGGAACGGTTCATAAAAACAAAATCGGAAGTTGTTTCAAAAAGAAATACAAGCTCACACCCACTCCCGTCGCCATACCCATCATCACGATGAAATCCGCCTTTTCCACGTCCACCCACCCTTGTTTCTCCGCGTACACAAGTCCGACAAGCAAAAGACCGCCTCCAAGTACTTCGAGCATCTAAATTCCTCCTTGTTGAGTTTTCTTAGTTGAACAAAAGAAATGTTCCCTCCTTCCTTCTCGCATTGCTGTGAATTTATTGTGTCGTCTGAAATAGCAGGAAAACAGGTATGCTGCGTGGAATATTTTCGAGTATGGTAAAAGGTATGATATAGGGGTTGTCCTTTATATCTTGTCCACTTTAAATTTTTTTGTGGAGATTATTTTTTATACGAGGGGATAAAAAATGCAGTTTAAATGCCGGTTAAAAATCATATTTGCGGAACGGGATATTAAACAAGGGGATTTCGCCAAGAGGATTGGTATTAGTCAGGCGGCTTTAAGCGCTATCATGAACAATCGCTCACTACCTTCATTCCCTGTGGCATATGCCATCTGTGAGGAGCTGGGATTGCCGATCAATGAAATATGGATAAAACAATGACATTTGCGAAAAAAACGTTTTATAATGATTAAGGATTATAAATTTTGGGGGTAATTGGTTTATGAAAAGGCTATTCTCTTTCGTGTTATTTCTAACAACAATTCTTTTTGTATCTCCCGCTTTTGCTCATCCTGGGAAACTAGACAAGAATGGAGGGCATACTTGCTACACAAATTGTGCTAAATGGGGACTAAAAGATGGCGAGTATCACTATCACGACAAAAACGGGAATATTATCAAGAAAGGCCAATCAAACAACAATAAAAAGCCAACCGCACCGGAAATAAAAATTAATTCGAAACATACTGTAAAAGTTATTCGTGTCGTCGATGGAGATACAATAGAAGTAAAGTTTAGCACTGGGGCAACTGCAAAAGTACGACTAATTGGTGTCAATACACCTGAAACGGTTGCACCGAATCGACCTGTTGAAAAATACGGGAAAGAGGCATCGAACTATACGAAAAAACGATTGACTAATAAAACAGTTACACTCGAATTCGACGTAGGAATTAAAGATAAATATGGACGGTTACTTGCGTATGTGTGGGTTGGAAAAGAACTGTATAACGAAACACTCGTAAAAGAAGGATATGCACGTGTCATGACCATTCAACCTAACGTGAAATATCAAGAAAAATTTATTAAGGCTGAACGTGCAGCGCGACAATCTAAGAAAGGATTATGGAGATAAAGCCCCTCTCGAATGAGAAGGGCTCATTTGAAAAACGGGTATTTGAGGAGCATTTTTTGAAACGTACCTTCGTCTTTAATCGGGAGTTTATGACTGTTCGAACGGTGATAACATTCTTGGTGTATAACAGTGTTCATAATGTCAAGGAATACTTTTTCATCTTGTCGAACCGCTACAAAACAAATGGGACAACGCAGACGACCGACGATTTCGAACACGGTATCACCTCCTCGATATTTTTATACTACATAAACAAAAAATCCCCTGCCGAGTGGCAGGGGTCACACGATGATAGCCGGATATCCTTTCTTCTTCAATTCTTCTGCAAGTCGTTCCGCATTTTTAGGATCGTTAAATACTCCGACTTGAACGCGATAGAGTTTTTTGTCAGACGCTTTTTCTTTTGGTTGCTGTTTGGCTTTTTTCTTCAAACCGAACGCTTTGACAATGCCTTGCACATGGCCATGCGCCACTTGCAAAAGGAATTGCTCCGATTTCAATTTTGCCGCATCACTTGCGTTGTCGATGAATAGATTTTCTGTCAGAAGCGCCGGCATCTTGGTTTCGCGCAATACAGCGTAGTTTGCACGTTCCTTTCCTCTATCTTTAACACCGCCGATTGCTTTCATAATTTCTGCATGAATGACATTTTGATAGGCAACTGTTGCGTTGCTGACGTTGCCGTTGTAGATGTATGATTCGAAACCTGTACCGCCGCCGGCATTGATATGGACGGAAATAAAATAGTCTGCCTTCAATTTGTTGGCGATTGCTGCACGTTCTGATAACTCAAGAAAACGGTCATCAGTACGTGTATAATGCACTTCTATACCTTCGTATTCAGATAGTAAATTCCCGATCTTTTTGACAATGTTTAAAGTCAGATTTTTTTCTTGCAAGCCATTGCCGACGGCTCCGCTGTCTGTGCCGCCGTGCTAATGACCAGCGTCTAATACGATTTTAAGTAGACGCTGTGTCATAAAACCACCTCCTTGTTTAGTTCAGCACCAATAAAAATACCTCGTTCATTTCTGTGATACTTGTGCGCTTTTGTGATATGGCACTTTTTACACAGAAAGACGAGGTTAGCAATAGAGTTATTTTTACGATTTCCATCTTTGTGATGAACATCTAGTCTGCTTAAATCCGTTTGTCCACACAAAGCACATTTGTGCGGTAAATTCGCTAGTGCAATCCTTCTATATGTGTCGCCTTTGAAAGAACTACGACCATCAACAAAACTAGGAGCAAGAAAACCACGCATTCCATACATAGGATTGTTTTTCCCTGATACATCAGCGTGATTTTTGCTAATTTTTTCCCTTACCTCCGGTCTCCAAGCTGGATTGTCTGTCTTATTTCTGTATCTAGTTCCGCAACCAATACTGCAAAACTTACCACCGCCCCTCCTAACTTGTGAAGGCGGCACACTGAACGATGCTCCACATTCAAGACATGTTCTCTGAATCGGCATTTTATCACCTTCCACCATGTCCGGCGTCAAGCACGATTTTCATTTCTTATCGCCCTCCTTACTTTTTCCTTTCAACAATTCGACTGCCTGTGTAAGTCGTTCTGGCACCGGTACACCCATCCTTCCCGCATTTTCAAAAATGCTTAACAGCTCGTTGGCCATATAAAAAACGATAGTCGCATCTCGGAACATATTTTTTGTTCCGAGTGCACTATCGACTAGATGGGCAAGAGCAACCATCACAAAGATCATCACTTTTTTGGCTATCCCTTTAAATCCAACCTTGCTAGATAAAGTGCCTTCTGTGTATCCTGCGGCCATTCCAGTTCCGTAATCAATGACCGCCATCCAAAATAGTGCAACAAGCAATCCAGTTGATTCACCAAATATCAAACCGGTAATGCCACCAAGAATGGCCGCGCCGGTCTTGAATGCAACATCTAATCGTTCCATCAAATCACGCCTTTCTAACAAACATCAAAAAAGCCTTATTTCCGTACTTCTCCGCTAATTTGAGCCAATTCCTGTTTCAATTTCTTTATCAATGTTGGTCGGCTCTGACCAAATGTCGCCTCGATTTGAAAACCGCCTGGTTCGTATATTTCTTTTATTTCAGTTATACGAGCATCCCGTGTTATGCCCCATTCTCGGTTTTGTATCGTAACGATGTCGCCAAGGTCATAATCGATCTCATACCTGAAAGGCGAATTCGTGAGAACTTGCCCCTCGAGGAAAAACTCCTCGGTAAACTCCGAAAGCTTTTGTTGTCCTCGCTCTTGGAGCTTCGCAATGATCTGTTCTTCCGTAAGAGCTTGCCCGCTTTCGTCTTGCTCTGATATATCCCTTGAGTCAATGAATGTTTCTATTCGTGATATCCCTTCTGCGTCTCCGACTTCAACAACGCGACGATCAGCTCCCTCACCTTGGCCAGCGATGTAACCGAAATTGCGATAGTTATAATCACTTTCTACAAACGATAGTTGCTTCAACGACTCAAACTGCGGACTAAAAATAACAGGCGGATTCTCTGTCTGATTGACTGTGAGATTCTGCCCTTCGAATACATCAAATATCCATTTTCTCTGTTGTAAATCGAGAACAACATCCCAGCCAAGCCCGCTAGCTTTCGAGATTTCAACAAACTCCTCAGCAAGATTTTTGAAGCGCGATTCCCACGAAATATTGGAACCGCGTTGCTGGTCCGAAGCAAGCACAACCATATCAATTTTTCGTTTAGTATCAACTGGGTTTACAACATGATTGTTCACATAATGCTTCATGACCGTTTCTGCATTTCCACTTGCTCGATCGTGACTGTCGTTGGCAGGAGGAACAACGATTCGTTGTGCCATGACCCCTTTCAACACAATTCCTTTCACTAGCCATGTTTCTGACGCTTTTCCGCCTTCATCTAGCACAATTTCACGATGTCGAATGATACCAACCTTATTCCTGCTTGCACCAAGCATGATGAGATTACCACGTTGCAGGAGCTCTGTATGCCTTTTATGTCGATTGATTCGCAGTTCAAACTCGCCGATTTCATGCCATCGCCTTGTGAATAGCAACGATTCATAGTCATCAATTTCAGCGAGTAAATCGAGTTGAGGTGTCAATAAACGAATCGGTTTCATAGTTCACCACCTAATAAAAAACACCGTTATTAAATCGGTGTTGTGTCGCAGTATCGTCCTACTGTGTTTACATCGGTTGTCCTTCGTCTTTCTCGATGGATTTTTCGCAATGCCCTTTATCAAAAATGTTCAGTATGGCGCAGATGAATTGACCAAGTTTGTCACCTTTTCTCGCTCGTTTTCCCATTCTCGAAGAAATGGTTTCATCCGGGTCACCGCCTAAAACCGTATTAAAAAACTGGTCAATAGATATGAAGATATTCCAAATATATCGCTTCATGACCACACCACTGCCTCGACTTCGGCTATTGTAGTCGCCTGTTCCACTTTAGGTTGTAACGTATCACGTAATTTACTGATTTGAGTGTTTATATGATTAAACACAGCAAGTCGCAAATTGGTAAACGTTGTTTTGTCTATCGCAATACGTTCAATCTTACCTGTTACTTTGTTCGTAACCGTCCAAGAAATAGACGTGATTAATCCATCTTTGAATAGAGTATCTGTCCCTTGAAAATTTGCTTGGGCTTCTAAACTACATGAGAAGCGATACAATACACCGTTAATGGTATAATCGAATCCATCGATTATCGCTTTATTACAAGCATCATTCAATTCCTTTAATTTTCGAGCTTTCGCATCCTCTAATGTATTTCCTTTTAATTTATCAATCTCTGCTTGCGTCAATCCTTCTACCACTTGACCGTTCACTAATTTAGGTTTATAAAACGCAATCACCGTATTGATTGAACAAGCAAACTCATTTTTTTGTGGAATGTACTCATCATCTACAATCTTATCTTCAACGTAGTTTCCGTTTATATCAAAGATTAGAACTTTTTTCATCTTTTACACCTCCTATTGTCCGGCTCGGAAAGATATTGAATCAAAAGCAACCTCGTCAGTTCCTAATGTTCTAACTACACCACCGTCTGGATTTATTTGTACAATTCCTATGTTTTCTTGAGTGCCTGTCCAATATCGAACAGGAAAAAATAATCTCGCCAACGGTCTATATCCAATAGGAAGATAGAAAATTATGTTATTTGTACCACCTTTAACTGTTCCTTTTAAATGGACAATACCTAATTCATCTTTAAAGTATCCTGATGTTTCATACCCGTTAGCGAAATTCACCCACCCATTCAACAACGTAGGAGCAATCCATGCTTCTTGTTGTTTTTTCGCATAAACATTCCAATGGTTTAAAGTTGATAATTGATACATTCCCATGATTAAGCCACCTCTACACCGGAAATAGTTATGTTTAAATTGTTAGCAATTCCTTGTTGTACTTGAATTGTGTCGTTTGCATACATAACCAAACTCATATCTATAATAACCGTATCTTTTCCTTTAATTGGCATGTTATAAACTATACCAGCAGTAGAAATAACAATAGACGCTGTTGTATCAGTGGCACTTGTATTACAAATAACTATACTTTTTACAATTGTCGTTGTATTCACCGGTACAGTGTAAACAGTTGTTAAAGTAGTAGACGGATTTCCTAAATATAAACGTTTAGCAGTCGCCGCCAATTACATCGCCCCCATCCAATAGAGAATTTCAAGGTCGTCAGATTTTGATTTCGCTGTGTTCCAATCTGTGCGTTCTGTTGCTGTAATGTGTTTCGTAGTATCCGCCAAATGCGCATCAAAATCCGTTCTTGGTGTAAAGCCTTCATCCTGCACACTTGCCATAAAAGCATCCCATTCTGCTTGAAATTGACTCGTTGGAATGCTAATGAGCGAATGGACTAATCCACAAAGATTTTCATCCAGACGTTCGTCAATCAAATCAGCAGGATTTAACGTTGACGTGTTCGCTCTTACACGAATCTGGGCAAGCGATAATTCATAAATAAAATCGTCACGTTGCAGTTCTGGAGGAACCGGGTTCTCTGAGGGAGTGCCTTGTTTAACAAACGCTCTAATAAAACGAGACTGATTTCGTTTGTCCAATCGGAGCACGATCCGGTCGATCCGGTCATATGTCGCCTCCGGCAGCGCATGTTCCAGATACAGATTGCTTGTATTTTCATAGAGATAGCCCTGCATAATCGCTTTCCCCGGTGTTACATACGTCCGTAAGTCGTTACCATCGCATTTTACCTCTAGCGCGGGGATATTGTCTGTGTGAAGCAATCCTGTACTTAGCACACTTCCGAAATAATCCGCAAAGTCACTCGCTTGATAGGTTCGTGGATCACCTGGAGCAGAGTTAAAAAACTTACTGATTTCTGCCATAATCTCACCTTCCTTATACTGCGTTGTAAAGTTTGTTATATCGAATGTTCACAATCGCACCTTGAATATCGCTGTCTGCAGAATACTCAATTTCGTTTTCTCCCACGACAAGTTGGAAGAAAGTACTTTCTAAGTCAATCCAGTTAAAAACGTTGCGCTCAGTTCCATCTGGTTGAACAAAATAAACAGATTTTTTACCCGGAGTAGTGTCAATTTTCATCACTTCGCCTTCTTGTAACGTTTGATTTACCTTAATAAATTCTCCGGTTGTTTTGTTTGTAATCTTCGGATTGACCGCTGGACCATAGAATTCAATAAATACAGGAGTTGGGGCATCCCCATCATTCACGATAATTCGATTATCCCGTTGCACCCCGATTTCAAACACACCCTCAAACGGGAATTGGAAAAGTGGTTCAAAGGTGGGCTCTTCTGTTATCTCTGTTGATTTCCAATAAGGATTTGGACAGAGCAAGTTCGCAAGCGCCTTTTGAAAGAATGGTCCGCGATTTTCTCTTCCACTTGGAAAAACCGGAACCCCATCCGGAACAGCTTCGATTTCACGAACGACTTCCCCGTTTTCATAGCGAAGTATCCCTTGTCCTAACTTCGGATTAAAAACAGAAGCAAGATATTGACGTTGCTGTAATAGTGTTGGTTTGTCCGATGCTATAATTACAATTTCCAGTGAGATAGCGCGTTCTTGCAGAACAGAATCAATGTATGTCGAGCCATCTTGAAATGGGGATTTCTGTGTTTGAGTGTCAGCATCTACGTCACCGAGCCCATCGACGCTTTGTAAAAGAAAAGGAGCTGATGATTTCAGCTCCACGGATTGACCTCTTGCGTTTGTGAAGATAATTCGCTGCATATCATAGCCCCCATTCCATTGCGAGCTGGCGTGAAACTTGTAGATGTTTTCGTGCAGTTTCTGACGGCGTTGGTGCTGTTGAGTGGAAATGGAAATGTTGTTCTATTTTTGCACCAGACATTTTTGGAACGTTGATTGTTGCTGTAGCAGGGCTGGCAACGCCTGAATACCCCGTGATATTTGGAACAGTCGCCTGCGCCATTCGGTTGGTTGCAGACATAACAGCGCTGATATTTCGTTCAATCCCTTCTGCAAGCCCTAGTGGAATCCATTTCCCTATTTCGTCACGCATGACGCGGGATGGAGAGTTGATATCAAGTGCATCACGCAACGCATTTTTCACAGAATCAGCAATAGACTTCACCTTTTCCCAAAGTGCGCTAGCCATTGATGAAATACCGTTTATAAGTCCTTGTATGATGTTACGTCCTATTTCGCGTAAATCGATGTTAGCAAGAAATTGTTGCGCCGCATTCCACAGCTCAACAATTGTATTTTTTATTGAGTTCATCCATTCGGATACAGAATTCCACATATTTTTGAATCCATCGACCACAGTCGTCTTAGCAACCTCTACAGCTGTTGAAAAAAACGATGTGATACCATTCCATATCGCAGTTATCGTGTTACTTACAGACGTGAACACAGTTGATGTTACCGACTTGATTGTTTCCCATGCCACGCTGACATAGCCCTTTATCGCTGACACCGCGCCGTTGAATATCAATTTTATACCTTCCCATATGCTATTAAGTGCGTTTTTCAAGTTTTCGAAAATTGCTTTTGCATCATTTTTTAGCCCCTCGAAGTCACCTGTCACAAAGTCAACGATGAGAAGGACGGCGCCGAGAAAGATGTTTTTAATGAACTCCCATACGCCACTGAAATACTGCTTTAGCCCCTCAAAAATCATTTGTAAACCATTTTTCATGCCATTGAACAGGTTAGTCACAACAGTAATAAAAGGATTGAGAATAGTAATCACAGCATCCTTTATCGCGTTCCATACGGTTGTTGTAACTTGTTTAATACTTTCCCACGTAGAGATAATAAACTCTCCTATTTGTATCCATGTCGTTTCAAAAAACTGTTTAATACCATCAAGCGTTGAGCTGAACCACTCTCTGATACTACCCCATATTTCAATTGCTTTCGCCTTGATTGTGTCCCAATTCTTGTAGACCGCTACACCAATCGCGATGAGTGCCGCGATCGCTGCAACCGCAATACCAATCGGCCCCGTCAATACAGCTAGAGCCCCACCTGCCGCCGCGATAGCTCCACTAACAGCACCGAACGCAGCTGTAAGAGCACCGATTCCACTTGCCGCCGCACCGACAATTGCAAGCACCACACCAATTGCTGTACCTATACCCGCGAGTACCGCTGCCACTGCCGCGATAGTCGCAATTGTTTTTTGAGCAGATGGAGAAAGATTGTTGAACCAATCGACCAGCTTTTGAATATACCCAGCAACCTTTTCAATCGCCGGAGCTAATGCATTTCCAATCGTGATTTGCGCTGTTTCAAACGCTCCCTGCAATTCTTCGAGAGAACCCTTGAGGTTGTCTTTCATTTTCTGCGCTGCTTCCTGTGACGCCCCGGCCGAATTTTGCAGCGATTTTGTGAGTTCATCGAATTTCTCCGGTCCCGCTTCAATAACCGTCAGCATCCCGCTCGCGGCTTCCGTGCCGAAGATGGTAGACAATGCAGCGAGCTTTTGAGCATTGCTCATTTTCTCGGTGCTTTTCGATAACTGTGCAATGATCTGATTGAACGGAAGCATCTTTCCGCTCGAATCCGTAATACGGACGCCCAATTCTCGCAACATAGCCGCTGCTTCTTTTGGTGGGTCGGACAAACGAATAAGAGCTGCACGCAGGGTAGTGCCGGCCGTCTCGCCGCGAATCCCTGCATTTGCCATGATTTCTGTTGCCGCACCCAGCTGTTCTAACGAGATGCCCAACGTTCGGGCAATCGGCGCCGCATATTTAAACGTGTATTGCATATCCTGAATGCCAGCCGCCGAATCGTTGGCCGCCTGTGCAAGGACGTCAGCAACCCTTGATGCTTCCGACGCTTCGAGACCGAAAGCGTTCAATGCCGCTGATACAGTATCAGCCACTAGTGCCATGTCTTCGCCGGATGCTTCTGCCGCCGCGATGATACCCGGCATAGCCGCGAGGATTTTATTGGTGTTGTACCCCATCGCGCCCATGATCTCCATTCCTTGTGCCACCTCTGTGGCTGATTTGGAAGTTGACGAACCGAGGTCAAGGGCGGCTTGTTCCAGCTTCTTAATCTCCGTTGGGGTAGCACCCGCAATTGCACCAACGCGGTCGATCTGCGCCTCGAAATCCATTGATTTTTTGACGGCAAATCCTAGCGCTCCGCCGATCGCCGTTGCTGCCGCACCCATTGACGTGGCCATGGATTGCCCGACAGACTGCATCCGTTGACCAACATCGCGCAGGTTATTTCCGACGGAGGATAGACGCTCTTGCATCTTCCCCCATGCAGTCGTGTGCTTGTTGATAGATGCATTTGTTTCGTCGAGCTTGCTTCGCAAGTTGTTCAATTGTCCTTGTGTTTTCTCAATCTCGCGTTGAAACGCTCTATACTGCCCCTCGCTGATTTCTCCGCGCGCGAATTGATCGGCGACTTGCTGCTGAACGCTTTTCAGTCGGTTCAGCTTCTCGCTTGTGTTCTCTATTTGTTGAGCAAGGAGCTGTTGCTTTTGAGCCAAAAGGGTCGTGTTGGATGGGTCGAACCGGAGCAAACGGTCGATTTGACGCAGCTCCCCTTGAATCTCTTTGCCCTTTTTATTGACGTCTTCAAGCGCCTTTCCCAGTTTCGTGGTGTCGCCTGATATAACTACTGAAATACCCCTTACTGTCTCTGCCATATTCTCACCACCTTTACGCAAAAAAGGCGTCTATATCCGCCTGTGTCGCCATTCTACGCCTTGGTTTTCGTTTTCCGGTCTCCATGTCCACGTAAATATTCACGTATTTCAGCAAGTCATTGACCGTCAACTCGTTGATTTCATCAAAAGAAAGGCCGGCGCGTTTTCCGAATACAAGCAACTCTAAATCATGACGCTCCGGCGGTTCGTATACCTCGTCATCATTTTGCTGTTCGGTTTCCTCGACGAAAAAACCCGTCCGCTGCTTCGTTCATAATCGCAGTCAAAGTATCAGCATCTGAAAAATCCACATACTCAAATTGATCGAGCCATGATTCGAAATGTGGGAATGTTTTGCCTTTCCCTTCCGCCGCTTTGTTCATTGCCCACGCAATCTGCAAGAGAGCAACCGAATCCAATGCCGATGGGTCATCAGCAATCGCCTGCATTTTTAGCAAGTCGCCAATCAAGTCAGATTTGAATTCCTGCTTATAATAAAGAAGAGCCAAAGGCGTAGCCTTTAGCCCGATTTGCTTTTCTCCAATTTGAATTGTTCTCATTTATTACGCGCCTCCTCCGAATGTTGGTAAATAAATAGAAGTGAAGAAGGAGTTATATGCTGTCGCATTCGTATCGTTCAACTCCATCACGCCACGAACAAGGTTTTTTCCATTGACTTCGATTGGAAGGATACGAATATTCAATGTTTCTGTCGCTGGTTCAACAGATTCCGCACGTGTGCTGTGCTCTTTTGATGGGCGGCTTGCTTTGCAGCGATAATAAACAAAACGACGGTTTTTCTTGTCTCCGAGGATTTGGCCCAAGAGTGCGAATTCCTTTGGTGTCCCATCCGTCGTTTCAACCAACATACCATTCGCGTCAATTTCCCATCCAAGCATTTCAGCCAAGATGTCGTCTGGCAAGTTAGCCATTTCTAATTCAGCCGTGTAGCCGTTGTTAGAGGTATAACTGAAATACGGACCATTATCGGCATAAAATGTGCTTTCCTCCCCTTGCGGTTCAGGGCTGAATCGTACTGCGCCTGGAATCGCGATAGGGGTTTCCCATGCTGGTTGTGTTACTGCATTTTCATCCAAAAAAGCAATATGAACTTTCTCCAAACCGAATGTAACTTTGTTTCGACTCATAGATTTCTAACCTCCTATTATTTGAACTTCATAGAGTATTTGATACACTTTTTCTTCATCGAGATATGTCTCAAATTTCCGATATGGTAGGCCTAGCTCTTTGAGCTTGTCCTGCACTTTTTTCTCAGCTACAAGGTCTTTTTTCGCTGTGTAAAGCTCAATCTGAAAATCCTCAATCGCGACATAGTTGACGTTATCCGCCATCATGTCGTTCGAGTAAGCAAACTGATACGTGATGAATGGCGGTGTAACCGAGCTGGAAAACGAGCCGTATGCGACAGGGTAGCCGATACTTTTAAGTGCTTGATATAACTCCGCTTGTGTCATCTTAACCACCGTTTTCAATCACTCGTTTTAGTTCATCCGGCAATCTTGCCCCGTGCTTGTCATATGCCGGACGTAAATGCGGGTATTCTTTGACTCGGCCTTCACCATTCGCTTTAGCGTGTCCGAATTCTAAAAGATGCACCCGCCGATAATGTTTCTTGTTCCAAATGATGCGCCTAGCAATCCCATACCCATCTTCCTTCGTGATGGTGAATGTCTTGGCGTATTCCCCCGTCCGCTTCGGAGCGAGCACCTGCGCCTCTTTCAATACCTTCCGCGCCACTTCATCTGTTTTTTTGCGCACAACATTTTCAACATCTTCCGTATATTCTTTGATCGCCTGCACTAATTCATCAGCTAGACGATCAATCGGAATGTTAGCCATCCGCCGCCACCCTTTCCGTCGCGATAATGGTCAGCGTTTTCTTTCGTTCGTCATCGTTCAGAACGCTCTGTATATCAAACTGCCGTCCTTGATAGTCGATCCTCATTGTTTCATCGATTCCAGGAGTGTACCGAATGATAAAACGATAGGTTCGCTCCGCTTGGACGGATGCGGCGGCAAAGTATTCCCTGCCACTTACCGTCTTAATTGCCGCCCAACATGTCCGTACTGGCTGCCAATCCTCAATTTGTTGGCCGATCTCATCCTCTGTGACAACCATCTTCAACAGCGTAATGCGGTGTCTAAACAGTCCCGGATTCATCGCTGTCACCACCGTAACTGTATGTGAGTTGAGTTAAGATGCTTTGGATGATCGGCCTTGTTTGGTCGGTTGCCTTTCCAATCATTTCTCGGTTTTCGTACCAGTCGGCAATTAGTGTCATACAAAAAATTTTGGCAAGGTAGTTTGTAGCGTCGAATGTTGTGCCTGTTGCGTTTTTGAGATATTCCTCCGCCGCATTAATGAGTGTAGTAATCAACGCATCATCATCGCTAAAATCAACGCGCAACCAGTTTTTCGCTTCTTCAAAGGTGACGATCATCATTTATCACCCTTCTTCCGCTTCACTTCCTCGACATATGCAAATTTGATTAACAGTTTCGCCGTTTTCTCTGGCAAGTCGGCTTCCTCGCCTTTTTTCAGACGATAACCGACGCCCTCACAATCCATTAGGGCGCGAACTTTCATGCTGCTATCCCTCCTTCAAAGAAAAAGAGGGGATTGCTCCCCTCATTAAGCAAGTTGTACTTCACCGAATACAAACGCTTCATCGTCGCGCAATTTAACATCCATGCGCTCGATAGCACGCCATAACGTAGCGTCAGTTTCGAACGCATCCATAGCGACGTTAGAAGACATGATTTCTGTACGTTGACGGTCGAACATGACAACCGCTTCTTTCAAGTCACCTACAATGATTGGCGCAAATTGCGCACCTGTGCCGCCGTCAACCCGGTTAGCTAAGACTTTGTTCGACACGATCACAACCGGTAAACCGAGAAGCTGGCGGCCAGTCGGCGAAGAAATGGACGGTTGTAACAAGTATTGGCCGTTTTGGTCTTTCAGCGTATCGAGCCAGTTATAGGCATCTTGGTTGACGATAACGCTAGAAGTCGAACGGAAAACAGGGTCTAATTGAACGTTGACGACTTGTTTCAATGCGTCAAGGTCAGCGATAGCTGTTTTCGCTTTCGTACCTAATAGCGAAGCAATTAAATTATTGCGCGTTACACGGGATTCGTCGCCGATCCAGCGAACCAACGTGTTTACGATCGCTTCCGTGCTGTCGTTTAACAGTTCGTTTGTGACGCGGAAGAAGCCAGCGTATTTTTTCACTTGGTATTGCAAGAGCGTGAATTGCGGCGTTGCTTTTTCGCCGATCGCTGCACCTTCTGCCACTTCGACAAAGCCGGTTTGTTGCGAGCGCTTCTTAAATACACGCGAACCGCTCAAAGTCGTTACAGGCTCAACTGTAATAAGGTTTTGCAAAGCGTCTTTGCTTTCGCGAAGTTCGTTAATGCGTGTTTGAATGTCTTGCGGTACCGTGTACCCGCCGTCTTGATTGCTACCTTCACTCATTGCGTTACGAAAACGGGTGCGAATGTGATTGACAAATGCTTCGACTTCATTTTCCTTCACTTGTACAGTCGGTTTTAACGGCTCTTTATCCTCAATAGTTTGTTTTTGTTCCTCGTAAAGCTCTTTTGCAATATCAAACTTTTCTTGCAGCGCTACGATTTCTTCTTTCAGTTTTTTCGCTTCCTCGATTTTGTTTTCCGCAAGAAGTTTACGAGCTTCTTCCTTCTTGTTATTGATTTGTTCCAAAAGTTCGCGAAGTTCTTTAGGCATATGATATTCCTCCTTTATTTTTTTGAAATAAAAAAAGAACTAGAGTAAATCTAGTTCTAACAGCAATTTTTCTTTTTCAACTTTGTTGTCTGATTCCATGCCTGGCATGTCATGTTGCTTTTTCTTTTTCTTCTTTTTATCAGTCATTCCGTCGTTTCCATTCATATCATTGTTCCCATCATTTCCGCTTTGTTCAACAGGCTGTAACTCCGATTCAACATACCAATGATGGATTCCCATATCTTCCATCCCATCGAAAACAATTCCATATGTCCATGTTAGAACTGCCTCTCTGACTTCACCTGTAGCGTGACCTTCCGTATGCGGAGATAATACTTCAACTCTATCTCCTACTATAAAACGAGGAGAAGATGCATAGTTCTGTGATTGATTGTTGTTACTCATTTTGATTCCGTTGAATCGCAATAAACTTTTGATAGACTCTTTTGCGCTATTCACCACTGCTAAACGGCTAAACGCAAACTGACTCATGTTAGCGACGTCTAACGGCTGATCTTGATATAAGATGCCGTCAGCGAATCCTTCTTTCACCGCGACGTTTGCCGACATCCACGTCTCATCGTCCATCATCTGCGAGATTTTGCTGCGAGAACGCCCTGTTTTTAATGCGTACGCGTTGACGATCGACTCCTTAATCGTGTCTAAAATGTCCGCAACCTTGCGTAAATCGTGCATGTTGCCGTAAGCGGCCGTCAATGGATTATGAATCATCATCACCGCCATTGGAGACATTAACACTTCATCGCCAGCCATCGCAATGACAGACGCCGCGCTCATCGCCTTGCCGTCAATCTTGACAGTGATCTTGCCATTATGCTCCTTCAGCGCGTTGTAAATACCAGCCGCCGCGAATACACTGCCACCGTAGCTATCAATCCATACGGTGATGTCCTTACCTTTGAACTGACTTAACTCCTCTTTAAACGCATTAGGTGCCGTCGCTGGCTGACCAAACCATTCATAAATCCATACCTCGTCATCGTCTACAATATCTCCTTCAATACGCAATTCCACGCTCTCAGGCTCGGTTTCTGTCGCTTGGTTGACGATGAACTTCCAAAATGGCATTAGCCCTCACCTCCTTTCATCCCGTAGTTAGCACCAAGCATACTTAACGGAATGTAGTTTCCATTGGCCATTAACACATCACCATAATCATCAGCAGGCATATCGAGATAGTCACGCGCCTCATTCGGCTTCATGATTCCGTTTTGAACCGCCGTCGATAAACTATCCATCTGCGTTTTAATGTCGGCGCGCAGAATAACGTTGACATTAAACTTAAAAAAGTAGCCTTGATTAATCAGTTGGCTACTCAAAATCTTGTATGTGATTTCTTCTTCGTATTGCTTGAGAATGTAAAGTAACGTATCAACATAAAAAGCCAAGTTCTGCGCTTCAGCCGACGCATAACTTGACTTCTCATAGTCATTGATTTGATTCGGTTTGATTCCAAACGCCGCCGCGATTTGCAGGGCGGTGTATTTTTTCAGTTCGAAAAACTGGCTGTCGGTCAGCTTAATGTCTAATGGAACCAACTTCATTCCCAATGGTACGGGGATAATCTTCCCTGCATTCTGAGAACCGCTTGCAAACTGCTCAAAGCCTTTCACAAGGCGGTCTCGCGCTTCTTGGTTAAGGTCGCCGGTGTATTCAAGGACGGCCTTTCCTGTTAGCCCCGTTTTATAGAGGTTGTTCATGAATTTTTGACTTTCAAGCGCACCGTTCACTGTGTTTTTCAAGATGTCCCGAACCGACATGCCGGTAATGCCGTCAAATGTTGCCGATGTTTTAAAGTGCAAGACTTCATCGTTTCTAAAAACATACATCTTGCCATCATACGGGTCATTGTATCGGTACCATATCGCATTTTTCTCGCCCAAAATACCCCCGTCGTCCACCACGATAGTGACATACTGGCTTGGGAGTATCCACATGTCTTGTAGCTGTGGTCCGTTGTATCGACACCATACATACGCATTACCATAATGATTTCGGTTCATTTCCACCGTTGACCAAAAAACGCTACTTGTCATATACGGGTTTGGGCGTAGTTTTAACAGGTTGTAAATTTCTTCCCTGTCGCTTTTTACAATGCCGCATTCTGTCCGCTGGTACATCTTTAATGGCAATTTGCCAAGGCTCTCCGATAGGATTTTTAAACAAGCAAAATAAGTTGCTTCTGAAAGTTGATCTTTCGGGGTATCGGGGTCAATGCCTAACCACTGCAAAAGTAACGGGTTGTTTATGTCTACCGTTTCATTTCGCGGTCGGAAAATTCTTGTCAGGCGGTTCCACCATCCCATGCCCTCACCTCCTTACCATCCCATCATTTTGAGAAATTGCTCAGTAGTCTCGTTAACATCGAATTTCACTTCTTCAAACAGCATTGCTGTTGCCATCGCGTTAATGAGCGCGACGATGAGGTCAATGCGATCTCTTGACTTGTTTTTCATCGGTTTAATGTTCTCGTTCCCGTCTACAGCAATCACCATGTTTCCCCAGCACCATCGCGCCACCGGGTTCTTTTCGTGCGTCATCATTCCGCGCTTCATCAGCTGTTCGATCATCTTCATAGCCGGGCTCATATTTTTCATGTTTTGTTGAATTTCAATCACATTAATCCCGTCTTTCATCAGCCGTTGCGTCAGCATCCGGCTATTCCAAGGGTCTGTGCCCAGCGCCCGAACATCATATTGTTTGCTGGCGGCTTTTAGTCTCGCTTCCACAAAATCATAGTCCACGACATCGCCCGGCGTGGCGTATAAGTACTTTTGATTCACCCAACGATCGTACGGCACTTTATCCCGCTGTACACGTACTTTCATGTTATCTTCCGGTATCCACGCCTCAAAAATACAGCGCCAATCCGAAAAACCTTCTTGCGGCGGAAACAAGTAACAGACGGCTGTAATGTCGGTCGTGCTCGATAAATCAAGTCCAGGATAACATCGTTTGCCTACAAGCTCTGATAAGTCCCATTCTCCTTCTGTTCGATCCCATAACGAAAGTGGCAGCCATCCCGTTCGTTTTAAGGAAACCCATTGATTTAACCGTAGCCAACGAAAAAGGCGTTCCGCCGCTTCACTGTTTCGAGCAGCTAACGCCTCTTGTCTAACCGCTTCGATAGAAATGGTATGACCTAGACTTGGATTAGCTTTGTACCAAGTTCGTTCATCAAAAATATCGTCGTCTTCATCAGCTGCATATATTTTCACGTACCAAGTAGGATCATGGATTTCTCCATCCCTGACTTTTCTTGCATATTCGTGTACTTCCCAACCGATAGATTTGCGGTCTGGATCATCTCCTGCGGTAGTGATTACCCACCACAAAGGTTCTTTACGTGCCGCGCCAGCACCGAATGTCATGACATCCCACAAATCACGGTTCGGCTGGGCGTGAAGCTCGTCAAAAATGACAACAGTCGGGTTGATTCCGTGTTTAGTGTATGCTTCGGCCGATAAGACTTTTAAAATCGTTCCCGTTTCCTTATTCCGAATCTCTTTTCGGCTATCCCGGACAATCAAAATGCTTTGTAAGGCTTCATCTTGTTCGATCATTCCGGTAGCCGCTTTGTAGACCAATTCCGCTTGGCTTCGATCTGCAGCACAACAATAAATTTGGCCACCAGGCGGATCACAAGTCAAATGATACAGTGCCAATCCAGCTATTAGAGATGTTTTTCCGTTCTTCTTCGGGATTTCAAGATACGCATACCGATACTGTCTTAATCGGTTTTCATTTACCGTCCCGTATACGTCCCACAGAACCTCATACTGCCAGTCAAGCAACATAAAAGGCTGTCCGTAAAAGTCATCAACAGCCTTTAGCATCTGAATAAATTCGATGGGCTCCAATGCCCGTTGCTTATCATGTGGCATGGTTGCCACCCGCTCTCCGCTTTAAAAACTCGGCCATTGGCGATTTCTTAGCATCATCCTCCGGCGGTTTTTTCGGGATCGCTTTTACCCTTGCCGTTGGATTTAGGAAAAGGCGATCTTCCAGCTTCAAAATCATGTCGCGCGTCTGATTCAGTTTAGTCGTTAAGCTGGCAAGCAACTTGTAAAGCTCCGAACGTGTTTCAAAGCCATCTGCATTTTCGATGTCTTCATTGAGTTTTTTAATCGTGTTCTGTAGGCTCCGCTCTTGGCTTATCATGATGCAGTAACGATTGATAATCTGTTCATCGAGCCCGTCCACATATTGAATGTGCTTGTATAGCTTTTTGAGCCGCAAAAACTCTTTATGTGCGACAGGGTCAGCTTTCACCTCTGGCGATTCTTTGAAACTCGTGCCGGTGTAAAGGGATTTCTCGAATTTCTCACGGTGTTCGAGCTCCGCTTTCGTTCTCCGGTCTTTATTGCCTTCCAGTTTAATAAGTTGAACAGGTTTGCTTGGTCTGCCTGGCATCTTTCTTCCCTCCCTTCTTGAAAAAGTTTCATTTTGCGAAAAAAATTTGCGTTTGCCTGGCCCCCGCCGGTCCCATAGGGCACCGCAAAACTTTTTTCATACCCCCTACCCATACCGTCGTTTGTCTTCCGCCGTTTTCCGGTTGTGGCAGGACTGGCATAACGATTGCAGGTTATCCATATCCAATCGCTTGCTCCAATCCACAAGCAAAGGAACAACGTGGTCAACAATGACTGCCCTTGTAATCTTCTTCTCTTTCAAACAATGTTGGCATAAGTAATTGTCTCTTGCTAAGACAGCCAGCCTTGTCCGTTCCCACTCTCGGCTATGGTAGAAGGCTCTTGCTTGTTGGTTCCGTTTATGCTTGTCGTATTCCTTATCATTCCGTCTTGTCCGTTGTCTCTGCTCGGCTAGGTGTTTATGTTGTTCGCAATATCTATCCCTTGTTAAGTTAGTGCAACCGATCTTGTTGCATGGTTTTAGTGGTCTGTTAGGCATCGGCGCACCACCCGACTTCTATGACGCACCGAGGAAACAGGCACGAAACAATATAAGGGGCTTGCCATTTTGCCCATACGCACCCTTTGCACTTATGCTTCTCATATGCTTCTTTCGCTTTTTCTTCTTCCTCATCGTATCGTTCCATGCCTGTCACCTCGCTTTCCTAATTCATCCGATCATCTCTATTCCGTTATACTCTCGTCCTTTCAAATTTAAAATAAAAACGCCACCCTGTCGCACACAACGTGCGAGAGAGTGACGTCATATTTCTCTATGCTACAATCATAGCAGACTCAGAAAGGAATTTTGTATCATTTTTGTATCAGTTTTGTATCACAAAACGTTTCATCACTATTTTCTAATTACTAGTTGAGCGTAAATAGTTTCGACTTTATCATTGACAACAATTTTATGTTCATAAGAACCGTAAAACACGTTATCTTCTCCGTATTCTTCAACTAATTCTCTTATGATTAGTCGTTTTATTTTTTCTTTTTCCATGTCCGTGTACTCAATCTCTTTTTCGTCGAGTATGTCTTCAATCTCATCAATATAATCGCACGCGTAGAACATGTCCGCTTCATCAATAAATGTTTTCAATCCATCGACGTAATTTTCAACAATCTCGTTCATCCAAGAATCATCTAAACGCCCAGCAACACGCTCCATTCCTTTATGAGTGACTAACCACGTGCCACCACTTTTCCGTGCTTCGCTTAATTTAAACTTCCCTCGCTCAATCCATTTAACGACGGTGTTCTGTCCTAATCCCCATATTTTTTCCGCTTCACGAGCCGTGTAAACAGCCGTGATCGGTGATATATTACCGCTAATCAAATACGCTTCAACAATGTAATAACCGTCTTCTTCGGATGGATATATGTCGATCGTCACTCTACCGACATTCTCGCTTTTCTCATTAGTTAAACTTATCTCTCTGCGTTCGAGTGGATATATATTATCCGCTGCATCTAAATCCCACTCGTATGCTCCTTCAACCATCTCAAATACCTTCTCGATTGCTTCGTTAAACGCGTCGCTTCTGCTTCCATACTCTTCTTTAAACATCAACATTTTGATTTCCCCTTTCAGTTTTGTTTTTTTAGAAAAGACAGGAGGAGAAGAAGATTATACGTATAACTCTACACGCATGCGGTCAAATGCTCCCTTTAAGCGCCCGCTTAAAAATTGC
>NZ_JACHEP010000012.1:26333-81789 GCF_014201465.1 Anoxybacteroides tepidamans | reverse complement strand
GATTTTAAAAGGGCGCGGCAAAGAAGTGCATCCGATTCTCTATATACTGTTCTTTATTTTCCTTGCATACTTTGTATTCTTAAGAGAATAGAACGGAAGAAGAGGATGTCCCAGAACTTTTCGGACATCCTCGTTTGTCATGATCAGCACTAAAGTATAAAAATCACCACGAAAATAATAGTTGACTGATAAAAGAAGATGGTGGTATATTGTTAAAGTTGCTGTAAAATATCAGAAAGTTTTTCGAGGAATAAAAAATATTGACATAGTAAGATAACTTATTTATAATAAAAATTGTCTGTTTGAGAAAATAAGCCTAGTGACGATAGCGGAGAGGTCACACCCGTTCCCATCCCGAACACGGAAGTTAAGCTCTCCAGCGCCGATGGTAGTCGGGGCCAGCGCCCTTGCAAGAGTAGGACGTTGCTAGGCGGACAGCGGTTAGAGAGCGTTCGATCAGTTCTCTAACTTTTTTTGTCCAGCAAATTTTGCGTTTTTATTAACGCCGTTTTAAAGAAATCCTCTCCCCCATAAAATAAAAGCACCGTGGCAGAAAATTAGGTGCTAAAACAAAAGAAAAGCGGCTAACCTTTTATTTTAGAGGTTAGTCGCTTTTATTATTCGAGCTTTTTAATTTCAATCCGCTTTTTTCGGTTATCTGGAATTAAACGGTGAAGATGAATCATTAATAACCCGTGGTGATACGTCGCTTCAACCCTCTCTTCTTTTACAGCAAACGGCAGGGGAATTGTCTTTTCCCATGTTCCTTGAAAAATTCCTTCTTCGACTAATTCAAATCCTTTAAACTGTAAATTAATCGTTGCTTTAATTTCTAATGTTTTATAATACGTATATAGCTCGACATGATCTATGCTTTCTAAACCGGGCAAACAAACAACAATCAACAATTCATTGTCTTTTTTATATATATTGACTCCAGAGATGCTGGGTGTCTTTTTGTTGTTTTGGAAAAAAGGTTGAAAATTCCCCCAAAAATCATGATTAAAAAAATGTTCCCACTGCTTTGTCCAGTCAGGAAATGAACCGAACGGGTTTGTTTTCATGAGCGTTCGCCTCCTTTCTTCCGTGTAAAAATCTTGGTTGTAACATCCCGATCTATCGTTGTGATTCAGTTTTTTAACGATCGGTAACTGACAGTCGTGTTATTTTATCACGAGTGTTGATTATCCGTTATTTTACTTAAAAATACAAAATCGTATGGCTGAACACAAGCTTTTCTGCCACATCCCTTGAACAAGAACGCCAGTGGGCTCACTTTTTTGCCCGCAAAGCATTCATTGTTCGAGGAGGGCATGCTATATACGCATGCCCAGTCGGCAAGCGAATCGCTTGCCGACGCCGGCAGAAAAGCTAGGAATAGAGTCATCTAAACTGGTTTTTATTGGTTAATCAACACGCCTGTTATTTTATCATATGTTAAGGATGTCAATTGGTGAAATAACGGAAAATCCGAACATTAATTTTAGTTTTTTAATAAATGTTCGATTTTATGTTGACATTTTTGCAAAAACATTGATAAGATAATGGTAACTTTAATAACATTCCCTCATATAATCTTGGGAATATGGCCCAAAAGTTTCTACCCAATAACCGTAAATTATTGGACTATGAGGGAAAGGATCGGAACGGCTTTTTGCCTTTCTATGGCCAAGTTATGCCCAGAACGATGCTTTCCCTTGGGAGAGGAACGCTTGTTCTGGGTTTTTATATGGTTAAAAAATGAGGTGAAAATAGATGCAGCCGCTTGTTGGTGTGATTATGGGGAGCCAGTCGGATTGGGAAACGATGAAATATGCATGTGATATATTAACAGAACTAGGGATCCCGTTTGAGAAAAAAGTTGTTTCTGCGCATCGAACGCCTGACTATATGTTTGAATATGCAGAAACAGCGGAAAGAAGAGGAATTAAAGTGATTATTGCCGGAGCGGGAGGAGCGGCACACTTGCCAGGAATGGTCGCGGCCAAAACAACGCTTCCGGTTATCGGTGTGCCTGTTCAATCAAAAGCGTTGAACGGTTTGGATTCTCTTTTATCGATTGTGCAAATGCCAGGCGGTGTGCCGGTGGCAACGGTAGCGATCGGCAAAGCAGGCGCGACGAACGCGGGGCTTTTAGCCGCATCGATACTTGGAATTAATGAACCGAAATATATGGAAGCCTTGAAAAAAAGAAGAGAGCGTATTCGTCAAGAAGTATTAGAAAGCAGTGATGATCTTGAATAAAAAAACAATCATTCCAGGCCAGACGATTGGAATTATCGGAGGCGGCCAACTCGGCAGAATGATGGCGATTTCGGCAAAAGAAATGGGATTTCGGGTGGCGGTGCTTGATCCTGTTTCCGATTCTCCATGCGGTCAAGTAGCCGATATTGAAATTACAGGGGAATATAATGACATTGAAGCGATCAAAAGGTTAGCCGATGTAAGCGATGTGATTACGTATGAATTTGAAAATATTGATGCGGCAGCGCTTGAGTGGTTAGTGGAGCATTCGCGTGTGCCTCAAGGAAGCAATTTGCTAGCGATCACTCAAGATCGGGCGACTGAAAAGAAGGCCGTTACGGATGCGGGGCTTCCGGTCGCTCCTTACATCGAAGTCCGTTCTTCCGAAGAACTGCGGAGCGGCATCGATACGATCGGACTTCCTTGCGTCTTGAAAACATGCCGCGGCGGATATGACGGGAAAGGACAAGCTGTCATTCGCCGCAAGGAAGATATCGAGAAAGCGTTGCTCTTATTGCAATCCGGCCCTTGTGTATTAGAAAGCTGGCTTTCTTTTGAAAAAGAAATTTCCGTTATTGTCACAAGAAACGGATTGGGAGATATGAGCGTCTTTCCGGTTGGCGAGAATATTCATGTGGACAACATTTTGCATCAAACGATTGTTCCTGCACGAATTTCTCCACATATTGCAGAAAAAGCTATCGTATATGCCGAAACGCTGGCGAAACATTTTGAACTAATCGGAACGTTAGCGGTGGAAATGTTTTTGACAAAAGAAGGGGATATTTACATTAACGAACTTGCCCCTAGACCGCACAATTCCGGTCATTATACAATTAATGCTTGTGCAACGTCTCAATTTCAACAGCACGTTCGTGCCATTTGCAATTGGCCGCTTGGAAGCACGAAATTGTTGACGCCGGCGGTGATGGTTAACATTTTAGGAGAGCATATGCAGCCGGTCATTGACAACATTCCGAAATTCCAAAACATGCATCTTCATTTATACGGCAAAAAAGAAGCGAAGAAAAAACGCAAAATGGGGCATGTCACGGTGCTTGCTGAAACGGTGGAGGAAGCGTTGCAGGCGATTAACGCCTTGCATATTTGGAACGAAAAAGAAGGAGGATCACAATGATTGAACGGTACACTAGACCGGAAATGGGAGCGATTTGGACGGAAGAAAATCGTTTCAAAGCATGGCTAGAAGTGGAGATTTTAGCGTGTGAGGCGTGGGCGGAACTTGGTGTCATCCCAAAAGAGGATGTCGAGAAAATCCGTCAAAATGCTTCATTCGACATTCAACGAATTAAAGAAATTGAAGAAGAAACACGCCACGATGTCGTAGCGTTTACGCGTGCTGTTTCTGAAACGTTAGGCGAAGAGCGAAAATGGGTGCATTACGGTTTAACATCGACGGATGTCGTCGATACAGCATTATCTTATTTATTAAAGCAAGCAAATGAGATTTTACTTCGCGATCTTGAAAACTTTATTCAGGTGTTAAAGGAAAAAGCACAAGAACATAAATATACAGTGATGATGGGGCGCACGCACGGCGTTCACGCGGAACCGACGACGTTTGGTTTGAAACTGGCGCTTTGGTACGCGGAAATGAAACGGAATTTAGAGCGGTTCAAACAGGCAGCGGAAACGGTGCGCATCGGGAAAATTTCCGGTGCGGTTGGGACGTATGCGAACATCGATCCTTTTGTTGAAAAATACGTATGCGAAAAACTTGGATTAGAGCCGGCGCCGATTTCGACGCAAACGTTGCAGCGTGACCGCCATGCCCATTATATGGCGACATTGGCATTAATTGCGACATCGATTGAAAAATTTGCGGTAGAAATTCGTGGGCTGCAAAAAAGCGAAACGCGCGAAGTCGAGGAGTTTTTTGCTAAAGGCCAAAAAGGTTCTTCGGCGATGCCACATAAGCGCAATCCGATCGGCTCAGAAAATATGACAGGAATGGCGCGGGTGATCCGCGGATATATGCTGACCGCTTATGAAAACGTGCCGTTATGGCATGAACGCGATATTTCTCATTCGTCAGCAGAGCGCATTATTTTGCCGGATGCGACCATTGCGTTAAACTATATGCTGAACCGCTTTGCGAATATTGTGAAAAACTTAACGGTGTTCCCGGAAAATATGAAACGGAATATGGACCGGACGCTCGGACTCATTTATTCGCAGCGTGTCTTGCTCGCCCTCATTGATACCGGAATGACCCGCGAAGAAGCATATGATTTAGTGCAGCCGAAAGCGATGGAAGCGTGGGAAAAGCAAGTGCCGTTCCGTTCGTTAATTGAAGCGGACGAAACGATTACGAACCGCTTAACGAAAGAACAGATCGATGATTGCTTTGATTACAACTATCACTTGAAGCATGTCGATACGATTTTTGAACGGTTAGGATTGTAAGGAGGCATAGGTAAGGATTTCCTTACCTATGCAATCAAAGGAAAATTCCTAATATTCTGTCTAGGAGGCCTTTCGTATGGTCAAAAAATTGGAATTGCTTTACGAAGGAAAAGCGAAAAAAGTGTATATGACGGATGAAGAGAACGTTCTTTGGATCGAATATAAAGATAGCGCTACAGCGTTTAACGGAGAAAAAAAGGCGACAATCGCTGGAAAAGGCCGTTTAAACAATGAAATCACCAGTTTATTATTTTCTAAACTCCATAGCGCAGGCATTGATAATCATTTTATTCAAAAAATATCTGAAACAGAACAGCTTGTAAAAAAAGTAACGATTATTCCTCTTGAAGTTGTTGTCCGTAACTATGTTGCTGGAAGTCTTGCAAAGCGGCTTGGCATCGCCGAAGGAACAAGCCTAGAAAAACCGCTGATTGAGTTTTATTACAAAAATGATGAACTTGGCGACCCTCTTTTGTTGGAAGACCACATTGCCATTTTAAAGCTAGCTACTTCAGAACAAATCGCTGTTTTGAAGGAATATGCTTTAAAGGTCAATGAGATCCTCACCCAATATTTTCAAAACTGTCATGTCCGCTTGATTGATTTTAAGCTCGAATTTGGGTTCGATGCGGAAGGGAAAATCGTATTAGCGGATGAAATTTCACCTGATACGTGCCGTTTATGGGATATGGAAACGAATGAAAAATTCGATAAAGATGTATTTCGTCGAGATTTAGGGAACTTAGCCGATGCATATGAAGTTATTTTACAAAGATTAGGAGGATAAACAGAATGTACAAAGTAAAAGTATATGTCACACTGCGTGAAAACGTGTTGGATCCGCAAGGGACGGCGGTGAAAGGAGCGCTGCATAGTTTGTCTTATCGCGAAGTGCAAGATGTAAGAATCGGCAAGTTTATGGAGCTTGTGATTGAAAAAAGCGAACGAAACGTTGAAGAGATCGTGCGTGAAATGTGCGAAAAGCTATTAGCGAATACCGTCATTGAAGACTACCGTTACGAAATTGAGGAGGTAGTCGTCCAGTGAAATTTGCCGTGATTGTATTTCCGGGTTCCAACTGCGATGTTGATATGTATCATGCGATTAAAGATGAGTTAGGAGAGGAAGTCGCGTACGTATGGCACGATGCCGACAACCTTGATGAGTTTGACGGCATTTTGCTACCGGGCGGTTTTTCGTATGGCGATTATCTTCGTTCAGGGGCGATTGCCCGTTTTTCGAATGTGATGAAAGCGATCCAAAAAGCGGCTGATGAAGGAAAACCGGTTCTCGGTGTGTGCAACGGGTTTCAAATTTTATTAGAGGCGGGGTTGTTGCCAGGGGCGATGCGCCGCAATAACAGCTTGAAATTTATTTGCCGCCCTGTTACGTTGCGGGTAGAAAATAATGAAACAATGTTTACATCGCTATATGAGCTAGGAGAAGTGATTACGATTCCGATCGCTCATGGGGAAGGCAATTACTATTGCGACGAGGAAACGCTGACCAAGCTGATCGAAAACCGGCAAATCATTTTCCGCTACCACGACGAAAATCCGAACGGAAGTTTAGAAAATATTGCGGGCATTATGAATGAAACAGGGAACGTACTTGGAATGATGCCGCATCCGGAGCGGGCGGTCGATGCGTTGCTCGGCAGTGCGGACGGATTGAAACTGTTCCAATCAATCGTGAAATACTGGAGGGTGAAACATGTCGTTACTTCTTGAGCCAAGTCCAACAACGATTAAGGAAGAAAAGCTATACCGCGAAATGGGATTGACGGACGAAGAATTTGCGATGGTGGAACGCATTCTCGGCCGCTTGCCGAACTATACGGAGATAGGCATTTTTTCAGTGATGTGGTCGGAACATTGCAGTTATAAAAATTCTAAACCTGTGTTAAAAAAATTTCCAACCGAAGGAGAACACGTATTGCAAGGTCCGGGAGAAGGAGCGGGCATTGTCGATATTGGGGACGGATTGGCGGTAGCGTTTAAAATTGAAAGCCATAACCATCCTTCTGCCATTGAACCGTATCAAGGAGCAGCAACAGGGGTCGGCGGCATTATTCGCGACGTCTTTTCGATGGGCGCACGCCCGATTGCGCTTCTTAATTCACTTCGTTTCGGGGAATTAACGTCTCCGCGCGTGAAATATTTATTTGAACATGTCGTTGCGGGCATCGCTGGGTACGGAAACTGTGTAGGAATCCCAACTGTCGGTGGAGAGGTGCAGTTTGATGCGGCATATGAAGGGAATCCGCTTGTCAATGCGATGTGCGTCGGTTTGATCCGCCATGAAGACATTCAGCGCGGGGTGGCGTCAGGCGTTGGCAATACGGTCATGTACGTCGGGGCGAAAACAGGACGCGACGGCATTCATGGCGCGACATTTGCTTCTGAAGAATTAACAGAAGCATCGGAAGCAAAACGTCCGGCTGTGCAAGTGGGCGATCCATTTATGGAAAAACTGCTGCTGGAGGCATGCTTAGAAGTCGTCAAATCAGATGCATTAGTCGGCATTCAAGATATGGGAGCCGCAGGATTAACAAGTTCTTCGGCTGAAATGGCGAGCAAAGCAGGCGTCGGCATTGAAATGAATTTAGACCTTGTCCCGCAGCGTGAAGCAGGGATGACGCCGTATGAAATGATGCTTTCCGAGTCGCAAGAACGCATGCTGCTTGTCGTGAAAAAAGGCCGTGAGCAAGAAATTTGTGATTTATTTGCCAAGTATGGACTTGAGGCAAAGGCGATCGGCAAAGTAACGGATGACAAAATGCTTCGCCTTTATTTTCATGGAGAAGTGGTTGCGGAAATTCCGGTTGATGCGTTAGCAAAAGATGCACCTGTTTATCATAAGCCATCAGCAGAACCGGCTTATTACCGTGAGTTTCAACAGATCGATTACGTGCCGCATGTCGAAAACTATGAAGAAACGTTGCTTTCGTTATTAGCGCAACCGACGATTGCGAGCAAAGAATGGGTATATGACCAATATGATTATATGGTGCGCACGAATACCGTAGTCGCTCCAGGTTCGGATGCAGCGGTCGTTCGCATTCGCGGCACGAAAAAGGCGCTGGCGATGACAACCGACTGCAATTCCCGCTATATTTATTTAGACCCGGAAACAGGCGGGAAAATTGCGGTAGCGGAAGCGGCGCGAAACGTCGTTTGTTCGGGAGCTAAGCCGCTTGCTATTACCGATTGCTTAAACTTCGGCTCTCCAGAAAAACCGGAAATTTTTTGGCAGCTGGAAAAAGCGGTCGATGGCATGAGTGCGGCGTGCCGCACGCTTGCGACACCGGTTATTAGCGGAAACGTATCGCTTTACAACGAAACAAACGGTGAAGCGGTATATCCAACACCGGTCGTCGGTATGGTTGGGTTAGTCGAACACTTGGATCATGTGACGACTCAAACTTTTAAACAGGCAGGCGATATCATCTATGTAATTGGGGAAGCCAAACAAGAATTTGGCGGCAGCGAATTGCAAAAACTGCTAGAAGGCCGCATTTTTGGCAAAGCGCCAAGCATCGATTTAGAAGTAGAGGCACAGCGTCAACAAGCGCTTCTTGCCGCGATTCGCGCAGGAGTGGTTGCTTCTGCTCATGACGTGGCTGAAGGCGGATTGTCTGTTGCGTTAGCCGAGTGTTTAATGAACGCAAACGGACTAGGAGCAAAGGTGACAATAAGCGGTGATCTTGCCGCAGAATTATTCAGCGAAACGCAATCCCGTTTCGTCGTTTCTGTGAAAAAAGAGCATCAGGCTACATTTGAACAGCTGGTGGAAGCAAAAAAAATTGGTGAAGTGACTGATGAGGGCACGCTTCGCATCGAAAATGAGCATGGCGAAGCGGTCGTGAATCTTTCGGTTGAACAAATGAGAAGCGTATGGAAAGGAGCTATTCCATGCTTGCTGAAATCAAAGGCTTAAACGAGGAATGTGGGATTTTTGGCATTTGGGGACATGATGAAGCAGCGCAATTGACATATTACGGCTTGCATAGTTTGCAGCATCGCGGCCAAGAAGGCGCCGGAATTGTTGTAGCTAATGGCGAAACATTAAAAGGACATAAAGGACTTGGATTGGTGACGGAAGTGTTTAGCAACGGGGAGCTTCAACAATTAAGCGGAGCAGCTGCGATCGGCCATGTGCGCTATGCGACAGCGGGAGGCGGGGGCTATGAAAATGTTCAGCCCCTGTTGTTCCGTTCGCAAAGCGGAAGCATTGCGTTGGCGCATAACGGCAATTTAGTCAATGCTGCTGAGCTAAAACTTCGTCTTGAACAACAAGGCAGCATTTTTCAAACGACATCCGATACGGAAGTGTTTGCGCATTTAATCCGCCGCAGCATGGCACCTACGTTAAAAGAACAAATTAAAGTGGCTCTTACTTATTTGGAAGGGGCCTTTGCATTTCTTCTATTAACGGAAACAGAGTTGTACATTGCTCTCGATCCTCAAGGATTTCGGCCGCTTTCGATCGGCCGTCTCGGCAATGCTTATGTGGTCGCTTCCGAAACGTGTGCATTTGATGCCGTAGGTGCGACGTATGAACGTGAAGTGGAACCAGGCGAGCTTATCATTATCAACAAGGAAGGAATTCATTCAGAACGCTATGCTGAAAAAAGAGTTCGTTCGATTTGCAGCATGGAATACATTTATTTTGCGCGGCCTGACAGCAATGTCGACGGCATTAACGTTCATACAGCCCGCAAAAATTTAGGCAAGCGCCTTGCTTTCGAAGCGCCAGTAGAAGCGGACGTTGTAACAGGGGTACCTGATTCAAGCATCTCGGTCGCGATTGGTTACGCTGAAGTAACAGGGATACCGTATGAGCTCGGCTTAATTAAAAATCGCTATGTAGGTCGGACATTTATTCAGCCGTCGCAAGCGCTGCGGGAACAAGGGGTCAAAATGAAACTCTCGCCTGTGCGTGGCGTCGTCGCAGGGAAGCGAGTCGTCATGGTTGATGATTCCATTGTCCGGGGAACAACAAGCAAGCGGATCGTCAAGATGCTTCGGGAAGCAGGAGCGACGGAAGTGCATGTGCGCATTAGTTCACCGCCGATTACACATCCATGCTTTTATGGCATCGATACGCCGACAAAAGAAGAGTTAGTGGCGGCTACTCATTCGGTTGAGGAAATTCGGCAAATGATTGGTGCCGATTCGCTCGCGTTTTTAAGCGAAGAAGGATTGCTTGAGGCAATTGGTCGCTCGAGAGACTCGCAGTGTCATGGGCAATGTATGGCTTGTTTTACCGGAACGTATCCGACTAAGACATATACAGAATGGCTGCAGCTAACGTCAAAACAGTAAAAGGGGGCTTTAAAGGTGGCGGACGCATATAAACGAGCGGGAGTGGATATTGAGGCGGGTTACAAAGCTGTTTCCTTAATGAAAAAACATGTCCAAAAAACGGCTCGCCCAGAAGTGCTCGGCGGACTTGGCAGCTTTGGCGGCATGTTCGATTTATCGAAACTAGGATATAACGAACCGGTATTAGTGTCAGGGACGGACGGAGTTGGCACAAAATTGATGCTTGCTTTTATGATGGATAAGCATGATACGATCGGCATCGATTGCGTGGCGATGTGCGTCAATGACATTGTGGTCCAAGGGGCGGAACCGCTCTTTTTCCTCGATTATATCGCTTGCGGAAAAGCGGTTCCGGAAAAAATTGAGCAAATCGTGAAAGGTATTGCCGATGGATGTGTGCAGGCGGGTTGTGCGCTGATCGGAGGAGAGACAGCGGAAATGCCGGGCATGTATCGTGAAGAAGAATATGATGTGGCTGGCTTTGCAGTCGGCATTGCCGAGAAATCGAAATTAATTACAGGGGAAACGATTCAAGAAGGCGACGCGTTAATCGGGCTTGCCTCGAATGGCATCCATAGCAACGGCTACTCGCTTGTGCGGAAAATTGTATTGGAAGAGGCGAAGCTCGATTTGCATGAAACATATGGCTTGCCACTTCCTTTAGGCGACGAGCTGCTTAAACCGACACGCATTTATGTCAAATCGCTGCTTGCAGTGATGAAGGAGTTTGAGATTAAAGGAATGGCTCACATTACAGGCGGCGGGTTTGTTGAAAATATTCCGCGCATGTTGCCAAATGGGTTATGTGCAGAAATTAATTACGGTTCTTGGCCGATTCCGCCGATTTTTGACTTGTTGCAAGAAAAAGGAAATCTTGTGCGGAAAGAGATGTTTAATATTTTTAACATGGGAATCGGTTTAGTCATGGCGGTGGACAGCGAAATGATTCATCCGCTCATTGAACGTTTAGAACAGCTTGGTGAAAAAGCGTATTTAATCGGCCGCGTCAAAAAAGGTGAAGGCGTTGTGTTTGCCGGAGGGAAAATGGAATGAAGCTTGCAATATTTGCCTCTGGGAGCGGAACGAATTTTCAAGCGATTGTCGATGCGGTCAAACGTGGAGAACTAGCGGCGGAAGTAGCGTTATTAGTATGTGACCGCCCTGAAGCCAAAGTGGTCGAGCGGGCGAAAAAAGAAGGCATTCCCGCTTTCGTTTTTCGTCCAAAAGATTATGCAACGAAAGCGGATTTTGAACGGGACATTTTAGCGCAATTAACCGAGAGCGGCATTGAATTTATCGCTTTAGCCGGCTACATGCGCCTAATTGGCCCAACGCTCTTGTCTGCTTATGAAGGGCGAATCGTCAACATCCATCCGTCTTTGTTACCTGCGTTTCCTGGAAAAGATGCGATTGGACAAGCGTACCGCTACGGTGTAAAAATTACAGGTGTAACCGTTCACTACGTCGATGAAGGAATGGACACCGGACCGATTATCGCCCAGAGAGCGGTTCCGATTGAGGAAGGGGAGTCGCTGGAACAGGTGGAACGAAAAATTCATGCCATCGAACATGAACTATATCCATCCGTCTTAAAAACATTGCTTGAAAGGGTCGAAACATATGAACGTTAAACGTGCATTACTGAGCGTTTCCAATAAAGAAGGAATTGTTTCATTTGCCAAACAATTGGCGGAATTAGGGGTCGAGATTATTTCGACAGGCGGAACAAAAAAAACGTTGGAACAAGAAGGGGTTCCTGTCATCAGCATCTCCGATGTGACCGGGTTTCCAGAAATTTTAGCCGGGCGCGTGAAGACGCTTCATCCGATGATTCACGGCGGATTGCTGGCCATTCGCGATGACGAAGACCACCTTCAGCAACTGAACGAACATCAAATTCAGCCGATCGATTTAGTGGTCGTCAATTTATATCCGTTCCAGCAAACGATTGCTAAGCAGGATGTGACGTTTGCGGAAGCGATTGAAAATATTGATATCGGCGGTCCGACGATGCTCCGGGCGGCGGCAAAAAATCACCAATATGTGACGGTAGTAGTCGATCCTGCCGACTATGAAACAGTGCTGCAAGAATTAAGGGAAAACGGCGCGGTTTCCAAAGCCACGAACTTGAAGCTGGCAGCGAAAGTATTCCGCCACACTGCTGCTTATGATGCAATGATTGCCGAATATTTAACGAATACAGCAGGCGAGTCGTATCCAGAAACATTGACGGTGACGTTTACGAAAAAGCAAGATTTGCGCTATGGCGAAAACCCGCACCAAAGCGCGGCGTTTTACCAAAAGCCGTTAGGATCTTCGTTCTCAATTGCAGCCGCCAAACAATTGCACGGAAAAGAACTATCATACAATAACATTAACGATGCTAACGCCGCATTGCAAATTGTGAAAGAATTTACAGAACCGGCAGCAGTGGCGGTGAAGCATATGAACCCTTGCGGAGTAGGGGTTGGCGGCACGATTTTTGAAGCGTTCGCAAGAGCGTACGAAGCAGATCCAACGTCGATTTTTGGCGGCATTATCGCCCTTAACCGGGAAGTCGACCGCGACACGGCGTTAAAGATGCACGAAATTTTCTTAGAAATTGTTATCGCCCCATCGTTCAGTGAGGATGCGCTAGCGATTTTAACGCAGAAGAAAAACATTCGGTTGCTCACGGTCGATTTTGTCGCAGAACAAAAGAACGAGCCGATGTTCGTATCGGTGAAAGGCGGATTGTTAGTGCAAGAGGAAGACCGGTATACGCTTGACGACGCGGAGTTGAAAGTAGTGACGAAACGCGAGCCGACGGAAAAAGAATGGGAAGATTTGAAGCTCGCTTGGAAAGTTGTGAAGCACGTCAAATCGAATGCGATCGTGCTTGCCAAAGACGGAATGACGATCGGCGTGGGGGCGGGCCAAATGAACCGCGTCGGCGCAGCGAAAATTGCGATTGAGCAAGCGGGAGAAAAAGCACAAGGAGCGGCTTTAGCGTCTGACGCCTTTTTCCCGATGAATGATACGGTCGAAGCGGCGGCGAAAGCAGGAGTGACAGCAATTATCCAGCCGGGTGGATCGATTCGCGATGAAGACTCGATTCAAAAAGCCGATGAATACGGAATCGCCATGGTCTTTACGGGTGTGCGTCATTTTAAACATTAAGAGGTGAAAGAAATGAAGGTGCTCATTATTGGTCGCGGTGGACGGGAGCATGCCATCGCTTGGAAAGCGGCGCAAAGCCCGCTTGTGACAAAACTGTATGCAGCGCCGGGGAATCCGGGGATCGCTGAGGTAGCTGAGCTCGTTCCGATTGCTGAACATGATACAGAAGCGCTTGTACAGTTTGCGAAAAACGCACGGATTGATCTCACGATTGTCGGACCGGAAGCCCCTCTTTTAAATGGTGTTGTAGACCGCTTCCAAGAAGAAGGATTGCGCATTTTTGGACCGCGGAAAGAAGCGGCGCTCATTGAAGGAAGCAAAGCGTTTGCAAAAGAATTGATGAAAAAATATCGTGTGCCGACTGCTGAATATCAATCGTTTACTTCTTATGAGGAAGCAAAAGCGTACGTCGAACAAAAAGGGGCACCGATCGTCATTAAAGCAGATGGATTAGCGGCCGGAAAAGGCGTCACGGTGGCCATGACGGTGCAAGAAGCGATCGATGCACTATATGCAATGATGGTAGAGGAAAAGTTCGGGGAAGCAAGTAAACAAGTGGTGGTTGAGGAATTTTTAGAAGGAGAAGAGTTTTCGCTCATGGCGTTTGTTCATGGCGAAAAAGCGTATCCAATGGCGATCGCTCAAGATCATAAACGTGCATTTGACAATGATGAAGGCCCTAATACCGGGGGAATGGGTGCCTATTCCCCTGTTCCGCAAATTGCTGGCGAAATCGTGCAGCAAGCGGTCGAACAAATTATTTATCCGGTTGCGAAAGCGCTTGTTGCCGAAGGTCGTCCATTTACGGGCGTCTTATATGCAGGATTAATCGCCACTGCTCAAGGACCGAAAGTGATTGAATTTAACGCGCGTTTCGGTGACCCAGAAGCTCAAGTGGTGTTGCCGCGCTTAGAAAACGATCTTGTGCAATTCATCATTGACTTACTTGAAGGGAAGGAAGTCGCGTTAACGTGGTCGAAAGAAGCGGCAATCGGTGTCGTCTTAGCTTCGAAAGGCTACCCTGAAGCATATGAAAGCGGAGCGGTTATCGAGGGATTGAATGAATTAAAAGAAAGCACGCTTGTCTTTCATGCCGGAACGAAAACGGAAAATGGGGCATTATGCACAAACGGCGGACGCGTGCTATTGATTGCAGCAAAAGGAGCTACACTCGAAGAAGCGCAGCAAGAAGCATATGCACAAATCGCCAAAGTGCGCTGCGACCAGCTGTTTTATCGCCGCGACATCGGCCATAAAGCTATCGCACACGCTTTTTCTTCACATAAACAAAAGTAAGGGCGATAATTCCGCCAATTAATGTGGCGAGCACAAACGACATATCCGTCATATATTCGAGCAACATAATGGATTCTCTCCTTACTATCTATGTTTGCGGGCTGGCTTGTGTAAATAAAGTCAGCCCGTTTTTACGTGTTTGAATGATTAAGCAAAACCGATGCTCATCGCTCGACCTGCGGCTTTTCTAAAGCAGAAAAGCAAGGAATAGAGCGATGTCAACTTGTTTTTAATAGTTAATTAACACGCTTGGTGAAATAATGGATAACACTAGCGGTTCATTTCTTAAAATTACGTTGGATTGCCTGGCGGTTGGTTGTTTTGTTTTTTTTGCTGCTGGTACTTTTCGATAAATGCCGTTAACGGACAAAAGCGGGTGATTCCTTCTGCTACTTTCATGGCTGCTAACATTGCTACAACGATATATGAATCGTACCAAGGGCGCTTCACCATTTTTGCAGTGATCCAAGCAAGCAAAGTCAGCCCACATGTAATTCGAAGTAGGGCGTTCCATATTCCAATATTTACTTTATCCATATATTTCCACCTCTTTTTTTTGTTTGTGAAAATGACTTTAATGCGGTAAAATGGTTACATGGTACAATTTAGGAAAAAAAGGAACGGGGATGTATATGGTTGAACAACGTTACCGCTGGAAAAGTGAGCAACTGCGTGAACAAATGTCGATTATCGACGGAAAACGATCGCCGACAAAGTTGCTTACAAACGCTACCTATTTGCATTCGTATTTACATCAATGGAAAAAAGGAAACATTTGGATTTATCAAGATCGCATCATTTACGCCGGTGAACGTTTGCCGAACGATCTTGGACAATGCGAAGTGATCGATTGCAGCGGCTATTATTTAGTCCCAGGCTATATTGAACCGCATGCGCATCCGTTTCAGTTATATAATCCCCAAACGTTGGCGGAATATGCAGCGAAGTTTGGCACGACGACAATCATCAACGATAATTTATTTCTTGCATTGCAGCTATCAAAAAAGAAAGCGTTTTCTTTTTTGCGGGACATAGAATCGCTTCCGGTGACGATGTATTGGTGGTGCCGCTTTGATGGACAAACAGAGCTTGAAAAAGAGGAAGAGCGGTTTTCTTATGCGACCATTAAAGAATGGTTAAAACAAAAGTCCGTCGTGCAAGGGGGAGAATTGACGGGATGGCCGCGGCTGCTTGCCGGGGATGATGTGATGCTTCATTGGATACAAGAAGCAAAACAAATGAAAAAACAAATCGAAGGCCATTTTCCTAGCGCTTCAGAGAAAACGCTTACAAAAATGATGCTAATCGGCGCTGATTGCGACCACGAAGCGATGACGGGCAAAGAAGTATACAACCGACTTTTGCACGGATATACCGTTTCGTTGAGATATTCTTCGATTCGCCCGGATTTACCGGCATTGCTTGAAGAAATCAAAGAATTAGGCATCGAGCAATACGACCGATTGATTTTCACGACAGACGGTTCGCCACCTTCATTTTACGAGCAAGGCTTAATCGATCAAATGATTCGAATCGCCATTGAAAAAGGAGTTCCGATCATAGATGCCTATCATATGGCGACAGTGAATGTCGCCCGCCATTATCAGATGGAACATCTTCACGGCTCCATTACAACAGGCCGGGTGGCTAATATCAATTTTTTACGGGCACAAGACGACCCGACACCGGTCAGCGTGCTGGCAAAAGGGCACTGGGTGAAGCGTGATGGTGTTTGTGAAGAACCGTTTTCTGTGATTGACTGGGAGTCTTATGGAATGACTCCGCTTCGCTTGATTTGGCAATTGTCGCTTGATGATTTACAATTTTCGATGCCGTTAGGACTGCATATGCAAAACTCCGTCATTATGCGGCCGTATTCCATTTCGATCGATACGTCACACGATGAGTTGTCTACCGCCCATGATGAAAGCTTTTTAATGCTTGTAGACCGAAATGGGAAATGGCGTGTGAATACAGTAGTCAAAGGATTTGCGACTCATGTGAAAGGATTGGTTAGCTCTTATTCCAATACAGGGGACATTTTATTAATCGGAAAAAGCAAACGCGATATGTTTTTAGCGTTTCAACGCATGAACGAAATCGGCGGCGGAATCGTGTTGGCGGAAAACGGGACAATCATTCACGAAATTCCGTTACCGCTTAGCGGAATGATGTCGAAGAAAAAAATGGAAGAACTGATCGATGAAGAAAAGGAATTGACGAAGCTATTAAAAGAAAGGGGATATCGTTTCGCCGATCCGATTTATTCGCTTCTATTTTTCCAATCCACTCATCTACCTTATATTCGAATTACGCAAAAAGGAATTTATGATGTGATGAACAAAACGATACTCTTTCCATCAATAATGCGTTAAAATATAAAAGAAAAAGGTTGTGTGAGCAGTGAAACGATGGTTGATGGTGATAAGCGTAGTTTACCTTTTGTTCAGCGGCTGCGCGAAGAAAGAACAAAATGCAACACAGATTGAAGCGCCAAGGCAAGAAAGTCAAGAACAAACACCGCAACAACAAGCTATGTTTCCGTTAACGGGATTGCCTGCCGAAACACGGACGGATCATCGCGTGGTTGCCGTCATGATCAACAATCATCCGAAAGCGAGGCCGCAATCAGGCTTGCAGAAAGCGGATGTCGTTTATGAGGTGTTGGCCGAAGGCGATATTACGCGCTTTTTGGCGCTATATCAAAGCGAATTTCCGGAAAAAGTCGGACCGGTTCGCAGCGCCCGCGATTATTACATTGAGTTGAGCAAAGGGTTCGATGCGCTGTATATTTGCCATGGCTGGAGTCCGGAAGCGAAAAGCATGCTGGAATCCGGAGAAGCCGATTATTTGAATGGACTATTCTATGATGGGACGCTGTTCAAGCGCGTGTCGTTCCGCAAGGCGCCCCACAATTCGTACATTACGTTTGCCAATATCGAAAAAGGCGCGAAAGAAAAAGGCTATGCGCTGCAAGAAACGGTCGAGCCGCTGCCGTTTTTCCAAAACGAATCAACAGGGGAATCCGCGCAACAAGTGGAGATTTCGTATTCCCGCCAAGCGTACGCCCAAGTTCAATACAAATATGTTCCAGAGCAAAACGGCTATTTTCGCTATAGCGCGGGCGAGCAAACGATCGATTATGATACGCGCGAACCTGTGTTGGTTCAAAACTTATTCGTTGTCGCAGCTAAGCATATCATTTCTGACCAGTACGGTCGGCGCGATATTGATTTGAAATCCGGAGGGAACGGCTATTTGTTTCAAAACGGAACAGTACGGCGTGTCGAATGGAAAAATGTCAACGGCCGCCTGTTGCCATATGAAAACGGTGTGCCCATCGGATTTGTACCGGGAAAAACGTGGATTAATATCGTTCCACAGATGGATATTGTTCAATATCATTGATGGAGGGTTGAAAAACGCATGCAAATTGACAAACTGAGAGGCAGAGAGGTAGATCAGTTGTTTAAGGCGATTCTTTCTCTTCGCGATTTAGAGGAATGTTATCGTTTTTTCGATGATTTATGCACGGTTAACGAAATTCAATCGCTTGCACAGCGCCTTGAAGTGGCACGGATGCTACGCGAAGGGTACACGTACCATAAAATTGAGACGGAAACAGGAGCGAGCACAGCCACGATTTCGCGCGTCAAACGTTGTTTAAACTATGGAAACGATGCATACGGGATGGCGCTTGATCGCATTAAAGAAGAGCAATCAAATGATTCGAAAGAAACAAATCACGCTTAAAAAGGAGCATTCCAGCCGGGGCTCCTTTTCTTTTTGGCTGAAAAAAGAACAGATTTGTTATAATGAAAAGACGGATATATATAATGGAGGTTATTGTATGTACGATATTCGTCGATGGCGTCATGTGTTTAAACTAGATCCGAATAAAGACATTAGCGATGAAGAGCTCGAACTAGTTTGCGAATCTGGAACCGATGCCGTCATTGTTGGCGGAACGGATGGAGTGACGTTAGAAAACGTGCTTGATTTAATGGCACGGATTCGTCGCTTTGCCGTTCCTTGTGCGTTGGAAATATCAAACGTGGAGGCGGTGACGCCGGGATTTGATTTTTATTTCATTCCGACGGTGTTAAATAGCCGGAAAACGAAATGGATCATTGATTTACATCATGAAGCGGTGAAACAATTTGGGGAATTAATGAACTGGGATGAAATTGTGATGGAAGGGTATTGCATTTTGAATCCAGATTGCAAAGCGGCGGCGCTAACGGAGGCAAACACCGATCTATCGGGCGAAGATGTCGTGGCGTACGCTCGCATAGCAGAAAACATGTACAAGCTGCCGATTTTTTATTTGGAATATAGTGGAACATACGGGAACGTACAAACGGTACAAAGTGTGAAACGTGTACTGCACCATGCCCGGCTGTTTTACGGAGGCGGAATTGAAACGGCCGAGCAGGCGAAAGAAATGGCGCAATACGCCGATACGATTGTCGTCGGAAACGCCGTGTATAAAGATTTGCCCAAAGCGCTTGAAACGGTGAAGGCTGTGAAAGGGAACGTTGTATGACCGGGAAAAATGTAGTAAAATAGAACGAATGTTTGTATGGTGGTGATGACATTGAGTTTTTTATCCAATAAGCTCCTTGCAAATTTGAATCGCGAACAGCAAGAGGCGGTGAGAACGACGGAAGGGCCCCTTCTCATTATGGCTGGAGCAGGAAGCGGAAAGACGCGCGTGTTAACGCACCGCATTGCCTATTTAATGGTGGAAAAGCATGTTGCACCGTGGAACATTTTAGCGATCACATTTACGAATAAAGCTGCCCGCGAAATGAAAGAACGCGTGCAATCGCTTGTTGGCGGGGCGGCCGAAGACATTTGGATTTCGACGTTCCATTCGATGTGCGTCCGTATTTTGCGCCGCGATGCCGACCGCATTGGAATCAACCGTAATTTTTCGATTTTAGATACGACTGACCAGCTTTCGGTTTTAAAAAACATTTTGAATGAGAAAAATATCGATTCGAAAAAATTTGACCCGCGCGCCATTTTAGGCACGATCAGCAGTGCGAAAAATGAACTGCTTTCTCCAGAACAATTCGCCAAAAAAGCAGGAAACTATTACGAAAAAATTGCGAGCGACGTCTATACAGAGTACCAGCAGCGCCTTTTGCGCAACCATGCGCTTGATTTTGACGACTTAATTATGACGACCATTCATTTATTCGAACGAGTGCCGGAAGTGTTGGAGTATTACCAGTATAAGTTTCAATACATTCATATTGATGAGTACCAGGACACAAACCGGGCGCAGTATATGCTTGTGAAAATGTTAGCGTCAAAGTTTCAAAACATATGTGCTGTCGGCGATTCCGATCAGTCGATTTATCGCTGGCGCGGGGCGGACATCCAAAACATTTTATCGTTTGAAAAAGATTATCCGAACGCAAAAGTCATTTTGCTCGAACAAAACTACCGCTCGACGAAACGCATTTTGCAAGCAGCGAATGAAGTAATCGAAAACAACTACAATCGCAAGCCGAAAAAATTATGGACGGAAAATCCGGAAGGGCAAAAAATCGTGTATTACGAGGCGTTGAGCGAATCGGATGAAGCGCAATTTGTCGTCGGAAAAGTGAAAGAATATGTCGAGTCCGGCAAGCGCCGTTATTCCGATTTTGCCATTTTATACCGGACGAATGCACAATCGCGGATCATCGAGGAAGTGTTACTGAAAGCGAACATTCCGTATCAAATTGTCGGTGGACTGAAGTTCTATGACCGAAAAGAAATTAAAGACATTTTGGCGTATTTGCGCCTTATTGCCAATCCGAATGATGATATTAGTTTTGCGAGAATTATTAATGTACCGAAGCGGGGCGTCGGCGCTTCGTCCCTCGATAAAATTGCCAGCTATGCCGCATCGCACGGGCTTTCAATGTTTCAAGCGCTTGGCGAGCTTGAACATATCGGACTGAGCGCACGTATTGCCGCTCCGTTACAGGAATTTCGCCGGCAAATCGAGCATTGGGGACAAATGCAAGAATATTTGTCCGTGACGGAGCTTGTGGAAGATGTGTTGGTGAAATCAGGATACCGCGAGATGCTTCGCGCGGAGAAAACGTTAGAAGCGCAAAGCCGCCTCGAGAACATTGACGAATTTTTATCGGTGACGAAGCATTTTGAAAATGTGAGCGAAGACAAATCGTTAATTGCCTTTTTAACCGACTTAGCCTTAGTAGCCGATATTGACCAACTGAACGATCCGGAAGAAAAAGGAAGCGAAGCAGTTGTGTTAATGACACTTCATTCGGCGAAAGGATTAGAGTTTCCAGTCGTCTTTTTAATCGGTATGGAGGAAGGAATTTTCCCGCATAGCCGTTCGCTCGACGATGAAGAAGAAATGGAAGAGGAGCGTCGCCTTGCCTATGTCGGAATTACGAGAGCAGAAGAAGAACTGTTTTTAACGAGCGCCCAAATACGGACATTGTTTGGTAGAACAACGGTCAATCCGGTATCGCGCTTTGTCGGCGAAATTCCAGACGAATTAATCGAGCAGGCAAACAAAGCGAAGTCTTGGACGTCAAGCGGGCCGACGAGAACAGCAATGATCCGCACGACAGCCGCCGCAACGGCCGGCATAGAGGTGATCGCTTGGAAAGTGGGCGACAAAGCTGAACATAAAAAATGGGGAATCGGCACGATTGTCAGCGTGCGAGGAGAAGGGGACGATCAAGAGCTCGATGTCGCCTTCCCAAGCCCAATCGGAATTAAACGGTTATTGGCCAAATTTGCACCGATTACAAAAGTGTAAGGAGGATGAAAATGGACCGACAAACGGCAATTGAGCGTATCGAAGAACTGCGCCGCCTTTTAAATCAATATAACTATGAATATTATGTGTTGGATCGTCCGTCAGTACCTGATGCCGAATACGACCGGCTCATGCAGGAACTGATTGCGCTAGAGGAACAATATCCGGATTTAAAGACAAAAGATTCTCCTTCGCAGCGCGTTGGCGGACGAGCGTTGGATGCGTTCCAAAAAGTCGAACATCGCGTGCCGATGTTAAGCCTTTCGAACGCGTTTAACGAAGGGGATTTGCGCGATTTTGACCGCCGCGTGCGCCAAGAAGTAGGCGACGATATCGCTTACGTGTGCGAACTGAAAATCGACGGGCTGGCTGTATCTTTACGATATGAAGACGGGTACTTCGTTCAAGGGGCGACGCGTGGCGACGGTGTAACGGGCGAGGATATTACTGAAAATTTAAAGACGATTCGTTCGCTGCCGCTGAAGCTCCATGAACCGGTGACGTTAGAAGTGCGCGGCGAAGCATACATGCCGAAACGATCGTTCGAGCGGTTAAATGAACAGCGCCGTGAGCGCGGCGAGGAACTGTTTGCAAACCCGCGCAATGCTGCAGCCGGTTCTTTGCGGCAGCTAGATCCGAAAGTGGCCGCTTCCCGCCACTTGGACATTTTTGTGTATGGGTTAGTGAATGCGGAGGAGCTTGGGATTCGTTCACATAGCGAAGCGCTTGACTACTTACAGCAACTCGGCTTTAAAACGAATTCGGAACGCCGTCGCTGTGCAACGATCGACGAAGTAGTTGCATTTATAAACAGTCGGCATGAAAAGCGGCCCCAGCTTCCTTATGAAATTGATGGAATTGTCATTAAAGTCGATTCGTTCAAGCAGCAAGAACAGCTTGGCGCGACGGCGAAAAGTCCACGCTGGGCCATCGCTTACAAGTTTCCGGCCGAAGAAGTGGTCACAAAACTCATCGGAATTGAATTAAGCGTCGGACGTACGGGCGTGGTCACACCGACGGCCATTTTAGAACCGGTGCGCGTCGCTGGAACGATTGTGCAGCGCGCTTCCCTTCATAATGAAGATTTGATTCGTGCGAAAGGCATTATGATTGGCGACGATGTCGTCATTAAAAAAGCGGGCGACATTATTCCAGAAGTCGTGAATGTCTTGCCGGAGCGCCGTACGGGTAGTGAAGTGCCGTTTTTGATGCCGACGCATTGTCCGGAGTGTCACAGTGAACTCGTTCGTTTAGACGGCGAAGTAGCGCTTCGTTGTTTAAATCCGAAATGTCCGGCACAAATTCGCGAAGGATTGATTCATTTTGTGTCACGCCAAGCGATGAATATTGAAGGGCTTGGTGAAAAAGTGATTGCCCAGCTGTTCAAAGAAGGGCTTGTTCATGATGTAGCAGATTTATACACGTTAACGAAAGAACAGCTTATGAATCTTGAAAGAATGGGGGAGAAATCGGCTACCAATTTGCTTCAAGCAATCGAGGCATCGAAGCAAAATTCGCTGGAACGCCTTTTATTTGGCCTTGGCATTCGCCATGTCGGAGCGAAGGCGGCAAAAATATTGGCTGAGCATTTCGAGACGATGGACCGTCTGCAAGCCGCCACGAAAGAAGAATTAACGGCCATTCACGAAATTGGCGAAAAAATGGCGGATTCGATCGTTACCTACTTTGCCAAACCGGAAGTCCGGCAGCTATTGAACGAGCTTCGTTCCTATGGCGTGAACATGACATACAAAGGACAAAAATCGGCAAAAGCAGCCGAAGTTTCCTCTTATTTTGCAGGAAAAACCGTTGTTTTAACTGGGAAGCTAGAGGCATTATCACGAAATGAAGCGAAAGAAAAAATTGAACAGCTCGGCGGCAAAGTAGCCGGCAGCGTCAGCAAAAACACCGATTTAGTGATCGCTGGTGCCGATGCAGGTTCTAAATTAACGAAAGCGCAGCAACTCAACATCGAAATTTGGGATGAAGCGCGCTTTCTTCAAGAAATCGAGCGGCAGGTGTCAACAACATGAAAAAACTAGCGATATTAACGACAGCGCTCACCCTTTTCCTGTCGGCGTGTGCGCCAAAATTTAGCGAGCAAGAAGTCGTGCAAGAAAAAAACAACAAACAACAAAAAGCGGTTATTCCAAAATATAATATTTCGGATTCGTATTATCGAATGATTTTGCCATTTACACCGTCAGAAGCACGTGGGCTAGTGGTTGAAAATTTGAATACGCGCTTAGATGTCGACGAATTTGAAACGGGATTAATGCGCATTGCGCAACAACGGTTTTCGCCGAAAGATTATTTATTTCAAGAGGGCCAGTATTTAGATAAAAAAACGATTAAAAAATGGCTCATGCGCAAAATGACAACGGCGCAACTGAAAGAAGAAGGAATGACAGAAGCGGACAATATCGGCTTAAACCCGGTGTTAAGCGACCAAGGAACGAATGAGGAAAAGAATACGAAAAGCCCGATTTATTTAGCGAGCATATTAGAGCACGATTATTTAATCAAAAACAATAGCGGCAAAGTGCAGCTCGGCGGTATCGTCTTAGGGATTGCGTTGAATTCTGTTCATTATTATGAAACAGAACAAGGATACCCGCGTGAAGTAGAGATAAAAGACGAAGTGATCGAGCGGGAAGGAAAACGAATAGCTGCCGAAGTATTGTCACGGGTTCGCGATATTAAAGGCTTAAAAGAAGTGCCGATTACAATCGCGCTGTTTAAGCAAGAGCCGCAAACTTCGATCATTCCTGGTCACTTTTTTGCGATGGCAAATGTCGATCAAGGAAGTGCGACGATTGATCAATGGGAAAAAATTAATGAAGAGTACGCTCTTTTTCCATCAGATGAAGCGGAGAAAAACCATCGCGAAGATTTGATGAAATTTTTAAACTTTAAATCCGATATTGAAGACTTTTTCCCGAATTACACAGGGGTCATCGGAAAAGCGTTTTATCGTGATGACCAACTGCAACAACTCACAATTACGATTCCGATGCAATTTTACGGGAAAGCAGAAGTGATTGCATTTACGCAATATGTGACGGGGCTTGTGATGGAAAAATTCCCTGATTATGTGAACGTGAACGTCTATATTTCTTCCGTCAGCGGCCCGGAAAGCATTATCGTTCGTCAGGCTAAATCGGATCAGCCGTTTGTTCATATTTATCAGTGACACAATTTTTGCGACAAATTCGGGAGTGTCGTGCGTTTTTCATATACAAGCAAAAACAGTATCAGAAATGTTTTAAGCAAAACCCCCTCTCAGTAAAGGCTGGGAGGGAGTTTTCATAGGAAATACCTTTATAGTCGATACTTTTTATTGTATAATGAATTATATGGATTTATATCAAAAAATAGGATCTTCAATAAAATATGTTATTGTTTGTTCCCATTATAATGGCAATATTTTTTGCAATGGGCACTTAATTCATTAAGTAAAGCGGGATTTCCTATGATGGTTAGATAATACAGATTCGTTTATTCATGTGTAAAAAATAAAAAATCCACCTCTGTCAAAACAGTGATTGAGGTGGATTTTTCTAAAATCTCCCGATCAAAACGGTAACTGGGAGTATGTATTTATTATGAACTATTTTTAGAATACGATACAGGCATATTGTCAAGGGGAGAACAAATGAATAAAGGAAACGTTTAAAGAAGGACTCATTCAAGGTGGAGAAACGTGGATTCAAATGCCTGAAATAGAACCTTGCATACGTATGATAAAGATACGGTGATGGAGATTTACAAACATATTCGCGAGCAATACGCTCACTTGTTTGATTATTTGAAGAATAGGCTTTTTCCCTCCCTAGCTTAGCTAGAGAGGGTCGTTTTAAAACAACCGATTTCTCATTTTGAAAAGTTCGCGTTCGGTCATGGTCGTTTTGTGGACGGTGAAATCGACATCAAGTTGGAGATTGTTGAGTCGTTCGTTGAATTGTTCGTAGTGGGAATCAATTTTTTCGTTGAGTGTGCGGATTTCTTGTTTCATCGCTGTTATTTCACCGTGCATGCGATGGACGTCCATCGTTAACGACTCGAGCTTTGCATCTGTTTCTTCTTGGCGATGAATGAGCGCGTTTACTAAGTCGTACAACTCTTTTTGTCCGTTTTTCAACGCTTGTTGTTCTTCGCGAATGACACGTTGTTCTTCGCGAATTTCTCGTTGTTCCTCGCGAATGACACGTTGTTCCTCACGAATTTCCCGTAATTCTTGCTGAATGTGCGTGACCGCGTGTAAAATTTGTTGCAGTAATTGCTCGCTCATTTTTTCACCTCCTTTGCACACAACCATATTATAACATCATTCGACAACAGATGGGATAAAAAATCCCCATCTGTTTGGGGGATTTATGCTTCCACTGATATGAACTGAAACGATTTTACATCAAACAGCCCTTGATCTGTCAGCTTTAATTCAGGAATAACCGGCAAGGCTAAAAAAGCGAGTGTAATAAACGGATTAAATTCGTCCGACACCCCGAGTGTAGACAAGGCATGATGAATACTTTGTAAACGTTGCAATACGTCTTCATAATTTTTAGCCGTCATAAGCCCGCCGATTTCAAGCGACAAATCCGCTAAAATGTCGCCGTTTTTCACAACGACAAGCCCGCCGTTCATTTTTTTCACGTGTTCAATCGCAACGATAATATCGCCGTCGTTCGTTCCTGTGGCAATGATGTTATGAGAGTCATGCGCGATCGATGACGCAATCGCCCCTTTTTTCAGCTGAAATCCGTTCACAATACCGACACTGACTCCGAGATGGCGATGGCGTTCCACGACAATGAGCTTCAACAAATCCCGTTCGATCGACGGTTGAAATACGCCGTTGCGGACATCGACGTGTGTGACAAGATGTTTTGTATGCAAATGGTTTGGAATGATTTGAATGACGTTCGCCTTATTTCCATTTTTAAACGGAATTTGTAAGTCGGCTTCCGTGATCGCTTGCGCATGAATGGAACGTATTAATGTTTGGCAGACGCTCGCTGTTTGGTTTACTGAAAATGTTGCTTTTCCATTTCGGGCAACGAGCTGCCCTTTTTTATACACATGCGTAATCGAAAACGAACGCAAGTCGTCAACGAATAAAAAGTCGGCGTCATATCCAGGGGCGACAGCACCTTTTGTTTGTAGCCGGTAGCACTCCGCCGCATTTAATGTCGCCATTTGAATCGCTGTAATCGGGTCGATTCCTGCTTGAATCGTAAGCCGGATGTGATGATCGATGCTTCCTTCTAGTGACAATTCATCTAAATGCTTATCGTCCGTGCAAAATAAAAAGCGGCGCGAGTTATAAAGATTGACTGTGGAAATGAGCTTCATCAAATCTTTTGCCACCGAACCTTCGCGAATAAGGACGTACATGCCACGGCGAATGCGTTCAAGCGCTTCTTCAACAGTAACGCATTCGTGGTCTGTGCGAATCATCGCGCTGCGGTATACGTCGACAGCCTCGCGATCCAACCCAGCTAAATGGCCGTCAATGAGCTTGTTTGCTTCTAAAGTCATTGCTAGCTTTGCGATCATATGTGAATGTTCATGTAACAGGGATGGGTAATCCATTACTTCTGCTAAACCGAGGACACGCTCATGACTTAAAAACGGAGCTAAATCATTTGCATCAAGCGTTGCTCCTGCATGTTCAAACGAGGTGGCCGGTACGCACGATGGCAACATGACATAAACGTCAAGTGGGACGCGTTCTGAATCGTCAAGCATAAACTGAATCCCTGCGGTGCCAACAACGTTGGCAATTTCATGCGGGTCGGTAATAACTGTTGTGACACCGTGCGGAACGACAACGCGCGCAAACTCGCTTGGCGTGACCATTGATGATTCGATATGCACGTGCCCATCAATCAATCCCGGACAAACGTATTTTCCTTGCGCATCGATGATCGTTTGCCCTTCATATTGTCCGATGCCCGCAATCACACCATCGATAATGGCGAGATCCCCTTCTATGATTTCATGAGTAAAGACGTTGACGATTTTTCCGTTTTTGACGACGACATCGGCTTGTTCTTTTTTGGCGGCGACGGCAAGCCGTTTCCATAACTGTTGTTTCATCCGATGTTCCTCCTCTTTCCTAACAACTCGATACGAAGAGAAAACCTCGTAGTTCAATGATTTACGGTCGTTTGGTAGATCGTATTTCTGAAATTATACGAGTTGTCGGCGAACTAAAATTTTTTTCATTGTATGATTGAAAAAGTCTTTTCGTCAAACATTTCGTTCAAATCCTTAACTAGACATTTGATGGGAAATGTTGCTTCATTCAACGAAAGTTTGGTATCATCATAGTATTGTGGCAGGACGAATTTGTTGGAGGTGAATCAGATGTCAAGAATTTCAATCGAGCAAGTAAAGCATGTGGCCCACTTGGCGCGTCTAGCGATTACAGAAGAAGAAGCTGAAATGTTTACAAAACAATTGGATGCGATCATCACTTTTGCAGAGCAGCTGAACGAACTAGACACGGAAAACGTTCCGCCAACGTCACATGTGTTAAACATGAAAAACGTAATGCGTGAAGATGTACCAACGCCGGGTCTTCCACTTGATGAAGTGTTGAAAAACGCACCAGATCAACAAGACGGCCAGTTCCGCGTGCCGGCCATTTTAGAATAAGGGGGGAAACGTATGTCATTGTTTGATCATCGAGTATCAGAACTGCATCATTTGTTACATAAAAAAGAAATTTCAGTTTCCGACTTAGTCGCTGAATCGTTTAAACGCATTGCTGAAATCGACGAAAAAGTTCAGGCATTTTTAACGCTCAATGAAGAACAAGCGCGTGCGAAAGCGAAAGAACTCGACGAGAAGTTGGCAACGGAAAAAGAATTCGGGCTGCTTTTTGGCATGCCGATTGGGATTAAAGACAACATCGTCACAAAAGGGCTTCGCACAACGTGTGCAAGTAAAATTCTTTACAATTTTGACCCGATTTATGATGCGACAGTCATGCAGCGCTTGCATGAAGCGGATGCAATTACGATTGGGAAATTAAACATGGACGAGTTTGCGATGGGATCGTCGACAGAAAACTCCGGCTTCCAATTAACGCGCAATCCGTGGGATTTAGAGCGCGTGCCGGGCGGTTCAAGCGGCGGTTCGGCTGCAGCAGTAGCCGCAGGAGAAGTACCGTTTGCGCTAGGTTCGGATACGGGTGGCTCGATTCGCCAGCCAGCAGCGTTTTGCGGTGTCGTTGGCTTAAAGCCAACATACGGCCGCGTATCGCGCTTTGGTCTTGTCGCGTTTGCGTCTTCGCTTGACCAAATCGGCCCGATTACGCGCACCGTTGAAGATAATGCATATTTACTGCAAGTTATTTCTGGGCTTGACCCGATGGATTCGACATCAGCAAACGTCGATGTGCCTGACTATGTATCCGCATTAACGGGCGACATTCAAGGATTGAAAATCGCCGTTCCGAAAGAATATTTAGGCGAAGGTGTATCGGAAGAAGTGCGCCAATCGGTATTAAATGCGCTTAAAGTATTAGAAGGTCTTGGCGCAACGTGGGAAGAAGTATCGCTTCCGCATTCGAAATACGTGCTCGCTACTTACTATTTGCTTTCATCTTCAGAAGCATCCGCGAACCTTGCCCGCTTTGATGGCGTTCGTTACGGCTATCGCACCGATAATGCGAAAAACTTAATGGAGATGTATAAACAAACGCGTAGCGAAGGTTTCGGCAATGAAGTGAAGCGCCGCATTATGCTCGGAACATTTGCGTTAAGCTCTGGCTATTATGATGCGTATTACAAAAAAGCGCAAAAAGTGCGCACGCTCATTAAACAAGATTTTGAGAACGTCTTTGAAAAATATGATGTAATTATCGGACCGACAACGCCGACGCCAGCGTTTAAAATTGGCGAAAAGACAAGCGATCCGTTAACGATGTATGCGAACGACATTTTAACAATTCCGGTCAATCTTGCTGGGGTGCCGGGCATCTCTGTTCCATGCGGATTTGTGAACGGCTTGCCGGTCGGCCTGCAAATCATCGGCAAACATTTCGACGAAAGTACAGTCTATCGCGTTGCGCATGCGTTTGAACAAGCAACGGATTACCATAAACAAAAACCAACGTTGTAAGGGGGGAAATAACTATGAATTTTGAAATCGTCATCGGACTTGAAGTCCACGTTGAACTGAAAACAAAGTCAAAAATTTTCTCAAGCAGCCCCAACGCATTCGGAGCGCCCCCAAATACACAGACGAGCGTCATTGATTTAGGCTATCCAGGGGTTCTCCCTGTGTTGAATAAACAAGCGGTTGAATATGCGATGAAAGCAGCGATGGCGTTAAACTGCGAAATCGCCACAGAAACGAAGTTTGACCGGAAAAACTATTTCTATCCTGATAACCCGAAAGCGTACCAAATTTCGCAATACGATCAGCCGATTGGGAAAAATGGATGGATTGAAATTGAAGTGAACGGCAAAAAGAAAAAAATCGGCATTACGCGCATTCACTTAGAAGAAGATGCCGGAAAACTGACGCATACAGGTGACGGCTATTCGTTAGTCGACTTTAACCGTCAAGGCACGCCGCTCATTGAAATTGTATCGGAACCGGACATTCGCTCACCGGAAGAAGCGTATGCGTATTTAGAAAAATTAAAGTCGATCATTCAATATACAGGCGTATCGGATTGCAAAATGGAAGAAGGCTCGCTTCGTTGCGATGCGAACATTTCGCTCCGCCCGATCGGCTCGGACAAGTTCGGCACGAAAACAGAGTTGAAAAACTTAAACTCATTTAACTTCGTTCGCCAAGGTTTAGAATATGAAGCGAAGCGACAAGAGAAAATTTTACTTTCCGGCGGCGTCATCCAACAAGAAACGCGCCGTTTTGATGAAGCGACGAAAACGACGATTTTAATGCGGACGAAAGAAGGTTCAGAAGACTATCGCTACTTCCCGGAGCCGGATTTAGTCATGCTGTATATTGATGAGGAATGGAAAGAACGCGTCCGCGCCTCCATCCCAGAACTTCCGGATGCGCGGCAAAAACGGTATGTGGAACAATTCGGCTTGCCGGAGTATGATGCGAAAGTATTGACAATCACAAAAGAAATGGCCGATTTCTTCGAAGCGACGGTCGCCAACGGCGCTGATCCGAAGTTGGCTTCCAACTGGTTGATGGTCGAAGTGTCCGGCTACTTAAATGCGGAACAAAAAGAGTTGCACGACATCGCTTTAACACCAGAAAGCTTAGCTGGCATGATTAGGCTTATCCAAAACGGCACGATTTCATCGAAAATCGCGAAAAAAATCTTTAAAGAGCTTGTCGAAAAAGGCGGCGATCCGGAACAAATTGTCAAAGAACAAGGACTTGTGCAAATTTCCGATGAAGCAACGTTGCGCAAAATCGTTCTAGAAGTGCTCGATGCGAACCCGCAATCGGTCGAAGACTTCAAAAGCGGAAAAGAACGCGCGATTGGCTTTTTAGTCGGCCAAATTATGAAAGCGACAAAAGGACAAGCGAACCCGCCGCTTGTGAACAAGCTATTGCTTGAAGAAATCAACAAACGATAATCGATACCCCCATGTATTACATGGGGGTAAATACTTTTGGCAATGCAATGAAGCAGCTTGGAAAGATATAGGGGCAAATCGTTTCGTCTTTGTAGTGCATTTGAACTTGGCGAAACTGCCCGTCTTGCAGTGCATATATTTCCACCGTTTCATGAATCGGATCAACAATCCAATATTCGTTGACGCCAGATTGTTCGTAGCTTTGAAATTTTGTAATGCGATCATGTTTTGCGGTAGATGGAGAGAGAATTTCAACAATAAGATCAGGAGCTCCGTAAATCCGTTCATCGCCAATTTTATTTTTGTCGCATACAACGATTAAATCAGGGATATACCAATCTTTAATGTCATGAAGAGGAGTATCTTTTGCCGCAAATAAACATACATCGATTGGTGCGACAAATACTTCACACTGATGACGTTGTAGTTGATCGAAAAATAACGCTGACAATGCGGTAACAATTCGTTGATGCCGTGGTGTTGGTGAAGGTACCATAACTAGGACGCCGTCAATTCCTTCATATCGCTTTTCGTTATGAATCTTTACGTAGTCCGCATACGTCCAAATATTGTTTTCGTTTGGTAGCGGCATAAAATTTCGCCTCCTTTTACCGATCATTTTACCGCATTCAACATAAGAAAAAAAGCGACATCGCTTCATAGCGATGCCGCTTGATGGATTTACAGATGAACAAGTTTTTGCAGTGTGCTTTCGACTTTAAAGACGCGATGGTTTAACACTTGGATGCTTGATTCGTGGTCAGTGAGGGCAGGGAGTACTTTTTGTTCAAGCATGTTCGTTAAGTGGGTAATGTTTCCTTGCATTTTGTGGACATCAAGCGCGAGTGCATCGTATTTTGCGGCGAGCACCTCTTGACCGTGACGAACCGCTTCACAAATCGCTTTCGTTTCGAGCGTTCTTTCGTCGAGTAGTTGCACTTTTTCGTCAAGCGCCTGAACTTTTTCATCGAGCGCCTGAACTTTTCCGTCGAGCGCTTGAACTTTTTTATCGAGCGCTTGAACTTGTTGACGTAAAGAAGACACTTCTTTTTCAAGAGTTTCTACCTTTTGCTCGACTGCTTCTACTCGTTTTTCCAGCGATTCGACTTTTTCTCGTGTTGCTTTTACTTCATGGAGAATTTCGTATAGCAGCTGTTCTACCATTCCTTTCCCCTCCTTTTCGTTTCCATTTTACACGAATCGACAGCGGATGGCTAGCGAACATTTTCATTTTTTAGGTAAGTTGCTTGAGGAGCACATTTTCCTAACGATGTTTTACTAGAGAACGGCTGGCGAATCGATTACAATGATAGTAGATGAATGATAGAAGGGGAGCACAAGATGGATGCGTCATGGCTAAAGCCGATTTCAGAGGCGAAGTATTTAGTGGTTGATAACGCTTATCGCTATCGGGCGATTTTGCGCTATTTTTATATGCAGCATGAGCGGATGCGGCAATATTTATTTCCGGAAGAAGTATATGCCTTTTTAAAACAATATGACGAATTTCGCGATTATACGGAAGAAGACTTGCAACAAGACTTAGAGCAGCTCGTCAAATGGAAAAATTTAATTGCTAGACAAGAAACCGGCCATATTCGCACGATCGAAGAATTTAAAAAGAAACGATTTCGTTATCAATGCAGCCCGTATACGGTCGAAATCGAACGAATGATTCGCACGCTTGAACAGCTTGGGGATACGTTTGGCGGGTCGCTCGAGAAGACGCGGTTTGACCGTTTATATGCGTCGCTCGTTCGAATCGAATCGATTATTCAAGGCGGATTTGCGGAAAAACGTGACGAAATGAATCAAGTGTGGGAAGAAACGTTCGATTACTTTAAAAAAATTATTCAAAATTCAGCTGACTATATTGCGTATTTAAACGGAGAAAACATGGAAGAACGCATGATGTCTGATTCGTTTCTCGTTTATAAAGAACAGTTTACTGCATATTTGCGCGATTTTATCGTCGCCTTGCAAAAAACATCGATGCAAATTGAAAAATTGCTAGAAGATTTGCCGGAAGAAGGAATTTTGCGCTTTATTGAGCACGTTGTCGCGTATCAGCTGACGATCCCGCGCTGGGAAGGAACGGCCGTGTCACGCGAACAATGGATCGAAGAAAAACTGGAAACATGGAGCAGTTTAAAAGAATGGTTTTTAGGCCGGAACGGACACGAAAGTGAGCTATCGTTTTTACAAAAACAAACGAACGAAGCGATCCGCCGGATGACGCGCGTCGTGCAGCGGTTAGGGGAGCGCCATCATCATTTCCGCAGCCGGAAAAAAGATTACTTGTATTTAGCCAAATGGTTTTCGTCATTCGAAACGGTTGAAGAAGCCCATAAACTGTCCGCTGTTGTGTTTGGCTGCTTTCATACGAAACATCTTGTGGCTGAAAACGACGCGACGGAAAATATATATCACGACATTTGGGATGAATGTCCGGCGGAGTGGACCGTCAAACCGCGCGTTCGTCATTATCGCGAAAAGAAAAAGCCGGAAGCGATTGCCGATAAGCAAAAAGAAAAAGAAGAAACGCTGGCGGCCTTTTTAGCGGCGAAAAAGCAGGAGGAAGAGCAGCTTGCCAAGCTCATGAACGACGGAAAAATCGTGTTACGTGAGTTGCCGCTTGTAGCTCCACATATTCGGAAAACGCTGCTCAGTTGGATCGCTAAAGCGATGGGACGGGAAGACCGCATTGCCAAAACAGAAAACGGCTGGAAAGTGAAAATCGTGCAACAAGAAGGAACGATTGAGCTAGAAGCGGAAGACGGAACGATGATCATGCCAAACTATGAAATTCATTTACTGGAAGGAGGGGAATGATGGAAAAAGAATTTGACGAAAAAGCGAAAGAAGCGTTGACGGTTCTGTTTGAAAACTTTTGGATCATTCGCGAAAAAGAACCAGAGCTTTTTCAAATGATACGCGAACGTGAAAAAGTGTTAAAGCGGTATGTGCAGGAGAAATTTGGCTACCGCTTAATCGTTCATCGCTATTTTGCCAAGCTGGAAAAAATACCGGCGGAGCCGGAAGCATGGATGGGCATCGAGTCGTTTCAGGAACCGCTTGATTATGCGCTGTTTTGTTGTTTGCTTGCATATTTAGAAGGGAAAGCAGTCGAAGAAAAGTTTTTATTGTCCGATGTGTGTGAAGAAATGAAAGCAATGTATCCGGGAGATGTAGCGCTTGATTGGACGAACTACCAACATCGCCGTGCTCTTATTCGCGTCTTAAAAGCAGCGGAACAAATCGGCATTATCCATCATGTCGACGGGGAACTTGAGGCGTTTGCTAACCGCGAAGACCAAGAAGCACTTTATGAAGTTCCAGTTCTTTCCCGTTATTTTATGCGTTCGTATCCGAAAGATTTTATTCAATACGAAACGATCGACCAATTACTTGAAGAAGAATGGAAAGCGTCGCCGGAAGACTACCGCCGCCATCGCATCTACCGGCAGCTCTTTTTATCGCCGTCCGTCTATCGAACGCAAAAAGACGACCCTGATTTTTATTATTTGCGCAATTTCCGCCATCGATTGCGCGACGATATTGAATCGCATACGGACTTTCGATATGAACTGTATAAAAATGCGGCGATGTTGACGCTTCCACAACGGCAAAATGTGTATACGCTTTTTCCCGACCAAAAAGGGACATCAGATATTATCCTTCATTTTGCGGCAGTTGTGCGCGCCCATCTCGATCAGTATCCGCCGGATGAATATGGGCAAATCCGCCTGACCACTCATGAGTTTCAACAACTGCTCAAGCGGTCCATTCACGAATATGGCGAAGGCTGGAGCAAAACGTACCGCGATATGACGCCTTCTCAGCTCACTGTTGAATTGCTTGTGGCTTTAAAAGAGTGGAAGATGGCCGATGAAGAACACGAAACCGGAATGATTGTGCTTTATCCGCTGCTTGGACGCCTTATCGGCCGTTATCCGGACGATTTTACAACGAAAGGAATGAACGATGATGACGAATAAATGGGTGCTTCATCGGGCAGGGTTGATCAACTTTTGGTATTATGATGAACAATATTTCGATTTTGCAGATGGTAAGCTGTTGCTTCGCGGCACGAACGGCTCCGGAAAGTCGGTGACGATGCAAAGTCTTCTGCCTGTATTACTGGACGGCAAAAAAACGCCGGACCGGCTCGACCCGTTCGGTTCACGCGCACGAAAAATGGAAGATTATTTGCTCGGCGAAAAGGAAATCGTCGACCGCGATGAACGGACGGGCTATTTGTTTTTGGAATATAAGCGCCAACAGACGGACCAATATGTGACAACAGGCATCGGCTTGCGGGCAAAACGGCAAAAAAATATGGATTTTTGGGGCTTCGTCATTTTTGACAACCGCCGCATCGGCCGTGACCTCTTTCTTTATAAAACGGAAAAAACAGGAAACGGCACGGAAAAAATTCCGCTGACGAAACGGGAATTAGCGAACATTCTTGGCAGCGGCGGAACGGTTGTCGAGACGCAAAAAGAATATATGGAGCTTGTCAACAAACACGTTTTCCGTTTTGAATCGATCGAGGCGTTTCAAGAATTGGTCGAGCTCCTTATTCAATTACGCAGTCCGAAATTATCGAAAGATTTTAAGCCGACGGTCATTTACGAAATTCTTGAAAGCTCGCTTCCGGCGCTCACTGATGATGAGCTTCGCCATTTATCGGAAACGATTGAAAATATGGACCAGACGAAGCAACAACTTGAGCAACTTGAGCGAGATGAGCAATCGTTAAAACGGCTTTGTTCGCAATACCGTGCGTATAACGAATACATGATTGCCGAAAAAGCGAATGAATTTTTGAAGGCAGACAAACAAGCAAAACGGTTAGCGGAAGAGCGAAAAGAGTGGCTACAGAAAGAAACAGAAGAACGCCAACGCCTTGCCGCCTTAGTTGAGCAAATTCAGACGCTTTCAAACGAGCAGGAAGTGCTTCACCGACGTGAGCTTGATTTAGCTGGCCATGAAGTGTTTCAGGCGGCAAAAGAGTACGAACGCATTAAGAAAGAGCGGCAAGATATACAAGAACAACAAAAGAAAGTCGCACGCCAAATCGAGGAAAAAGAACAATTGGAACGACGCTATCACCGTCAGCTGGCGGATGATGAGGAACGGCTATATAAAACGGAAAAACAAATCGATGAACTACTTGATGATTTGCACCACGATGCCCTTGAAAGTTCGTTTTATGCGCACGAACTGAATGAAGCCGACTTTGCCCGCCATCGCCAAACGGCGTTTGACTTCACCGTATGGAAGCGGGAAGGACAGGCATATGCCGAGAAGCTTGAACAGATCATCAGCCTTTGGCGCCGCCATGATGACGTGAAAGAACGATATGAAGAAACGAGTAAAGAAGTTGGCGAATTGCAGCGCGAGCTTGATCAATTGCGCAATGATGAAAGGAAATGGTTCGAGCTTTTGGAACATGAAAAGTCGCGCTTTCAACAAGAAGTGTTCAGCTGGCTCGATCAATGTGCGGATGTTGTCGTCGCAGAGGCGTCCATTCAATTGTTTTTACAGCGGCTTCATGAAATATATGAAACGTATCATGCAGAAGAAATGAAGCAGCCGTTCGTTGAGGCGTATTATGCGGCATTGGATAAGAAAAAAGAAGAGAAAATTAAGCAAGAACATGTTCATGCGTTATTAAAGGAAAGCATTTCTAATAAAGAAGCCGAATTGCGTGCATGGAAGGAACAAAAAGATCCCGATCTTGAGCGCGATGAACAAACGGTGGCAGCACGAACGGAGTTAACAGAAAAAGGAATCGCTTTTGTTCCATTTTACGCTAGCGTCGAATTTCAAGACGATGTGCCAGAGCCGTTGCGGGAACGGATCGAATCAACGCTGTATCACACGGGTTTGCTTGATGCGCTTATTACGGAAACAGATGTCAATGTCGCTTGCGACCGCATCATTGTTCCGCGCCCGGTTGAGATGGCGCATACGCTGGCCGAGTATTTAAAGCCTGATGTCGATGATGAATGCCGTGTGTCGAAAGCGCGCATCGAAGAAGTGCTCCGCAGCATCGTCATTGCCGATGAGGAAAGGGATGGAACGCTTACGATCAATGAAGCGGGATATTATACGCTCGGTTTATTGAAAGGGCATGCGCCGCAGCGCGAAAAAGCAATGTTTATCGGACGCACAGCGCGCAAACGGTGGCGGCTTGAGAAAATCGCCATGCTGGAAGCGGAATTAATAGAACTGCAAACAAAACTTCAACAACAAGCGGAAATATTAGCGCGCATCGACGAATCGCTTCGGCAAATTGCCAGCTGGTTCCGTTCGTTTCCGTCCGACCACGATATGCGTGCCGCGTTTGAAGAATGGCAAAAAACGAAGCGAGAAATCGCAAGCAGGCAACAAGAATGGGAGCGCAAAAACGAAAAACTTGCTCAGTTTGCCCGCGACTGGCAACAAGTGAAACAAACGTTGCGTGAACAAACGGACGGGCTTGATTTGGAGTTTTCGAAGTACGGCTACGAACAGGCGCTGACATTTATGAAGTCATATATGCGCCAGCTTCATGAAGTGCAAGTCACGCATGGCGCGTTCATTCACTTGCTGGAGATGATCCGCAACCGAACCGAGCAGTTAGAAACGTTGCAGCAGGAAATCGATGAAGCAAAAGGCGATATGAATGTGCTAGCGAAGGAGCAACAGAAGCTTGAACTTGAACTGCAACAAATGGAACGGACGCTTCAATTGATGGGAGCGGAAGAAGTGCAGGCGGAAATTCAGCGCGTCCGCGACCGAATCGCCTTTTTGCAACGCGACATTCCGGCGAAAATGAACGAGCGGGCACAAGCGGAACAGCAGCTTGCCCGCATTATGGAAAAACGCGAACAACTGGCGCAAAAGGAAACATTTTTCTATTTAATGGAAAAAGTATGGAAAAGATCATTTGAACGGGAAGTGGAATTAGCGCTTGTTGATCTCGGTAAACAGGAAACGTTGCTTGACCGAGCGAAAGAGGCAATCGAGCGTTACGGGGCGCTTTTAAAAGACACAAGGGCATCGGTTGTAAATCGCTTAAATAGCGTCTTTTTCCAAGAATCAGCCAATTTAACGGAATATCGGCTCAATCAGGAACCAGTCGCTATCGATGAAAGCGATCCTTTTGCGGAGACTGTACTCGATGATGAGGCAGAGCTGAAAGCGAGAGATTGGAAAGAAAAACAAGACCGGATCGTTCTTTTGCTTGATTATAAAGGGCAGCGGGTGACTCCATTTTATGTGCTGCAAGAAATTGAGCACGATATTTTTCTCCAGAATGAATATATGAAAGAACAAGACCGCGAATTGTATGAAGACATTATTTTAAAAACGATCGGGCGCATTTTGCGAAGCCGCATTCAGCGGGCGGAGCGCTGGGTAAAAGATATGAACGAGCTGATGCAGCAGCTCGACACGTCTTCAGGGCTTGTATTATTTATTCAATGGAAGCCGCGCACAGCGGAAACGGAAGAAGAAATGGATACGAAAGAACTCGTTGAATTGTTGCGCATGAATTCGCGTCTGTTGAAAGAGGAAGATTTGCAGCGAGTGACAAAACATTTCCGCTCGAAAATTAACCGAGCGCGCGAGCTATTAGAAGAGCGCGGGCAAGGAAATACGCTTCATCAAATTATAAAAGAAGTGCTCGATTACCGGAAATGGTTTGCGTTTACGCTTTATTACCAAAAAACAAACGAGCCGAAACGCGAATTGACGAATCAGCGTTTCTACCAATTTAGCGGCGGAGAGAAAGCAATGGCGATGTACATTCCGCTTTTTGCCGCAGCGTATTCACGCTATCAAGAAGCGGCGGATGACGCGCCGTATATTATTTCGCTTGATGAAGCGTTCGCCGGCGTCGATGAAAATAATATTCGCAATATGTTCGGTTTAGTCGAGCAGCTCGGGTTTAATTACATCATAAACTCGCAAGCGCTTTGGGGCGATTATGACACCGTTCCGTCGCTTTCGGTTTGCGAACTCGTTCGTCCGAAAAACGCCTCGTTTGTTACGGTCATTCGTTATTACTGGAACGGAAAAGTGAAACAGCTTGTCATGAACGATGACGAATTGGCGATGACGAAAGGGTGAGAGCATTGAGCCGATTGGAAGAAGCGGTGCAATTTTTTCGCGGTGAACGCACGTTTCACCGCCTTTTTTGCGAAATGAAACAGAAATATGAATCGCTTGGCCGCATTGGTGGCACGATTTCCGTTGCGTCTTTTTCTGCGGAAGAAAAGGAAGCGGTCGCGTCGTTTTTCGGCAAAGAAATGAGCCGTGTGTCGCTCGCCGCTTTTGAAAAACAGCTCCAAAATACACGGTTTGCCGGCATTTCTCTTGTCGAGCTGCTGTCGCATTATTTTGGCGAACCGCTTGTGACGAAAAAAGAACAGCAGATAGAAGCGGAGCGGGAAAAAGAAGCGTATTTCGAACGGCTGATGAATATGGATCGAGAACATCGCGACTGGATTCAAGCCGCTTCCAAACAGCGGTTGGTGCAATTGGCATACGCCCAACAGCGAGAAGAGCTAGAAACAGCGTTTGTGGCTGTCTGTCATGCACTCAAGCATCTTCCTGCGCCTATGTATGTGCGTCTGCCGGTATTTGCACAAAAAGTGGCGAACGATCCGCATGCGTTTGATTTGCATACGCTTACAGGAAAGCTGTTACTTTCGGCGCTGCAATTTTACGCGGAAGAAGAGTACGACCTCTCATCGGTCGAAGACGTGAACGAACTATTGCAGTCGTATCGGCTGTTGCGGGAAGATGTGTTGAATTTTGTCACGTGTGCTGGCATTATGGCAGAAACAGAAAGCGGACGCCATCTTGTATGGGCCGCTGCGTGTGAAACGAACACCGCGCTTAACATACCGCTTCGGGAAGTGATGCCGTTGACACGGGCGTATCCGTCCATTGGCAACACCGTCTTTGTCGTTGAAAATGCCGGCGTGTTTTCGATGCTCTTGGATACGAACGTGTCGCTCATTAGCACAAACGGCCAGCTGAACTTAGCAACGATATGGCTGCTTGATTTGCTTGTAAAAGAAGGAGCGGTTCTTTACTATTCCGGCGATTTTGACCCGGAAGGATTAAAAATGGCCCAGCGTCTTGTCGAACGATACGGTTCATCTGTTCGGCTTTGGCATTACGACCGTTCCGATTATTTGGCGACAAAACCGACCGTTCCGTTACCAGATGAGCGGCTAGCGAAATTGCAATCGGTTACGCTTCGTGACTTGCAGCCGGTCAAACAAGAAATGTTGCGGCGGAAAAAAGCGGGATATCAAGAGGCGATTGTGGAAGAGTTGAGGAGGGAGGTAAAGAGAGGTGTTGATTTTGTTTGAATTGTTGATTTTGTTGGAGTTTTGGTAGTAAAATAATGTTAACAGGAGGTGGGAAAAGTGACACGTGCCATCGACCGAGAGCAAGAACATATGTGGGATAGTGTGTACATTCTTTCGCAAATTAATAGTGAAAAGGCGAAAGCTGTATTCAAAGCAGCAATTGAAAAATCTTTTTGGCAACTAGGGATTACGCTCCCTGTTTTTTCAACGATTCGTTTCTCATTGCCAAATGCGGAGCATCTTTCTCGGCTTCGGGACATCGAAAAGAAAATGCGAGAGGCTTATACAACGAAAGAACAGGAGAAGGCGTATGAATATTTAGTGGATTATATTGAACAGCTGTCCGAAATAGCGGAAGGTGATTCACTGACTGTTCGCAAAAAATTGCTTGTTTCCCTGTTAAATGAAAGTGCTAAATTAAACAATAAAATAAAAAACTACCAGCTACCAACCTCTATCGTTTCATTTCCATCTAGACAGACTGCTATTGCTTATTACACGACGACTGAAGTAGCGAAAAAGCTCGGGTTAAGTGACCAAACGATTCGACGAATGTGTGAAATTGGAAAATTCCCAGGAGCATATAAAACAGATGGCGGTCATTGGAGAATTCCACAAGACATTTTTGTTACAACACCAGAACAAGATGACCGTGCAGAGCAAATCCTACACCAAATCGATAGAAAGAACCAAGAGGCAGGGGATGTAGATGAATTTAATCTATGATTCCCTGCGCCCCCCAAAGTATTGATCGACACGACCGTTTTATGCGGTGCGCTGCGAGTCGATGGAATTAACCGAAAGATTCTTAAAGCTGCTCGTTTCCCACATTTCTTTCAGCCAGTCATATCACGTGTTTGTTTATTTGAGTTTGTTAGAAATGCTTTCCAAGGACTTGGAAAAGGAGATAAGATAGTTGTATACACTCTGCAAGAAATCGAAGCATTTTTAAACGAATTTTTATGTCCAATCTTTCGGTACTATACAAACCTTCCTGTCAATAGCTTAGTTGGTCGGTATAGTGTTGAAACAATCATGCGAGAGAATCGCCCGATTGGAGAAGTATTGGTCGAGTTAAGCGGATGTGATCACGAAACTGCTAAGCAGATTATTACTTCGCAAGAAATGTCTGAGCCACTTTATCGTTTTGATCAAGAAGACTTTCATGTTTGGATAACAGCTATTCAAGAGGAATGTGATTACATACTTACGACCAATTATCGGCGATTTCCGGCCCAGATTGGATCGATTAAGCGAATTCATCCGAGGGAGTTTTATAGGTATTTATCTGATATGGAATATGTATTCAAAGAGAGGGAAAGCCATGAATGACATTCTACAAAAAGAGAAGCGGTATTTTCGCACAGGGGCAACGCTTTCGTTGTCTTTTCGGCTTGCACAGCTTGCGCGTTTGAAAGAGACGAATTCAAGCGCATGAACAAGCGATTATCGATACATTAGCGAAAGAACTGAATAAATCGCCGTTTGAAGCATATACGACAGAAATCGGCATTGTGTATGAAGGAATCCATTTTATTATGAAGCGGCTTGCTCGATGGATGAAATGAAAGCGCGTGCCGACGCCGTTGACGCACTTTGGCTCAAAAAGCTACGTATATCCAAAGCCATATGGAGTGAGTTTAATCATTGCGCTGTGGAACTACCCGTTTCAGCTTGCAGTTAGTCCGCTGATCGGAGCGATTGCCGCAGGAAATTGTGCGGTAGTGAAACCGTCTGAATATATGCTAGCGATGTCGGCATTGTAAAAACAATCGTCGCCGAAGCGTTTCCGGAAGAATATATTACTGTCGTTGAGGGTGATGCGGACGTCAGTCAACAACTGCTTGATTTGCGCTTTGACCATATTTTTTTCACGGGAAGCGTACCGGTCGGAAAAATCGTCATGGCGGCGGCTGTATCAATGACACGATTATGCACATCGCCAACCCACATCTGCCATTTGGCGGCGTCGGGCAAAGCGGAATCGGCGCTTACCACGGCAAAGCAAGCTTCGATGCCTTCTCGCACTACAAAAGTGTCTTAATAAAACAAACGACAAAATTCGATATCCCAATCCGCTACCCGAACTTCCCAAATGCGCTGAAGTGGGTAAGGAAGTTGAGGGGGCTATGTACTTAAGAAAATGCATTTTCCTTCGTTTTTAAATAGTGAATATTTTCATATATGTCGTCGACCTCCAATCTTGCAAAAATCCTAAGGGATCGACGACACTTTATTTTTTCCGCCATTTTCAATGCTATCAACAGATTGAACATATTGACTGAATTTTCCCATGATTGTATAATGACTTTGTATATGATTTCCATGTGTTGATTTATCAGCACTTTTTGGGGTTTGTATCGTACCTATGAGGAATTGAAACACAAATGAGGATATTGAATCGGTGTTAATTGGTAAAATGTTTGTATCGTACCTATGAGGAATTGAAACTGGATCGTTGAGAAGATGCGTGCTCGGTGCCTAGCAGTTTGTATCGTACCTATGAGGAATTGAAACGCTGAAAACAAAATTGAGGAAGCAAAGCAACTGAAGTTTGTATCGTACCTATGAGGAATTGAAACTTCTTTTCGTAGTTTGGCCGTTCTGTTTTCTACTCGTTTGTATCGTACCTATGAGGAATTGAAACCTTTCGATTCGATAAGATGTAGTAATTTTTTAGCAACGCGTTTGTATCGTACCTATGAGGAATTGAAACATGCACTCTAACAATATAAAATCACTATTTTTAGCTTTAGTTTGTATCGTACCTATGAGGAATTGAAACTAGATACATTTCAATTTCTTTGTCTAAAAATCCTTGTTTGTATCGTACCTATGAGGAATTGAAACCTCGTTCCTGCTCGTCTTTTGACATTTGCCAATATGGTTTGTATCGTACCTATGAGGAATTGAAACTAAAAATAACATCGTTTTAAACGCGCATAAACGGCTTGTTTGTATCGTACCTATGAGGAATTGAAACACACATCCAATCCACATACACGGACATGACTTCCGGAGTTTGTATCGTACCTATGAGGAATTGAAACGATTTGGAACTGTTAGTGATGGGTAAGCGCTCCGGTCGTTTGTATCGTACCTATGAGGAATTGAAACTCAAAATTGGGACACAATCAAGGCGAAAGCAATTGAAGTTTGTATCGTACCTATGAGGAATTGAAACTAAGATATTTGCAGAGTTTGGGCTTCATTCGTGTTATGGTTTGTATCGTACCTATGAGGAATTGAAACCTAGGACCCCGGCTTAAATTCGTAGACATAGATTCACCAGTTTGTATCGTACCTATGAGGAATTGAAACTGATGAAGAATTGATATGGGATTTTATTAGAGAAGGTTGTTTGTATCGTACCTATGAGGAATTGAAACTCTTCTGAATCGACAAACATTGCTCCTAAATATCCACCGGTTTGTATCGTACCTATGAGGAATTGAAACAACCTATACCATCATATGGAGCAAAAACGATAAAAGGGTTTGTATCGTACCTATGAGGAATTGAAACCGTAATGAGTACACAAGGTCCGAAAAGGTTTTTGCGTTTGTATCGTACCTATGAGGAATTGAAACACAATCTACTTTTAGAAAGAAATACTTCTCCATTGTGGTTTGTATCGTACCTATGAGGAATTGAAACAACGCTCCAGTCGATTTTTTCTTTAATGTCACACTCTGTTTGTATCGTACCTATGAGGAATTGAAACTGCCTTCCTTTCATGTTATGAAATCCCGTTCCTAGTGTTTGTATCGTACCTATGAGGAATTGAAACCTTCCGTTCATCCGCGCTCCCACACGCTTTACCTCAGTTTGTATCGTACCTATGAGGAATTGAAACCATAGTCCATGCATCCACCATCTCACTTGTGCGAATCAGGTTTGTATCGTACCTATTAAGGATTTTGTTACTATCACCACTTCTACATTGATGCTTCTTTTGTAGGTTTTGAGCTAAGAATTGCTCCCTTATTTTTTACTATAATTTCTAATTTCATCCTAATATTTAGACCGACACTTAATCATCCTCAGTTTTTGTTTCCTTCCAATCCATGTTTTTATGTCGTTGATTTCAAAAATTATCTTAATTAGAAGGAATATATTTCTTTTATGTCGTATTTTGTAAGATAGACCAGTTTATTTATAAGTGAGGTGGAATTTTGTTAGCTGAAGCGATTATTCGAGTCGGTAGACCGATTGCGAGTAGTGATTTACCTTTAACGGAGCGTATTCGTTGGTTAACGGATGTAGATAATGAAGCTTGCAAGAATTTTTTTGAGCATGTCTGGGTTGTGGAATGCATAGAGGAACAAGTGAACGTTCGTTTGATGAGAATAGGAGAAAAGGTGAAGGAAGGTAAAAAAGAAACGTTTGTTGTTGATAGAGCTAAAAACGTTGCTTTTCCTATCATTTGTCCTAACGGAGGGGATCCGCTAAAAGCCCAAGGTTTGTATGCGTTGCCATGTTACTTGATGTACGATCGTCACATAAAAATGCTTAAAAATAGCAGTGAGTTTGCAAAAGAAATGCTTTTGCCTCGTTTTGAAAGAACACTTTGTATACGACATATGACTAATGAACAGAAGCTTTCCTATGCAAAAAAAATTGCTGATTCATTGTCCCAACAAGTAGCCACGTCTGTTTATGAAGAGAAGCAGCTAGGGGTTCTCATGATTGTAGATCCTTTGTTTCCTGTTTATCAATACACCTCCCAACAGCTAGATCCACAACAATATATAAAAATCGGAGACAGCCATATTGATGTGAACAAATCGATATATTTGGACGGAAAAGTGTTGCTAGAAGAAATTATTTCGGCACGTTTAGAAGAAGCAAAAACATTAGGAAGAGACACAAATCAAGTTTCGACGTTTACAAACAAAATGGAAACAGAAGTTGTATCGATTTATAACAAGTCGTGGTTATGGCTATCGTCTACATGGAAAGCGCCAAAGTCGATTTATTGGGGGGATAAGGAATGGACGAAAGGGATTAAAGTAGATCGTCAATCATATGAAGCGTTTCTTTACGGTGCTCAGCTTTTAAAACAACTAACTGTATCGTTATCCAACGTGACGTTAAAAGAGATATTTTCCACTCATACAAACGTAGAAGCGAAAAAGAAAATGAAGTCATCTAGTTTTGAAAAAATTTTTGGTGTTCCCCTCATACTTCCTTTACATGATGGTGAAGTTAAACAGTTGTTCAAAAAATATAGGCGGATTCTAAAAAAAGAGGAGCATAGCAACGAAGCGCTACATATGAAACTGTTGGCAGCATTAGATGGGATTGTCGTTCCAGAAAGTACGGATGACTATCGTCTCATGCTTTTATATTATTCTGGGGATTTATCGAGAGGGGATGTGCATATTCGCGCAGTTATTGAAGATGTGATCCCTAGCGTCGCAAGTAAAGTGCAACAAATTTTAAAAAGGTTGAACCGTTCGGAACTATTTTCGATACGTGAGTTGTTTGGATTAGAACGGAAGGAAAATGAGGAGGATGTACGACTCTCTTCTTTGCCAGCGATGCTAGCAAACGCATATGGGCCAGGATACGTTTGGAGCAGCATGCAATCTGTATTTCATCGACAGCCGATTCGAATGGAGCGCATTCGTCAGGCGGTTGCTCGAAAGTTAACAGAATTAGCAAATAAACAGCAAATATTTTCTATGCGTCAAGAGCTTGTCTTTTATTATAGCTTTATTTATTTTTTAGACGCTTATTATCAAATTGTGTTAAACGATCAAAGGGAGGGGATAACGTTGCAAGATTTCCTTGTGCTAGCTACAAAATATCATGAAGGAACGATAACAGCTAACGATTTAACATCACCAGAATCATTAGGATTTGTATCTGGGCTAGCGTTGCGACAATTTTCAAGGTCATACGGAGCAAAAACGAAAAAAGATTTTATAAACCATCGAGTGATGAATTTTGGTAGTAAGTTAAATCCAGAAATGATTTGGAAAAATGGGTTACTTCGTTGTGAAGAGTTGGCAAGGCAATGGGATTTAGGAATCAAAGAAAACTTTCGAACAACATTGGCGTATGTATTGATTGGGTTTCTTCGTGCGAAGGAGGAAGGATGGCTAGCAAATAAAAAAGAACACATGATGACAGCTTTTTGGTCTGGATATTTAATGTATGATCAAGTAGCAAAAGAATAGGAGGATCCAAATATGAGCATTCGCAATGGGGAAATTTTATTTATTAAATCTGTAAAAGATGGAATTCCTAATCGTGATCCACTCCAAGATAGTGATGTACGAAGAATATTCCCAGAAGAAGATGGGCGAATTTCATTAAGCGATGTGAGCATAAAGCGTGATGTTCGCGATTATGTGTTGGAAGAAGAAAAAGACGGTGGACAATCGAAATGTAACTACATCTTTGTGCAAGAAAGAATGAATGAAAAAGGGAAATTATTAGGTCGGCAAAGTCTTGCGCAATGGATTGCGGAGCAAGTTGGCAAGGAAAAAGAGGCGAAACAAGATATGAAGTCTGTTTTGCTCGAGCATAGTTTTGATGTGAGGACGTTTGGAATCGTATATTCTGTTACACCGAAATTTCATTTAACAGGTCCTGTTCAGTTTGGATGGGCTCATTCGCTTCATCCTGTTGATAGCCAGTATGTTCAAGGAACGGTTGTCATGCCGAGTTCCGATGAAAAGGTAGATGCAAAAGGAAACGAGGAACAAGGGAAAACTCAAGGGACAATTTGGACATCGTACATTGTTCCGTTTGCCGTTTTTGCGATGTCGGGGGTTATTAACGCAAAAAATGCAGAGCACTCACATATGACAATCGAAGACCAAGAATTGTTACTGAAAGCATTATGGCGCGGCACGTTGCATCGTCAAGCACGTGGACGAGGACAGCAACAACCTCTTTTTCTCGTTCATATCGAGTACAACGACCCTTTTTTCCGAATTGGTTACTTAGAAGATTATATCACTCTTTTGCCAGAAGGAGATGTATGGAGAAAAGATGGAAAGCGTCCTTCTTCATTAAAAGAAGTTCAACTTGATGTCAGCAATCTTTTACATGTTATTGAAAAGTACAATCATAAAATACACAATGTTCGCATATGGAGAGATGATCGTTTACATGTAATAGGAAATACATCAGCTTACGAGCAACCTTTATGGTAAAGCGGTGAACAAAATGAAAGTAGTTTCATTCGAAGTAAAAGGTCAAATTGCTCATTTTCGTAGACCAGATACGACAGCTACGCATTTAACGTATCCTTTTATGTCTATTACTGCTGCTAAAGGGTTAATTGGAGCAATTATTGGAGTAGAAGATTTCCAAACAAACGATCAAATTGGCATTCAAATCATGTCGCCGGTTCGTACCATTTCCCAACAGCTATCTATGTTTGGGAAAGAAGATGGGAAGCAATTTAATCGACCGACAACGATTGAGCTCATTGTTTCTCCGCATTATCGTATTTTTTACGCAGGAGAGGAATATGTGGATGCGCTCGCGGAGAAGTTAAAGGCAGATCACTGCACGTATCATACTTATTTAGGTGTGGCGTATGCTTTGACAAAACCATTTAATGTAGAAGTTTTTACTGTCAATGAAGCTGTCCTAACAACAGAAATGATTGACATACTATCTGTCGTGCCTACTTCCATTGTCGAGCACATTGCGTTTGAAAATGAAAAACAATTGTGTCGTGCAGGAGGATTTTTACGATACTACCAAGGAGAGCGAACATTTTCCCATTCTTTAAGTTTTTTATATGAAAAAAACGGGAAGCCAATGACAATACAGGTGAAGAACGATTATAAAGAGGATGGATTTTCCTTTATTTCTTACCTAGGGGGATATGTATGTCTCATTTAATCCCATTTTCGAAATGTATCGCTCGTCCTAATGATCAAGACAGGAAGTATCCGTTAGAAAATCATTTAGCAAACGTTTGTGAATGGATGAAGAATTGGACAGATGATCCGCATATTAAAGTATTGCTTATTTTAGCGGGATTATGTCACGATATGACAAAAGCGCATATAGATTGGCAAAAGTACATTAAAGGCATTGGTACAAAAGGGCCTGCTCATGCTCCGAGCGGTGCCTTTCTCTTTTCTTATTTAGCGTATCAGTATTTAGAAAAAGAGAAAGTTTGGGAGAAGTATTGTCGCGAATGGCTTTGGCTATTGCGTGACATCGCTGATCACCATAGTCATCTGCATCCTTTAAGTGACATGAATTGGGTAAAACAATATGAGTGGGCAAAAATCGATGTAGATGGATATGTCTCTTTTTTGAACAAGTATATTCCACATTTATATGTTCAAAAGGAACAATTGTCTGAATGGGTGTGGAGAGTCGATGAGATTGTTGAAGAAGTTTTACATGAATTAGACACATCTTACCAAGAGAGTCATTACCGGTACTGGATGAGCGAAATACAACGATGGCGACATTATACGACAGCACTCATTTCAGGAGATCGGTTCGATGTAAAAAGCATCTGCCCAGCAATTATATCTGTTTGGCAACGTGATGAATCGTTCGTTCATTTACAAAAATATTGTGCAAAAAAAAATTCACATCCGATGTCATCTGTGCGCCAACAAGCGAAGGAAAAAATTATTGATGAGTGGCGACGTAATCATTCCTCTCGTTTTTACACGGTAAATATGCCTACTGGTTACGGGAAGACAATCGCATCTTTGTATTTGGCGCTTGAAATGCTGCAAACATACGATTATAAAAAAATTATTTATGTAGCTCCGTATTTGTCAATTATTGAACAAACAGCTAAAACGATAGAGGAAGCACTGAATCAAAATGTATTGCAACATCATTCGCTGTCTATGCTGAAAGATGACAAAAAACGACTTTCACTAGCAGATGATGAAGATCGACTCTCACTCGCAATTGAAGCATGGGCTAACGGAATTGTGTGCACAAGCTTTCAACAGTGGACAAGGGCAATGTTTCCTAAACGAGCTCAACATGCATTGCGTCGAAGCTTTTTAGAGAAAAGCGTCATCATTATTGATGAACCGCAAATATTTCAACCAGAGGGCTGGAATGTGTTTTTGTTAGGATTAGAGGCGATGGTAGAACGTTATGATTTGCGGGTTATTTTCCTATCGGCTACGATGCCACCTTTCCAATACGGATTGTCACAGCCACCCATTTCATTATCTGTACAAGCGACAGAGGCTCATAATCGTTATAAAGTGAAGCGAACAGAAAGCATGGATGAGAAACAGGCTGCTATGTTTTTGTCAAAATGTAATAGTAAATCAAAGGCGATGATTTTAAACACGATTGAAGATGCGTATCGGGTGTATAAAGAAATCAAATCGTTAGAAACAAATGTTTATCTTCTTCACGGACTCATGATTCCGATTCATAAACAAGCAGTCATTAAACAAATCCAGTCTCGTTTACTAGAGCAATTGCCGACAACAGTTATATCCACGCAAATTATTGAAGCTGGTGTAGACGTGAGTTTTGAAACAGTCGTTCGAGCGAATGCGATTTTACCTTCTATTGTTCAGGCAGCGGGGCGGGTTAATCGACACTTAGAAAAAGAAAAAGGAGTATTTTGGATGATGCCATTTTATCGTGAAGGAGAGAAGGATACGCGACATCCCATTTACGATCGTTTTTTAACAAGTATAACGGACGAAATTTTAATGGAAAAAGAAACATGGACGGAGTTTGAGCTTACTTCAGTCGTTCAAAAATATTACGAAAAAATGTTTGCTCACAACACGTATGAGGCGACAAAAAGAATGATCCAAGAAGCATATGAAGGGAATTGGAACAAGCTTAGCGAGTACGAACCTTTCGGGAAAGATTATTTAAGACTACCCCTATTTGTAGACTGGGATTGGGAAGAGTATATACAATACGTATCGCCGGATGTCATAAGGTTAATGCAGCATTACGACGTTCATTGTCCTATGGAATTGTACGAAAAATTTCAAGATCAAGCATGGCTAAAACGCTTATCATTTGAAGAAAGAAAACGTTTTATGATTCTTGTACATGCGTTTGTTGTTAATGTGCCAATTAAATACGCTTTAAAAGTTGCAAGCAAAGAACAATTTTTGCAAAAAAGAATCCCACTACTGGAAGATACAGAGGCATATCACCCGAAACTTGGTCTAACCTTTCCTTTCGATGAACAATTTGATTGCATTATTTAAGAAAGGAAGATTGTATATGGAAGACTACAACATGCCCGTAACCGGAACCGATATATGGTACTATTACATTTGCCATCGCGAAGTATGGCTCATGAAGCATCAAATTGCGCCCGATCAAGAAGATGAATCGCTAGATATTGGGCGATTTATTTCAGAGATGTATTATAAACGAGATAAAAAGGGGATGTCTATTGGAAATATTGTTGTCGATCGCATTCGGCAAGAAGATGGCCAGCTCGTGATTGGAGAAGTGAAAAAATCGTCGCGCTATATAAAAAGTGCGAAAATGCAGTTATTGTACTATCTTGACACATTAAGAAAAATGGGGATTTACGCCAAAGGGGAGCTGTTGTTTCCCGAAGAACGAAAAAAAGAAATGGTTGAATGGACGGAAGAAGCGAAGGAAGAACTAGAACAAGCAATTGAACATATTCGCCGCATTGCACGTATGCCGGTGCCACCGGAACGAAAGAAAATTCCATTTTGCGCAAAATGCGCTTATCGAGAATATTGTTGGGCGGAGGAATAAGATGAAAAAAACGTTGTACATTTTTCAAAACGGAGAGTTGCGACGAAAGGATAATAGTCTTTATTTTGAAACAGAAGAGCGGAAAAAGTATATTCCAGTCGAAAACACGAGTGACATATATATTTTTGGAGAGGTAGATGTGTCTAAGCGTTTTTTGGAGTTTGCCTCGCAAAAACAGATTATCGTTCATTATTTTAACCATTACGGCTATTACGTTGGCTCGTTTTATCCACGGGAACATTTAAATGCGGGCCATGTGATTTTAAAACAAGCGGAGCATTATATAGACATACAAAAACGTCTTGACTTGGCACGGCGGTTTATTGAAGGTTCGATCCAGCAAATGAGTCGAGTATTGAAATATTATCGTTCCCGTTTAGAGAAAAAAGACGTTTTCAATGACGTATTAGACAGTTTTGAAAAAGAGTTGCTTTTGTTAGTGGATGCTCAATCAGTAGAACAATTAATGTCATCCGAAGGACATATGCGCGAAAAATATTACGGTACGTTTGATACCATTATTCAACATCCTGATTTTGTATTTGAAAAACGAACGAAGCGCCCGCCACATAATCGTTTAAACGCGCTCATTAGCTTTGGAAATTCGATCGTGTATACGATGTGTTTAAGTGAAATTTATAAGACATACCTTGATCCGCGGATTGGTTTTTTGCATAGTACAAATTTCCGTCGTTTTTCACTTAACCTAGATGTTGCTGAAATTTTTAAGCCTATTATTGTTGATCGTCTTATTTTTTCACTTGTGAATAAAAAAATGTTGGCGAAGAAACATTTTGAGAAGCTAACGGACGGCATTCTTTTGTCAGAAGAAGGACGAAAAATATTTGTGAGCGAATTAGAAAAGAAAATGCAGACGACGGTGCAACATCGCCATTTAGGAAAATCTGTTTCGTATCGGCGACTAATTAGGTTAGAACTGTATAAAATACAAAAGCATTTGCTTGGTGAAAAGCCATATGAACCATATGCGGCGAAATGGTAGGGGAGCGTCATGTTCGTCATTTTAGTGTACGATTTTAACGAGAAACGTGTCGCCAAAGCGTTAAAAATTGCGCGTAAATATCTTCATTGGGTGCAAAACTCTGTGTTTGAAGGTGAAATATCAGAAGCGAATTACAAGAAATTGAAAATCGAACTGCAAAACATTATGCATCCGGATGAAGACTCTGTTATTTTTTACACGTTTCGTACGCAAAAATATTCGAAGCGTGAAGAATTTGGTTTGAAAAAAGGCGGAGAGGAATTTATTTTGTAGAGAGGAAGAAACGAATGCGGTTAACGATTACATTAAGGGGACTAGATGGAGCGGTGACATTGCCGCTTCATTACCAACATTATTTGCAAGGGCTGTTGTATCGTTCGCTTAGCGACGAATCGTTTGCTTACTTTTTGCACGAGCGGGGATTTCGCAAAGAAAAGCGATCGTTTAAACTGTTTACATTTAGCCGCTTATTTGGCGAACATCACGTTCAATATGATGCGAAAACGATTACTTTTGTTGATTCGATTCAATGGTACATAGGAACAGTACTTCCTGAATTAACGCAGCAGCTAGGGGAGTATTTGCTTCTTCAGCCGTATGTGCAAATTGCCGATCAACGTGTCATTGTTGAACGAGTGGAAGTTGAAAAACGGAATATTCAACAACGTGAGATTGAGGTTGATATGCTTTCACCAATGACCGTATACAGCACGTACGAAACAGTGGATGGAAAGAAAAAAACGCAATTTTTCGATCCGAGCGATGAAGTATTTCTACATTTAATTGAACGAAATTTTCACAATAAATATGAAGCATATTACGGCGTTCCGCCAAGTGAGCGTCTGATGATCGAGCCTGTCGATGTTCGGAAAAACGACCGCGTCGTAACGAGCTTTAAAGGCTTTTATATTACGGCGTGGAAAGGACGATATAAGCTTATTTCATCGCCGGAAAATTTAACGTTTTTATACCGTGTAGGCATCGGCGGGCGAAACTCGCAAGGATTTGGCATGTTCCGCATGATAAAAGAAAAGTGAAACATTTCACAACCGTCGTCGACCTCCAATCTTGCAAAAATCCCGGGGGATCGACGACAGTTTATTTTTTCCGTCATTTTCAATGCTATCAATGGATTGAACATATTGACTGAATTTTCCCATGATTGTATAATGAATTTGTATATGATTTCCATGTGTTGATTTATCAGCACTTTTTTGGGTTTGTATCGTACCTATGAGGAATTGAAACATTGGTAAAATAAAAATAACATCGACGTATAAAAAAGCGTTTGTATCGTACCTATGAGGAATTGAAACTATTACAATTTGGACAAACCTGTCTCATGTTTTATCAGTTTGTATCGTACCTATGAGGAATTGAAACATATTCGTTCGATGTCTTTCGGATCATCAATAACACCGTTTGTATCGTACCTATGAGGAATTGAAACACTCATTCCATAGCAAAATTGTGGATAAGTTAATGAGTTTGTATCGTACCTATGAGGAATTGAAACTTCAACGTGGTGAGCGCGGAATAGTCGCATTGCTTTGTTTGTATCGTACCTATGAGGAATTGAAACTCGTCGTTCGGACGTAACTTTGCTTCCGCTTCTTGTTTGTATCGTACCTATGAGGAATTGAAACCGGCGCTAGCAACGCTACCAATCCTTCTGCCGGATATTGTTTGTATCGTACCTATGAGGAATTGAAACTTCAGGTCTAATTTCTTTCCCGCAACCGCAAGAGCAAGTTTGTATCGTACCTATGAGGAATTGAAACCAAAACACTGTCAGACCAAATGATAAGAGACGGGTATTTGTTTGTATCGTACCTATGAGGAATTGAAACAAAATGTATCAGAACACGGAAAAAGGCATCGTGAAAAGTTTGTATCGTACCTATGAGGAATTGAAACAAAATCAGCTTGAAGAGTCAACAACCATTCATTGGCGTTTGTATCGTACCTATGAGGAATTGAAACTGGGTTCAACAAGGATGGATAACAGCCACTCCAGGAGCGGGTTTGTATCGTACCTATGAGGAATTGAAACATCAAAAATTTGCTGTCTTTGGTCAGCTTGGCGACACTGTTTGTATCGTACCTATGAGGAATTGAAACTTTATTTTGTTTATTTTAGATTTTTTTGATTAATGTAAGTTTGTATCGTACCTATGAGGAATTGAAACTTCCATCTTTCCTGCGTTTAGCTTATATGCCACCTTTGTTTGTATCGTACCTATGAGGAATTGAAACAAGTTTTGAATCGTGTAGCGGTCGCCTTTATACTCGTTTGTATCGTACCTATGAGGAATTGAAACCCCATATTGGGCGCACATTCCCTTGTTTGTCGAGTGTTTGTATCGTACCTATGAGGAATTGAAACAATAATCCATTCGTATGCGTTGTGAATGTCGGCTAAAGTTTGTATCGTACCTATGAGGAATTGAAACTGCTTGAAAAGAGGTGTTCTGACGAAAATATGTTCTAACGTTTGTATCGTACCTATGAGGAATTGAAACCTCGATTGATTCAAGTAAACAACCCAATCCCCGATATCGTTTGTATCGTACCTATGAGGAATTGAAACCCCAGTGACCTTCTTGCTCGTAATAATATTCAAGTTCGAGTTTGTATCGTACCTATGAGGAATTGAAACTCTCTCCAACCTAATTGTTTCAAACTGAACACGGCCGTTTGTATCGTACCTATGAGGAATTGAAACCGACTTGACTTGCAATTCTTTTCAGAAGAAACACCAGTTTGTATCGTACCTATGAGGAATTGAAACAAATTGGCAGAAAAAGCTTGGATAATCGCAGAAGAAGTTTGTATCGTACCTATGAGGAATTGAAACGTTTGGCTGCGTCATTGGTATTGTCAATGAACAAGTTTTGTTTGTATCGTACCTATGAGGAATTGAAACTAAAAATGGCTATTGTCTATAATTTTGCTTCTTACTGTTTGTATCGTACCTATGAGGAATTGAAACAAACGTACAATGAAGCATTTAACTATGCTATAGAAAATGTTTGTATCGTACCTATGAGGAATTGAAACTCGCTAACAATTACGCTATCCCTTACATAGTCCACTCTGTTTGTATCGTACCTATGAGGAATTGAAACCTTTACGTTCCACTTTTAACATAATAAACAACCTCCGTTTGTATCGTACCTATGAGGAATTGAAACCATCGCCCCCATCCAGTACAAGATTTCAAGATCGTCGTTTGTATCGTACCTATGAGGAATTGAAACTCTTTAACTGCAAGCAATAACTTAAATGCTGTCGATTTGTTTGTATCGTACCTATGAGGAATTGAAACAAATAAAACTCTCTATCGTGATCTGTAAAACCACTACCAAGTTTGTATCGTACCTATGAGGAATTGAAACATCCAACAATATCGTAATAAACACTACCAGCATATCGTTTGTATCGTACCTATGAGGAATTGAAACTTCCACGTTGGCAATTGGTTTTGGTCAAAAGGCATATTGTTTGTATCGTACCTATGAGGAATTGAA
>NZ_JACHEP010000012.1:0-26234 GCF_014201465.1 Anoxybacteroides tepidamans | reverse complement strand
TTGTATCGTACCTATGAGGAATTGAAACTACGGAGCGGTTGGATATGTAAAAGGTTGCGATAGTGGTTTGTATCGTACCTATGAGGAATTGAAACTCATCATTTTCTTGTGTATCTTTTGTATTGGTAACGTTCCGTTTGTATCGTACCTATGAGGAATTGAAACATCGACGAAGCGGGTATCATGTTCAACTCGAGGGGTTTGTATCGTACCTATGAGGAATTGAAACTAAAACCGCTTTGCTAATCCTTTTCTAAATATATCGTTTGTATCGTACCTATGAGGAATTGAAACAAGGCTACCTTAAAAGCAGGCAGACATCACGTTCTGTTTGCTTTTTTGTTTTCGCTTTATTTCATTAATCATATTATTCAGAAAAGTGTTGCATGCTATTTAGCGAATTTTGTATGATGAACATAAGGATATTTTTTGAAAAGGTGGATAGTTGATGAAATTGTTAACATTTCTCGGTACGAATACATATCAAGAAACCGCCTATCGTTTTCGCGATCGTGTGTACGTCGCAAAGTTTTTTATGTCTGTACTTGCTCAAGAACTTCAACCAGATTCCATTTGCGTATTTATGACGGATGGAGCGAAAGCGAAAAACGAAGGAGCTTTGTTCGATGAACTGAAACAATGCGGGATAGACGTAGCTAAAGTTCAAGCAGTACATATTCCAGATGGACAGACAGAAGAAGATTTGTGGCGAGTTTTTTCGATTATTGCTGATCAAGTGGATGAGAATGAGTCGATCGTTCTTGATATTACGCATGGGTTTCGTACGTTACCGCTCGTCGGAACGATAAGTTTACAATATTTAAAGTTTGTGAAACAAGTATATATTGCTGGTGTATATTACGGTGCGTTTGAGGCAAGAAAAGAAGAGCAGATGGATGATAAAAAAATTGTGATCACGCCAACTTTTGATTTGACCCCTTTCGTTTACCACCTTCCTGAATGGCAGCGCGCAGCAAATGAACTTGTGACGTTTGGAGATGCGAAAACGTTAGGGTCGCTCCTCGAAACGTTGCATAACCAACTTCGAAAACAAAAAATCGCGGTAAATGAACTGAAACGCTTTGGAAGTTACGTCAATGATATTAGCGCGTATTTAAGAACGGGACGGATTAAGTCATTTACCCAACTGTTCGCAAAGTCTGAAAGCATATTACAGCAAGAACAACTAGTGAAAGAAATTGAACAGTTTGTGCCACCAGTTCGTTACATTTTTCATCAGCTTGTTAACTATATTCAATGCATTGCCCCGAAACAGTCGCGACTGCATACATATTACGACTTAGCGATTTGGTATGGCGACCATCATTTACTCTCCCATTGTTTCATCATGTTGCGAGAAATGATTGTTTCGCTCATATTGGAACGTGTGCTTGGTGAGATTGGTCCGATGCCAGATGATCGTGAATTTCGCTATGATCCAATACGGAAAAAAGGAGAACGATTGCTTACTACATTGTTAAAGCAACAAGAAAAGAAACAGTTGCGCAATCCATTGTTGAAAGAGCTTGCTGAAAAGCTTCATCGTTTGACGAATTATCGTAACGATCTTGGACATTTCAGTTTTCGCACAAATCATGTGCTGCCAAAAGTTTTTTATCGTTTTTATGAAGAAGAAATTAAATCTTATAAGCTATGTCAGTTGTTAGAAAACGAACAGCTTTGGGATGAATTAAAAAAATGGCATGAAAAACAAACGATAGAGCATGAACCGAATGAAACGGTTCTAATTACCCCGTTAGGACTAAGTAAAGGATTGCTTTATAGCGCTATTATGCATAATAAGCCAGAGGCGATATGGGTATTGACATCAAAAGAGGGCGAGCAACAAGTGGACGAGGTTTGTAGACAAGCAGATTTTCGCGGAAACGTACATGTTGCGGTGATGGAAGATCCATATACGGACTTTAATAGCTGGTTAACTTACATGAACCATTTGATTGAAACGATAGAAAAATACAAAGAGGATCGAATTCAGTTCATTGTCAACCTAACAGGTGGCACGACGGCGATGCAATATGTTGTCCAACAAATTGCTGCAAAGTTAGAAGAAAAAGGAGAACGTGTACAGTATGTTGCACAAGTGGACCGCCGAGATGTAGCTGAGCAACAAGCGAATCCGTATGTGTTGGGGGAGCAGTTTATGGTGATTGAAATGCATCACTTGTTTTTTTAATTTTCTCACAAATAAAGCGGAGGTGCTTTCGTATGTCGACTTTTGATAAGCAAAAAATTAATGTATTGATTTGTACAATCGGTTCTAACCCTCTTCCCATTTATGTAACAGTTAAGTATTTATTGCAAGAAAATCGAAATGACTTAGACATGTTACCTAAGCCTGATCAACTTCTTTTTGTTCATACACAAGATACAAAACCAGTTTTTAAGAATTTAAAGGAAAAAATCATCGGGCTAGAAAGTGGGATCATTGGTAATATTGATTTAGGAAACGGAGAAAGAAACAGGGATGATGTTGTAGGTAAACTTACGAATGAACTCCATAAATTAGAAGAAAGTTACGATATAGCAAGCATTAATTTGTTTTATACGGGTGGAACAAAGCCAATGTCGGTTTTTAGTTTTCTGGCAGTTGAGGAATTTGTAGGAGAGAAAAATATTCAAAAAATATATAGTGATTTACATCCTGAGCATGCAGTGATTGCTGTGGGAAAAAATACATTTCCTCTTTCAGATGGCAAAGACTTAAGAGACTACATATGTATTACAATTAAAGATCTTTTTGAACTTCATAAGATGCAAATCTCGAACCAAGGGAAAGAAACGATGACATTTGATAATGTAGATATTGTGCAGTTTGCAAAAAGAATGATTAATATTGTTCGTGAAGATTCATATAACAGTTGGCGTAATAGTCTTGGAAGAATGAGTAGGGAAATCAATAATAAATATGGTTTGAATAAAAAAGACATTGAATCAATGCGAACGGATTATGAGGATGTTTATAGAGAGATAAAAAATTTTTTTCCTATTAATTGGTCTGTTGTATCAGAATCAAACGCATCTTTTAAAAAAGTAATTGAATTTCTTCACGGAAAATGGTTAGAAGATTATATGTTATATGCTATTCAGCAGATCAAGAGTGATATATGTCTATCAGAGGTACGCCAAGGGATTGAAGCAAAATACGAACTTCGTCCTTGTGAACTCGATATTGTAGCTATGAAAGGGTATCAAATGTATTTGTTTTCTTGCACTACTTCTTCTGAAATTAAAATTGTAAAAGGAAAAGCGTTTGAAGCGCTCCATCGTGCAGAACAATTAGGAGGAAGCCATGCGAAAGTAGTTATGGTAAGTATGCTTTCCTCGAAAAAAAAGGGGAATCGAGGGAATGAGAACTACAATGATAACTTGATGAAAGATTTAGCATCATTTAATGCTCAATACGAGAAGACAGTATCTTTAATAGGTTATGAAGAATTAGAGAATTTTGAATTGTTAACTGAAAAACTAAAAGAAATTTTCTGCTTATGACGTGATGTTGATTTTAAGGAGGTTGTGAACATTGGCCTTCATTTTGTCTATATTTGATATTAGTGGAATTCAAAAATATGTATTTCAATCTAACCGCTTACAAGAAATTGTCGGCGCTTCAATGTTAGTTGAAAAATCTTTGTCACAATTTTTAGTAGACGCCATTAAAGAAGAAATACCAAAAGGGCAATATGTTGTTGACTGGAAACATGCTACCGATTTTTCATTTTTGAATGATTACCATATTCGTTCCGAGATTATATACATTGGCGGGGGAAATGCGTTTGTTGCTTTTAGGGAGGAAGATGATGCAAAAAGGGTGACAAGACGCCTTTCTATTATTTTATTGGAAAAAGCCCCTTCTTTAACCTTTACAGCGGTTCATGATGTGGTTAAAGGGGAAAATTTCCACGAAGATCGTAAAAATTTAACAGTTGCTTTGTTAAAAAAGAAAAGTGAAACGATTCCTCTTACGCGAATGGGAGGGATTTCGATTACACAACTTGACGATTTAACATTTCATCCTGTTACAGATTATGACGACAAGTACGGATTTTTATCTACTGAAAATTTCCGAAAGAGAGAGGCTTTCCAAGAAAAGAAAAGCATATTACAGAAAGACAAAAAGTTTCAAATTCCACTCGAATTTGACGATTTAGGTAGAGAAGAAGGGGAAAGTTATATTGGTGTTGTACATATAGACGGCAATTCATTCGGGAAAATGTTAAAAGCCCTTCTTTGTGACGAGAGTAATTATGAACGCGCTGTTTGGAAAATACGAAATATTTCTAAAAAAATTGATGAAATTTATAAAAATACATTTACAGAGGTTGTAGAAGAATTAAAAAACAGTTTCAAAAATGGTAAAATCGGCACAATTCAACTTAAGAAAAAAGGAGAACAATATTGTTTGCCTATTCGTGATATTGTTCTTGATGGAGATGATGTGACATTTGTTTGTGACGGAAGATTAGCTTTATATGCAAGTTACGTATTTTTAAAAAAACTGTCGGAAAAAAGTTTAATAGATGGTGAGTCCATTTCCGCGTGTGCAGGAATTGCAATTGTAAAAAGCCATTTTCCTTTTTATCGCGCCTATCAAATTGCAGAGCAATGTTGCCAGTCAGCAAAAAAGAAAGCGAAAGAAGATGGTGATCTCGTTGAAAGTTGGATGGATTTTCATGTTGTTTCAAGCGGCATAACAAATGATTTACACGAGACGAGAAAAAAACATTATCAAATTCCAATGGAGGATTCTACTGATTCCAGTAAAGGTTATCATTTAATATGGAGACCTTGGCTTGTGAAAGACGATAATTCAACAAATAGCAACTATAACTTTAAACATTTTATCAATATACATCAGTCATTTAAATCAGGAGACAAAAAGTGGCCTAGAAATAAAATGAAGAAGCTTGAAGAAGTTCTTATGTTGGGAAAGGTGGAAACAGAAATTTTTCTTGAAGAAGTAAAAAGCAAAGGTCTTGTGCTGCCAACATCACCGATTAGAGAGATTTTTGACAGTTATAGTCGTACTCCTTATTACGATGTGTTAGAGATGTTTGACTTTTTTATAGATTTAGAGGAGGAAAATAGAGAAGATGAGAATCAAGATGCAGCTTCTTTCTGATCTATGTCCGTGTTCGGGGGAGGGATTGGCAGGAATATATGATGCAGATATTCATTTCGATTCGTATGGAATTCCTTTTATTCCGGCAAAGAGAATAAAAGGATGTTTAAAGGAAGCAGCTCTTGAATTAATGGATGTAGATCATAGTATTCAAAGAGCTACTTTTGAAAAGCTATTTGGTTTACCAGGAACGAAAGATAGTATTGTGAAAATTGGAAATGGTTATATTGATAATTATGAAAAGATTATACAGGAGTTGAAGAAGTTAATAGAGTCTCAATATAAGAAGTATGCCCACCCTTTATTAATTCAATCTTATTTTACAACAGCACGCATACAAACGAGCATTGATCCTACATCACATACTGTCAAAGATCATTCTTTACGAACAACGCGACTGATTAAATCAGGTCTGATGTTTTATTTTGATGTTCATTTTGATGAGTTTGATCGTGATTGTATTGAGTTGTTGGAGAAGAGTTGCAAGTTATTACGTCGCATCGGATTAAATCGAACAAGAGGTTGGGGAGAGGTAGCTTGTAACCTAGAAAGAGATGGACATGTTCCAACAGACAATCAATATGTTGGAGAGGCTTCTAGCTCTAACAACGAACATACAGTTCTTGTCTATGAATTAAAGTTAAAATCCCCGCTATTTGTATCGATGGAAGTTGGAAATTCTTCGATGAGTAATACGCATATTACAGGAGGACAAATTCTTGGTGCCTTAGCTTCGAATTATCTTAAAAAACAAAAATTGACCGGTGATCAGGCGCATGAAGATGAAAGATTTCGTGAGCTATTTCTTAGTGATAGCGTAAAGTATTTGCATGCTTATCCAGTGACGAAAGATAATCGACGATCATTCCCAATCCCACTGTCAATTGTTCAACAAAAAGATGAGGAAAAAATTTACGACTTAGCAAATGATGATAATTATGAAGAAGTACTAGAGGAAGAGATACAAACGAAAAAAATAGACGGTTATGCATACTTAGAAGATGGCAATATTGAACTTGTAAAGGTAGATACAGAGGTGTATTATCACCATCGTCGCCCACAAGATCGAACAATTGGACATGCGACAAATGAGGATGGGCAATTTTATCAAATAGAAGTAATAAAGAAAGGACAAGTTTTTCAAGGACTTATTATCGGAGAAAGCAAGTGGCTCAGCTACTTAAAAGAAATGATATGCGATACGCCTGTCATTCGGCTTGGTCGCTCGAAAACAGCTCAATATGCAGAAGCGGAGATCAAGCTGATTGAGCCATCATACGTAGAAGAAATTGATTGTGAGCAATACATATATCCAGGTGATCAAGTAGTAGTTACCTTGACATCGCCAATGATTTTATTTGACGAGGATGAGGGAATAATTAAGACAGACCCAAAAGGCATTGTGGAAATGTTTTCGAAAAAATATCCTTCTTTTTCATATAAACGTAGCTTTATTCGAACAAAAAGAATTTCCGGTTTTAATGGAAAGTGGAAAATGTCAAAACAGCAAGTTGATGCTATCGATGCGGGTAGTGTGATTGTTATGACATACGAAGGAGAAGAGGAGATTTGCACGTCAGATATAGTTAGAGAAAGTTACGGTTTAAGGACAAATGAAGGATTTGGTCGCCTTGTCATCAATCGGCACGGTCAATGTGCGATAGGTGTATCTGATAATCGTTCAAATTCAGAAAAGAAAACTAAGAATGCATATCGATATATACAGCCAATGTTAGACCATATTTTAAAAGAACGAGTTTATTTCATTGTACGACGTTTTGCACTAGACGTAATCCGAACAGAAAATCAATGGGCGAGTATGAGTCATTCGCTCATATTTAAGCTTATTGATATGTTAAACGTTTCAAGCTGTGTAGAAGAGTTTACTCGTCTAGCAGAGAACGTAAAAGGGGATTTGCCTCGTTTTATGTTAGAAACCGAACAGTCTGCAAACAGTGTAGCTGATAAAGTGAAAAATAAAGTGGAGAAAGTGAAACGTAAAGTGTTGTCGGATGAAGATTGGAACTTGAAAATGTCAAAAATAGCATCAGGCGATCTGAAAAAGTGGATAGAGACACAGCCATTTGATTTGTATAAGTATTTTGTGCTTACGACTCTTCAATATATCAAATGGTCGAACCGACAAAAAAAGGGGTGAATACTTCAAATGGGGCACGTCAATGATCGTATCGTCATGCTCATTTTCGTGAAAGGGATTTTTGAACTCACATCACCCTGCTTGATTGGCTCAGGTAAAAACGAACAGACAGATATTGATTTTATGAGAAATCATGAGGGGAAGGCATTCATTCCAGGGACAACTTTGGCAGGGGTGTTTCGAAATTATCTCGTTTCCAGAGGGATAGATCGAGCACTAGTCGCGGCAATGTTTGGTCAAAGTATAGAGGAAAATGGAGAAACGACATTAAGTCGCCTTTTCGTTTCTGATGCTCATGTATTAGGTAATTGTAAAAACTGTTTTGAAGTTCGTGATGGAGTTCGATTAGACCACAAAACAAAAACGGCTATTGATTTAGGAAAATTCGATTATGAAGTAGTGAAAAAAGGAACAAAGTTTCTAGTAAAGCTCGAATGCGTTTTTAGAGAATGTGATGACATTGCGAAACTTCAAACAGTGTTATTTTATCTCTTAGATGCGATGCAAAAAGAGAAAGTGGTACTAGGTGCAAAGAAGCAGCGAGGATTCGGCAATGGAAAGTTACGCGATGTACAAATTTTGCTTCTTGATTTTACGAAAGAAGACAAAAAACAGGAATATATTGAGCAATGGATTCATTTTGACTGGGGAACATTCACGGGGAATATAAATGTGGATGAATTGGATAGAAAAGTAGATTTAGGCATACCAGAGGAAAAAACGATGAAAATAAAAGTACCTTTACAAAATGTCTATTCACTAATGATTCGGAACTACCGAAATTCAAGAAGCTTTGCTGAAAAAAGTGTTGATTATACCCAACTATGTTCAGATGGAGTACCGATTGTTCCCGGTACGTCTTGGGCTGGAGCGTTTCGTCATCGAATGAAGACGATAATGGAACAATTATACGAAAGCGCTGGTAGAACGACCTTTTCTGATCTAGCTAGAGAAAAAATAAATGACTTGTTTGGATATGTAGATGAGCAGAAAAAACAATCGAAAATATCTCGTATTCGTTTTCATGAGTCTGTGATTTCTAAAGGAAAATTTGTGAAAAATGCCAGAGTGAAGATTGATCGTTTCACAGGAGGTGCAGCAGGCGGAGCATTGTTTGATGAACTTCCTCTCTATGGAGGGGACACGCAATTAGTAATTGAAATAAAGGAAGCAAAAGATGAAGATATTGGGTTACTGCTTCTAGCTTTAAAAGATTTGATGAAAGGATATTTAGCGATCGGGGGAGAAACAAGCATTGGAAAAGGAATTTTTTCAGGTTCCGCTATTTTCTTAGAAACAGATAAGGGTGAAGTACAAATGAACGAAAATAAGGAACAGGATTATTTTAGAGCCCTTTACAATGCGATTTGCCAATCAAAATAAGGGGGACTTGTATGACGTTATTTAAAGTAGAAGGACAATCATTGGTTGATCTCATTACACAACATATGAACAACCAAACAGCGTATGTGTTAGTATGGCTAGATCACATTGTTCAAGTCGGTATATTGAGCAATAATAACATCGTGCTTTTCAACGGGCATATTGAAGAAAAGTATGTACAAGAAATTCGTATTTTTCACGAGTTTGCTGAGCTCCACTTAAGAAAGTTTGAAGGAAAATTTATTGGTCGAATGATAGAAGATGACCATTCGATTTCAACATTGCATACTTTTGATGAGAAACATTATGTACTTGGCAGTATAGAAAGTTGGAGCGATGGTTGGTTAAGAGTATCAGAGAAAAATAGAGGTTTTGGAATATACATCCCTTCAAACAAAAAAATATTAGGAAAATTGTGTTATCAAGTACGTAACTATTTCAAAGAAGATGAGCATGGACAGCTTTATTTTTATGATGCTCGCTTGCTAGGATTTTGTGAGCCGAGTGGAATGTTTCTAAGTCTGGAGGAGAGACAATGAAGAGGAAAGACTTTGAAAAAAAGAAGCAAGATTATCAACAAAAACAAATAAGATTTGTAAATCCATACAATTTCATTTCACTTGGAGCAAAATGTAATAGGATAAATTGGTATGAAATGGAAGATAGAAGCTTAACAGGAGTCATTGAATGTACGTTGGACACGAAAACACCTATTTTTATCCCAAATTCCACAAACATGAATGCGTTTCAGCATAAAAACTATGTAAAAGAGGAAGCGCGAACGTTAGAGTTTTATTCATATAACACTATTGTAGAAAACTCATTGACTTCCCAGATGTTCGATCCAGTCATTCCGGCCAGTGAATTAAGAGGTGTCATTCGTTCAGCTTATGAAGCTGTTACCGATTCGTGCATGTCTACAGTTTGTACTGATGAAGTTTTATATAGTAGAACAAGTATACCTTGGAAACCGGGGATACTACGAAAAGATGAGAGAGGATATTATATCCAACCCTCTCGAAAGTACCGAGTTCCTCAATCCGAAACAGATGGAATTGAGGAAGGGGAGAAAGTGTATTTTGAAGTAGTCGGAAAAAATAATAAAGCAAAAATAGTCACCCGTGGTTCAAAAGAAGGATATTTTCATCGAGGAGAATATTTTCCTAAAAAAAAGCACGAAGCTATTTTTATGGAAACAAAAGAAAAACCAATTCCTCTTCCACAAAATTTCGATGCGATTGAACACCTAAGAAAGGTACTCTGTTTATATAACAAGGAAAACAAAATAAATCGCCAAGAAAATCATAAAGAATACGCACATTATAAGCTCGAGGAAGGCAAACCGATCTTAGTATATTATGCTGAGTACAATGGAAATTTTTATTTGTCACCAGCATGTATTTCGAAAATGGTATTTCACAAAACTGTTAAAGAAATTTTAGATGAACAAGGCGGTTATTCTCCTTGTGTAAATGAAGAAGTTTGTCCAGCTTGCGCTTTGTTTGGAATGGTAAGCAGCAATCGTTCTTTTGCTTCTCGGTTGCGATTTACCGATGGAAGAGTCGTTAGGGAAGAAAATATGAAAGGTTTTTTTGAATCACCGAAAGTGTTATCAGGACTTTCTTCTCCTAAACTCTCCGCAATGGAGTTTTACCTCGAGCCTCCCAGTGAAGCGGATTGGTGGACTTACGATTATGCTGGGAAATGGAATGGAAATGGTAAAAACGGAAAAATGTTCGTTGTCGATGAAAACTATAAACCGCGGTTAAGAGGAAGGAAATTTTACTGGCACTCTCAGCAAGTGAAATGGATGAATTACGATTCAAATAAGTCATTATCTCCTCTTGAATGTGTCATTCGTCCAGTTAAAAAAGGTGTCAAGTTTTCTTTCCGTATTTTTTTTGATGGAATTAGTGAAGTAGAGTTGAAACGGTTAATATGGACTTTAAACATCGGAGATAACGAAAATACACACTATCATAAAATCGGCATGGGGAAACCTTTAGGGTTAGGAAGTGTGAAAATTAAGGTAGACCGAGTAAAGATTAGAAAAATAGTGCTTTGTCGTGATACAATTGAATATAAAGAAAGTGAAAGAAACTATTCAATCGAGGAAATTGAAAGTCATATCGATAAAATGAAGAAAAATATTGCTGAGTTTTTAAGAATCACAAAGTTTAGTGATGATATAAGAAATATTTCTTACCCTATAACTGCTGAAAATAGTGCTGAAGGATACAAATGGTTTGTTGAGAATAGAAGAGGAGAAAAAATAAAACAATCACTTCCGCATATATTGGATGATGATATCACTCTCAAAGGTTAAGGAGATGTTATTTTTTACGTCATCGTTCTCTCATTTAGAGAGCGATGACTCATTGATTTTGTCGGTGAAAATGCAAGAGCACGGCTGTTGATGATCCAAAATTAGGCATACTTCACCCATAAATTAGGGCATACTCAAATAAGGTAGCTGCCATCCCGGATTTCCATTCGAGAGGAAGTTGTCCAGATAAAAAACGATGAATGAAAGAAATGAAAAGAAGGTGCGATTGCTATCCGCTTTTGTATAGCCATCTCAATGACACATAAGCGATAGATGCCGCAAAGAGCGGATTGTATATGGCTTGCTCGGTCGTGTCAAATTTAAAGTATTGCATTATCCAACGGAAAAACACTTCAATTGTCCAACGCTCTTGATACATCTCAGCGATCTTTTCTGCTGATGCGTCGAAAATGTTTGTGACGACATGAATGTCCTGATCATTCTCACTTGGGAAGGTGACGATACGGTAGTGTTTTTCTTACGTATGGATATTATTTACTAATAAACACGTACAATCGAATAGAGATTTTGTTCAATAATTCACAACTGTCGTCGACCTCCAATCTTGCAAAAATCCCGGGGGATCGACGACACTTTATTTTTTTCGGCAATTTCAGTTCTATCAACGGATTGAACATATTGACTGAATTTTTCTGCGATTGTATAATAGCCTTGTATATGATTTCCATATGCTGATTTATCAGCACTTTTTTGGGTTTGTATCGTACCTATGAGGAATTGAAACGATTCGACAAGTGGAAACGCGCAAGAGCAAATGCCTAGTTTGTATCGTACCTATGAGGAATTGAAACTCGATCTGTGTTTCTGCTTGGCTAATGATAAACAACGTGTTTGTATCGTACCTATGAGGAATTGAAACGCTAGAGACAGTGTGATGGATCGCGTCATGGGACTAGATAGTTTGTATCGTACCTATGAGGAATTGAAACTACTTGTCATAGCAAATTTCTTTCACCGAAACGCCGTGGTTTGTATCGTACCTATGAGGAATTGAAACAATACAAGCTGGTCACCGCCAGGTAAAGGTGGCTTGTTTGTATCGTACCTATGAGGAATTGAAACCGTAAAGGGACATTGATATCGACTAGTCCGCGTTTTAAGTTTGTATCGTACCTATGAGGAATTGAAACCTCAACGATAGACGCAGCGACCAATCGACACGTATCGGTTTGTATCGTACCTATGAGGAATTGAAACAAAACGAGACAGTCAATATGACAAGTCCAACACTACGTTTGTATCGTACCTATGAGGAATTGAAACTCTCAAAATGATGGGCTGGTAAGGAGGTGAGAAGAGTTTGTATCGTACCTATGAGGAATTGAAACGCTAATTGCTGCAAAATCTTCAATGCCTCGTTAGCGTTTGTATCGTACCTATGAGGAATTGAAACACGATAAAGGTATCCTCGGGACGAAGGATAAAATATGTTTGTATCGTACCTATGAGGAATTGAAACCCCATTGTGGGTATCGACAATTGTTATGTAGACGAGTTTGTATCGTACCTATGAGGAATTGAAACACTGGATATTGCGTGCAATAGATTAAGCGGTATCCCAGTTTGTATCGTACCTATGAGGAATTGAAACCAAAAACAAGAAAGAAAAAGCGTCAGTTCGGAAAAGTTTGTATCGTACCTATGAGGAATTGAAACAATCCAAAACATAAAATTCGGCGTTCTCCGGCTGAGTTTGTATCGTACCTATGAGGAATTGAAACTGATCGTTCGGACTGGCAAGGAATCAAGGTTACTATGTTTGTATCGTACCTATGAGGAATTGAAACCGCGAAGCATGGCAGACCGTTTAATGAATACGGTCTAAGTTTGTATCGTACCTATGAGGAATTGAAACCTTGCCGAGATCACCCAGCAAAGAAAGCAAAAGGTGTGTTTGTATCGTACCTATGAGGAATTGAAACGTAGAAGGTCTGAATGTCTTTTTCATTGAAACTAAGTCGTTTGTATCGTACCTATGAGGAATTGAAACCCCATTGTGCTAATGCCGTGATTTCATCATCGCCTTGGTTTGTATCGTACCTATGAGGAATTGAAACCACTTTCCACCGAAGATTGGAATGAACGGGTAGCACTGCGTTTGTATCGTACCTATGAGGAATTGAAACTGGCGATGACGTATGCCGAACACAAAAGATGGGTGGACGTTTGTATCGTACCTATGAGGAATTGAAACAAGATCACCTTCCGCCTGCCGACTGGCTATGCCTCGTTTGTATCGTACCTATGAGGAATTGAAACCACCTTGCATGACGAGCATTTCACACGACAGGTATGCGGTTTGTATCGTACCTATGAGGAATTGAAACCAGCACAGTCCACCTTCGCCAAAGCAATGGTATCAACGTTTGTATCGTACCTATGAGGAATTGAAACAATTCATCTACAAAGTCAGCAAACGCAAATGCTTTCAGTTTGTATCGTACCTATGAGGAATTGAAACCGGAAGTAAAACAAGGCAAAGAAGGCGTGTCCATCGTTTGTATCGTACCTATGAGGAATTGAAACTCTGTCCTCCGCTTTGTTGGCTTTGTGGTTCCGTCGACGTTTGTATCGTACCTATGAGGAATTGAAACAGCTGATTTCCCGACGTTCAAGAGGATAGATGTTATCGTTTGTATCGTACCTATGAGGAATTGAAACTATTGAACAGTTGGAAGAGTTGAAAACACATGACCGTTTGTATCGTACCTATGAGGAATTGAAACCCTTGTATCGCGTTCTTTTTGCTCTCCGCTACCTTTCGTTTGTATCGTACCTATGAGGAATTGAAACTACGAGTTAGCGCAAAATTATGCGCGTCTAATGGAAAGTTTGTATCGTACCTATGAGGAATTGAAACTTGTAAAGGTAAAATACTTCTCTTTCGTTTTGAGAGTTTGTATCGTACCTATGAGGAATTGAAACCGTTCTAAATGTCTTCCTAATACTATACCATTCAGAGTTTGTATCGTACCTATGAGGAATTGAAACTGTACTGGATTCGGCGTGAGGCCGCAAATGTAATATCGTTTGTATCGTACCTATGAGGAATTGAAACAGTGTCCGGTGCCATCTTCTCACTAAAACCGTAAAATTTGTTTGTATCGTACCTATGAGGAATTGAAACTAATGTCTTCACCATTCATTGATCGGCTGATAAGTGTTTGTTTGTATCGTACCTATGAGGAATTGAAACATTCACCTTCTCCCTGTCCTGCGATGTAACCGTAGTTCTTGTTTGTATCGTACCTATGAGGAATTGAAACAAGTAAAATTTAATAAAGGAGTTGGTAATGATGAAAATGTTTGTATCGTACCTATGAGGAATTGAAACTTTGAATGTAAAAAGATGACAAATGATATAGAACAAGGAGTTTGTATCGTACCTATGAGGAATTGAAACTAGTATTCCATAAGTCATTCAGAGCAGAACCTATACGTTTGTATCGTACCTATGAGGAATTGAAACTATATATCTTTACATTTTTTTCTCATTTCTCTCAATGTCCGTTTGTATCGTACCTATGAGGAATTGAAACACTTTTGCTCGGAAGGAAAATATGCAAAAGTATATGTTTGTATCGTACCTATGAGGAATTGAAACGCCCTCACCTCCTTTCACTCCATAGTTAGCACCAAGCGTTTGTATCGTACCTATGAGGAATTGAAACGCAAAAGCGCTAATCGGAATCAAAAAAACAGCAAAAAGTTTGTATCGTACCTATGAGGAATTGAAACAAGCATATGCATTCACGATGGATTCTTTAATAGTGGTTTGTATCGTACCTATGAGGAATTGAAACAATGCGTTTGGTGTGGTCGTTGGCATTCCAAACCATTGTTTGTATCGTACCTATGAGGAATTGAAACCCGTTTTTGACCAAGGTATCGAAAGAAAATGGGAAACGTTTGTATCGTACCTATGAGGAATTGAAACGTTGGTCTGCTAGTCCGTCCCATGTATAGCGCTGCGGGTTTGTATCGTACCTATGAGGAATTGAAACTTTTATCCATCATCATCTTTTGGAAGTCGGTCCGCGTTTGTATCGTACCTATGAGGAATTGAAACCCGTTCACAACGGTTGTGGTATTCAGAAACGATTGCGTGTTTGTATCGTACCTATGAGGAATTGAAACGTTTCTAACGTTTGTAAAAATTCATTGTAAAGTTTGTTTGTATCGTACCTATGAGGAATTGAAACTCCAAAAGAAGTAGCACGTTTTCGAAGATATGCAACGTTTGTATCGTACCTATGAGGAATTGAAACTACAGTTCCGTGAGTTTGGCTGTTTTGCTCATACCGTCAGTTTGTATCGTACCTATGAGGAATTGAAACTAAGTCTGATACGTCTTATACCTGTTCAAAAAACGCATCGTTTGTATCGTACCTATGAGGAATTGAAACTCACCTCCTATAAAACAATGCCATCTGTATATGGTACAGGTTTGTATCGTACCTATGAGGAATTGAAACCATTTTTGACATGATACATCATCGAAACTACCGATCGTTTGTATCGTACCTATGAGGAATTGAAACTGAAGTTCGATTGGCAAATCACGTTTAAAATTTGCAGTTTGTATCGTACCTATGAGGAATTGAAACCCATCATCAGCGTACAAGTTGCCATCTTGTACGGACAAGGTTTGTATCGTACCTATGAGGAATTGAAACTATCCCTCATATCATCTTTTTTAAGGATAATAGGCTTGGTTTGTATCGTACCTATGATGTAAATTAGCACACTATTTCAGAATTACTTTTTCAAATTATTTTGGATGAAAATCGGAAATACAGCGCAAAATGTTTGCGAATTCTCTCGAATTTTACACGCTTTTTCCGATCCTTTGCACATTATCTCAGACGAACATTGGAAAAAGAAGGAGGCTGACTCCAAAAGTCCGCTAAAAAGCGGACTTTTGGGTCAGCCGCATGTCTAAAAAATGAGAGATATCCTTTTTCTTTATCTGATGGGCACGAACTGATGTATGGATAGAACGACTTTTAACACTAAACTTGACGGATATGGGGACAAGGACATCAAAGGGACGGCAGAAAATAACGAAAAAAGAAAAAGCCGATTTGATTTTTGCGGATACGGTAGCGATGATTAAGCCGAAGAAGGACAAGAAGAAAAGCTAAAAGGAATCAAAAAAGGATAAATAAGGGTAATATAGAAATATAAGGGGCAAAAAGCGGACTTTAGTTGGAGGTTGCCTTTTTGTCCCTTCGTAAAAGTAAATTTATAGTTAAACAGTAAATTTAACATATATGCAACGCTAGTGAGGGTGCCCCGTTACTTTTTGGACACCCCCATTTTTTATTTTAGGCAAGAAAGAAGCGGAAGGGAATATAGTAGAGGTGTGGTATTTGAGAGCGGTAAAGCGGTAAAATAAAAAAGACCAGTCAAAGCAGCCCGTGTTAAGGACCACATTACCAGCCTTCGTGGAATTAAATCATACTTGACTAAAAAAGTCAAGTATGAAACTGGTTTTGCAATTCGTGTGAAGAATCACAAATCAGTTTAACTATAGTATGTGTTTTTATACTGGGATTATTCTTCAAAGGTATGTAAGAGATATTTATCAGGCATTTTATAAATTCCATATAGTAATTGCTGATCTGCATGCAATGAAGGTAACTATTCAGCCGTTACATAGAAAAAGTTTACGAACTCTGGTTTATTCTCGCTCCCCTTGTCTATACTAGTACCATCCAAGACAAGGGAGGTGAACATGATGGCAAACGTTGTTTTTGATTTCCAACAAGCGGTCTTTACACTCGAAAGCATGGTCGCAAAAATCGAGCGTCAAGCACAAACCATTGAAAAACTCATCAAAGAAAACGAACAGTTAAGACAAGAAAACGAGCAACTACGTCAAGAAAATCAACAATTGAAAGCACGTATTGCAGAATTAGAAGCCCGTACAAAAAAAACAGTACCAATAGCCATTTACCGCCGTCCTCTGATCGGTTTGTGGCGAAATCTCCTTCTCGCCAACCGTCGGGGAAACAGCCGGGCGGGCAGCCGGGGCACCGAGGAACGACGCTCCGCCAAGTACCGAATCCTGACCACCGAATCCTTCACCGCGTGACCAAATGCAAAGGATGTGGTCACTCTTTAGAACATGTCGCTCCGCTTCAAGTAGACATTCGCCAAGTGTTCGACCTCCCAATGGTTCGAATGGAAGTGACTCAACACGAACGGGAAGTGAAGGGTTGTCCGGAATGTCATCTTGTCCAGCAGGCGGAGTTCCCTTTTTATGTCACCAATCATGTACAATATGAACCGGTAATCACTTCGCTCATTTTATACTGGAATCATGCGCAGTTGATTCCATGTGAACGTGTCACGGAGATGGTCAAAGCGCTAGTGGACCATTCGATGAGTGCAGGCACGGTCGTGAACATGACGAGACGATGGCTCCCTGTGTTAGAAGCAGCGATCGAAGAGATCGAAGCGGCGTTGCTAGTTTCCAAGACGTTACACGTCGATGAAACAAGTCTGCGTGTGAACGGAAAGAAGCAATGGGTGCACGTAGCTTCCACTGCCAAGGCCACCCGATACGGACTGCATCGTTCTCGTGGCAAGCAAGCGACGGACGACATCGGGATCTTGCCGCGGTACAAAGGAACGATGGTGCATGATGCGTATTCGGTGTACCCGATGTATACAGAGGCGAGCCATGCGCTTTGCCACGCTCATCATCTCCGGGAGCTTCGGGCATATACCGAACTGTACGGCCATTCATGGTCGAAAGAGATGACCAAAGCGCTGTTGGAGATGAAACAGGCGGTGGAGAACGCGGGCGGAGCTCTACCGGAAGAGGAAGTCCGGTATTGGGAAACCGTGTACGACGAGCTTCTAGCGAATGGTCGCCGAGAACTCGATGAACGTTGCCGGCAAAGCAAGCATGACGGCGTCCGCAACGCGCAAAATTTCATCCAGCGCCTAGAAAAGCGCAAACAAGAATCGCTTCTCTTCCTGCGAAAGAAAGAAGTGCCGTTTGACAACAACCAAGCCGAGCGCGATTTGCGGATGGTGAAAGTCAAACAAAAAATTTCTGGAACGTTTCGTCAGGAAGACGATGCCGAGGCTTTCTGCACCATTCGCAGCGTCATTTCTACCCTGCAAAAACACGGAAAGCCGGTTTGGGAATCGTTGCAAAAACTTCTAAGTGGGGAGTCTCTCGAAACGATTCTCCATTCCTCCTAGGGTGTTTTCGATACCGGAAATGCCCTATTGGTGCTGGATTCTGAAAATCTCGCTCGTATTGGGCTGAATGGATACTAACATTTATTTATCTAACATCACGAGTGTTGATTATCCATTATTTTACTAAAAAACACAGAATCATATGACTGAACACAAGCTTTTCTGCCTCTTCCCTCGAACAAGAACGCCGGCGGGCAAATGTCATTTGCCCGCAAAGCGTTCATTGTTCGAGGAGGGCATGCTAATACTCCCAGTCGGCAAGCGAACCGCTTGCCGACTACGGCAGAAAAGCTAGGAATAGAGCGATGTCAACTGGTTTTTAATGGTTAATCAACACGTCTGATCTAACATTTATTTATAAAGAGGGTACGCATGTTGGAAAAATGGAAATCAAAACTAATAATCTTGACTGGTATTATTCCTTTATTAGTAGGTATTGTTATGATAGTAAATGTAGTTACTATGAAAGATGATGTTCGAAAAAAAGAACCAGATCATCATTTTTTGAAATAATGTATATACTATGTATATACGTTATGAGTTGGGGGTGATATAATGAACTCAAAGGAACATTTAGAAAGCAAAATAAACCAAAGTAAAGGAGGGGACTACATGTCTACAGTTGTTGCTCAAAAATGGGGAAACAGTTTGGGTATTCGTATCCCAAAAGATGTTGCTGATAAAATAGGGATCAAACAAGGTTCCGAGATGGAATTAAACGTGATTGGAAATGAAGGTATCATCACATTAAAACCAAAACGAACACGGAAGAAATACACATTGGAAGAACTAATATCACAGATTACACCTGAAAATCGACACGAGGAAATTGATTTCGGGATAGAAGGGCGTGAATTGATTTAATGCCAACAGACATACCAGAGAGAGGCGATTTCGTTGTTTTAAACTTCAATCCACAAGCTGGCCACGAGCAGGCTGGGAGAAGGAATGCTATTGTTTTATCGCCTAAAAAATTCAATCAAGCAACAGGATTTATAGCTGTTTGTCCGATTACCAATCAAAAGAAAGGTTATCCCTTCGAAGTGGATTTGCCAAAAGAAGGAATATCCCTTGATGGCGATAGCTATCCAATAACAGGGGTAGTTTTAACTGATCAAATTAAATCATTGGATTGGAAAGCTCGTAATCTAAAAATTTTAAAGAAGTATAATCCAGAAGATGCACAGATTGAAGAAATAGATAAAATAATTGATGAATGCCTAGCGAAAATAGAAACATATCTGACTTGACATAATCCTTTCTCTTTCAGAAAGGGTTATTTTTTGTACTTTAAACCCGTGGTGCTAGTGAATTTGCTCATCTACAGTAAAGAAATTATGGCATGGATATAGCGACAAAACTAGGTGGGAAGAATTTGACGCTTACTTTGAGCCCTTTTGTATCAAGGGATTAGAGGTATTTTGTTTGCCTATTCACTGTCGAACTCGGAAAAAAGTTTGTACCGTACCTACGCGGATTCGGATTTTCGCACCTATACCGCTGTTTAGACTTAAGCATATTGCTGTGAATAAAAAAACCAGCGCTCAACACGCTGACTTGTTTAGCATGGCTTAATCGTTCAGTTTTTCATGTACTTCTTCTTCCGTCATATCCAGTATATTAGCAATTTCCGCAACGCTCATTCCTTTTTCAAGCATTTTCTGAATCATTTCGCTCTCTTTTTGCTTCATGCCTTCTTTGAGTCCTTCTATTCTTCCTTGCTTCAACCCTTCTTTCAATCCTTCCTCCCAACTTCTGCGAATGTTCGATAGTTGGTCAAGTAGCCATTTGAGCCGCATTTCGTATGCGTAGCGATTTTCAGGATCAACGCTTAAACTTTGCCATTCTTCTAACGCTTCGAAAATTTCTTGTTCAGTCATCGCGATTCCCTCGAATTCGTGAACCATTTCTTCATCCACCTTTTTTGTCCGATTATCTACAGCCGACAACATCGTCAACCACGGCCATTCGGGTGACCGCTTTACATCACGGAGGTATTTATTCCATATTTACCATAAATTGTTACAAGTCGATTACATGAAATTCAAGATGTGGGCTCCAAAGAAACTGTTCTTCGTCTTCGCGGATGTGGAACACGGTATGAAAGCGGTCGGTTTCGTGCGGAAAGAGCGGATAGCTGAGGATGGCGATCATAATGGTCGGTGGAAGTGTTTCGTACCGTTCTCCTTTTGATAACGAAGAGGAAAATAGCCGCGCCCAGTAATACAATAGCCGTTCAGGCATGCCGTATTGCGGGATGATTTGAATTTCGGCGTGAATGAGTTCGCCACGATTTGTGCGGACGATGACGTCTAGCCGTCCCGTTTTTCCGTCTTCTGTTTCTTTTGTCAGTTCGGTGTTTTCAAACTGCACATCGACGATGCGGTCATCGCCTGTCCGATGCAAAAGCGCGTTTAAAAACGCCATCGTAATTGACTTTCGGCTCGGATGGCCAAACAGCTGTTTAAACATAAAATCCATTTTTAAATCAAGATACTGCATGTACCTCACTCTTTCGTGAAATATTCGGATACAATTTGATTACATTCGGGAAATATGGGAAATACAAGTGTGGAAAATGCAATTTTGCGGTGCTTTTTTTACAAAAGTAGTGGGAAAAAGCAGGGGGGACAAGGGTTTTTTTCGGAGAACTTTGGATGAAAAAATTTATAATCGAAAAGAGACGATGGAATCATTGTTTAATAGTTCACAACCATCGTCGGCCTTCAATTTTAATCCTATCTATGAAAAATGAGACTTATCACTCCTCATTGTTTGAAAAATTTTTTGTCAGCAAAAATCGCCATTGCACCTCCCTCGCCCAGCATGTTCTAATAGAGATGATAGGAAAATTATGAGTTTATTTACATATTGCAGACAACGGAGGGCTGGAAGTGAAACAAGATGTAATCATCCGCTTCGATGGTGTGACGAAGCAGTATGATGGGCTTGTGGTGTTGGATGATGTGAGTTTTGAAATGGAGAAAGGGAAGTTTTATACGTTGCTTGGGCCGTCGGGGTGCGGGAAGACGACGATTTTGCGCTTGATTGCTGGATTTACCGAGCCGACGGAAGGGACGATTTATTTTCACGGGCAGCCGGTCAACCACGTTCCAGCAAATAAGCGCCAAGTGAATACGGTGTTTCAAGACTATGCGTTGTTTCCGCATTTGGACGTGTTTGAAAACGTCGCGTTTGGCTTGCGGGTGAAGAAGATGAAGGAAGCCGATATTCGCGACAAAGTTGCGGAGGCGCTTCAGTTTGTCAACTTGCAAGGATACGAAAATCGGAGAATTCAAGAAATGTCCGGTGGGCAAAGGCAGCGGGTGGCGATTGCGCGCGCGATTGTTAATGAACCAGAAGTGTTGCTTCTAGACGAACCGCTTTCCGCACTCGATTTAAAGCTGCGCACGGAAATGCAATATGAGTTGCGCGAGCTGCAGCGCCGGCTTGGTATTACGTTTATTTTTGTGACACATGACCAAGAAGAAGCGCTGGCGATGTCCGATCAAATTTTTGTTTTGAATAAAGGAAAAATCGAGCAAAGCGGTACGCCGAAAGACATTTACGACGAGCCGGTCAACCGGTTTGTCGCTGACTTTATCGGCGAGTCGAACATTTTATCCGGCCGGATGGTGAAAGACTACCTTGTCGAGTTTGCCGGCAAACAATTTGAATGCGTGGACTACGGATTTCAGCCAAATGAGCAGGTCGATATCGTCATCCGTCCAGAAGATTTAGAAATTACGGCGAAAGACCGCGGCAAACTGCGCGTGCGCGTCGATTCGCAGCTATTCCGCGGGGTGCATTACGAAATTTGTTGTTACGATGAAAACGGCAACGAATGGCTTGTCCACTCGACGAAAAAAGCGGAAGTCGGGGAGGAAATCGGGCTTTATTTTGAAGCAGAAGCAATTCATGTCATGCGCGTAAAGGAAGAGGATGCCGATGAATAGCGTGCGCAATGTTTATTTATTTCCGTATGTGCTATGGATTATTTTATGCGTCGTGGCACCGATTGGCTTGATCGTATATGATTCGTTTTTCGACATTGAAGGGCATTGGACGTTGGAAAACTATACGAAATTTTTTACGCCTGTTTATTTAAAAATGACGCTCAGTTCGTTTTGGTATGCGTTTTTAATTACGTTTTTTTCGCTCCTTATCGCCTACCCGACGGCGTATTTGTTGACGAAAACAAAGCATAAGCAATTATGGCTGTTAATGATCATTTTGCCGACATGGGTGAACTTATTGTTAAAGGTGTATGCGTTTTTAGGCATTTTTGGCACGTTTGGGCTGGCAAATGCGGTGTTGAGCACTATTGGTATCGGCACAAAGCAAATTTTATTCACCGATTTTAGCTTTGTATTTGTGTCTGTCTATATTTTTATTCCGTTTATGGTGTTGCCGATTTTTAATGCGCTGGAAGAATTGAATCCGTCGCTTGTCGATGCGGCGCGCGATTTGGGCGCTTCCGCGTGGACGACGTTTCGGCGCGTTGTGTTTCCGCTGACGCTCGATGGCGTCAAAGCAGGGTGCCAAGCCGTCTTCATTCCGGCGCTCTCGCTCTTTATGATTACACGCTTAATTGCCGGAAACCGCGTCATTACGCTCGGTACGGCGATCGAAGAACATTTCCTTGTCACCCAAGATTGGGGGATGGGGGCGACGATTGCGGTATTTTTAATTATCGTGATGGCGCTTGTCGTCATTGTCACAGGGAATCGGAGGTGATGGGCATGCGGCGGATGAAATGGGGAAATGTGTATTTAATTTTTGTCTTTATCATCTTGTACACGCCGATTTTTTATTTGCTGTTTTATTCGTTCAACAGCGGAGGAGCGATGTATGATTTTCAAGGGTTTACGCTTGAATGGTATCAAGAAGTGTTTCAAGATACTCGCCTGCTTATGATCGTTTTAAATACGCTAATTGTTGCCCTGTTGTCTGCGCTCATTTCAACTGTTTTAGGTGTCGTCGGCGCTTTGGCCATTTATTATGTGAAAAAACGGCAAGTAAAAAATGCGCTTCTGACGTTGAATAATGTGCTCATCGTTAGCCCAGACGTCATTATCGGTGCTTCTTTTTTAATTTTGTTTACGATCGCAGGAATTAAGCTCGGTTTTGTTTCGGTGCTATTGTCGCATATCGCATTTAGCGTCCCGATCGTTGTGTTGATGGTATTGCCGAAGCTGCAGGAAATGAGCCCGACGTGGGTCGATGCGGCGCGCGACTTAGGAGCGAACGAATGGCACATCTTGACGAAAGTGATTTTGCCGTTTATCACGCCGGGCATTTTTGCGGGATTTTTTATGGCGCTTACGTATTCGCTCGATGATTTTGCAGTGACATTTTTTGTGACAGGAAACGGATTTTCGACATTATCGGTCGAAATTTATTCGCGGGCGCGGCAAGGGATTTCGCTGTCGATTAACGCGCTGTCGACCCTTTTATTTTTGTTTACCGTTCTTCTTGTCATCGGCTATTATTTCATGAGCCGAAAAAGCAGCCGTTTGTATGGGATGTGGGGGAGAAAATGAGAAAGCTCGTTCAATCGTTTACGGTCGTTTTGCTGGTGGCGCTTGCGCTTTTATATGTATCCAATCGTCTAAATGAAACAGAAGGTTATGCAGGGAACAATACGATTACCGTATACAACTGGGGCGATTATATTGACCCAAAGCTCATTCAAACATTTGAAAAGCAGACGGGATTGAAAGTCATTTATCAAACGTTTGATTCGAACGAAGCGATGATGGCGAAAATCGCGCAAGGCGGAACGACGTTTGACGTTGCCGTACCGTCGGAATACGCCGTCAGCAAAATGAAAGAAGAAGGGCTGCTTCTGCCGTTAGATCATGCGAAGCTGCCGAATTTAAAGTATATCGATCCACGTTTTTTAAATTTATCATTTGACCGCGGCAACCGCTACTCTGTTCCATATTTCTGGGGAACGGTCGGAATCGTTTATAACCGCGACATGCTTGGCGGTAAAAAAATTACGAGCTGGAACGACTTATGGGACAAAGATTTGCGCAATCAAATTTTGCTTGTCGATGGGGCGCGTGAAGTAGTAGGAATGGCGTTAAACAGCCTCCATTATTCGTTAAACGATGTGAATAAAGCGCATTTGCAAGAAGCAAAGCGGAAACTAGATGCGCTTGTGCCGAACGTAAAAGCAATTGTCGGCGATGAGATTAAAATGTTGATTGCGAACGAAGAGGCAGCGGTCGGTGTCGTCTGGTCGGGAGATGCCGCAGAAATGATTGCCGAAAACGATAAACTCGACTACGTCGTACCGAAAGAAGGATCAAACTTATGGTTTGACAATATGGTCATTCCAAAAACGGCGAAAAATATTGACGGTGCGCACCAATTTATTAACTTCATGCTCGATCCGAAGCATGCGGCGCAAAATGCAGAATATGTCGGCTATTCCACGCCAAACAAAAAGGCGCTGGAGTATTTGCCGAAAGAGATCGTAGGCGACAAACGTTTTTACCCGGATTTCGACTCTATCGAACATTTGGAAGTATATGAAAACTTAGGAAAGCGAATGCTTGCTTATTATAATGAACTGTTCTTAGAATTTAAAATGCATCGGAAATAAAACACATCCCCCTTGCGTAACGCAAGGGGGTCATCTATATGAGAAAGGGGGATATGATTTATTCAGCTGCTTTTAGCTTGGCTAACTCTTTTTCCACTTCTTCTTGGAAAAGCGGCGATACGGAAAGCGCTTTTTGCGACTCATATACATAGCTGCTTGCCTTTGCTTCGGCTTCAAGGGCGAATACGCGTTCTTCCATGCGGGCAAAGCCTTTGAGCGCATGTTCTGGATGAAAAGAAACGAGCGATGTGTTGATCGTTTTGATTGCTTTGGCTGCATTGGCGCGGGCGATTAAGTCAAGTTGTTTCACTTTCAACTCTTCATATGTTTCTTTTAATTTCTTTAATTGTTCTTTTAAATATGTCGTTTTTTCGGACAATGTGGTATACTGCTGCTTGTATGCATCAAGTTTTTTCTCATAGAGCAATTTTTCTTGCAAGGCCATTTTTGCGATGGCCTCTTCATTTTTTTCCACCGCGAGCTTCGCTTGGCGCGCTCTTTTTTCGACCATTTCTTCCGCGTGCTGAATCAAACGCTCGTAGCGGTTTTCGACGATAAATTGTTGGGCGAGTGCTTGTTGTGCTTTCTCGATTTGTTCTTCTAATTCACGAAGATATTGTTTTGTCATGCTAATTGGGTCTTCACATTTGTCGATCAAGTCATGCAAGTCCGCAAGAACGACATTTTTGATACGTTTAAAAAGTCCCATTTATTTTTCCTCCTTTTGGATATTTTTTTCCCATTCGTCTAAAAAGTCACTAGTTTGTGCAGTCGGCACGGTAAACGGTACAACCTCTTCATTGAATATGTGGTTTGTTGTTCGGCGTTTTTTATACATAACGTAAGCCACGAACAACGCCAACGGAATGAGCAACACTTTTGGCAGAAGGGCAACGACCCCGATTCCCATTAGCGCTATTCCTGCCCATTTCCAGCCGGAGCGTTTCGATGTTTTCCAGATGATCCAGCCGATTGCGATCATCGCCAATTGGAAAAGAAGCGCGAAGACACCGAATATCATCCAGCCGCCAGCCATCATGCCGCCACGTATTCCGTGACGGAAAGCGAAGTGGCGATGTTCGCCTAATTCACCACGATGGAACATGCTAGGCTGTCCGTTGAACGATTGAAAATGGCGCGGCCCGTCCATCATCATCCCGTGCATTCTTCCACTAAACCCGATATTCATTAGCACAAACAATCCGCCTAGCACTACTGTTGCCAGCAACAATCCAAGCAACACCTTTCTCTTTTTCATCCTTTCACCTCCTTTGGCTTGTCGGTACTGTCAAAAGTTTTAAAGACGTACCCCGATTTTTTGTTGATTTTACGCAATGAATGATAAAAAAAGCTTGCCACCCCTGTTGTTTGCGGT
>NZ_JACHEP010000011.1 GCF_014201465.1 Anoxybacteroides tepidamans | reverse complement strand
ACAAATACGCTAATAATTGAGGTAACAAGCTTGTCACTCCTTTGTTTGGGTGGTTGTGTGTGTCGTTACCTCAATCATACCGCAAACAACAGGGGGGGCAAGCTTTTTTTATCATTGATTGCGTAAAATCAACAAAAATCAAGGGTATGTCTTTAAAACTTTTGACAGTACCAAAAAGCAAATGGAGGGTTAAATATGGAAAAAATGTTTACAGCGCAATCGACTGTCGGTGAAATCGTCGCAATTTTTCCTAAAGCAAGCGATTTGTTTCAAACATATAAAATCGATTTTTGTTGCGGAGGAAACCGTCCGCTAAAAGAGGCACTAGCCGCGAAAAATTTACCGGTTGAAGACATATTACAACAACTGCAAGAAATGTACCAGCAGTCACTTGAAAAAACTGAAAAAAACTGGCTTGAAGCATCGTATACAGAACTGATTGACCACATTATCCAAAAACATCACCGTTTTTTAATGGAAGAATTGCCGCAGCTTAGCCCGTATGTCACAAAAGTATTGCGCGTCCACGGACCAGAACAGCCACATTTAGTCAAAGTGCACAAGCTGTTCAGCGATTTAAAGACAGAATTAGAACAGCATTTAATAAAAGAAGAAACAAAAGCGTTTCCGCTCATTATCCAATTTGAGCAACATCCGACAGAAAAAAACGAACAAGCAATGAAACAAGCCATTGGTGAACTTGTAGCCGAACATGATACAGCGGGAGATCTCATCAAAGAAATTCGCGAAATCACCAACGACTTCACACCGCCTGCTGATGCGTGCGGAACGTACCAGCTTGTGTACAATCGGCTTGAAGCGTTAGAAAAAGATTTATTTATCCATATTCATCTCGAAAACAACGTTCTCTTTTCGCGCATCCTTGGTAATTAGTAAAAAATGGGATCGCTCTATAAAAGCGATCCTGTTTTTCATCCACCAATATACGACATTTCGATTTTTTTCCGCATTTTCGCTGTTTGTTCCGTTCTCTCATCGGAATAGCGGTCCGTTCTTTTTTTCCACGTATCGATCACCAGTTGCTTGAGCGCCGCTTTGTCCGCTCCTTGCCGCAACAATTGCTTTAACGAAACTCCTTCCGTCGCAAACAGGCACGTATAAAGCGTCCCATCCGCGGAAATGCGCGCCCTCGTGCAGCTTTGGCAAAACGACTCCGTCACGGATGAAATAAATCCGACTTCAGTATTTGTGCCGACGTACCGATACCGGCTCGCCACTTCGCCAAAATAAGCTTGCTCTACCGGCTCAAGAGGGTGAAAGGCCTGAATTTCTTCATATATCTCTTTTTTCGTTACCACTTGCGATAAATCCCAAGCATTAGACGTCCCGACATCCATAAACTCAATAAACCGTAACGCAATTCCTTCCTTCTTAAAATGCTTCGCCATCGGCACAATTTGCGAATCGTTCCAGCCTTTTTTGACAACCATATTCACTTTGACAACAAGCCCTGCCTCTTTCGCTGCCGCAATTCCTTTTAAAATCGGCTGAACACCGACTCCGACGCCGTTCATTTTTTTAAACACATCGTCATCGAGCGCATCAAGACTGACGTTCACCCGCTGCAATCCCGCTTCTTTTAATGGTTTTGCCATTTTGACTAAATGAACGCCGTTCGTCGTTAAAGCGATATCGCGAATTCCTTGAATGGTTGTCAGCCGTTCAATAAACGACGGCAAATCTTTTCTTAGCAGTGGCTCGCCGCCGGTGATCCGAATTTTTTCCACGCCTAATTCCGCAAAACTTTCCGCAATGAGCACCATCTCATCAAACGTTAACAGCTCGTCTTCCTGTAAAAAGCGAAAATTTGGTCCAAAAATTTCCGCCGGCATACAATAGACGCAGCGAAAATTGCATTGATCGGTCACGGAAATGCGCAAATCGCGCAACGGACGATTCCATTTGTCAACGAAAACCGGCTTTGTTTGGCTCATAGCGCATCCTCTTTTCAACATAATTTCTCTATAATAAACGGCTATTATTACTATATGAAACGACACATCATGACACTGTGACATCGCTCACACTGAAAAAACAGTATTAAATGTAAGTATACCATACTTATCATAAAAACGATGCACCGAAATCTAAAATGGAATTTGTGACATTACTGTGACAGTTTTATCATTTCACAGCATAGTGTGATATTCCTCACATCTCCACGAAACTGTTGTTTTTACAATGATAATATAGAAAACATTCCATCAACCACCACCGAGGTGAAAGAAATGTCTGCACTTCAAGCATTTGAAGAAAAGAAACGGTTTGTTCATTTAAAAGAACTGCTTCGTTCGGCCAACCATATACAAAAAATAAAAAAAGGGACGTTTTTATTTCAAGAAGGGATGATCGCCAACGAGCTGTACTTAATTCTTTCCGGCAAAATTCAAACAGGAAAAATTTTCTAAAATAGGAAAGAAATGTGCTTTCGCATTTGCAGTGTTGGAGAAATTATTGGAGAACTAACGCTTTTTACAAATGAACCGAAATATTTATTGACGGCAAAAGTCATCGAAGACGGCGAAGTCGCAGTGATTAAAAAAGATTATTTGGAAGAGCAGCTGCTTCTTAATCCGACGCTCACATTTGAATATATGCAATGGCTCAGCAATCACGCCCGCCGCACACAAACAAAATTTCGTGATTTGATTTTGCACGGCAAAAAAGGAGCGCTTTATTCGACGCTCATCCGCATGTGCAACAGCTATGGCATTCGCTTAAAAAACGGAAGCATTCTCATCGACTTGCCGCTAAAAAATCAAGATTTAGCCAACTTCTGCGGAACGACAAGAGAAAGCGTCAATAGAATGCTGAACTCATTAAAACAAAACGGTGTGATCTCCGTGTCTAAAGGAAAAATTACGATTCACGATCTCGACTATTTGAAAAAGGAAGTTCAATGCGACAATTGCCCAGTGGAAATTTGCCGCATCGAATAGAAGTTTACTCCCCCTCTCATCAGTCGAGCGAAGTGGGGGAGTCTGTTTTTTATCCTTGTAAAAAAAATAAGTGCTCAGGCGGAAGATATAGCTTTTTCTTGCTTGCAAGAAGCGAGTCCCAGTCTTTTTTCGCAACCGTTGCCTGCAGCATAAAATGTTCCGTCTTAATCATTACATCAAAATGATTCATTCGCGTTCGAGTTTGGACGATTTCGTAGTCAAACGTATTCGGACGATCATCCTCCACAAATAATAAATGATTCGCATGAACGCTAAGAAACAAAGGAGATGGCGGGACATTTACATCTTTTACAAGCAATTCAATCCCATTAATGAAAGCGACCATTCCTTCATGGCGCCGTTCAATCGAATCGACGGGAAACAAGTTTTCGTATCCGATCATTCGCGCGGCCGTCACATTCACCGGCCGAGCAAAAACGTCTTCTTTCGGCCCTGACTGTATCACTTTTCCTTCATGGTACATAATGATGCGATCACATAAACGATCCGCTTCTTCGATATTGTGTGTCACAAACAGCACGATGCCGGTAAAATGCTCTTGAATAAACGATATTAATTGTTGTTCAAGCGCTTGTTTCATGTAGTGATCGACCGCCGAGAACGGCTCATCCAGCAGCAACACATCCGGTTCGACAATAAGCGTCCGGGCTAACGCGACTCGTTGCTGCTGCCCGCCAGACAGTTCAGCTGGATAATGACGCTCATAATTTTGTAAACCTATCTTCTTAATCATCTCAGCTACTTTTTGCTCAATTTCCGCTTTCGGCTTTCCTTTCAGTCCGAACGCAATGTTTTGCTGGACGGTTAAATGAGGAAAAAGCGCATAATTTTGAAACATATACCCAATTTTCCTATCTTTCGGTTTCACATTGACTCGTTGCCTTGAATCAAAAAACGGACGGTCATTCAGCACGATCAAGCCTTCATCTGGCGTTTCTAACCCAGCGATGCATTGCAATGTCAAACTTTTCCCGCACCCGGACGGACCTAAAATGCCGGTGATTCCCTTTTCTGCTGTAAACGCAACATCTAGCATAAAATGAGGAAACGCTTTTTTAATCTTTACGTGCAGCATGCGATCCATCCCCTCGAATCATCCGCTTCTCGACGCGTTTCATCATATACAACAGCGACACGGACACGACCGTCATAATCATGACAAGCGCATTCGCTAACCGATGGTTGCCGGCAAGCAATGCGTCGTAAATCGCCACCGGCATCGTCAACGTTTCGTTCGGAATGTTTCCGGCGACCATTAACGTTGCGCCGAAATCGCCGAGCGCCCGTGCAAATACAAGCATTAGCCCAGACGCTACGCCGCGCCAAGAAAGCGGAAGAATGACAACCAAAAAAATATTCCAGTCTGAGCGACCCAATACTTTGGCGGCACGGATCAAATTAGGATCAATACTGGCAAAAGCAGCGCGCGCCGATTTAATTAAAAACGGCACAGCTACTACAAATGCGGCGATCACCGCCCCTAGCGGCGTAAACACAAGCGTCGTTCCGAACGTTTCCTCAACAAATTTTCCGATCGGGCTTTGCCGTCCAAGCAAAACGAGCAAATAATACCCGAGTACCGTCGGTGGTAAAATAACCGGCAATGTCGTCAACGTATCGACGAAGTCAGCGATTTTTCCGCGCGAACGGCTTAAATAGTAAGCGAGCGGTATGCCGATCACGGCAGCAAGCCCCGTCGCCGCTACCGCTACTTTTAACGATAAAAAGAACGGAAATAAATTGAGCGGTTCCACAATCATTGCTCCTTCGGAATCGAAAATCCGTATTTCTTCATAATTTCCCGACCTTCCGAACTGTTTAAAAAGGCGACAAACTGCTTCGCTGCTTCTCGATGTTTCGTTGCTTTCATTACCGCAACCGCTTGCTGAATTGGCTCATGCATCGCTTCATTAATAAGCTGAAAATGAACGTCGCTCGTTTTGACGAGAGAAAGCGCCACAATTCCCGCCTCAGCGTTTCCCGATTCCACGTAAGCCAACGTATCAGCAATATTTTTTCCATAAACTAGTTTGTTCTTTACTTGTTCCCAAATTCCTGCTTTTTGCAACGCCTGCTTCGCCGCTAATCCGTAAGGGGCATGATCGGGATTGGCAATCGCGATTTTTTTTACGTTTTCCTTTAACAAATCGTTCAGCGTACGGACAGAAATATCCGATTTTGCAGCGATGCCAATTCTGCCAAAGGCGTAAACATGCTCCGTCCCCTCTAAAATAAGATGTTCCTTTTTTAACTCATCAATTGCTTGAACATTGGCTGCCGCAAATACATCAAACGGAGCGCCGTTTTTGATTTGTTCCGCCAGCTGTCCGGTCGAACCGAACGAAAAAACGACCGGCGTCCCCGTCTTCGCTTCAAACCGCTTTCCGATTTCTTGAAAGGCAAGCGTTAAATCAGCAGCCGCTGCAACTTTCAACGTGGACGGTTCGTTTTTTGCACCGCATCCACTCATAAGCAAACTCAAAAGCATGATAAAAATAATTCCTCTTCGCAAGCTATTTCCCCCTCTGCCGCCGTTCGAAAAAAAGGGAATATCTTTTTAAGATATTCCCTTCTCTTCTTAACATTTCACTTCCGCATTCTTTCTAGCATAATAGTACCAGTTTAAAACGAAAGATACAACATAAAATGCAATGAAGAAATAAAATGCGGTAATTGGTGTTCCTGTACTTTGCGCCGCCCATCCGAACAATTTCGGAATAAAGAACGAACCGTATGCGGCAAACGCTGCGGTAAAGCCAAGCACCGGTGCTGCTTCTTTCGGTGGGAAGATGATCGGGATCATTTGGAACGTTGAACCTGAACCTGCACCTGCCGCTATAAATATAAACAAGATTAAGAACGAAATTAAAAAGCCGGCAAATTGTTTTTCTGTTGTAAAGTACATAACAGCGGCTGCCCCAAGCCCCATTGTAATGATGACGTATGTTGTCACGCGTGCGCCGCCAAGTTTGTCAGACAACCATCCACCGACCGGACGAGCGGCTGCCGCTAAAAAGGCACCTAAAAAGGCGAGCGATACATGTTCAGGAAACTGTGATTTTAATAAAAGCGGAAACGCAGCTGCGTAACCGATAAACGAACCGAATGTGGCGATATATAACCATGTCATAATCCACATATGTTTCCGTTTAACGATGACGAACTGTTCGGCAACCGACTGTTTCGCGTTCGGAAGATTATCCATTCCAAAATAAGCGATAATTGTGAATACAACGATTGGAATGACCCAAATGAATGCTGCGTTTTGTAACCATACTTCTGTTCCATCGTCCAACACTTGCGCTTCGCCGCCGATTGCCCCAAACACACCTGCTGTGACAATGAGCGGAGTAACGAATTGAACGACCGATACCCCCATATTACCTAACCCGCCGTTAATGCCAAGCGCTGTTCCTTTTTCTTTTTTCGGATAAAAGAAGCTAATGTTCGCAAGCGCGGACGAAAAGTTTCCGCCACCAAGACCGCAAAGCGCCGCAAGCAACAGCATCACCCAATATGGAGTCTCCGGATTTTGTACCGCCATTCCTACTCCAATCGCCGGAATGAGCAAAATTCCTGTCGAAAACACCGTCCAGTTTCTGCCGCCAAATGTACCGACAGCAAACGTATACACAAAGCGGAGCGTAGCCCCGACTAATCCTGGAATCGCTGCCAATGTGAACAATTGTCCTTGCGTAAAATGGAAACCGATATCATTTAACCTTGCAGCGACGACCGACCAAATTTGCCAAACGATAAAGGCAAGAATGTCGGAACAGAAATCCAAAGGTTGCGCCGAGCATGCTTCTTTCCTTCTTTCTCCCAAAACACCGGATCTTCCGGGTTCCAATACGAACCGATTCGTCCTTTTTTCTTCGGCGCCATATTTTCATTTTGTAAGAACGTTTTTGCTGGCTGACTCATACGATTCATCTCCTCTCGTCGTGTATGGTCCTACAACAAACCTAGGTGTTGTTGATTTCATCATAGCGAACTTCAGAAAAATTTTTTGTGAGGTTTATCACAAATTTGACAGTGTCATAGAATTGTAAAAAATAGATCGTTCGCTTATCTCCATAATTACATAGAAAAAGCCGACTCATTCTTTGAGTCAGCTTTTTCGCCATGCTTTTGGAATGTAAACGCAAAACGGTTCGCTTTCTAAATAGTCGCCGGTGACCGCATATGCCCGTGAGCGCGATCCGCCGCAAACGTAGCGAAATTCACAGACGCCGCACTTTCCTTTGTATTTGTCTGGGTTGCGCAAGTCTTGAAAAATTGGGGAGTTACGATAAATTTCAGCGAGCGGCGTTTCTCGTACGTTCCCTGCTTTCACTGGCAACAAGCCGCTCGGATAAACGTCGCCAATATGGGAAATAAAAACGAACCCGTTGCCGTCATTGACCCCTTTTGGCGCGCGCCCAAGCCCGTCGACTTGGCCGTTGAGCCCTTTCATCAGCACATCTTCATAGCGAATTTCGCCTGTTGTTTGTTTTTCGCGCATTTTTTGCTGCAAAACAACGCGGCGGTAATGTTGCCCTGCCGTCGTTTTAATGTCAAACGGTACGCGCTTACTTGTTTCATATAGCCAATGAAATACTTTTTCATGTTCTACTGGCGAAATCATGTCCGTTTCTTTTCCTCGTCCCGTCGGCACGAGGAAAAAGACGCTCCAAAGCACACATTGCAGCTTTTCAACAAGTTCAACCATTTCATCTAATACATGAACATTATATCGAGAGATGACCGTATTAATTTGCACCGGAATCTCTAATTCATGCAAATATTGAATCGCTTTCATCGTTAAATCAAATGATCCGCTCGTTCCGCGAAAATGATCGTGAATTTCAGCCGTCGGCCCGTCCAAGCTGAACGCCCAGCGCGCCAATCCTACCTCTTTTGCCTTACGAATCGCCTCTTTCGTCACGTTGGGCGTCGCGCTTGGTGTCATCGAGACGCGCAACCCTTTATCAATCGCATATTTCGCAATATCATATACATCTGGACGCATGAGCGGATCCCCGCCTGTAAATACAAGCAGCGGCTGATCCATGTCATAAATGTCATCGACTAATTTTTCGCCTTCCTCAAACGTCAATTCGCGCGGGTCGCGATGATATTGCGCTTCCGCCCGGCAATGAAGACATTTTAACTGACAGGCTCTCGTCAGCTCCCAAATCACGATAAATGGATTTTGTTGAAAGTCTCGCACAGCTTCCCCCTCCTTGTTCCCATTGTAAAACATAAGGAGAAAGGATGCGTGTGACGTTCATCACAACATATCTTCTGTCACAATATCGTCATATTCTGCCGCACGATTGATGTTGCGAAAGACACGTTCATCTTCGAAAAAATCCTCTTCCTTTACATAGCGGACACGGCTTTTTTCCAGCAACCAAAACATTCGGTTATTTCCCGCTTTCAACAGTCGCTCGATGTCGCCAATCACCCGATGATGATAGGCGCCAACAAGCGGCTGAACGCGGCCGAAATGAGCGGAAACGACGATATCGAACGAAGCGTCAATGTATGAAACCATGTTTCCGATCGTGCTTGCACGCATATACGGCATATCGCAAGGAAGCACAAATATCCACTCCGCCTCCGTTTGTTTCATCACCGTATAAATCCCCGCCAGCGGACCTTGGCCGCGATATACTTGTTCATCAACAATGACCTTTTCGCTCGTTTCTTGCTGAAAGCGCGAAACAAGCGCGGGATGGCTGACAATATACAGCTCTTGGACAAACGGGCGCAACGCCTCTACGGCACGTTGAAAAAAATAGACCCCATTTTGTTTAGCAAACGCTTTCGGACTGCCGAAGCGGCGCGACTGACCGCCAGCAAGAATCGCCCCGACAATTCGTTTCATGTTGCTCACTCCCGGCAAAAGCTTTTGTTTCACTTTATCACGAAGAAATGAAAAAGAAAAGGTTCCGACTATTCGGGAACCGCTAAATTTTTATTTTTTTCCAATCGCCACTCTCCACACTTCTCGGCCTTCCTCTAAATATTCCCATGTAAATTGTCCTTCCCGTTCCATCATAAATTGATAATGAAGCGGACGCGGGTCGTGGTCGTTCGTTAACTCCATCACTTCTCCTGATTTTAAACTGTCGAATAGACGAAAAATCGCTGGATGTCTATCTTTCGGTTCATATTCAGGGGAATAAATTTTTGCAGCAAATTCGCTCATAAAATGAACCTCCTTTATAGTATAATGATTTATATACACATCATAGCGACTAGATGTTGTCCATGAAGTGACGGGCATCACAATTCGTTATGAAAAATCTCAACATTTGCGAAAGGGGAATAGGCCCTTGGAGGAGTTCGTCGGCTTTTGTGCAAAGTGCGGCAAACCGATTCACTGTTTGTCGGGATTTTTAAACGGTGTCGTAAGCGGCGAAAAAGAAACGTTATACTGCTTTGAGTGTTATGAGAAAAAAGACATAATGAAACATTAACGAAGGAGGACGGAGAACCTCCTTTTTTTCTAAAAATAAAAAGATTGCCCTAAAAGCAAACACTTTCAGGACAACCTTGTACGTTTACTCGACCTCTTTCGCCAAGTCCGGAACTGGTAACGGTTGTTCTTCTTGATGGGTCGGTTTGCGCAACTGGAACAACGCTTTGACGCTAAAGAACTTTTGCGTAGAACGAGTTAATGACGCGCGGACGTTCCAGTTTATTTCCATATACTTCCGCATTTCTTTTCGTTTATTTCGTTTTCATTATAGCGTGGAAAAAAACACAATATGTGAAGTATCGCAAACGTTCCCTATGATTTTCGTCACACGTTCACAAAAAGTTATGATTTATGTCACAGCTCCTCCCTTCAAAACACCGTAAAATTTTGCTTAGAAATTCCATAAGGGAGTGGATCACATGACGAATGATTGGATTAAAGCAAGGCTTAAAAATGTGACACTTTTTCGCAAATTATCCGATCAAGAACTTGATTCGATTGTGAAAATTTCTCAAGTACGTGTCTATAAACCAAGAACGTTCGTCTTTATGCAAGGCGAGCCGCTAGAGCGCGTCTTTTTTATTCAATCAGGTACTGTAAAAATTTATAAAACAGATATAAACGGAAAAGAACAAATTGTGTCGATTTTGCAAACAGGCGAAATGTTTCCGCACGCCGGCTTTTTTCGTCGAGGAACCTATCCAGCCCACGCAGAAGTCATGGAAGAAGCGACGCTCATCGCGATTCCAATTGCTGAATTTGAACAAACGCTTATTTGCTATCCAGAATTGTGTATGAAATTGTTCCGCGTTATGGGAGAAAAAATTATCGACTTGCAAAACCGCTTGGAAGAACAAATTCTCCATAATACGTATGAACAAATTATTTTGCTTTTATTGCGACTGACGAAAACAAATGCGGTCTTGCAAGGACGATTTCACCGCTTAACAACGCATTTTACAAACCGTGAACTCGCCAATATGATCGGTACATCGCGCGAAACGATTAGCCGCACGCTCAGTCAACTAAAACGAAAAGGGCTTATCGATATCGATGACAACGGCTATTACTTAATTGATGCCGAGAATCTTGAAAAAGAGATTTTTTTATAAACTGTATCCGCAAGTGAAAATCAATATCATAATAAATGGCAACATGAAGAGGTGATCGCGATGGGAAAAGTAGTGGAACTAGACGTTCGCGAAGATTTGCAAAAAAAAGTTAGAGCCATTCCAGAAAATTATGAACGCTGTTCAACAGCTCGAAGCAGGCGATACGTTTTTTATTGCACGCTTCATTTCAATCAGCTATGCTGTTTGAGTCATAAAAGTAAAAGTAATTAGACAGCTATGCCGCTTATAAGCGACATAGCTTTTTTTACACATGTTGAATAAACCAATTAACCGTTTCCAAAAATGCTTCCCGTGTCACTTTATGGCCAGCCTCGTCGTCCGAAATGAACTTGAGTTTGTCGTTTGGATAAAGTGGTTTTATTTGTTGGTAAAACTCATATGTATAGTGATAAGGGACGACTTGGTCACGTTCGCCATGCCACATCATAAGCGGACGTCCTTGTAATTTTTCCGGCTGTTGGGAGAGATCATACGTCGTTAAGCGCTCCCTTTCTTTTTTCAACTGTTCGTCTGATAATGGAATCGATAGCCGCATTTGCTTCGCCATCTCAATTTGCGCATCAAAGAACGCTTCATAGTTCGGGCTGCCCATTAATGAAACAGCGGCTTTAATCCAAGGATATGTCGCAAGCGAGCCGAATGTAACGATTCCTCCCATTGAGGTGCCGGCAACACCAATGCGATCTTCTTGAACAAAGTTTTGGTCGCACAATGCTTGTTTCAATTGTCCGACTTCATGAATCGTTTGCACGACAATGTTCCAAAACGATAGTTGTAATTTTTCGTTTGTCAACTGCTGTTCGCGCTCCCCGTGATAAAGCGCATCTGGCAATACGACGCGGTAGCCTGCCTCCGCCAATAAATATCCGAAATGAAGATTATGTTCTTTCGCGCTCGTAAAGCCATGCACAAATATAATGAGAGGCAGTTTTTCTTGCCGCTTTCCTTCTTTAACAACATGCAACACCGGGATATCGGCAATTTTCTCGCTTTGAATAATGACCATACCTGCAAAAACTCCTTTTTTTGTTATTCTCTTTTCTAGTGTAACATGTAGACAAAAATTTTGGAAAAGAGTTACACTATGATAGAAAAGTGAAAGCATCGACCGCGGCACACCTGGCATTGTTCGATATGTTATATCAAAAATATACATGCAAAGGAGCTACTATGGAACGATATTTAATTGCGTTAGATTTAGACGGGACGTTGCTAAAAGATGATAAAACGATTTCTCCATTGACAAAAAAGGTGATCTTTCGGGCAAAAGAAGCAGGACATCTTGTCGTCATCGCGACCGGAAGACCGTATCGAGCGAGCAAAATGTATTATGAAGAATTGGAGCTCGCGACACCGATCATCAATTTTAACGGAGCGTTTGTTCACCACCCAAAAGACGATTCGTGGGGTATTTACCACTCTCCGCTTCAGCTCGAAACGGTAAAGGAAATTATTGAAGTAAGCGAAACATATCGCGTCAAAAACATTTTGGCGGAAGTAATGGATGATGTGTATTTTCACGAACACGATGAAAAGTTGCTTGATATAGTGAAGCTCGGCAATCCAAAAATTGAAATCGGTGACTTGCGGCAAGTGCTAAAAGCCGATCCGACAAGCGTTCTTATTCATAGCGATGAAGAACACGCCGATGACATTCAGCATTATTTGTCCTCTGTACATGCTAATGTGTTGCATCATCGCCGTTGGGCGGCGCCGTGGCATATTATCGAAATCGTTCGCACCGGCATTCATAAAGCGGTTGGATTACAGCGCATTGCCGAATATTATCAAATTCCGCAAGAGCGCGTTATCGCTTTTGGTGATGAAGACAACGATTTGGAAATGATCAAATGGGCAGGATACGGCATCGCCATGGGCAATGCGATCGACCCATTAAAACAAATCGCCAACGATGTGACGAAAACGAACGAAGAAGACGGCATCGGTGTTTATTTAAAAGCGCTGTTAAAGCTGTAACGAATTGCCTTATTATCATTCCCTCGATCCGGTTACAATATGAATGACGCAACGTTGCGTCTTTACTTTTCAAGGGGGAATGCTTCTTGGGTAAACGAAATAAATCAAAACGATTCGTCCAGCAAAGCGTCGATGCGATCGAAAAACACGATGAGCGAATCCCTTATCATATGACATATGCAGAAGCGGAAGAGCGAAAGGCGAAACAAGCGGTAGAAATGTCGCTTGGAGGGGAATGACAATTGGGAAATCGCCTATTCCAAGAAGCGCGAAAAGCGGTCATGAACGCGAAACAAGCAGCAAGCGGACAAGCGGATATCGATGTTACCGAAGCAGTTTCCATCGCCAAAAACGCCCTTTCTTCTGCCTATGCTCATTCCAACTTAGCTGAAAAAACGCAACTGCGTCAGCTGCAGGAAGAGTTGGAGCAATTATCATGAAAGCTGCGGGCTTCCCGTAGCTTTATTCTTTCCGAAAAAACCCAAATACTGCAGTCGTCTGCACAATATTGGTAAACGCCTCAGGGTCTGCTTCTTTAATAATCCGCTCTAGATCAAAGAGCTCGTACCTTGTAAGGACGATCATTAACATATCTTTCTGTTCTTGCGAAAAGGCTCCTTTCGCTGGAATCGTTGTAATTCCGCGCACGAGTTTGGCATGAATCGCTTTTTTCAACTCTCCTCCCTTATTTGTAATAATCATCGCTGTGAGCTTTTGATGGCGCGTATGAATGGCATCAATGACCCGTGTGGATGCATATAGGGTTACAAGCGTATATAGCGCTTTTTCCCAACCGTACACGTACCCTGCTGTCAAAATAATGACGGCATTCAGCGTAAAAAATAGGTGCCGATCGGACGATCTTTCATGCGCGATAACACTAAAGCAATAATGTCAAGCCCGCCGGTAGATGCTCCCCATTTGAGCGTTAATCCGACACCGATCGCTCCGATCACGCCACCAAACACCGCATTCAATAAAATATCATCGGCCACTTTTTTTATAGGAACTATTTCCAAAAATAACGACATAAACATAACGCTCAAAAAGCTGTAAAGCGTAAACGATTTTCCAACTCTTTTCCATCCTAAAATCGCCACAGGAATATTTAGCAAAAACAACAAAATCCCCGTCGAAATATGATAAGGGGTATAATCATCTACAAGTTTCGATGTAAGTTGGGCGATTCCGGCAAATCCGCTCGTATATACGTTCGCGGGAATCAAAAAAAAGTTCATCGCCACGGCGTTTAATAATGCACCGATGATAACAATCGCTAATTTTTTTACTTGTAACCAAACCATTTTTTCACCTCATTAATTAAACGAAAAATTGTATTTTTGCTTTTGAATCGTTACACTTACTTATAAGAGCAAAATTATTTTGAAGTTAAGAAGGTGAACATAATGTCCATTCACATTGTAGCCGATAGCGGCTGTGATTTGCCATATTCTTTTTTACAAGAACGTCATATTTCATTTCTTCCGCTCATCGTTCATTTAAACGAAACCGATTACGAAGATTTTGCCACAATCGATCCGAAACAAGTTTATGATGCGATGCGGAAAGGCGAAGTAGCGAAAACGTCGCAAGCAAGCCCGCTCAAAATGAAAGAATTGTTTACCGAGCTTGCTAAATCCGGCCGTCCTGCCATTTATGTCGCGTTTTCCTCTCAATTATCAGGAACATACCAAACGGCGATGATGATTCGTGAAGAAGTACTTGAACAATATCCTGAGTTTCAATTAACGATTATCGACTCCAAATGCGCCTCGCTCGGTTTAGGGCTTGTCGTAATAAAAGCGAGTGAACTAGCGCAGCAAGGAATGCCGTACGAACAATTATGCGAAACAGTTTCTGCATATTGCCAGCATATGGAGCATATTTTTACCGTTGACGATTTAGAATTTTTAGCGCGCGGAGGACGAATCAGCAAAACGTCTGCCTTTGTCGGCGGGCTTTTAAACATTAAACCGCTGCTCCATGTAGAAGATGGAAAACTCATCCCACTTGAAAAAATTCGCGGCCGTAAAAAAGTATTAAAACGAATGATTGAACTAATGGAAGAGCGCGGCGACGATTTACAAAAGCAAGTCATTGGCATTAGCCATGGCGATGATGACGAAGAAGCGGCGTTGGAATTAAAGCGGATGATTGAAGAAAAATTCGGCTGCACCCGCTTTTACATTTCGCAAATTGGCGGAGCGATCGGCGCCCATGCCGGCCCAGGCACGCTGGCGCTCTTTTTCTTAAACGAATACATCGACGCATAACCGTCCAAACTATCGGTGTATGATTAGAAAGGAGTGCACCGAGATGCCGCATACGAGCGACAACGATAAAAAAGCGCGTGACAATCAAGCGAAACATCATGAAAAAAATATGCTTCGCGAAAAAAACCGCCAAGCAGGAAAACGCGAATATTCGAAAAAAACGAACCATCTGTAAAAGAGGATGTCCCAAAAGTGACGGGACATCCTTTTTTATTACTATTATACGCACGGAATAACAACAGACAAACTATATGTTGTGTTTCGTTTAAGGGATCGCGACCTTTTGAATCATCCTCTTTTGGATCATTATTCTTCTTTAACAATATACGTCCATCCGTTTTCTTGATATACTTTGTTTGCTTTCATTAAACGCCCCAGCGCCCGTTTGAAGGCCGCTTTGCTCATGTGGAAGCGCGCTTTAATATCGTCTGGGTCGCTTTTATCATGGTACGGCATCGCCCCGCCGCGACTTTCTAAATAACGATAAATCATGTCCGCATCTTCATCTAAGCTTTCATGTTTGCGCGGAAGAAGCGACACGTTCACCGTCCCGTCTTCTTTTACCCCGATTACTCGTCCTTCGACTAGTTCGCCAAGGCGCGGTTCTTTGCGGCGTTGTGATTCATGAATAAAGCCGATATAACCGACGTCCGAGAAAAGAAAGGCACCGGCTTTTATTAAACGATACACACGTCCGCGAACATTTTGGTTAAACGCCGATTCCGGTGCTTTCACCGCTAGTTGCCTCATTACCTCATCTGTCGCAAGCTGTGCCAATAGACGTCCCCGCTTATCCGTTTTTAACGAACAATACAGCTCGTCCCCACGCTTTGGCCATAATTCCAAAAGCGGCGGCAAATCGTCGATCGATACGAGCACATCTTTCGAAATGCCGATATTGACAAACACACCAAGCTTTGGCACGACATCGGCTACCTCGACCCAATCATATGTACCGTTCGTAATTTTCGGTGTTTTCATTGTAGCGCACAACCGTCCTTGATGATCGTGGTACAAAAAAACCGTCACTTCCTCTTCGAGCGCAAGCGGGCGTTCCATTTCGCTTTTATGAAGCAACACTTCTTCCGTTCCATTCGTCAAAAAATACCCAAACGGCACTTCTCGTTTTACTGTTAATGTCATCATTTCTCCAGCTATCATGGTGGCATCTTCCTTTTTATTGTTTCTCATGCTACATTTTACTATAATAAAAACAAAATGACCAAATCTTGTTGGAGGTAATATATGTCGAAAGAAAGTTCATTTGATATCGTATCCAAAGTAGACCTTTCTGAAGTCACGAATGCGGTAAATATTGCGTTAAAAGAAATTCAAAACCGCTATGACTTCAAAGGAAGCAAAAGCGACATTTCGCTCGAAAAAGATGAGCTCATTTTAATTTCCGATGACGAGTTTAAACTTGAACAATTAAAAGACGTATTAATTGGTAAACTTATCAAGCGCGGTGTTCCGACGAAAAACATTCAATACAGAAAAATCGAGCCTGCTTCCGGCGGAACAGTGCGCCAGCGCGCCAAACTCGTCCAAGGCATCGACAAAGACAACGCCAAGAAAATTAATACGATTATTAAAAATACAGGATTAAAAGTAAAAAGCCAAATTCAAGAAGATCAAATTCGCGTCAGCGGCAAAAGCAAAGACGATTTGCAAAAAGTGATCGCCGCCATCCGCGAAGCCGACTTGCCGATCGATGTGCAATTTGTGAATTACCGTTAAGAAGGTCATATGCCTTCTTTTCTTTTTCAAAAAAGAATAGTTGAATATTTCAAAAAAATCCGTTACATTTATATATTATATATAAATATTTTTACAACTGCATACGCAATCTTATCGAGAGAGGGGGAGGGACTGGCCCTGTGAACCCTCAGCAACCTGACGCATGTCAAGGTGCTAATTCCAGACAAGCAATATGCTTGAAAGATAAGAAGGAGAAAAATAAAAGTCTTCTTCTTAGAAGGCTTTTTTATTTTATTTGGAAACGGGGGAATACAAGTGGGTCTTTTAGAAGACTTAAAGGAACGAATCGTCATCGCCGATGGAGCGATGGGCACGTTATTATACTCGCACGGAGTCGATCGTTGTTTTGAAGAATTAAATCTATCCAAACCGGATGAAATCGTTCATATTCACGAAGCTTATATCGCTGCCGGCGCGGAAGTCATTCAAACGAATACGTACGGCGCTAATTATGTCAAGCTCGCTCGCTACGGGCTACAAGATGACGTCCAAGCAATCAACCGCGCCGCTGTCCAGCTCGCTAAACAAGCAGCAATGGGACGCGCCTACGTCCTCGGAACGATCGGGGGCTTGCGCAGCATTAACAAAAGTGCCATTACGCTCGAAGAAGTAAAGCGCACGTTTCGCGAACAATTGTACGTACTTTTGCACGAAGATGTGGACGGACTGCTGCTGGAAACGTATTACGATTTGGAAGAGTTAAAGACGGTGCTCGCGATCGCCCGAAAAGAAACGGACAAACCGATTATCGCCCATGTTACCCTTCATGATGCCGGCGTATTGCAAGACGGAACTCCACTTGCAGATGCGCTGACGCAATTGGAACAACTAGGCGCTGATGTCGTCGGACTAAACTGCCATCTCGGCCCGTATCATATGATTCGCTCGCTTGAAGAAGTGCCGCTTCCGACGAATGCCTTTTTATCCGCTTACCCGAACGCAAGCCTCCCGGACTATCGCGACGGCCGCCTTGTGTATGAAACGAACGCCGACTATTTCAAAGAAACAGCATTGGCGTTTCGCGACCAAGGGGTTCGCTTAATTGGGGGCTGCTGCGGAACGACGCCAAAACATATTGAAGCGATGGCAAAAGCATTAACCGACCGGACACCAATTGAGCAAAAATGTGTCAAACAACGTGCGGTAAACATCTCCGTTCAATCGCCAGACCAAAAAACGGAACCGCCGCTTCAAGACATCGTTTGTCAGCGCCGATCGGTCATCGTTGAGCTAGACCCGCCAAAAAAACTTGGCATTACGAAATTTTTGGAAGGTGCTAAAGCGCTCAAAGAAGCGAACATCGATGCGTTAACGCTTGCTGATAATTCATTGGCAACACCGCGCATTAGCAACGTCGCCCTTGGTACGATCGTCAAACAACAAATCGGCGTTCGCCCGCTCATTCATATTACGTGCCGCGACCGCAATTTAATCGGCTTGCAATCGCATTTAATGGGATTGCATACGCTCGGCATGACTGATGTGCTCGCCGTCACTGGCGATCCGTCGAAAATTGGCGACTTTCCTGGAGCGACATCCGTTTACGATTTATCATCGTTCGATTTAATCCAGCTCATTCGCCAATTTAATGAGGGGCTGTCGTACTCTGGACAGCCGCTTGGGCAAAAAACGAACTTTTCTATCGCTGCGGCGTTTAATCCGAACGTCCGCTATTTAGATAAAGCGGTACAGCGTCTCGAGAAAAAGATTCAGTGCGGCGCCCATTATTTTATTTCCCAGCCTTTATACTCTGAGCGGCAAATTGAAGAAGTGTACGAAGCGACAAAGCATTTGAAAACGCCGATTTATATCGGCATTATGCCGCTCACCAGCGCGCGCAATGCCGACTTCCTTCACCACGAAGTGCCAGGCATTACGCTTTCCGATGACATTCGTGCGCGGATGGCGGCTTGTGCGAACGATCCAATCCAATCGGCAAAAGAAGGGATTGCGATCGCCAAATCATTAATCGATGCAGCATTTGACTTGTTTAATGGAATTTACTTAATTACACCGTTTTTACGTTACGAAATGACCGTCGAACTCGTTCACTACATTCACGAAAAAGAACGGTCCGCAAAAGAAAGGAAGGTACTTCATGGCTAGTCTACAGCTATACGAACAGCTGCAAAAGAAAATTTTAATTATTGACGGCGCGATGGGGACAATGATTCAAAGTGCCGGGCTGACAGCGGCCGATTTTGGCGGCGAAGAATACGAAGGATGCAACGAATATTTGTCGCTTACCGCTCCGCACGTCATCGAGCACATTCACGAAGCGTATTTGGAAGCGGGCGCGGACATTGTTGAAACGAATACGTTCGGCGCCACCAACATCGTTCTCGATGAATACGGCCTCGGTCATTTGGCGCTTGAGTTAAACATTCAATCAGCGAAACTCGCCAAAAAAGCGGCCGAGAAATATTCAACGCCGGACTGGCCGCGCTTTGTCGCCGGCTCGATGGGACCGACAACGAAAACGTTATCCGTTACAGGCGGAACGACGTTTGCGCAATTAATCGCTGCGTACGAAGAACAAGCACGCGGACTGCTGATCGGCGGCGTCGACCTGCTTCTTTTAGAAACGTGCCAAGATACATTAAACGTCAAAGCGGGATTTATCGGCATTTCACAAGCATTCCAAAAAGTCGGAAAAACGGTACCGATTATGATTTCCGGAACGATTGAGCCGATGGGAACGACGCTAGCCGGACAAACGATCGAGTCGTTTTTTGTCTCTGTTCAACATATGAAACCGTTCGCCGTCGGGTTAAACTGCGCGACCGGTCCGGAATTTATGACCGATCATTTGCGCTCGCTTGCCCAATTAGCCAACACCGCCGTCAGCTGTTATCCGAACGCCGGCCTTCCGGATGAAGAAGGGCATTACCACGAAACGCCGGAGATGCTTGCGAAAAAAATCCAACGCTTTGCCGAAAAAGGCTGGATTAACATCGTCGGTGGCTGTTGCGGAACGACGCCCGATCATATTCGCGCCATCGCCGAAGCGGTCCGTGATCTTCCACCGCGGGAAATTCCGTCATCGTTTGACATGCACGCCGTTTCCGGCATCGATCCGCTTCTTTATGATGAAACGATGCGTCCGCTTTTTGTCGGCGAACGAACAAACGTCATTGGCTCGCGCAAATTTAAGCGACTCATCGCTGAGGGGAAATATGAAGAAGCAGCGGAAATCGCCCGCGCCCAAGTGAAAAACGGCGCGCACGTCATCGACATTTGCTTAGCCGATCCGGACCGCGACGAAAAAGAAGATATGGAACAATTCATCCAACAAGTCGTCAAAAAAGTGAAAGTACCGCTTGTGATCGATTCAACCGATGAAAAAGTGATCGAATGCGCTCTTTCCTACTCGCAAGGAAAAGCGATTATTAACTCGATTAACTTAGAAGACGGCGAAGAACGGTTTGAAAAAGTCGTCCCGCTTATTCACAAATACGGCGCCGCGGTCGTTGTCGGCACGATCGATGAACAAGGAATGGCGATTCATGCCGAACGAAAACTCGAAATCGCCTTGCGCTCATACGACTTGCTTGTCAACAAATACGGCTTATCGCCGCACGACATTATTTTTGACCCGCTTGTGTTTCCGGTTGGCACGGGCGATGAACAATATATCGGCGCTGCCAAAGAAACGATTGAAGGCATCCGCCTCATTAAAGAACGGCTGCCGCACTGTTTAACGATGCTCGGTATCAGCAACGTTTCGTTCGGCTTGCCGCCGGTCGGACGCGAAATTTTAAACTCTGTCTTTTTGTATCATTGCACACAAGCCGGTCTTGATTATGCGATCGTTAACACCGAGAAATTAGAACGGTTTGCTTCCATTCCAGAAGAAGAAGTAAAAATGGCCGAAGCGCTGCTTTTTAACACGAACGACGAAACGTTGAATACGTTCATTCAATTTTACCGTGACAAAACGAAAGAGCCGAAAAAAACGAATGCCAACTTAACGCTGGAAGAGCGGCTTGCAAACTATGTCGTCGAAGGCACGAAAGAAGGATTGTTTGCCGATTTAGAATTGGCGCTACAAACGTACAAAAGCCCGCTTGATATCATTAACGGACCGCTCATGGCCGGCATGGATGAAGTCGGGCGATTGTTTAATGATAACCAGCTGATCGTAGCCGAAGTATTGCAAAGCGCAGAAGTGATGAAAGCTGCCGTCGCTTTTCTAGAGCCACATATGGAAAAAACAGAAACGAGCACGAAAGGAAAAGTGCTGCTCGCAACCGTTAAAGGCGATGTGCATGATATCGGCAAAAACTTAGTCGACATCATTTTAAGCAACAACGGCTTTCACGTCGTCGATTTAGGCATTAAAGTAACGCCGCAGCAGCTCATTGAAGCGGTGCGGGCCGAACAGCCGGACATGATCGGATTATCCGGGCTTCTCGTCAAATCGGCGCAGCAAATGGTGCTCACCGCCCAAGATTTAAAGCAGGCGGGCATTTCGCTGCCGATTTTGGTGGGCGGCGCGGCGCTGTCACGGAAGTTTACCGAAAATAAAATTGCGCCTGAATATGACGGCATTGTGCTCTATGCGAAAGATGCGATGGATGGACTAGCTCTTGCTAACCGTTTGCAGCAAAACGAGGTTGAATATGAGCGAAAAGAAAAAAGTGCGTCTATATCCGAGCAAACGACGCAAACAATAACGATCACTAAATCAAACGTATCAACAGACGTTCCCGTATTTGTGCCGACCGATTTGGAACGCCACGTCTTAAAAGACGTTCCGCTTGCCCATATTGAGCCGTACATTAACTGGCAAATGCTATTAGGCCATCATCTCGGCTTAAAAGGGAAAGTGAAAAAACTGCTTGCCGAGCAAAATGAGAAAGCCGTGGCATTGAAACAGCTTCTTGACGAGCTACTTGATGAAGCAAAACAGCAGCAATGGATCGTTCCATCCGCTGTCTATCAATTTTTCCCGGCACAAAGCGACGGAAATAAAATCTATATTTATTCGCCATCGGACAACAAAACCGTCATCGAAACGTTTGAATTTCCGCGGCAGCCGAAAGCGCCATACCTTTGTTTGGCAGATTATTTAAAATCCGTCGACAGCGGCCAAATCGATTACGTCGGCTTGTTTGCCGTCACGGCCGGAGCAGGGATTCGCGAACTGGCGCAACAATGGAAAGAAAGCGGGGAGTTTTTGAAAAGCCACGCGATTCAAGCGTTAGCGCTTGAAGTTGCCGAAGGATTGGCCGAGCGCATCCACCAAATCATGCGCGACCGCTGGGGCTTCCCGGACGATCCCGACTTTACGATGGAAGATCGCTTTGCCGCCAAATATCAAGGGCAGCGCTTCTCGTTCGGCTATCCGGCCTGCCCGAACTTAGAAGATCAAGAAAAACTGTTCCGCCTCTTGCGCCCTGAGGAAATCGGCATTCATTTAACAGAAGGGTTTATGATGGAGCCGGAAGCATCCGTATCCGCGATCGTCTTCGCTCATCCGGAAGCGCGCTATTTCAATGTATTGTGAAAAAGCTGGCCTAATGCGGCCAGCTTTTTACGTGCCTTTGATCGATGTCCCATATTTTTGATGAATATGTCCCTCTCTCGCTTGCTTTCGAATCTGATCCCATTTTCTTGCGCTTTTAATGCTTTTTGGCGGCATACTGCCAAATAACAATAACAACGGATGCTTTCTTTTCAACTTTACCATCACATCCTTTTTTTACCTTATATTACCTCACATTATAACATATCCAATTTTGAAGCACTTCAAATATTTTTTTTACATTGTTCCATACTAACGATGAAATAACGATTCGAGGAGGAATGACGATGGTCACAAAACAACAAGCAACGCTGCCGCCGCAGCATCAAAACCGCCAGCCGGGCTTGCAGACGGAAATGAACCCGCAGCCGATTTCTGAGGACCCGAGTTATCGCGGCAGTGGGAAACTAAAAGATAAAGTCGCGCTCATTAGCGGTGGTGACAGCGGCATCGGCCGAGCGGTCGCCATTTACTTTGCTAAAGAGGGGGCGGACGTCGCAATTATTTATTTGAATGAACACGAAGATGCAGAAGAAACGAAACGGCAAGTTGAACAAGAGGGGCGGCAATGCCTGCTCATCGCTGGAGATGTCGGTGACGAGCATTTTTGTAAAGAAGCGATCAAACAAACGGTTCAGACGTTTGGCAAGCTTGATATCGTGGTCAACAATGCTGCGGAGCAACATCCGCAAAACAGCTTACTTAACATCACATCGCAACAATTAGAAAAAACGTTCCGCACGAACGTTTTTGGCTACTTCTATTTAACAAAAGCCGCGCTCCCTTATTTAAAAGAAGGAAGCTCAATTATTAACACCGCTTCGATCACCGCTTATGAAGGACATGAACAGCTGCTTGACTATTCGGCAACAAAAGGAGCGATTGTGACGTTTACACGGTCATTGGCCAAGTCGCTCGTTCAGCAGGGCATTCGCGTCAACGGCGTCGCGCCTGGCCCGATTTGGACGCCGCTTATTCCATCGACGTTTTCGCGCGAACAAGTAGCAACGTTCGGTTTCAATACGCCGATGAAACGCCCCGGACAACCGGAAGAAGTCGCACCAAGCTATGTCTTTTTAGCGAGCGATGACGCTTCTTACATCACAGGGCAAATGATTCATGTCAACGGCGGCAAAGTTGTGAATGGATAGAGGAAGATTTTTTAACAAATTCGCACATTTAATGTTAAGTTTTCTAACATTTTTCTTGATTTTTTGTCAACAAACCGATTATGATGAAAATGTGCATTGTTTCATATTCGACCTTTTGAACGCAAACAAAAGGTCTCCCTCTCTTCCCTGTGAACTTGCAACGATTGTTGCAAGTTTTTTTATCATAAGCGTGGATTATCCATTATTATACTATTGTAGTAGCGTGGTGAAAACGAAGAATAAACTAAGTCCCTAAACAGGAATTCCAGCGGACAAATGAATGGGGGCCACAAAGCGGACAGCGGTCGAAAAAGGGCAGAAAAGCAATCGATCAACTAATAATTAATCAACACACCTAAAACAATAAAAGACCACAAACACGTGGTCTTTTTGCTTTTATTTTCGAACGTAGTCGCACGAAAACCGCTTAACCAGCTTGTGCGGGATGATGATCCGTTTGACCGGTTCGTTCGGTTTTGCAATTTTTTCGATTAAATTTTTCGCTGCTTCATACCCAAGCTGGAAAATGTGAATGTCGACTGATGTTAATGGCGGGCGCGACATTTCCGCAAGCAGCGTGTTGTTAAAGCTGACGAGCGAAATATCATCCGGAACGCGCAAATTCATTTCATCGAGCAATTTTAATACGTCAAGTGCCATTAAATCGTCAACAACGACTAAAGCCGTCGGCGGTTCGCCGAGCGAAAGCAATTTTCGCATTCCTTCTTGATTCGCTTTTTGCAAAAATTCTTCGTAAATAATATAATCTTTTCGATAAACAAGCCCTGCTTCTTGCAATGCTTCTTTATACCCTAGTAATCGGTCAGCGGTCACTAAATACGTTTCGTTGCCTCCAACAAACGCAATCCGTTCATGGCCAAGCCCAATTAAATATTGCGTCGCTTCTTTTCCAATCCCGTAGTTGTCGTTGTCAACGTGCGTAATTTGCTCGGCTCTTTGATGCGGTTTCCCTATTACAACAAATGGAAAATTGTTTTGCTGCAAATATTTCATGAGCTTATCGTTAACGCGCGAATAGAGCAAAATCACGCCATCGACACGCCGACCTTGCAGCATTTCAATAACCTCTTCATAAATCTCATCTTCTTTTTCCCCCGTCGACATTTGCAGCGCATATTTTTTTTCATGCGCTGCTTTGCTGATGCCGCGAATGACTTCAGGAAAAAATGGATGCTGCAACGCTTGATCCGCTGAACTTGGCATGACGATCCCGATCACTTGTGAAGTTTGGCTTGCTAGGCTGCGGGCGATAAAATTTGGATGGTAACCAAGCTCTTTCATCGCCTCCCGCACTTTTCGTTTCGTTTTTTCACTAATTCGCGGACTGTCTGCGATCACTCGTGAAACCGTGGAGGGAGCCACATTTGCTCGTTTTGCGACATCTTTAATCGTAACATTCATTCCACACCCCCCCTTTCATGATTTATTCGCTTTTAATCCATAATATACACCGTTCGTTGTCCCATGTTCCATATTGTTCTTTTCCATTGACCATAACTTTCGTCTGTTCTGTTGCTCCATGGACGGCAAACGACAACTTCCAGCTTGGCTCGTATGTTCCTTCCGTTTTCATAGCGATATAAATGAAATGTTCGCCATATTCCATGTCGATATACATCCGAAAATAATGTCCTTTTTCGTAAGCAAACGTCTGTCCGTCATCATCATATAACGTATACGCCGCTTTACCTTCATCAGCCTTATACACATGAATGACGCGACGCTCATCTCGCATGTCGGTGGAACGTTTCACATCCCCGAACGCAATCGCTGAACCTTGTTTTACAAAAATTGGCAATGTATCTAGATCAGCATGAATGAGATGATAGTTTCCGCCTTCGAACACATCGTTTGTCCAATAATCGACCCACTTTCCTTTCGGCAAATACACAACGCGGTGAGTCGTGCTTGGCGTCATGATCGGCGCGATCAGCACATTGGCACCGACAAGAAACTCATCATACAGATTATACGTATTTTCATCATCCGGATACTCAAACACTAGCGGTCTCATGATAGGAACCCCTGTTTCATGCGCCTCCGCAAACAGCGTATATAAATGCGGCAGCCATTCATAGCGCATTTGTATATATTTTTTAATAATGCGCTCATACGTTTCACCGAATGCCCACGGTTCTTGACGGCGGAACCCGATGGCGCAATGATTGCGGAAATATGGCATAAACGCTCCCACTTGCGTCCAGCGCGTCAAAAGTTCTCCATTTGTATGATGGGCAAAACCGCCGACATCCGGCCCGCAAAACGCCACACCCGATAATCCTAAATTCATGCACATCGGCAGCGACATTTGCAAATGCTCCCAAAAGCTGCGGTTGTCTCCCGTCCACACGGCTGCATAGCGCTGAATGCCGGAAAAACCAGCACGAGTCAACAAAAACGGCCGCTTCCCATTCAATAGCTTTCTCATCCCTTTATACGTCGCTTCTCCCATCATTAAGCCGTACACGTTATGAAGTTCGCGATGTGTTTTCCACTCCCCATCATAATCGTGCATGACCGTTACATCCATTGTTTTCGTTTCATTAAACACCGATGGCTCATTCATATCGTTCCAAATGCCTTCTATCCCTAAATCAGCATAAAATTGATGATTTTCTCCCCACCATCTTCGCACTTTTTTATTCATAAAATCCGGAAACGCGCTTTTTCCCGGCCATACTTCGCCAAAGAAAATGTCCCCTTCAATATATTTACAAAAACAATCTCGACGTACACCTTCTTGGTAAATGCGATATTCCGGATCCACTTTCACGCCAGGATCGACAATCGTCACAACGCGAATCCCTTCTTTTTTCAAATCTTGAATGAGCTGTTTCGGATTCGGAAAACGGTTTCTGTCAAATGTAAACACGCGATAGCCGTCCATATAATGAATATCTAAATAAACAGCATCTAACGGAATATCTTTTTCGATAAACGTTCGCACCAATTCTTTTACTTCTTGTTCCGTTTCATAGCTATAGCGCGATTGATGATATCCAAGCGCCCATTTTGGCGGAATCGGCATCCGCCCCGTCAAATCCGTATATTGCTCGAGCACGTCTTTCGGAGCTGGACCAGCCAAAATGTAATAGTCAATGGCTCCGCCTTCTGCAGAAAAACAATACTCATCATCAGCCGTTTGAAAATCAAACGTTGTTTTATGCGTGTTATCGAAAAACAAGCCGTGCGCCTGTCCGTTTCTTACTGTCATAAAATACGGATGCGACTGGTAAAGCGGATCCGTTTCTGGATTGTGCGGCGCATACACATCCGTATTCCACATCGTCATCTTTTCGCCACGCTTATCAAGAAATCCCGTTTTTTCACCAAAGCCATAAAAATGATCGGCTTCATCCATCCGTTTATAACAATAGACATGTCCTTGGTGCGTAAACGCCATTCCTTTTTTGCCTTCTGCGACAAGGAGGCGCCCTGCATCATCATAAACAAAGACACGGAACGGACGCTTTTGCAGCACGACGGTCAATTTCGCTGATGTGAGCGTAACGGCTTCATCTGTTTCGCGCGCTGCAACTTCCACTTTTTCCGGCTGTTTGATAACCGCAACGCTCGTTTTTAAACTCGTTTCTTGGAAAGGATGAAAAACGATGCGCACGATATCCTCACGATAAAAACGAATTTTGACAACACCTGTATCGCATGAAAAAGAAAAAACATGTTTTTCCCGCGAAAAAGCAAGCATATTTCCAATATCGATCAAGCGTCCTTCATTCGTTTCATCATTTTGTTCTGGCAAAATCGCAAAACTTGTATCTTCAAGCATCTGCCCCGCCTCCTACGTCGTCTGTTTCGACCGTTTTTTTGCATAATATAAAAACCAGCCAAATAACACGTAAATCGCTATTAACATGGCAATAAACGGAATATTCAACCCTGTCTTTTTCGCAAGCACATAAATTTCGGCAGTTTCTCGATTCAAAATTACATCATATCCATTTTGATCACTCCGAACTAAATCACCGGCAAGCAGCCCACGGAGCTCTTTTCCAGGTTCAAGTTGGTCGTTTGTCAAATGGGCTTTTTGCGTTTTTCCTGTATTGTTAATAGCGATGACCGCGGTTTCTCCTTTATACGTCCTCTTAAAGACGGCCATTCCGTTTTTCTCATAAAGCAACGTAAAATCGCCACGCCGCAATGACGGAAGCTGTTTTCGCAATTCCCCTAACTTCTTAATATAATCCACAATTTCTTGATCCGTACGGAAATTCATTAGCCGGCGATTATCTGGATCTTTTCCACCGTCTAGCGCAATTTCTGTTCCGTAATACATGATCGGTATGCCCGGTGCCGAAAACAAATACGTTAATCCGAGCTTGATTCTCGTAATCGGATTTTGTTTATTTTCTAAAGCTAATCTCGTAAAACGAACCGTATCATGATTGTCTAAAAACGTCCCGAGCAAATACGGACGCTCGTAAAATGATTCGTTTCTTTGCCACACGCTATAAAGCGGATCGAGCGACTGATCAGCCTTGCTGAAAATTTGCGACGCTTCTTTATAAAATGGAAAATCAACAAATCCGTCGATTCCGTATTTTCCGTAATCGGCAATGTAGCGCGGATCGTCATGCCACACCTCACCGAGCAGGAAAAAGTCTTTTTTGACCGATTTGACTTCTTTCGAAAATTCTTGCCAAAACGATTTTGGCACATGCTTGACTGTGTCAAGGCGATAGCCGTCGATGTCCGTCTCTTTAATCCACCATTTGGCGACATCGATTAAATAGCGTTTCACTTCCGGATTTTCTTGCGCTAAGTCCGGCAGACCGAACAGCCAGCCGTTTTCAACCTCTTGTTGATTGGTCCAGTTGAAAATCTCTTTTTTTTCATGAAACCAATCTTTTTTCGTCGGATCGTTCAACCAAGGATGATGAGGCCCGGTATGATTCACAACAAAATCTAAAATGACTTTTATATCGCGCTTATGCGCTTCTTTCACTAACGTTTTTAAATCGTCCAACGTACCGAAGTGCGGATCGACTTTATAAAAATCAGAGATCCAATAGCCGTGATAGCCGCCCGGTTCATTTTGAAAAATCGGCGTCAGCCAAATTGCTGTAAAGCCCATTTCTTTAATATAGTCGAGCTTAGCAGTCACTCCTTTTAAATCGCCGCCGTGATACGCTTTCGGATCATTTACGTTCACGTCTTGGTCATTCGTTGGGTCCATATTGTTAAATCGATCGACCATAATAAAATAAATCGCTTCATCTTGCCACATTCGCTCGTTGTTCGTTGCTGCTTGCGCCGGGATCGCAAACGAAAGCAACAGGACAGCGACAAAAGAAAAAAATGCTTGTTTCATTTCTTCCCACTCCCTATTCATTCCACATCTACTGTTTTAATATAGCTTGAAACAGTGCGAAAGGAAAGAACCTAAACGATTCTTTCCTTCTTTTCTTATCCTTTTGTTCCACCGGCTGTTAATCCAGATACGAAATACTTTTGGAATGAAAGGAAGAGAATAGCGATTGGCACGGCGATCAATACAGAACCAGCAGCAAACGTTGTAAACTCGCTTCCAAATTGTTTTGCTACTAAATCGTATAAACCGACCGCAAGCGTATATTTTTCTTTACTACGAAGCAACACACTCGCCAAAATGAAATCACCAAATGGAGCAATGAATGTAAAGAGCGCAATAACTGCAATAATTGGTTTCGCCAGCGGCATAATGATTTGAAAGAAGATACGCAAATGCCCCGCACCATCAATTCTCGCAGACTCATCCAATTCTTTCGGAATTGTATCCAAATATCCTTTCATCAGCCACGTATTCATCGGAATAGCGCCGCCAACGTACACAAGAATAAGCCCTAAATGCGTATCAATTAATCCGGTCAACAATCCAAGAACATAAATCGCAATTAACGCCGCAAAATTTGGAATCATTTGTAAAATCAAAAACGTCATTAAGCCATTTTGCCGTCCGACAAAACGATAGCGAGAAAATGAATAAGCTGTCAAACTGACTAAAATAACAGAGAAAATCATCGTTAGTGTTGAAATTTTTAGAGAATTCCAATACCAAAGTAAATAATCACTTTTCGACGTGTCAAACAGTTCTTTATAGTGAGCAAGCGTTGCATTATCAGGAATCATTTTTGATCCAGATAAACTTTGCCCTGGGTTAAATGATGAACCGATCACCCAAAGAAGCGGATACACAATGATGACCGTCATCGCCAAAATAACTAAATACGACAATGTTAAGCGGATAATTTTTTGTCTTTTCATGCTCATATTACATCATATCCTCTTCTTTAAATGATTTTGTTCTTCTAAATTGCCATAATGCTACTGATACAACAACGAGAGATAAGAGCAACGTAATGGCCGCCGCTTTTGAATATTGGGCAGATGTCATCGTTAAGCGGTAAATCCACGAAATTAAAATGTCGGTTGCCCCTGCGTTTTGCCCAGACACCGCAGGACCGCCGCCATTGAATAAGTAAATAATGTTAAAGTTGTTGAAGTTAAACGTATATTGTGTAATTAAAATTGGTGCGACTGCATACAAAACGAGCGGAAGGGTAATTTTAGTGAATTTTTGCCACGCTGTTGCTCCGTCGACAATTGCTGCTTCGTACAATTCATTCGGAATCGCTTGCAACACTCCGGTTGTCATCGCAAAAATGAACGGAAACCCAAGCCACGTTTGAATGAAAATGAGCGCCACTTTCGTCCAAAACGGATCAGTCATCCAGTCAATCGCATCGATACCGAACGCAGCCAAAATCGTTTTATTAATGACTCCAAACGATTCGTTAAACATTCCAGAGAAAACAAGAATTGTCACGAACGCTGGTACAGCCCATGGCAAAATGAAAATGGTCCGGATGATCGCCTTTCCTTTTAAATCCTTTTGATTGACAATAATCGCCAAGAAAATGCCGAGAGCGATTTGCAGCGTCGTCGCTCCAAACGTCCAAACGATCGTCCATGCTAATACGTTAATGAACGTTTTACGCCAAAGGTCAAGCTTCACTAAGTCAATAAAGTTTTGAAAACCGACCCAATCGACTAATTTGGCTGGAGGCGAATGATATAAATCGTAGTTCGTAAACGCAAGAAGTACAACGAAAATAATCGGGAAAATCACGACAAACACTAAAAGAATAAAACCTGGTGAAATCATTAAATATGGAAAACCGCTATTGACAAGTGTATGATATTGCTCGCGCAATGAATTGATTTTCAGCCCTAAATCACGCTTTTGCCCATTTTTGTACGCATCATACAAATTAAATGCGTAAAAACCAAGCCCAAATACAAGAACAATGGCCGCTAAAATTCCTTCTACAAGTAAAAAAATAGAATGGTCGCGACCGATCACTGTCCCAAGTGTCACAAGTCCCCACAAACCGATATCAAGCAAATTCCCAAACACAATATAATAGGAAGCCGCTAAAATAAGAAAAAGAATTCCTTTCACATATTGACGATTATATAATTGCCCCAGTCCTGGAACAACGGATAAGCCGAGGGCGATCTTTCGGTGTTTGGATTGATACATTAGTGTTTCCATGTTATTGTCTCCTTTCTAAAACATCGCGAGGAGCGAAAGGCAAACCGTTTTATTGTGAATAAATAAACAAGCGACAGAAAGTTGAAGCAGTACCTCTAAAAAGAGGTACCGCTCACCTTTTACTTGCTTGGGTGGTTCGTTTCAATGTTTGTTTTAATCGTTTTCACCGCGTCATCCAACGCTTTTTTCGGTTCAGCTTTTTGATTGGCGACTAGTTGAAGCGCTGTTGCCATTGGACTCCACACTTCCGCCATTTCCGGAATGTTTGGCATTGGAACGGCATATTGCGATTGAATTGCTACTGCTTTTGCTCCTTCATCGTTCGCAATTAACGGATCGTTAATTAACGATTTCACCGGCGGAATTTCTTTTGTCAACTCAAAGCGTTTTTTCGCATTTTCTTCGTTTGTAAGGAATTCAATTAATTTTGTTGCCCATTCCGGATTTTTCGAGAAGGCAGATACGTGCCATCCTTTTACACCCATAAACGTTTTGACATGTTCGCCATTTGGCAATGTCGGCATCGGCGCTACGCCGATATCAATGCCGGCATCACGCATGCCTTGGAAAGCCCACGGACCGTTCATGACAGACGCAACTTTTCCTTCGTTAAACAAGCCGTCCATCGTCGAACCGCCGTTTTCACCGATAATTCCTTTCGGGAACAACTCTTTGTACCATTTTTGAATATACTCTGTACCTTTTACTGCTCCTTCATTATTTAAACCGATGTCGTTGCGATCTAACGTACCGTTATTGTCTTTAAATACATAACCACCCATACCTGCAATAACACCGTGTGCAAAGTAGAAGTTATCCCAAAGCGCTAAGAAACCGTATTTATCTCCTTTTGTAAATCCTTTTGCAAATTGATATAGTTCATCCATCGTTTCTGGAGCTTTGTCCATCAATTTTTTATTGTAAATAAATACAGGTGTTTCAACCGCTTTTGGCAAACCGTAAAGCTTTCCGTTATAAGTTTCCGCTTTCAGCGATGACTCTGTAAACGTATCCAATACCGATTGATCTACGTTGATTTCGCGAATTAATCCTTCTGTCACAAGTTGACCGATTTGATCGTGCGGAACAGTAATGACATCAGGTCCTGTTCCTGCTGGACCGTCTAAACGAAGCTGATCGCGCTGTTTTGTTGCCATTTCTACTTCTTTGTACTCGACTTTAATGCCGTACTTTTGTTCAAACGCTTTAATAGCTGGCTCTAATGCCACTCCGCGCTTCACGTCTTCCCAAACAACAAGCTTATCTGGTTTCGGAGGCATGCCATCTTCTGTTGTGGCTGTCTTGCTTTCACCTTCGTTGTTTTTTGGCTTCGTTGCCTCTTTATCCGGACCACATCCTGCCAACACCCCTGCTGTTAAAGCAAACGATGAAAAAATAGATACCATCTTCTTCATTTTCGACCCCTCCTAATGATTTAAAAAATAAATACAAAAATACAAACGCTTTCACAATTCCACAAAAATATATGGTTGCGAAAACGATTGCACAACTCTTATTACTAATTATACAACCATTTATCGTTTTGACAACTGTTTTTTAATATTTTTTGAATGTCCGTTGACTTTTTCTTTTTCATCCTTTACTCTGAACATAAAAAGCTTGAAAGGTATTTTTTGGTCGCATATATAACAGAACAATAAAAAAAGATTTTAAGCGCAATCGATTGCACTAAAATATATGATATCGGGAGTTGATAACATGCTAAAAGAAGCAATTTACCATCGTCCAAAAGATCATTTTGCTTACGCTTATGATGACAAAACACTGCACATTCGCCTTCGAACAAAAAAAGATGATATGCAATCCGTGTTCCTTCTATATGGTGATCCATACGTGTGGGAAGATGGAAAATGGCAATTTGCTAAAAAAGAGATGATGAAAAGCGGTTCTGACTCGCTATTCGACTATTGGTTCATTGCGATTACACCGCCATATCGCCGTCTCCGCTACGGCTTTGAATTGTGCAGCGGGGAAGAAAAGCTCATCTATACGGAAAAAGGGTTTTTCAACATACCACCTTCTGACGACATCGCCTATTATTTTTGCTTCCCGTTTTTAAATAAAATCGATGTCTTTCAGGCGCCGGAATGGGTAAAAGATACGGTTTGGTATCAAATCTTCCCGGAACGGTTTGCGAACGGAAACGAGTCGCTAAACCCGCCCGGAACACTTCCGTGGGGCAGCGCAGACCCGACACCGACAAGCTTTTTTGGCGGAGATTTTGAAGGGATTATTCATCGTCTTGATTATTTAGTGGAGTTAGGAATTAACGGCATTTACTTTACTCCTATTTTTAAAGCGCCGTCCAACCATAAATACGATACGATCGACTATTTTGAAATCGACCCGCAATTTGGGGACAAACAAACGTTTAAACGGCTCGTTGACCTTTGCCATCAAAAAGGCATTCGCGTCATGCTCGATGCGGTATTTAATCATAGCGGCTATTATTTTGCTCCGTTTCAACATGTGCTCAAGCATGGAGAAAAGTCGAAATATAAAGATTGGTTCCATATTCGCGAGTTTCCATTACAAACTGAACCGCTGCCGAACTACGATACATTTGCCTTCGTGCCAACCATGCCGAAATTAAATACGGAAAATCGAGAAGTCAAACAATATTTATTAGATGTCGCGACGTATTGGATTCGCGAATTTGATATTGACGGCTGGCGTTTAGATGTCGCAAATGAAGTCGATCATCAATTTTGGCGCGAGTTTCGCCAAGCGGTAAAAACAGTCAAACCGGATGTCTATATTCTCGGCGAAATTTGGCACGATTCAATGCCATGGTTAAGAGGCGATCAATTCGATGCGGTGATGAACTACCCGTTTACGAACGGCGTATTGCGTTATTTCGCCAAAAATGAAATCACAGCAAGCGAATTTGCCCACACGATCACGAACGTACTTCATTCATATCCGAACAACGTGAATGAAGCGGCTTTTAATTTACTTGGCAGTCACGACACGCCGCGCATTTTAACGGAATGCGGAGAAAACAGAGAAAAAGTGAAGCTCATGTTCACGTTCCAACTTTCGTTCACAGGTACGCCGTGCATTTATTACGGCGATGAAATCGGACTGACCGGCGGGCAAGACCCGCTTTGCCGCAAATGTATGGTGTGGGAGGAAGAAAAACAAGACCGCGATTTATTCACTCACGTCCAAAAGCTTATTTCGCTGCGAAAAGCATACCAATCTTTCACTCGCGGCGAGCTTCGCTTCATCGAAACGAACGACGAGACCAATCATCTCGTTTATACGAAAACATATGAAAACGAAACAATTGTATTCATCATCAACAACAGCGAGCGGGAAATCGATGTTGCACTTCCGTTTTCGCTAAAAGGAAAAAAACTTACGAACCTATGGACAAACGAACAATTTGCCGCTGAAGCAGATCAGTTGAAAGCAACGCTTCCGCCATACGGTTTTCTCATTTTAAAAATCGAGGAATGGAAATAAGCGAGGGAATCCCCTCGCTTTTTATGTGCGGTGAACGGTGCGGCGATATTCAGTCGGTGTGACCCCTTCGATTTTTTTAAAAAGCCGCGACAAATAAGCGCCATCTTCTATACCTACCCTTTTGGCAATCGCATCGACCGTTTCGTTCGTTTCCGCCAGCCATTTTTTTGCTTTCGCCAGCCGGTAATGATGCAAATATTCAATCGCGCTCATTCCCATCGTTTTTTGCATACAGCGCGTAATATAGTCTGGATGAAAGCGCAACGATTGAGCGAGCAATTTCATATCAACCGGCTCCCTATAATGCTCATGAATGTATTGAATCGCTTCCGCGCACACTTTTTCCGAGGCTGTCGGAATATGCAACGCCTGCTTTTGTAGCTGCAAAAGAAAATCGGAGAAATATATTTGCTGTTTCAATGGACTATCCGGAGCGCCATCTTCATTTAAATCAACGATTTGTTGCAATAGTTGTTCGACCCGCTCTTTTTGTTTTATTTTTCCGTATTGCGGCACATGAAACGCATATTGCACGGCTTCTACATACGTCGCTTCCCGTTCGATAATATCATGCCAGCTCAGCTCCTCTTTTTCGACCATTTTATAGTGTTGTTCGATCGTAAAATGGAGCCAAATAAATAACGTGTCTTCCGTACACTCACGATAACCATAATGTTCGCGCTGTGGAATAAGAATGACATATTCCCCTGCGCCTATTTGAAAAAAACTGCCTTCTTCCGCCATGTACAAACATCCTCGTTTCACATACAACAAATCAAAAACAGAAAACGTTCGCCGAAAATGCTTTTTTCCTTTCGCAAATACCGCCTCTCCCCCTTTAATAAACGTTGGAAACGGCGGCAAATGAAACACAATATGTGCCATCTCTCTCCCTCTTTATGTCGGAAATGTACAAATTGAATCGTGTTGTTCTCTTTTTATTATGCCATAAAACCGATACACTGAATATAGTTTTTACGTCGGAATGTGTAAGGGGGTTGTCTTGTTGAAAAAAGAAAGAAAGCTATCTTTATTTGTGTTAACATGGCCGATCTTTATCGAAACACTTTTGTATATGCTCATGGGAAATGCCGATACACTGATGCTTAGCCAATATTCTGATGATTCGGTTGCCGCTGTCGGCGTAGCGAATCAAATCGTTTTCCTCGTCATCGTTATGTTCGAATTCATCGCAATGGGAACATCCATTTTAGTGGCTCAATATGTAGGGGCAAAAGACGAAAAGAGCACGGCCGAAGTATCTCTTGTATCGATTAGTGCCAATTTTTTATTCAGCCTTTTATTAAGCCTAATACTTTTGCTGTTTGGAAAACAACTATTATATGTCATGAAATTGCCTGCTGAATTATTGCATGAAGCATACTCTTATTTAGGAATCGTCGGCGGCTTTTTATTTGTGCAAGCGCTCATTATGACGATTGGGGCCATTTTAAAAAGCTACGGGTATACTCGCGATACGATGTACATTACAATTGGCATGAACATTCTTAACGTCATTGGAAACTATCTTTTTATTTTCGGTCCGTTCGGAATCCCGGTTTTAGGCGTCCAAGGAGTGGCGATTTCGACAACAGTCAGCCGGGTGATCGGACTTATTGTCATTTTCGTTCTTTTAGTAAAACGGACGAATCTGTCGTTTTCCCCATCGCGGCTTGTTTCGTTGCCGCTGCATCACGTTCGCAACTTGTTGAAAATCGGCATCCCTTCTGCCGGAGAACATTTAGCATATAATACGGCCCAGATGCTTATTACGTACTTTATTACATGGATCGGCACGGAAGCATTAACAACGAGAGTATATACACAAAATATTATGATGTTCGTCTGGTTGTTCGGAATTGCGATCAGCCAAGGAACACAAATTCTCGTCGGTCATTTTGTTGGCGCTGAGCAATATGAAGACGCGTACGAACGATGTTTAAAAAGTTTGCGCAGCGCCATCATCATTTCCATTGCGATGGCATCGATTTGCTTCGCATTCTCTGATTCTCTTCTTTCAATTTTTACAACGAACAAACAAATTATTGAAACGAGCAAAACGCTTTTATTGTTAACGGTCATTTTAGAGCCAGGACGCTCATTCAACCTTGTTATTATTAACTCGCTCCGAGCCGCAGGAGATGTCAAATTTCCTGTCTATATGGGGATTTTATCGATGTGGGGGGTGAGTGTAACTATTTCATATGTTCTCGGCATTTATTTCGGTTTAGGGCTCGTAGGAATATGGATTTCCTTCATCGCCGATGAATGGCTGCGCGGGTTGCTGATGCTATGGCGCTGGCGCTCTAGAGTATGGCAAAACAAATCGTTCGTGCACCAAAACATTGGAACTGCATAAAAAAGGAGAAGCTGCATTTGCTTCTCCTTTATTCTTTAATGTGAATTCCGTAATGTTCAAACCATTCGTGAACTTGGCATAAATACGCCAACAGCTGCGGGCCTGTCATTAACTGGCCAAACCATGGTGCTTGAAATGATGTTCCTCCCGTTTCGATCATTTTTTTTAACTTTTCCGTTTCAAAAAATTCATACAACACTGATGAGCGGTCGCTCAATATTTCTGCTAATCTTTTTTTCACGAGTTCGGTATACAAAGGGTGGTGCGTTTTCGGATATGGGCTTTTTTTCCGATATAGCACATCTTCCGGCAAAATACCTTCAAGCGCTCGGCGCAATATTCCTTTCTCGCGCTTTCCGTACATTTTCATCTCCCACGGAATGTTCCACACGTATTCAACTAGGCGATGGTCCGCAAACGGTACGCGTACTTCCAAGCTTGCTCCCATGCTCATTCGATCTTTCCGATCCAAAAGCGTTGTCATAAACCAAATCATATTTAAATAAAACAGTTCTCTCCGCTTTGCTTCGGCAGCACTTTCTCCTTCTAATCTTGGAACTTCTGCTAACGTTTCTTCAAAGCGTGTTTGTACATACTCATCTAACCGTAATCGCCGCTGCCATTTTTCCTTTAGCAACCCGATGCGCGCCTCCGTTGACCTCATCCACGGAAAACCGTTCCGCATCAAATCATCCGGGCGATGAAACCACGGATACCCGCCAAAAATTTCATCCGCACATTCTCCAGATAAACTGACAACGAAATGCTTTTTAATTTCCCGGCAAAACCAAAGCAGCGACGAATCAATATCCGCCATCCCTGGTAAATCGCGAACGATAACCGCTTCCGCTAAATAAGCGGCTAAGTCGTGCTGGGAGATCACACAACGATGATGAACTGTTCCGAACGTTTTCGCCATTTTTTCAATCCACGGGCCGTCCGCATTTGGTTGGAAATCGTTCGCCTTGAAATATTGGTCATTCCCTTCATAGTCAATCGAATACGTATGAAGCGGACCTTTTCCTTCTTTTTCAAAGATGGTCGCTGCGATTGCGGTAATCGCACTTGAGTCCACGCCGCCAGACAAAAAGGTGCAAACAGGCACATCAGAAACGAGCTGCCTTGTGACGGCATCTGTAAGAAGAAAACGGACGTTTGCGACTGTTTCTTCAAGCGAATCGCGGTGAACATCGCTTTTGACGTTCCAATAACGCCATATTTTAAATCGCTCTCGTGAGTATATGAGCACATGAGCTGGGCGCAATTCGTTGATATGGCAAAACACGCCGTGTCCAGGAGTCCGCGAAGGCCCTAATCCGAATACTTCCGCTAATCCTTCCCGGTCCAATTCTGTTTTGACATCCGGGTGGGCTAAAATCGCTTTTATTTCAGAGCCGAACAATAGGCTGCTTCCAACATGACGATAAAAAAGCGGCTTAACCCCTAAACGGTCCCGCGCTAAAAACAATTGTTCACGCTTTTCGTCCCAAATCGCAAACGCAAAAATTCCATTTAAATATTCCACGCATTGTTCCTGCCATTCGATATAAGACGTTAATAACACTTCCGTATCGGAATGCCCTTGAAACGTATAGCCTCTTTTCACTAATTCTTCGCGGAGATCCTCGGTATTGTATAACTCTCCATTGTAACAAATCGTGTAAGTGTGACCGTTTTTCTGTCTTGTCATCGGCTGGATGCCGCCTGCCGGATCGACAACGACAAGCCGTTTATGTCCAAACGCCACATGTTCAGCCAACCAATGGTTTGTATCATCCGGACCGCGCTTCGCTAACGTTTCGGTCATTTTTTCGATCGTTTTTCGTTCTGTTCGCATCTCTCGTCGGAAATCCACCCAACCGGTGATCCCACACATATGAATCAATCCTTTCTGTTCATCAACGTAAAAACATGTCACTTTCCCATATAATATGCAGCAACGCAACATCAGGCGCCTTTCCTTTTCCTGCGAAAAGAACATTTGCCTATTGCGGTTAGGCAAGTTGCCTCAGCCTCTCTCATTGTATGCAAGTGCAGGTATTTCGATGAATTGTCCGATATGGGTGAATAAAGAGAGGAAAAATCGGCGAAAACGAGAAAAGAGAAAGGAGATGAGAAATATGAATTTTGAACAGCGTCTTGCGTATATCCCTGAACAAAAACGTGCTCATATACAGGGGGAAATCGAATGTGTGAATGACGAATGGATTTTTTTTGACGAGGAAAACGAAGAAGCGGCGCTCATTGAAGAAATGACAGAGGGAGAAATCGAAATTTTCCGCTTCGGCGAATGGATTCGCGGCAAATGGCAAGAAAACGGAATGATCCATTTAGGTGCGACAACCCTTTCGCTGCATGGCGGTGAAATCGTCCGTTTTCGCAAACCGTTGCCGTATGCGTACTGTCAGTGGTTAGAAGCTCTCCCCGAGAAAACATTTTTCCATTTTGTTGAATGGCTCAATGATCTTCATTTTTCATTATATGACTGCCTTTATTGTTACAATGGTCTTTTGTTTTCCAAACATTTAGGAATGAACTTTATCATTTATGATAATACGGAATTGATCGGTAACGTCCAACATTATTATGAACGGGGGGCAACGCATAAAGACCGCTTTGAAATGACTTTTAATACAGGAAATCGGTTTATTTGCACACAAATCGGGTAAAACGACAACCTCGTATGAGATTGTCGTTTTACGAAAAAATATGAAATCCTAGCGGCAACTTTAATCCTAAATATAAAACGATAATAAACACAATCGCTAGTTGAATCCAAGCCATTTGCGTATTTTTCCCTTTTTTCGCGCGAATCAGCACCATCTCCATCGCTCCAATCACCCATAGCCCCATGACGGCTTTTACGATGTATAGCGGCGGAATGGACGCGAGCATATATAATAAAACAGCTCCGGTAGCGATGATCAAAAGATAGAAAAGGCGCAACACCATATGCACCATTTTCACTTTTGGCGAGCCCGCGTTTTGCAAAGAAAGCGCCACAAAAAATAAAATGAAAGCGATGACCCACGTTGTAATATGCGCATGCGTCATTGTTTTATTCTCCTTTCCAATACGTTTACTCCCATCATAACACGTTTTATTAAAAAAACGAAATATATAGATGCAATTTGGAACTTTAACGTTTTCATCTTTTGATTGAAGTAATCGGTATTTTTCGACTGTCGGGTGACCGAACAGCACCGCTTCCAGACAAATGCATTTGTCTTTGAAGCGGTCGGTTGTTCGGTCCTCTGTCACGCGAAGGCAAGTCACAGACTTGCCTCCGACAGTCGAAAAAAGTCGAAAAATAGGAAGTCTGCTTTTTCGTTAGCCATAAGTTAAACCTTCTATACCTCTCTAACAACCTAACAATCTTTTTGATATAATGTTATGAAGTAATGTATAAAATATTGTAAGTAGGAGGAACGTGCATGAGTAAGACGACGGAAATTATTCATTTAACTGAACAGTACGGAGCTAACAATTATCACCCACTTCCAGTTGTTCTTGCAAAAGGTGAAGGTGTATGGGTAGAAGATCCTGAAGGGAATCGTTATATGGATATGTTAAGCGCTTATTCTGCTGTCAATCAAGGCCATCGTCATCCGAAAATTATTCAAGCGTTAAAAAAACAAGCGGATCGCATCACATTAACATCCCGGGCGTTCCACAACGATCAATTGGGGTCTTGGTATGAAAAAGTGGCAAAATTAACAGGCAAAGAGATGATTTTGCCGATGAACACTGGCGCTGAAGCAGTCGAAACAGCAGTAAAAGCTGCACGACGCTGGGCCTATGATGTAAAAGGAGTACCTGCTGATCAAGCGGAAATTATCGTATGTGAAGACAACTTCCACGGCCGGACGATGACAGCGGTATCAATGTCTTCCAATCCTGAATATAAACGCGGCTTCGGTCCGATGCTTCCAGGCATTAAAGTCATTCCGTTTGGCGATGTCGAAGCATTAAAAAAAGCGATTACAGCAAATACAGCGGCCTTTATTTTCGAACCGATTCAAGGAGAAGCAGGCATTAACATTCCTCCAAAGGGGTTTTTAAAAGCTGCGTACGAAGTGTGCAAAGAAAACAATGTTCTATACATTGCTGATGAAATTCAATCCGGTTTAGGCCGTTCGGGAAAAATGTTTGCGTGCGATTGGGAAGAAGTCGTTCCGGACATGTACATTCTCGGTAAAGCGTTAGGTGGTGGCGTATTTCCGATCTCTTGCGTCGCAGCAAACCGTGACATTCTTGGCGTCTTTAATCCAGGTTCACATGGCTCTACGTTCGGCGGAAATCCACTTGCTTGTGCCGTTTCGATTGCTGCCATTGACGTACTTATCGAAGAAAAACTAGCCGAACGTGCATTAGAATTAGGTGATTATTTCCAAGAAAAACTACGTGAAATTCAACATCCAAATATTAAAGAAGTACGCGGCCGCGGGTTATTCATCGGTGTCGAATTGCAAGGACCAGCCCGCCCTTATTGCGAAAAACTGCAACAGGAAGGCTTGTTATGCAAAGAAACACACGACACTGTCATCCGCTTTGCTCCTCCGCTCATCATTACAAAAGAACAACTTGACTGGGCAATTGAGAAAGTGAAAAAAGTATTTAACGAATAAAAGAAAAGGGCCTCCCAACATTGGGCGCCCTTTTCTTTTACTCGCCAATCGCGTTGCGGAGCGTGCCAATTCCTTCGATCGTGATTTCGACGACATCGCCCGTTTGCAAAAAGCGTGGCGGTTTCATTCCTTTTCCGACTCCTGCCGGCGTTCCTGTTGCGATGATATCGCCCGGCTCTAATGTCATTCCTCGCGAAATCGTCGAAATAATCGTTTCAATTGGGAAAATAAATTGCTCGGTATTCGCTTTTTGCCGCGTTTCTCCATTCACTTTCGTTTCAATATGTAAGCGGTTTGGATCTGGGATGAGCGACTTATGAACAATCCACGGTCCCATTGGACAAGAAGTATCTAAGCTTTTTCCAAGCAAAAACTGTTGATGCCGCTGTTGCAAATCGCGGGCAGTGATGTCGTTAATAATCGTATAACCAAACACATAATCAAGCGCTTCCTCTTCTTTAATTCCTTTTCCTTTTTTGCCGATGACAACCGCTAATTCTCCTTCGTAGTCTAGTTCATTTGTTACATGCTCATGACGCAAAACCGTTGCTTCATGTCCAACAACAGTTGTCGGTACTTTCGAAAATAACATTAGATATTTCGGAATATCGTCCGCACTTCCTAGTTCAATCGCATGTTCGACATAGTTTTTCCCGACGCAAAAAATATTTTTCAACGGACGCGGAATCGGTGCTAATAAACGGACGCTCTCTAACGGATACACATATTGTGCAGAAGGATGCTCCTTTGTCCATGCAACGATCTCGCTTACTTTGTTTATAAACGCCTCCCCTAGCGCTATGCACTCGATAAGCGTTTTAGGAAGCGTTGCGTAATGATCGATCGCTTGTTCCGCTAATCGTAAATCAACAACTTCGTCATTTTCTTTCATAACACCTACAAATAACTCTCCATTTCGCTCTGCTGTGACAAATTTCATCATGCTCCTCCTTTTTTCGTTCGTCTCTATGATTATTCTCTTTTTTCTTTACAAATCCTACTAAAAAATTTGTAGAAATATGTAATATTATGTCTTATTTTAACGAATCTCTTTCCTTTTTTTCCATTCGATGTATAATGGTTATAACTAAATCAGTCGTTGTACAAACAATTGAAAGGATAATAACAAAACGTTGGTGAAAAACGATGATCATATTGATGATTGAAGAAAAGCGACAACAAATGATCAAATTAGCTTTAACATATGGTTTTACGGCAAAAGAAACGCTTCAATGCAGCCAAGAGTTAGATATGTTAATCAATCAATACGTAAAAGAAACATTACCGATGTTCTCGAATAAAGAACATCCTCTGTCACTTGTCCCTAAGTAGCTGAGGGACTTTTTTTATGGTGAACGCCGAAGCAGCGGTCGTTTCCCATACGTAGCAGTTCTCCACATCCATTCAATAGGACCCATATGAAACGACTTCAACCATTTTTCGCTAATGATAGCTTGTGTGACATAAATCACAACCGTCCCAACCGCTCCATAAAAAGGGCGGACGCTTCCATACAGCCCGAACCCATAGCTATAAAATAAAAACGTACAAAGTACTGATTGAAATAAATAATTCGTTAACGACATACGGCCGACAGAAGCAAAGTAGTCAAATATTTTCCATCGTTTCTTTTGAAGAACAAGCCAGATCACCGCTGCATAAAATATAGAGAGAGCCGGACCACCGAATACATCTTGCACGTATTCGGTCCACACGTTCTTTCCAAACAAATATGGCAATAGTTTTAACGGCATTCCGATCCATAAAGAAACGATGGCTGTTCTTTTTATTGTTGCGATCGACAGAAGCGATCGACTTTGCGCGACATAACCGCCAAATAATCCCATTGCTAACAACATCATCACGATGAATAAAAATCCTTCGATATTGTTCACATATATCCAATCACGCCAACGCTGCCAAAAAATATCGGAGATCGTCCCATCCCGGTAATTCCTTAGCGCTTCCATCGCTAATGACTCGTAATGAGCAGACGTCTCGGCTTCCCCCGATAGAACCGCAAACCCTAATAGCAAACTGATGACGAAATAAGGAATAAAGCAAATGATTGATGCTGCTAGCCACATGCGTGAAGATGCTTGGTGAAAAAGCAACAACAGTCCTCCCATCGCCGCATAAGTGATTAAAATATCTCCATGCCAGATGAAGAAGGCGTGAATACAACCGATCACAAATAAGGCAACCATTCGACGAATGAACAAGTGTGGAAACGACAATCCTTTTTCTATAGCTCGTTCACGAAACACGACCATACTAAAACCAAATAAAAACGCAAATAGCGGATAAAAGCTTGCTTGTGCCGCCACATCAATCAGCGTAACCGTCCAGCGGTCAAGCGGACTTTGCCACCACTCTTCTAGCTCGATGTACATGATCGGTGAATGAAAATCGAGCATATTCACAAAAAAAATTCCTAAAATAGAAAAACCTCTTATCACATCAATTTCCTTGATTCTCAACATAACCCTCCTCGCAAAGGAAAAAAGGCTCCGCATCGTTGCGGATGCCTCATTTTCATGTTTAATTAACATATCGCCCTATTTTTCCATGTGTTTGCCAATATTCGTTTCGTAAATGCACTTTTTGAATTTTCCCTGATGCCGTTTTTGGAAGTTCATTCACAAATGTCACGCCTGTAATCGCTTTGAAGTGGGCTAATTTCTCGCGGGAAAATGCGATCAACTCTTCTTCAGTGACGTGATGTCCTGGCCTAATCACTACAAACGCATGCGGCGTTTCTCCCCATTTTTCATGAGGAGCAGCAATGACGGCTGCTTCTAATACAGCTGGATGTTCGTAAAGAACGCCTTCGACTTCAATGGAAGAAATATTTTCACCACCACTAATAATAATATCTTTTTTTCGATCGACGATGTCAATGTTTCCATATTGATCAACCGTCGCCATATCTCCTGTATGAAGCCAGCCGTTTCGAATCGTTTCCATCGTCGCCTCTGGATTTTTCCAATATCCTTTCATGACGCCGTTGCTTCTGACAACTACTTCTCCAATCGTTTGTCCGTCACGCGGCACTTCTTCACCATGCTCATTCACGACTTTTACTTCGCAGCCGATCATCGCATGTCCCGCTTTTGCTTTCATGCGATATTGTTCATTGAGCGGCAAATGGCTTAAATGAGAGCGAATCGTTGAAACAGTGCTGAGCGGCGATGATTCAGTCATGCCATACACTTGAATAAATTCCCATCCGAGTTCTTTTTCGACGCGCGTCACAAACGCTGGCGGCGGCGCCGAACCGGCAATGACGACACGAACAGAATGGTCGATCGTCGGCACATGCTGTTCGTAATATTGCAAAAGCGAATTTAACACAGTTGGTGCCATATGCATAACGTTAACCTTATATTTTTGAATGTAGTCAAAAATAAGCTCAGGCGCCGCCTTGCGCAAACAAATATGCGTCGCTCCGTTCGCTGTATAATAAAACGGCGAACCCCATCCGTTGACGTGGAACATCGGCAATACGTGCAAATAGTTGTCACGGTCAGAAACACGAAGATGATGCATCGTCACTAACGCATGGATATAATTGTTTCGATGCGTCAACATGACTCCTTTTGGATTTCCTGTTGTCCCGCTTGTGTAAAGAAGGCTGCACACATCGTTTTCATTGATATCTGGACGCTGAAACGAGGCAGTTGGAAATTGAGCCAGCCACTCATCGTAAGCGGTTTCATTTGTTTCGTCGTCTTTATAATGAACAATGATTTTCTCAACTGTTTCCAGCTTGTCCTTAATCGGCACAATTAAATGATATAGTTCTTGGTCGACAAACAACACTTTACTTTCGCTATGGTTCAAAATAAACAAATAATCGTCAGGCTTTAAGCGAATGTTCAATGGAACCATGACCGCTCCAAGCTGGAACACGCCGTAAAAACCTTCTAGCATTTCAAGCGTATTCGGCGCTAAATATGCAACGCGATCGCCTTTCTGTACCCCTAACTCCCGCAACCCGTGCGACAGCTGGTTCACTCTTTCGTTCAGCTGCCGATATGTAAATTCATTTCCATCACAAATAACCCCTGTTTTTTCGCCATACAGCGACACGGCTCGATCTAAAAAATGAGTCAATACTAACGGCACATTCATTTTCCCCATCCCCCTATATCAAATGTTAGAAAATTCAATAAAATTATAACATATTTTTCAAGAAAAAGCGTTACAAAATTGTAACGCTTTCACTTATTGGCGACATTGCTTGATCCGTTCACATCCGCGTCGATCGTATTCGTTACACTGCAAAACGTATTCGTTTGTAAAAAATCTCCCGTGTTGCTTCCACCTGCTCCGGAATTGGATTTTGATGTACTTTTCGGTGCAATTTGCAACACATCTCCCATATTGACTGTACCGTTTCCGCCGACGCTTGTTACTTTCACCCCACCAATGATTACCGCTGGCACGTCCATCATCCTCTTCACCTTTTATTACTTTATTTTATGAATTATAAGAAGAAGCGGTATGGACATCCATCCTTATTCAACACTTTCTTTCCTGTTTCATACAATACAATAAGACGAACGGGAAAGGATGTGAACGTATGCCATCTTTTATTGGCGGACCGATCAAAATTACAAATGTCAGCGGCGACGGAACGGTGAACTTTGGTGACGTACTACAAATTACGCCCAAAAGCACAATCAAATCTCATTTAGGCTCAGGGGGAGGAAACAACGGAGATTTTATGCAAACGAATACATTTGTTAGCTTTACCAACACGGCCGATCCAGATGTCGCCGATGCAAACAATGTCGCCAACAACTAAAATCACACTTTCCCGCCCATGCCCATAAAATAGAGCAAGAACGAAAGAAAGGTGTATGGCTATGCCTGCGTTCGTTGGAGTAGTAAAGCTGAACAGTATTGGGAGCAGCGGGGTGTTCCATATCGGAGATGTTTTTGCGATTTCGCCATATAGCGTCGCCAAAACGTTTGCCGGTGCTGGTTCTTTTAATACAGGGAACGGTTTGCACATATATAACTATTACAGTAACACGAACACAAATGATGCAGATATAGCAGACGAAAACATCGTTGGCAACGTATAAAGGAGTGGAACGATGAACTTTTACATCAACCAAAGTATATGGATTTATCAATTTAAAATCGGATCTGTCTCGAACTCATCCGTGTTACAAATCGGTAGCGCTGGCAGCATTCAAGCTCATTCGACATTAAGCAATACAGGAGGGTTTGCTCAGCCCGCCCCTGAAGCAAAAATCACAGCGGCAGTCACTCCATTGGTTCCTCTTCATTCTGCGACTCGTGAAAAAACCTTTGCAGAAAGTGATGACAACAACCTATAGCTAATATACTTGAAAGAGAAGGGACCTTTGAGAGGGTGATTGTCCACATGAGCGCTTCGTTTCCACACGATTATTTTACAAAACTGCAGCAATATTTAATATGGCAAACAAATAAAATCAAACAGCTCGAACAACAGCTTGCCCGTCTTGAAAAAGAGATTCAGGAAATAAAGCAACATCCACAAACGACGATTGAAAAAATTGAATATAAATTTGATCAGCTAAAAGTCGAGACGTTGGAAGGAACGCTAAATATTGGACTCACTCCAAACGGAGCAGGGACGATTGAAGACTTTGTAGTCAGTCCGGAAAAAACAGTCGTTCCAAAGCCAGAGCCTGTGTTACTCCGCAACATTCAAGCAAAAGTGAACCAATATTTAACTAGTGATTGCAAAAAAATATTAGAGCAATTAGAAGAAAAATACGCCTATCCTCTCGATGAAACGTATCGACAATTTATTCTGCAAGACATTCATCGTCAAATAGACGAACGAATTCGTTTTTATTTGCAACAAAAAATGAACAGCGGCTATGTTCCAGATCCGAATTCTTCAGAAGATGTCGAAACGGAAATTTTCACAAAAATGAAAGAAGATATTGAACAATCTCTAGAAAGCTTTATCAAACATCTGCCAAAACAAGGGGGGAAACTATGAACTATACGGTCATTAACCGTGAAGTGCAAGTCGGCGATATTTATCTCACCGCTGTAACGAGCTCATCGATCTTTCTAATTGGCGATGTCGATACAATTCACTTATCTTCCGCTTTTGATACTCCGCCCGAATCATTGATTATCGGTCCGCTCGTTCCGCTTGCTCCAAAAGGATCATAAAATTTATTATGATGAAAGGTTGTTCATATTGTGAAACGATTATCGATGGTTCAGCAACTTAATAGTAAAACGATCCTTCTTAGCTCCGTTCTGCAAATCGGCGATTCTCGGGAAATTACCACTCGCTCGAACATTTTAGCTGTTCAACGGCAATATGAACTTTTTTTCGGAAATGAAGGAGAAGGAACGTTTCCTGTTTTTACGAAACCGATTCCTAAATTAGATGTTTCTGTACCTCTTCACATTCATCGGCTCAATGAATCACCTGTTCTTTCCGTTCGCTCGATTTACTTGATCGCCGCTTCGACGGCATCAGTCGTTCATATTGGCTCCACCTCCACTATTAACGGTGAAACTAGAATCAAACATATTCGCCAATTAGCAGATTCTTCTTCCACTTCTTCTATTCCGCAAGCGACGATTCATATAACAAAGGATGGGTGAATATGCCTGCGGTTGTTGGTCCGATTAAAATTACAAATGTAAGCAGCGGCGCCGTGTTTCAAGTCGGCGATACGTTATACATCGCTCCAAAAGTGGCGACGAAAACACAAGCAGGGTCTGGAGGGTTTAATACAGGAGACTTCATTATTACAAATAACGGTATTAGTTTTACGAACTCTTTCGATCCCGACGTGTTTGACAGTAATGTAGCCGGCAATAATTAAAAAAGGTTGAGAAAGTTTCTCTCAACCTTTTCGTTTTCCTACATAACTTCTAATGTGACGCGCGTGCCGCGTCCGGACGGTTCCGCTGGCTCGACAATGAGCCGTTTCGGCAGACGAACGCGCAATTCTTGAACATGGCTAATGACACCGATCGCCATATCGTTTGATTGCAATCTTTCTAGAGCTGAAATCACGACATCTAACAACTCGCCGTCAAGAGTACCGAATCCTTCGTCCAAAAAGAAAAACTGCAATGGATATTCGCCGCGCAGTTGAATTTGTGCGGATAATGCGAGCGCTAGTGACAAGGAAGTTAAAAATGTTTCCCCACCTGACAACGTCGTCACTGGACGGCGAACCCCGCCGTTTGCGTCGTCGCGAATGATAAAACCGCCTTCTGAGTCGACTTCAATCGCATATCTTTGCCGCGTCAATGCCCCAAGCCGCTCAGATGCATCGCGGGTGACATGTATCAATTGTTCTTCGGCAATAAACTCGACAAAGCTGTTGCCACGCAACACGTTTTGCAACTCGCGATATTGATTCACTAATCGCTCCACATCGACACGTTGCCGCTCCAGTTCCTGAAAACGAGCATGTTTTTCGATTAACTCTTCGACTTTTGCTTTCGTTGAAGCGGTGCGCTTGATTAATTCCGTCATCTTCTCTTCCTCTTCTAGACGTAACCGCTCTGTTTCTAGCCACTGCTCTTCTTTTATTTCGGCGCCGTTCATGATTTCTGTGAGCCGTTGCCATTCGTTTTGCCATTTTAGCCATTTTTCACGGTATTGCGCCACTTTATTAGAAATTATTGTTTTTTCTTCCGTTGTTAACAATGCTTGACGAATTTCATCGTTCGTGGCAAATTCGCTTCGCTCGAGTTGTTCACTCCATTCGGCATGTGTTTGTTCGAATCGCTTTTCACTTTCAGAAAGCGCCAATTGTGCCGCCTGCTGATTCGCTTCTAACATTTGATATTGCCGCTGTGAATGAGCCCATTTTTCATATGCTTCTTCTTCTTGTTTTTGCAGTTGCAACAGTTGCTGTTCGATTTCTGCTAATGAATGCTGAAGCTCTCTCCAGTGAATGGAAATCGGTAATACCCGTTCATATTCTTGATGTTGTTGCTGTTTCATTTGCCGCAACGTTGAGCATTCTGTTTTTTCTCGTGCGAGCTGTTGCCATTGTTCTTTTAACTTTTCGCGCTCCGCACTTTTTTCTTCTAAAAAACGAACACTTTTCTCAATCCTCTCTTGCAGCGATTGTGCCTCTTTTTCAGCATCCTGCAATTGTTTCATCATTTGTTCGATCGTTTCAAACGATAGATCGTGATACGTTTCCAACCATTTTTTCAGCTTTTCTTCTCGCACGCGTTCCCGTTCGGCATATTTCTCGATCCGTTCGTTGATCTCTTGCTCGAGAGCCGCTTGTTGGTGCAAAACATCTTGCCGCCTTGTTTCGAGCATTTTTCGTTGTTTAAGTATATCATTCGTGTCTTCGCGGCATTGCAAGTAATCTTGATGCAGCGCTTTTATTTCAACGGAAAGGTGGTGCAGCTGTTCAGCGATCGAACAATTTTGCTCGCTTTCCATTTCTTTTTTCGCTTTTTCTATATGGCTTATGGTAAACGGTTGTTGCTCTTCTTGCATCATCATTTCCGCTAACTGCTGAAACTGCATTTTCAACGCCTGAAATGGTTGAACAAGCGCTTGTGCTTGCTCAAACCATTCTGCCCATTCCGCCAGCTGTTGTTCGCCGGTATGACTGCTTGGCGGTTGCGCAGGAGCAGGATGATGAATAGAGCCGCAAACAGGGCAAGGGCTTCCGTCTTCTAATGTAACAGCTAGCATCGATGCCGCATGACGAATGCGTTCTTGCTCGGCTAATTTTTGTTTTTGCTTGATTTTATAGAGAAGCTTTTCTAGTTGTCCTTCGCACTCACATATGCGGTGATAGAACATTTCGATTCGTCTAAAATGTTCATGCTCTTTTTTCTTTAAGTTCTCCCATTGCCGCACATGCGCATTTTCCATTTGCACAAGTTGATCATAGCGCGCTTGCTTTTGTCGCCATTCTTCTTTAGTCTCTTGTAACAGTTGATCGAGCGTTTGAATATCCTTTTTCTCTTCATATGCCCGATACATGCGCTCTTTCACTTGCGCGTCTACTTGTTTTTGCTGCCATTCTTCTTTTAATCTTTTCTGCTTTTCTAGCGCCCGTTCATAAAGATCGGAAAGCTGTTCGAAAGCTTGTTTCGCCTGCTCTTCTTTTGCAGCGATATGTTCGATTTGTTTGTTCATCTCATCGATTTCTCGTTCGATTTGCTTCATTCGCTCCAACAGTTGTTGCGCCTGCAAGAGCTGTTCTTTTTTTTGTAACCATTTCGGTTCTTCTTCATTTTTTTTTGCTCGGATCAAGCGATATGCTTCCGTCGCTTGTTCATATTGCTGTCGCGCAATGTATAATTGCTTTTCCATCGTTTCAAGTTCGTTTGTCCATTTTTCGACTTCTCGTTTTGCTTGTTCGTATTGTTGAACGTACGGAAGCAGCCGTTCCGCTTTCTCGGCTTGCTTTTGCTTTTGCTCGAGATGAACGATCATTTCTTCTTCTTGGCGACACATTTCTAATTGATGTTTTACGTACTCTTTTTCTTTTTGCCATTGCCATAGCTGTTTTTCTCGTTCATAGCGCTCGTTTATTTGTTGAAGCCGCAACTGTTGCTGTTCAAGCTCCCGTTCAAGCGCCGATAATTGCCGTTTTTGCTCATCGACCGTTTCTTTTGAAGCATCTCCAAGCCCTGTTTGCTCCGCTCGAATCGTTTCTAATTTTGCCGTTGCTTTTGTCAGTCTTGCCTTTAATTTTTTATTTAACTCATCCCCGTATCGCTCAAGGTTAAAAAGCCGCTGTAACATTTGCCGCCGCTCGACACCTTTCAGCGATAAAAATTCAGCAAATTTCCCTTGCGGCAACACGACCGCTCGGGTGAAGTCTTTCATTTCTAAGCCAAGCAGCTGTTTGATTCGTTCATCGACCTCTCTTGCTTTATCCGCTAACACAACTCGTTCGGTTCCTTCTTCAATTAGGCGGCTTGCGGCTGTTTTTACACGAAGTTCATCGCTTCGTTTAAAACTTCGTTCAACCGTGTATCGCTTCTTCCCATTGGCGTTAGCTAACTCAAACGTAAATGAAACGGACAGTTCGTTTTCCGCATGATTCATAATTCCGTGCGTATTGTTTGCAGCTCGTTCAACATTTCCATATAGCGCCAATGTCATCGCATCTAAAATGGAAGATTTTCCGCTCCCTGTCGGCCCAAAAATGCCAAAAAGACCGCCTTCGCACAGCTTTTCAAATTCAATCGTTTGCTTTTCGCGAAAGCTATGTAATCCCGCAACCGTTAAGCGAATCGGCTTCACTGGTCGTCACCATCCTCGTCTTCATCGGCAAGTAGTTCGAGAAACAGCTGAACAAGTTCATTCGTCGGTTTCGCTCCGCCAGTTTGTTTTTCATAAAAGCGTTCAAACAATGTTTCAATCGCGACATGTTCCCGCGTTTCCTGCACCATTTCTTCTTTCGTTAAAAAATGCGGGCGAATATATATAAATCCATCATACAGCTTTCGCAAACGATGAATTTCTTCTAATGTTAATGAATGTTCGACATTAATTTCTAAGTCAATCCACGCGTTCCGGTCCTTTCCTTCGTCAAGCCACCGATACACTTGTGCTACGCCTTCGGTCGCTTTCCATTTGACAAGTGGCCGGCCGCTTGATAACAGAATTTCCGACACGTTCGCTTCCTGTCTAGGATGCACATCGACAATGGTGACTGATTTGGCGTATCCCGCTTCCGAAAAACTATAAGCAAGCGGCGAACCGGAATAACGGGCGGGCATGCCCGAACGCCCCACGCTTTGTGGACGGTGCAAATGTCCAAGTGCAACATATTGTGCCCGTGACGGAAAGCGCTCCGGTGAAACGGTGTAAGCTCCGCCGACTTCAATCGGCCGCTCCGAATCCGATGTCGCTCCTCCTGCTACATAAAGATGGCTCATAGCGATATTGACGGTATCATCGCGAAAACGTTCGTTCATCGCCGCAAATATTTCACCTACTTTTTCATCGTACTGCTTGCGCAACTGTTTTTCGTCATTTTCAGATGCAAGCAGTTGTGCCAACCGTGATTCGGATGGATACGGAAGCGCGGCAAGCACTAACGTTTCCTCACACGATGGAACGTAAATCGTCTGAACATCGGTTGTCGGCAATCCGAGCAATGTAATCGAATGTGCCGCCGCCAACACGGAGGTAGCGGAAAGGCGGTCAGGATGATCATGATTGCCGGCAATCACGACGACAGGACGTTTTCCGTTATCAGAAAGTCTTGCAATACTTTCATAAAACAATTGTTCCGCCGCTGCTGGCGGATTGACGGAATCAAACGCATCTCCTGCTATCAACACAACATCAATTTGTTCTTGTTTAACAATGGACACAAGTTCGTCCACAAATTGCTCTTGTTCACGAAATCGGCTCCGGCCTTCGAGCGTTTTTCCTAAATGCCAATCGGCGGTATGCAAAATTCGCAACGTTCTCCCCCCCTACATTGGAAACAATTGTGCACAGTCAAAGACATAGATGTAGCATTCATCGACGCGCTTTTTCCAAATTTGTTCGACCGCCCGGCGATACAGCTCCATTTGCACGTGATACCGCTCTTTGATCAACGTCTGGACGTTGTCCGCCCAACGCACATGATCTGTTTTAAAATCGATTAATACGAAACCTTGTTCATCTTCAAATACGCAATCGAATACACCTTGAACGAGTACCGTTTCTTCTCCATCTCCCCATTGTGCATATGTCTCATGGGCAGAAAGCGCTAAGTTAAACGGCACTTCGCGTTCCACAAGCGCTGCTTGGCGCAATCTCCGTCCGATGTCGGTTTGGAAAAATGTTAAAATACTTGCGATATCCACTTCTCTCGCCTGTTCCTCCGTCAGCCATTCGCCATGAACCATTTTAGTGATTTGATCGCGAATCGTTTCTTCCGTGACATCTCGTTTTAGATCGATATGCTGCATGACAAGGTGCATGACTGTTCCTTTTTCAGCAGGGCTCAATTTCTTCGCCTGCATAAAACGAGGGCGTTCGATGATTTCAGTGCGAAACGGACGCAACAAAGCTTGATCTCCATGAACCCCAAACGTTTCCCGTTGCCGTTTTAATTCAGACACCGTCTGTTTAGCGCGCGAAACGGTGGACGACAAATACGGATAAATCCAGTTCATTCGCCGAACCACTTCTTCATACAGATCGCTTTGAATCGGAATGCGCTCAACTCGTTGCATTAATTCGCTCATTTGCTCCGTTGCTTGCTCTCGCTTATTTTCTTGCTTATAAATTTCAGAAGCTGCAACAACTTGAATCACCCATTTCGACGGATGATCAGCAATTTCGTTTTCTGCGATGCGACCGTGACGAAGAATGGAGTCATCGGTGTGGCGGACGAGCGAATACCCGATCCAATCTAAATAGCACTTCGCTGACGCTCGAACATAGTCCGGCAACAACCAATCGTGATGCGCACAAACAGATTGCCAGCGTTTTTTCTCATTTTCCAGCTTTTTGACCGTTCCAACTAAATACAACTTTTCTTTTGCCCGCGTCAAGGCAACATACAAAACGCGCATTTCTTCTGCGAGCAATTCCAACTCTAGCTTTCTTTTAAGTGCCAATTGCGCAACCGTCGGATAGCTTACACGCAGGCGAGGATGAACAAAGTGCGCGGCAAAACCGAGATCTTTATCCATTAAATAGTTCCGCCGTAAATCTTGCATATTGAAGTTTTTTCCTAATCCCGCGACAAAAACGACTGGAAACTCAAGCCCTTTACTTTTATGGATCGTCATCAGACGAACGACATCCTCTTGTTCACCGAGCGATCGTGCGGCTCCAAAATCATTATTGCGCTCTTGCATACGTTCAATAAAACGTAAAAAGCGAAAAATTCCGCGAAATGATGTTTTTTCAAATTGGCGCGCCTTTTCATACAATGCGCGTAAATTCGCTTGCCGCTGCTTTCCACCCGGCATCCCGCCCACATAGTCATAAAAGTTTGTATCGCGATAAACCCGCCAAATCAATTCAGCTAGCGAGCTTTGCCGCGCGGTCGTCCGCCAAGTTTGCAATTTTTGAGCAAACGAATCTATTTTTTTATACAATGCCCGCTCTTTTTCTGTCGCCGGCCGTTTTTCTAAAAAGGCTAAAAATGCTTCATAAAACGATCCTTTCGTCTTTTCAAGACGTAAAAGCGATAGCTCGTTTTCATCTAATCCGACAATCGGAGAGCGCAATACCGCAGCAAGCGGAATATCTTGATATGGATTGTCAATCACTTTTAATAGCGACAACATAATTGACACTTCCGTCGCCGCAAAATATCCGTCGGAAAGTTCCGCATAAATCGGAATGCCTTGTTTTCGAAACTCTTCCATGATTGGCGATGCCCACGGCATAGACCGCAACAAAATCACAATGTCACGATACATCATACGCCGCTCTTTTTGCAAATGGCGATCGTATACGTAAAATGGCTCATCGATCAGTTGTTTAATTTTTTGCGCCATCCAGCGCGCCTCTAGCTGAGCATTTTCTAGTTCTTGCTGCTCGTTTTGTTCCTCTTGTTCTTCTGTACCGTTATCCGCCCGATCGATCAAAATGCATTCGACAGGCTGCTCTTTTTCCGGATAATACGTTGCCCCAAAACGCAATGCGGCATCATCGTCATACGCAATTTCTCCCACCGTTTCTCCCATGATCTGCTTAAAAATAAAGTTCGTTCCGTCTAAAATTTCACGGCGGCTGCGGAAGTTTCGCGCCAAATCAATACGAACACCTGCGCCCTCACCGCTCGTTGAAAATCGTTGGTATTTTTTTAAAAAGAGAAATGGCTCTGCTAAACGAAAACGGTAAATCGACTGTTTTACATCTCCAACCATAAATAAATTACCCATTGCTTCATCGTCGTGAATGACAAGCTGTAAAATCATTTCTTGTACCATATTGACATCTTGATATTCATCAATAAGCACTTCGACAAACTGCGCACGATAATCAAGAGCTGCGTCGGAAGGGATCGGCCGGTCAGGCGTTGATGAAGGATCGCGCAAAATTTGCAGGCAGTAATGCTCCAAATCAGAAAAGTCGACAATGCCTTTTTCTTCTTTCCGCTTTTGCAACCGCTCGGCCAATTGCTGAACAAGATCCACGATCGTCGCCACCACCGGCTTCATCTCCCGCAAATGGCGAAGCCACGTTTCAGGTTTAAAGGAAAACAATTCTTCTTTCACATCTTTCATTTTTGCTTTTGCCTTGTCTCTTAACTCTTTTATTACTTCAATGAGTTCTTCATCATATTCTTCATTTTTCGGCTTTCGTTTTGCTGTCGCCCATGCAAGCGATTGAAATGCTTCATAAAGCTTCTGCCACGAATCGTTTCTCGCTTTCTCTAATTCTTGCAATTTTATCAGATCATTTTCCAATGTTTCACGGAGATAGACTGGGCCATTCGGCTGATTCGTCAGTTCAAGCGCTTGTTGAATCATATGCTGAGCTGCTTGCAACTGAAAATCGATATATTGGAATAAATAGCGGGCAAACGGAAGCTCGTCGATCGTTGCATTATCCGCTATATCATACATCGTGACAAGCCCGTTGAGCCATTCGTTCGAATACGGATGAGAACGTGAAAATTCGTATAAGCGTAAAATAATTGTTTGCAAATCAGCATCGGTCCGGTCGCTCGTATAGCGGTCGACAACGTTCAAAAATGCCTCATTTCCTTCTTTTCCGTATTGCTCTTCAAACAGTTCCTCTATGATTTCTTCTTTTAACAATTCAATCTCCGTTTCATCAGCAATTCGAAAAACAGGATCAATATTAATGAGGTAATAATACTTGCGAATGACGTCTAAGCAAAATGAATGAATTGTTGAAATCAACGCTTTTTGCAATAAGCTGAGCTGCCGCCGCAAATGAAGCGAATGCGGATGCTCGGCAAGCGCTTTTTCGATCCTTTCCCCGATTCGTTGACGCATTTCCGCTGCCGCCGCATTCGTAAATGTCACAACGAGCAGCCGGTCGATATCAATCGGATGTTGTTCATCGAGTATTTTTTGAATAATCCGTTCGACAAGTACAGCTGTTTTTCCTGAACCAGCCGCTGCGGCAACGAGCGTATGCGCCCCATCGGTTGCGATCGCGCGCCACTGCTCGTCTGTCCAATGGACTCCTTGCGGTTTTGGCGGAAGCATGTTCCCCACTATTCTTCACCCCCGGTTTCACGCAACTGTTCTAATGCTGCATTTTTTAATAGGCGATAACGGTCTTGTTCAAGCGATTCATCAAACTGACAAACGTTTCTAAATTCGCAATATTGGCAGGCGGTCTCGTTTTTCCGCTTATATGGCGCAATATCGACAACTCCGTCTACCATTTGTGTTCCGACTTGTTGGAAAATGGTACGAACATGACGGCGTAACAGCGCAAAATCTTTTTCCGACACAACAGCAGAAGTTTTCGAAACCGACCCGTCTTTATTGATTTTCACTGGAACGATCGCCGAGCCTTTTCCTGCATCGAGCGTTTGATCCATCAATCGTATGGCTTCATCGTCATCAAGCAGCAAGCCGTTCATTTTAAAGCTTTCAAAAATTTTTTGTTCCGCTTCCTCTTCCTTTAAGAGCACATTTTTACTTTTAATCATCGGATTATGAATATGGAAATAGAGCACTCCTGCCGGCAAGGCGTTGGCGCCGACAAGCCGCTCCGCGTACTCAATGACAACGTCTAAATACGCAAGCATCTGTAGCGCCAGCCCGTAATAGATTTCAGTAAAATCTAGCTTTTTATTGCTCGATTTATAGTCGATAATGCGCAATAAAATTCCTTTCGAACTTTTTGCTTGGTCGATGCGGTCGATTCGCCCGACAAGCTCCAGCGTTGTGCCATCCGCTAGTTGAAACGTTAACGGAGGAAGCGGTCCGTTATCACCAAACTGCAACTCTACTTCTAACGGCGCAAATCCGCTCATTTTCGCTTGTTCACTTAATACGCTCGCCGTTCGCGCCATGATGTGATGCAATTTGCGCTTTACGTAATGATAGCGATGCGAACTAAACAAAATTTCCTGTTGAATGTATGGGGCAATCTGCTCGACCGCCTCATACGACAGTTTCTCGCAATCTTGTTTCGATAAACTTGCCCAGTCCAGCTGCTTCGCTCTAATGCGTTCGGTAATCATCTTGAGCGCATAATGAAACAGCTGGCCGATATCAGGGGCTTCTAGGCGAAATACGTTGCGCTCTTTTAAACGAAGGCCGTATGAAGCAAAATGAGCAAATGGACAACGGTTAAATTGCTCCACGCGGGAAACGCTCGCTTTTACTTTATGCCCATACAGCTTTTTACTAATCTCTCTTTCTAGCTTTTTCGGTTTATTTTCATAGAAAAGCGCACTTAATACTTTTTTCGCGCGTTCCTTCCATTCATTTTCTTCCGCATAAAGGTTATATACATCCCACCAAATCGGCTCAATTGGGTATTGCCGCTTCCACGCTTGCAGTTGAACCGCCAAAAACCTGAGCGTCATCAAATGGTTCGTGATGAACGAAAGCTGTTCGTCAAGAGATAAGCTAAGCGGCTCATTCCCCCACTGTTTTTCTTGAATGGCCGGAAAGATTTCTTTCATTCTTTTGATGAACATGGATGGCAATAACGATTTTCCTTCGTCGTCAGCAAGCGGATACGTCATGTACAACCGTTCTTTTGGACTGGCAAGCGCTAAATAAATCGCAAACGGTTCGTCAAGCAACTGCTCTTTGCTTGTCGGGGCGACACGCACGGAAAGATGATGAAGCAGCTCGCGGTCTTTTTCCGACAGCATGCCATCATCGCTTTTCTTTGCTGGAATCACCCCGTCGTTCACGCCAACGATAAATACGCATTTTACGTCCGTCAGGCGCGAACGATCAAAATGGGCAATGAGCACTTGGTCGAGTGCCGGTGGTACAAGCGAAAATTGCAAGCTGTCTAATCCTGTTTCAATAATCGTCGCAAACAGTTTAAGCGGCATCGTTTCATCTCCGAGTATTTCAACGTATTGATCAAGCAGTTCAATGACAGCACTCCACGCTTGTTCATGATGGCGCGCCGCAAGTAATTCTCCTTTTTGTTCTGCTTCATCGCGAAGTTTTTCGAGCTTTTTCGGAACGTGCAATTGCTCAAAGTACAAATAAAGCGCCTCGCACATTTGCTGGCCTGTTTTCGCCTTTTGTAGCCGTTTTTGCAGCGTCATAAGCGGCGCAGCCACTAGTTCCCGCCATTGGTTCAGCTTTTCTTCATATTCTTTTTCTTCATCTGTTTGTGGCACCGAAATGCCTTCAAGCCCTTGGTAGCGCCGATACGTCCATCGCTCCATCCATTTCGCACCGTAAATTCCTTGTGCCAATACATAATTTTCGAGCTGGTCTATCGCCTCGCGCATCTTTTGAAGATCGCTATCAATAGGGAAAAAAAAGTCGGTTTTCGCTGCGCGAAAAACGGCTTCATATCGCCAGTTTGTGTTAATCACATCCAAGCTTGCGCGAACGAGTTCAATAAATGGATGATGCATCATCGGCTCTTTTTCATCAATAAAGTACGGAATGTTATAATCGGCAAAAACCGTTTTAAACACATCACGATACGCTTCAGAATTGCGAACTAGAAGCGCCACATCGCGATACCGGTATCCTTCATCACGCACAAGGTACATAATTTCGCGCGCAATTCCTTCAATTTCCGCGCGGCGATGCGTCGCTTGGTACAACTGAACCGAATCGGTAGTTTCCAAAAACGGGACAGCTGGCCGGGCATCGTAATGTGTTTCTAAATGACGCAGCGCTTCGTCGCGATGACGCACATTTTCACGTAATATCTGTACTTCCTCTATCGGTACGTTGTTCAAAAGCGCCATATTACGAAGATCGTGATATGTTTTTCCCGTCATACGAAATAATTGTAGTTCGTGAGGGGGGTGTTCATTATATGGTGCATCAACAGTTAAGGCGACCGTCACACGCTTTGAAACACACAATAGCTGCTCGAGAACCATATACTCTTGCGGGGTAAAGTGATGAAACCCGTCAACATAAATTTCTGCTTCTTTTATGTAGCGGGAGTGCGGAATTTTTTCCGCAAGAAGCCGCAAATAATCTTCCGAATCGACATATCGGTGCATCAGCTGGCGTTCAAATTCGTCATAGATCAACTGCAAGTCTTTTAGCTTATCCGCTAACACTTTTTCTGCCGCATTGGCGTGATGGCGCAATTGCGCTTCTGTTTGTTGAAGTTGCACCGGTGTAATGCAATATCGCTTACATTCAATCAGCATCGCTTCGAGCTGCTCAATAAAACCGTTTTTATCTGCTGCACGCGCAAATAAAGTAAGCTCATCTTTGCATTTTTCTACAATTTTTCTTAAAAGCATGCGCACGCCTGTCTGGTTTAAATGGTAGCGGCTCATGCCGCCTGTTTCTTGTAAGACGCGCCAAGCAAGCCGGGTGAAACTCAATACTTGAGTGCGAATCATCCCGCCAAGCCCAGGTGTATGAATGAGCGCATATTCCGATTGAAATGTCATTTGCTCTGGAACAAGATAAATAATCGGTGTGCCAGTTGGTTGTTGTTTTAACTTTTCACGAATTTCATTCAAACATCTCGTCGTTTTTCCGCTTCCTGATCTTCCAATTATAAAACGAAGCGACATACAATCATCACCTTTATTTTCCATCGTTTTCTTTATTTTAGCACATATGTTCGTTTGTTTGAAAGAGATATGTCGAAAATTCCTGTTTTCCATAAAACAAAAAGAAAAAGGTATTCTTGAAATGTTATACTTCAATGAATACCTTTTCCTCAAAATCGGGTCGCAAATTCATCAAACGGCCAATAACGAGCATTGACTTTTCCGACAATTTGGTTCATTTTCACGAATCCAAAATGGCGGCTATCCCAGCTGTTTAAGCGGTTATCTCCTAATACGAACACGCGCCCTTTTGGCACCGTTTTTTTTCCTGTCATTTCTTCAAGCGTAAAATCCCCGGTTAATTTTCCATCGATCAGCCTGCGCTTATACGGCTTTAAATACGGTTCCTCTACCGGTTTTCCGTTAACGTATAGCACGTCATTTTTATAGGCGATTCGGTCTCCCGGCAAGCCGATAACACGTTTCACATAATCTTCTTGTTTGTTCGCATGAAATACAATAATATCAAACCGCTGAATGCTCCCAAACTTACTGATAACGAGTAAATTTCCATCTCGAAGCGTCGGCATCATCGACTCGCCTTCAACGACATAATTCGTAAAAAGCAGAAACCGGATGGTAAGAATAAGCAACAATCCGATTCCCCATATAACAGATTTTCTCCGATGAATTGGTCGTTTGTTCATACCATCGTCCACCCGGTTTAAGAATTTCCCTTGCTTGTTTTTTCCGTCAACGAAAATTTTGCTTCTACTTTTTTTCCCGCATACCATAAGAGGAAAATAATCACAGCAACAGCTACTGTACGAAGCGGTTGTTTGACGAGCGCTACAAGGTCATATCCGATAAAACTGATCGTAAAAATCATCACCATTTTCCCAAATAGCGCCGCTAAAATAAACTGCTGCCTGCTAATGCGTGATAACCCGGCTACTACGTTAATAATCGCTGACGGTGTAAACGGAAAACAAAATAATAAAAACAACGGACCGAATCCATGGCGCTCTACCCAATTTACGAGTTGCCTCACTTTTTGATGGCGGCTTAAAAATTGAAAAAATCGCTTTTGCCCTATTTTTCTGGCAAGCAAAAAGACAAGAATCGATCCAAGGCAAGCGCCAATCCATGAGATCATAATTCCTTGCCACAATCCAAAAGCAGCTGCGTTCGCCATTACAAATACGAACATCGGAAGTACAGGAAAAAATGATTCTAACAGCGTAACGATAATACCCGGCAGCATTCCAAAAGAGCGATAATGTTCTAGCAATTCTAATACGTGTTTTAACGTAAACCACTGTTTTAATGTTTCAACGTCCATGAATACTCCCCATTCACATTGTTCCTATCATTTTTATTTTACACGGTTGCGCGGGGAATATAAATAGAGGGAGCTTGAACAGATGTTAAAAATTTAATTCATGAATCTTTTGGTTTATACAAATCTAAATCTGAATCCAAATCCTTTATTTTGTCCAAATCTTTTGTTTTGTCCATTCGAAACAAATATTGCATTTTTCGTTCGCGAGCTTCCACGCGCTCGGACAATTTTGTTCGTAGCTGTGCGGTACGGTATAGCTGGTTCACAAATGAATGGTAGGAAACATCGAGGCAAATGCTTCTTTCATTTTTAAAATATACGGTTGTCCGTTCTCCGCGAGAGGGCTCATACTTGAGTACGTGCATATGTGAGATCCACACGCAACGCGCGTCGTTCGGAGAAGTCGTTGGAAACACATAAATTTCGTTAAGTGGTTCGATTGCAATCGGAGCTTTGTGCGTAATCCCGATAATTTCTTTTGTTCCGTCTCTTCTTCCTTTCAAATTTGCTCCATAGTACTGGCAGCTTCGAGCGATAATATCAATTGGTTTCATTTTGACGATATATTCACCGTCTTCTTCAATGACCTTCGAATAGAGACGATCATGAAAAGGATGTGGTAAAATTGCCATTGTGTAACGACTCACGATAAAACCATCGACAACAACAATTTCATTGACTTTCATCATTCATCCACCCCTTACACCATACAAATTATTTTTACGATTCCATCATATCATTAATAGTTATATTTTTCTATATTTTCAAAAAATAATGAGCGATTTTCTAAAAAATCGCTCACGAGTTATGAAAAATTTGTTTGATTTCTTCTTCCGCCAAATATTCGTTCGCTTGTTCGATTGACGTATGCTCTCCTACCGATCCGCCAGCATATGCTTCCTCATCCAAAAATGTCTGTCGAAAATGGAAATCCGTGCTCATCCGTATTTCGGGATTTAAGACCGTATCAAGCGGCAATTCGCGTTCTTTTTTCTCCATTTTGTAACACCTCCTTTTTTTAGCATGTTTCATTTTGCTCAAAACATGCACTATAAATAAAAGGCCCGCATGTTTGCGAGCCCTTTCTCTTTCTATCTATATTTATTACGTCTCTATATAAAATCCCCCATTTTCCCCTTTAAAAGACATTAAGCTGTCGTAAATTGCTCTTCTTCTGTTGAGCCTTTTAACGCAACCGTTGATGATTGACCACCAGAAATGACTTGTGCGACTTCATCAAAGTAGCCCGTACCGACTTCGCGTTGATGTCTTGTCGCCGTATAGCCGTATTTTTCAGCCGCAAATTCAGCTTGTTGCAATTCCGAATATGCCGCCATACCGCGTTCTTTGTATCCGCGCGCCAATTCGAACATGCTGTAGTTGAGCGCATGGAATCCTGCCAATGTAACAAACTGGAATTTATATCCCATTTTACCGAGCTCTTTTTGGAAGTTGGCGATCGTTTTATCGTCCAATTTTTTCTTCCAGTTAAAGGACGGTGAGCAGTTGTATGCCAATAGTTTGCCTGGGAATTTTTCATGAATCGCCTCTGCAAAACGGCGAGCTTCTTCGAGATTCGGTTCGCTCGTTTCGCACCAAATTAAATCTGCATACGGCGCATACGCTAAGCCGCGAGCGATCGCTTGATCAAGACCTGCTCTCGTGCGGAAAAATCCTTCCGGAGTGCGCTCGCCTGTAATAAATTCTTGATCGCGCGGGTCAATATCGCTCGTAATTAAATCAGCCGCATTTGCATCTGTACGAGCGATTAAGACCGTTGGAACGCCCATCACATCAGCAGCAAGCCGCGCCGCAATTAAGTTGCGGACTGCTGTTTGCGTTGGCAATAACACTTTTCCACCTAGATGACCGCATTTTTTCTCCGAAGAAAGCTGGTCTTCAAAGTGAACGCCTGCTGCTCCTGCTTCAATCATTGCTTTCATGAGTTCAAATACGTTTAGCTGCCCGCCAAATCCTGCTTCCGCATCCGCCACAATCGGCAAGAAATAGTCAAGATCTCCGCTTCCTTCCAAATGTTGAATTTGGTCAGCACGTTGAAGCGCTTGATTAATCCGTTTGACGACATGCGGTACGCTGTTGGCTGGGTATAAACTTTGATCCGGATACATGTGGCCTGCTAAGTTTGCGTCTGCCGCCACTTGCCAACCGCTCAAATAAATGGCTTTTAGCCCTGCTTTCGCCTGTTGGACTGCTTGGTTTCCTGTCAACGCCCCGAGCGCATGCACATAATCTTCCGTATTCAATAAATGCCAAAGTTTTTCCGCACCGCGGCGAGCAAGCGTATACTCGATATCAATTGATCCGCGCAATTTAATGACATCTTCCGCTGAATACGGACGGACAATGCCTTTCCATCGTTCATCCATTTGCCAGCTTTCTTCTAATTGTTTTACTCTCTCATCACGTGTCATTCCCGTTTCCCCCTCTGTTTGTGTGATTTTTTACCGTCTGCAGTTTCATAAATGACAGATCGACGGCAACATGTCTCATTCTCCCATCTTCATGCATCCATTTGCGTTCTCTCCCCCGCATGAAGAAGTAACATTTACGTCGCCATAATCCCCCGCCTCTCTTGTTATAATACAAGTAACTTTTTGTACGTTGTTATTATATAACAGAATCACAAAAAAGAAAACTGTTTTTTAAAAAAATTTCAAAAAAAATAAACAGAAAGGTGTTCCTTTCTGTTCAATCTCCGCGCTTGATCCGTTCTAAAAACACAATTCGTTCCAAAATGCTCGGATGCGTATAACGGAATATTTTCACAATGATCGGCGGATTCACTTGGTTTAGACCTTCTTTTGTTAACTTTTGAAATGAAGAAATCGCCGCATCCGCATCTTTTGTCAGTTTAATGGCATACTCGTCAGCGGCATGTTCCTCATATCTCGATACCATATTGACAACAGGGCTTACGGAAAAGTTGAGCACAGAAATAACGAGCAAAAACAGCGGAAGCGAGGCGAGAGCGCTTATTTTATGAAGATGAAAGTATTCTCCCCATCTGCGAATGAGCCAGTTCATCACCCGCCCCGCCACGAACAAACCAGCAAACGTAAGAACGATATAGCTGGCCACTCCCCAATACACATGCTTCATGACGTAATGCCCCATTTCATGCGCCATAATAAACAATACTTCCTTTTCCTGCAATCGCTGTAATGTCGTATCCCATAACACGATGCGGGCATGAGAACCGATTCCGGTTACATAGGCGTTTAAGGCATTCGTTTTTTCAGACATATTGACTTCAAACACATGATCAGACGGAATATCGGCTTTTTCTGCCAATGCTAAAATTTTGGCCTCTAGTACCTTATCTTTTAACGGATAAAAATTGTTATAAAGCGGATCAATCACAACTGGTTGAATAAACATAAAAAAGATCGTAAACGGCACCGACACCATCCACGCATACAGCCACCAGCGCTTTTCAAAGCGGCGAATGAGCCCGTACAACACAACAACGAGCAAAAACAGCATCACGGTATTAACTAAAAAATCCGTAGTCTCATCGCGCATCCAACTAAAAACCGACTGCGTACTGACGCCATATGCCCGCGAAATGCGATAGCTTATAAAATCAAACGGCAGCGTCAGCACTGACATAATAATAGAAAGCCAAAATACATAAAAAGCCGCTTGAACTACAAACGATTTCGTTGCCTTCTCCGACCATGTTTGCAGCGCTTTGGCCACCCCTAGCCATAACACCGCCAAATAAGCGAGCCAGTCATAAGGAACAGACACAAAAAATAAAAAGTTTTTCCACTGCGAATACTGCTCGCTTAAAACTTGCTCTCTCGGCGTTAAAAACGTAGCCGGATCCGCGGTCGTTCCTTTCCATTCGGCAGGAATGGACGAATCAGCAAACGAAAATAAATACCATGCCATTCCTATACAATACAAAACATAAATGATGATCGCCCAACTGATGATTTTTTTCATAAAATCCTCCTTTTTATGGACAACGCTACTATTTAGTTTAATCCTTTTTCTTTCGATTAGAACGTCAGACAAAATTCAAAATCATGATTCGTTTTTCTTTTCGTTTTCATGTATGATAAAAAACAAAGGGGGGACTCGCGTGAAAAAAATTTATTGGACGTTAGGTAGCTTGTTTGTCATTTTCGTAGGTGCCGGCATTTTTTATTTTTCTGTGTATCGCCAGTGGCAAATGGAGCTTCCTCGCAATATCACGATGGAAACAGCATGGGGAGACGAATATCGTTTTAGCGACATGAAACCGAAAGTGCGGCTTCTTGAGTTTATTTATACAAATTGCCCTGATATTTGTCCAAATACGACATTTGAAATGACAAAACTCCGCCAAAAGTTAGAACAGCAACATGTATTTGGCAACAAAGTCGAGTTTATCACAATTACAATTGATCCAAAACGCGATACGCGTGAAAAACTGCAAGCATACGCGAAAACGTTTGGCATTCAGTCAAATGATCAAGGATGGATTTTGCTTCGTGGAAACGAAAAAGATACAAAAAAAGTGGCCGATTCGTTTGACTTCCAATACCGTGACCCTGGAAACGGCATGCTCATCCACACAACCAATACATATTTGCTTAACGAGAGCAACCGGGTAATTGAACAATTTGGCATGGGCAAAAAGGGATTTAACGTTCAAGATGCATATAAAACAATTATGGATGAAATACAATAAACCACCGATGAGATCGGTGGTTTTTCTAAATCACCCCATATAGACTTAAAACCACAACAGAAGCCAGCACAACAACAATAACGTTCGCCCCGAGCCAAGCGGCCACAAAGGCGCTGATAAATCCGAGAACGCCAAACCATATATCTTCATGAATAAAAAAAATGCCCGGCACAATGAGCGCTCCTAACGTCGCATACGGAACGTTTTTTAACACCCCTTGCAAAAACGGCGGCAGCTTCACCCGATGGAAAACGGCGAGCGGAAGCATGCGCGGAATGTACGTCACAAGCCCCATGCCAAGAATCATCCAAGCGATTTCACTACGCATCATGTTTTCCCTCGCTTTCTTTTGCAATATATTGAACGATGACCGCTGCCAAGAGTGTCGCTATAACAATCGCCCATCCTTTCGACATATGGAACAATAGAAGCAAAACCGAATTCACAACCGCCGCCAGTCCAGCCAGCCAAATCGTTTTTCGCTGCTTTTTTAACGCTGGAACGAGCAGCCCGATAAACATCGCATACAAAGCGACTGACATACTTTCTTGCAAGCTTTGCGGCAATCTTGCCCCGACGAGATGGCCAATGCCGGAATTCACGACCCAGCTTCCGTAAGACAAGGTAATCAGTCCAAACATATACGAAGCGCTCACATTGCCTTCTTTCATTGCCGCCACCGAAAACGTTTCATCGGTAATGCCGAACGCATACAACGCTTTTTTCCATAGCGCATCAGATTCCGCTTTTTCGTTCAGCGAAGCAGACATCAAAAAATGGCGGATGTTTAAAATAAACGTCGTCAGCACAATTTCAAATACCCCTGTACCGAGCGACAGCAAATTTAACGCGATGTATTGCGAAGCGCCCGCAAATACGATCATGCTCATCATCACCGTTTCAGAGAGCGTCAGTCCCGTTGTTTTTGCAAGCAATCCAAATGTGAGGGCAATCGGCATGTAGCCAATCGCAATGCTTATCCCTGCCTGCGCCCCTTGGCGAAACGACGACAATTTTTTTGTGGCCAAGATCGTTTCCACTTTTTTCTCCCCCCTGTTCCTCTTCTATTTTCATAAAATTTGCTCCTTTTTTCAACCAAAATCCGCTACAAAACAAGATTTGACGATCTTCGTTCATTCTATTATGGTAGAAAATATATAGATGCAATTTAGAACTTTAACGTTTTCGTCTTTTATGGAGTAATCGGTATGTTTCGACTGTCGGGTGACCGAACAACACCGCTTCCAGACAAATGCATTTGTCTGTGAAGCGGTTGGTTGTTCGGTCCTCTGTCACGCGAAGGCGTGACGAAGGCAAGCGACAGACTTGCCTCCGACAGTCGAAAAAATAGGGAGTCTGCTTTTTCCTTAGCCATAAGTTAAACCTTCCAGTTGTATTTATATAGATTGACAAAGGGGACTGGAATCGCTATGAAGCCATTTATCATTCGTTTGCTTGTTTTTGCCGTTTTATGGGCGGGATATTTATATGAACATTTCCAACATGCTAGCAAGCTTCCGCTTCTTTTATTTATCAGCGCCTGCGCCATCGGTGTCTATTTTTTCTTATCTATCACCAAACATCCTTTCTTTTTGTTTATTTTGATCGATTTTCTGATTTTGCTGGAGGAATGGCTTAGTCCACTGCCGAAAAATATGTACGTCCTACTATTGTTTCTTTATCTTTATGTCGAGGCTATTTTCCAACTGAGCATAAAAAAGTTTCGTTTATTTACCGCGGTTACTTTTTTATTTTCTGCGATCGTCACGCTGCTTTTTCAAAACAAAGAAGTTGAATGGCTGATCGCATTCGCCATTTTTTCCGCCATTTCCATCGTCCTCAACGAATATGTATATGAAAGAGAAGAACAACAAGAAATGTATGAACGGCTATTAGGAGAATACCGGCGGCTAAAGCGGCTGAACTACGAAACGGAGCGGTCTGCACGCCTTGAAGAACGAACAAGAATCGCCCGCGACATTCACGATTCGGTCGGACATAAACTAACCGCCCTGCTCATGCAGCTTGAAATGCTGTCAATCTGTGAACCGAAAGATGAATATGAACAACTAAAAATGCTTGTACGCGACAGTCTCGAAGAAACGCGGCAGGCGGTCAAAGCGCTGCAAACCGAAGAAATTGAAGGCATTTCCTCGGTGCTGCAACTGATTCGTAAATTAGAATCGGAAAGCCATATTATGGTTCATTTCACGACAAAGCAAGGCGTTTTAACGGTGAAACTTTCGAATGAGCAAAACATTGCGCTATACAGGGTCATTCAAGAAGCGCTCACCAACGCTATGCGCCATGCGCAATCACGTGAAATCTTTGTCACATTAGGGAAATCGGCAATCGGCGACTTGGAGTTTTCTATCAAAAATCGCATTGCTGAACCGAAGCCGTTTCAATTCGGTTTTGGATTAACAAATATACAGAAACGGGTAAAAGGAGCAGGCGGAACGGTGCATATTTTTCAAACGGACTGCGAATTTATCGTTCAAGGAACAATTCCGGTCAAGGAGGGATTCAATGATTAAAATTTTATTAGCAGAAGATCAAATGCTTGTAAGGCAAGGATTAAAAATGATGATTGAGCAAGATGCCAATCTTCGAGTCGTAGCCGAAGCAGAACACGGATTGGAAGCGATGCAACAAATCGAAAAACATATCATCGATCTTGTGCTCATGGACATCCGAATGCCGGTCATGAACGGATTGGAAGCAACGAAAATAATCAAAAAACGGTGGCCAAACATTAAAATTTTAATCTTAACAACGTTTAACGATGACGAATATGCCGTTCAAGCATTGAAGGACGGAGCGAGCGGATTTTTGTTAAAAACGGCGGAGCGGGAAAAGTTAATCCAAGCCATCTATAGCTGTATGAAAGGCGGAATGGCGATTCATGAAGAGGTAGCAGCGAAAATGGTGCCGCGTTTATTAGAAAAAGAGAAACCGAAGTCGGCAAACGTTCCATTAACACCCCGCGAACTGGAAATTGCGAAATTGGTCGGACAAGGAAAAACGAATAAAGAAATTGCCGCTGCTCTTCATCTATCCGTTGGAACCGTGAAAAACTACATTACGCAAATTTTACAAAAATTAGAATTGCGCGACCGCACCCAGCTGGCCATTTATGCAGTAAAGCATGATCTTACATAACCGTCGAACGAATGAAGACGGTTTATTTTTTTGAAACATGACTCAAGTCACCGTTTTAGTCATGAAATGATGACGGAAGATAGTAAGCAGACAACGAAAAATATCGTAACATACATATCAGATGGAAGGAGGAGGAGCATGATGTTAGAAGCTGTTGAATTAACGAAACATTTTAAGCAAACAAAAGCAGTAGACCGTGTCAACTTATATTTAGAGCAAGGGGAAATTGTCGGTCTATTAGGACCTAATGGAGCGGGAAAATCAACGACCATTTCGATGATCTCGACGCTCATTCCCCCGACGAGCGGAGATGTTCGCTTTCATAACGAAAGCATCATTAAAGAACCAGCAAAACTTCGTAACGTATTAGGGATCGTTCCGCAGGAGATCGCTTTATATTCCGATTTATCAGCGAAAGAAAATTTGCGTTTTTTCGGAAGAATTCACCGTTTATCAGGCGCAGAACTAAACAAAAAAGTAGATGAAGTATTAGCGCTCATCGGTTTAACCGACCGGCAAAACGATTTAGTTAAACATTTTTCAGGCGGAATGAAAAGACGGTTAAATATCGGCGCCGCCCTCCTGCACGAGCCGAAATTGCTCATTATGGATGAACCAACCGTCGGCATCGATCCGCAATCACGAAACTACATTTTAGAAACGGTCAAACGGTTAAATCAGGAGAAGCAGATGACGGTGTTGTACACAAGCCATTACATGGAGGAAGTCGAGTTTTTGTGTGACCGCATTTACATTATGGATAAAGGATGTATTATCGCTTCCGGAACGAAAGACGAAATTAAAAATATTTTATCATCGGAACATACAGTAGAAGTCAAAGTGGAGAAAGTAAGCGAATCCTTTCTTCACGCACTACGCTCACAGCCTGTTATTCATCACATCACCGTCCAAGAGCGGACGATCACCGTTTTATCCCCTAAAGAAATCAATGTCTTCCGCCTGTTATTTCAATTAGCGGAAAAAACAAATACAGTGTTTACTTCCGTTGAAATTAAAACGCCAACATTAGAAGATGTTTTTTTGCATCTTACAGGCCGGGCATTACGGGACTAGGGGGAATCGACATGATCGGAACCTTTGTCAAAAAACAATTGCTATTATTTGTGAGAAACCGCCATGAACTGCTCATTCTGCTTGGCATGCCGTTTGTATTAATTACGATTTTAGGTTTTGCACTTGGAAATATCATGGATGGCAATGACGGCCAGCCTGCAGTTCATGCAAAAATTGCGTTTGTGAATGAAGGCGATGAACAACAAGATATACAAAAATTCACGCATGAAGTGGAAGCAATGAGGATGCCGGAAAACGAAAAACAACTGTTGATCGAAGCCGCTCGTTCGCTGTCACCAATAACGGTACTAAAACAGGATGTATTCGGCGCCAAACCGTTGAAGAAATACATTCGCATCGTCGATGTCCCGCCGGCACAGCTAAACAAGGCCCTCCAAGATGACGAATATACGGCGATCGTTCGCTTACCGGATGAATTTACGTATCAAATGCTGAAACATCTGTTTTTCCAACAAAAACAGCCGACCAACCTATTCTTTTATGTCAACGAAGAAAAAGCGTGGACATCAGAAATAGTCGGACAAATCATTTCTGAGTTTCAGCAGCATTATTCGCTTGTCTCCGCTCTTGGCAAAGCCGGAGTGAAGGAGTTCGCGATCCCTGACATTCATGTGAACGGAAAAATAGAAACGATCACTAAAAAAGAACCGATTCGCGCCGTGACGTATTATATGATCGGCATGGGAGTCATGTTTGCTCTGTACGTTGCTTCCAACGTCGGAAGCTACGCGTTTGAAGAGAAGCAATCCCACGTATTCGATCGAATGTTGCTGGCCAACGTATCAAAATGGTCATATATGACTGGCATTTTCATTTCCGCTATGCTGCTTTCGTTTTTACAGCTCATGATTTTATACGGCGCAACGTCCATCATCTATGGGATTACATGGCCGGATGTAGCCGCGTTTTTGCTCGTTACAGCTGCATTATCATTCGCTGTCGGCGGCTTGGCTGTTTTGTTAACATCCTTGAATTTCCGGACAAATTCGGAACAAGCATCCCGCTTTTTCCAAACCGTCTTAGTGACGATGTTTTCGCTTGTTGGCGGCAGCTTTTTCCCTGCCGGCCAATTATCCAATTTCATAAACACGCTCGGGGCATTTACGCCAAACGGGGCGAGCATGAGTGCTTACTTAAAGCTGCTGCAAGGATATCATTTAGCCGATGTTGCATATTCCATTGTTTATTTATGTATCTTTAGCGCAGCAACGATGGTTTTGTCCGTATGGGCCTTTCCAAAAAGGGGGAATGAAGCTTGATCAGCATTTTAACAGCAAAATTTCGTTTATTTTTAAGAAACCCTTGGATGGTCATCGTCATGTCAATCGTTTGTATCATCATGGCTACCATAATTGGCGCAGCAAGCGAAAAGAAAGTAAAAATTCCTGTTTACAGCACCCTTTCTGCTCAAGAAACAAACGAGCTTCTTCATACATTGAACGAATCTCATTCGTTTCGATTCGAGCAGATGGATGCAAAAAAAGTTCGCGCGCTCGTTCGCGAAGGGAAAGCGGCGGCAGGGCTGGAGCTGGCGGAAAATGATTTTACCTTAATTATCGCATCTCAAACAGCAAACACGTTCTTTCTTCGCGAGTATTTACAAAAAGTCTATGGCGAAAAAGGACAGGCAAACGCAATCGCCAAGCAATTGCATCTTTCAACTGAACAAACAACCAAAATCGTCAAAGAAGCAAAAAAGCATCCAGCATTCACCATACAAACAATGAGTTTTCGCAGCAAAAATGCTGTGATCATTGATCCGCAAATGCAGCCGATTTTTGGTTTTTCTCTCTTTTTCGTGATTTACACGGTGGCGTTTCAAGTGCTGCAACTGCTGAAAGAAAAGAAAGAAGGAGTATGGAACCGGATGATCCTCTCCCGTTTAAAAAAATGGGAGATATATACAGGTAATTTATTCTATAGCTTTATAATTGGCTATATGCAAGTCGCTTTAATTTTTTCGGTGTTTCGTTTTGGGTTCGGCATTGATTTTCATGGCCGATTCCCCGAACTACTATTGTTATTAGTGCCTTACGTATTTGCGATCGTTGCGTTTTCCATCCTGCTTGTCGGGCTTGTGAAAAATGAACAGCAGTTTCAAGCGCTCATTTCCTTGCTGTCCGTAAGCATGGCGATGATCGGCGGAGCATATTGGCCTTTAGAAATCGTTTCTTCCAACATCTTATTAATGTTATCAAAAATCGTTCCGCTGACGTACGGAATGGAAATGCTAAAAGGCGCCGCTGTCTATGATCGTTCACTCACGGAATTACTATACCCGATGAGCATCTTGTTTTTGATGGGTGTCGTATTTATGGGAATCGGGATTAACTTAACAGAAAGAAAAAGCAGTTAATGTAAAAAAGTACCGAACACTCGGTACTTTTTTACGCTTCTGTAGACGTTAATTGCTCTTTCAACGCTCTTCGCAAAATTTTTCCGGTCGTATTTTTCGGAAGTTCCGCTAAAAACTCGATCGAGCTTGGAACTTTATATTTCGCTAAATGCTCGCGACAATATTCGATCAATTGTTCTTCCGTTAAATTCGGGTTTCTCGACACAACAAAGCACTTGACTGCTTCGCCGAAATTCGGATCAGGAACGCCAATAACCGCCGCTTCGACAACATCTGGATGGCTATATAATACCTCTTCCACTTCGCGCGGATAAACGTTATAGCCGCCGACAATAATCATATCTTTTTTCCGGTCGACAATGTAAAAATAACCTTCTTCGTCCATTTTCGCCAAATCACCTGTATATAGCCAGCCATTGCGGATCGTATGCGCCGTTTCTTCCGGCATTTTATAATACCCTTTCATGACGTTCGGGCCGCGCACAACGAGTTCGCCAACTTCGCCAACCGGAACTTCTTCACCAAATTCGTTCACAACTTTATTCTCAACGTTCATAATGCTTGTACCAATCGAGCCTGGTTTTCTTGGGCGATCGAGCGGGTTAAAGCACGTCACTGGCGACGCTTCCGACAATCCGTATCCTTCGGAAACGATGACTTTAAATTTTTGTTCAAAGTTTTTGAGCAACGCGACCGGCATCGACGCCCCGCCAGAGATACAAAGCCGAAGCGTTTGCAAATCTTCCGCTTTTCCTTCTTCATATTGATAAAGGAAATTGTACATCGTCGGCACACCAGCAAAAATCGTCGCTTTTTCTTCTCGTGTAAGCTGAAAAATTTTCGCCGGGCTGAATTTAGGGACAATGAGCACCGTTCCGCCGTTCATGAGCGGCGCGTTTAACGCGACCGTCAAGCAAAACACATGAAACATCGGCAATGCGGCAATGACGCGGTCTTCTCCGTTAATTTTTAAATAGTTCGCCGTATCTTGTGCGTTGCTGTAAAGATTTCTATTCGTCAACATCGCTCCCTTTGGTTTGCCGGTCGTTCCTGACGTATACAAAATAACCGCGACATCGTCATCCGCAAGTTCCGGCCCTTTATAATGAGCGTCCCCCGACAACAACAATTCTGTAAACGATTTCATTTTTCCTGTCAATGAAATGCCTTGTTCTTTTCCTTGCGGTGTTTCACAAACGATGACATGTTCTACTTTCGGCAGGAGCGCTGCCATTTTCACAAATAATGGAACGAGCAAATCTAAGCCAATGACCGCTTTCACGTCCCCGTTATTCAAAATATAGCTGATTTCATCCGGCGTATAAATCGGGTTAATCGGAATGACCGTCGCTCCTGCGCGCAATGCTCCGTACAATCCGATAACAAAATACGGCGAGTTTCCTAATAATAATGCAATATGATCCCCTTTTTGAATGCCAAGATGGCGCAACCCGCTAGCAAACTGTGATACTGCCGCATTTAACTCGCCATATGTACACCGCTCCCCTTCGTACACATACGCCTCCTTATGCGGCAGCTGCCCTGCCACCTCTGCCAACCGTGAAGATAAATTCATCAAACTCCCTCCCCCATTTACTTTGTGAATGAATCATCATTCATTTTATAATTAAAAAAATTCTAAATATATTATATTTTAAAAAAGAACCATAAGCAAGGGAACGGGCTCACGAAATAGGATAATTACTCAATTTTTTAGCTGCCACTTTTTATGTAAAAAAATACTATAAAAAATAGTACTTACCTATTATACCTATCGTTGTTAAAATATATATGTAACCAAAATCATCTAGGGAGGATAGATAAATGAGCAATGATCTTAAGGAGCTATCTATGTCCGAATTAGAATTAATCGAAGGAGGGATTAGTTTTTCAAAAGTTGTTAGTACTGTAGCCTACTATGGATTTGTTGGTGGGATAGGAACAATCAGTGGATTAGCTGGTGGAGCAATTGGCGGACCAGTAGGTGGAGCAATCGGAGCAAGGGTAGGTGCAGCCGCTGGAACCATTGTAGGCGGATACGTTGGGGACCTAATCTGGAATGCGACCCACTAATGGCTAGTAAGTTTTTTTATTTGTTCGTTGCATTTTTGATTGCGTTATTTCTTGAATTATATGTAGAAACGAAATTTAAAATTAGGCAAAATATTATAAAAAGGCTAGGTCGTTTCCCAACTATCATCATTTTATTTTTCCTTATCATATCCATCCACTATATCGTAGCAGCGATTAACCAAACAATAGTCGAACATCCTTTATTTATTTATATTATTGTTGTATTAATCGGCTATTTTATTCCAAAGAAAGGAGATCAATTGTGAGTAATTATGTAGAACTAAATGAAAAAGAGTTAGTAGAAGCATATGGTGGAGGGCTTGCTGGCGCGCTTATTGGCGGCTTTCTCGGCGCGGGGATTGGATTTACAGCAGGATATGCTACAGTAATTGCGGGACTCGTATCAGGGAAAATGACAGGAAAAGAAGCAAGAGGAGTGCTAAAAGATATGTCAATGGGTGGATTTGGGATAGGGGCTACAATCGGTGGCGTTTCACCTACCCCGTAACATTGTTGACAAAAGTGGCTGAGCCAAAAGATCAAAAATACAATAGTTGTAAATGTGTTTCACGCATATATACGGCTATAAAAAAGGGTGCCCGTTACTTTTGGGACACCCTCTTTTGCCGCTCATGGCAAAGGAATATATCCATTATGAAACTGTTTTTCTTCTATCTGTAGCAAATAATACGACATTAATTGTAACGTGTAATCCTTCTTCGCTTTGTCGACATTCAACATCAATCCTTTATAGTCGTGTTCAGAGATCAAACCGATTTGCCATTGTTTTTCGTAATAGTCTTGCTCTGACAGCGTTTGTTGATACACATCATATGCATCTTCGTATTTCGCATATAAACGATCAAATTCTTCATATCGTTTCGCTAAAAATTTTTCTAGATTTTTTGCTGTTGCATTTAATTCTGCCTCTGCCATTTTTACATACTGCTCCATTTGTTGCTTTTCGATTTGATTGGTTGCCTGACCTTTTTTGTCATTTGCTAATTTTAAGCTTTCTTGCTTCTTTAAATACACAAAGGAACGCTGAACAAGATTCTTCATATCTTTTGGGTTCTCGATTTTACGAAAAAATGAATCTGGGACAGATTGGAATGTAACTTGCTGTGTCATCGGGATATTTAAGTCTATTTTTAGTTGGAGCTCTAGAACTCCCCTTTCTTTCTGAACATTTTCGATCTCCTTCCTCTTATTTTCCCATTCCCGTTGCTTTTTTCTCAACTCGTCTTCACTCGCCTCTCCTATCTTAACCATTGCTTCTACTCGCTTCACGTCGTCTGCTAAAAATTGTACTTCCTTTTGTAAGTAGGCGATTTGTTCATCGTATGACAAAATGGAAATATATTTTTTCGCAAGTTGATATCGAATGAACTCTTTTGCTTCTTGTTCATCTATTTTCGTTACGTTTTGGTTGCTTTCTAACTCCTTTATGAGCAATGCTAGCTGTCTTTTCTTTTCTTGTATATCTTTTTGCAAAGCCTTTATTTGTTCTTGAGAAGCTTGATAGTTTTGCTGAATGATTATATTAAGCGATTGGTTAATGCCGATCTGAATGGCAATTTGTTGATCAATGATTTGCTTTTCTTCTTCGGATGCTTTCTCATAGTTCGGATATAGTGTTAAAAAATACTCTCTTGTCGTTGGTAATAACTTCAACGGCTCTAGCGTAGGTTCCTTGAGCTCATTTAAGCTTTCTCGAACAGTTTCTTTTTGTGCATTTAGCATCGCCCATTTATACGTATAAACGAGAACATCGTTTGATTGCTTTACACCTTCGTCTAAAACATAATCCAATGTCAATTGTCTTGGGATTACTTCACTCGCCTTTACATGCATAGGGAAAAGAACAAATATGAATAAAATAAAACTTAGCTTCATCCTCGACATCATTTCTCACCTAACTAAGCAATAAAGTACTAAAAACAAATGCATTCCAAATAATATGGTACATTATTGAAGTATATAACGACCGTGTCAAGCGATAAAGTACAACCGTAATAACTCCTATAATCGCTCCATTAATAGGATAACCGAAGTGTGCTAATCCAAATATAATTGAAGACACAACAAGCCCTACATAAAAATGATACTTTTTCTCTAAAAAACGATGAAGAACGCCACGGAATAGCAGTTCTTCTTTAATTGGCGTAACAAGGATAACAGCTAACCCAATAAGAACGAATTCGAACGTGCTTTGCGCTCCTTGAAGCCCCATCACTTTTTCTTGCGCTTCCGGATTTTCAAATCCAATCACACGGAATGAAATAAATTGTACAGCGTACGTTATGAAAATTGCCAATAGGATATACAAATACGTTTTCCATTCATAAATTGCCTTTTTATCGAAACTCCCTCTAAGAAAAACACGAACTTTTTTAAACAAGAGAAGTGCTATCCCAAACATAAGCGCATCAATAAAAAGCCCTACGTACCCTTGAAGTGCATTCAACAATCTTTCATTATTTGTTACACCGCCAATAATGCCAAAAATAACTCCAACCGCAAACGACATTCCCAAAAACGAAAGGAAAAATAAAATCATCGTTTTCCACGAAAGAGCCCGTCCTTCTTTTTTTTCCGTTACTAATGATTGTTCTTGCTCTTGTTGTAATAATTCACTCATTTTTCTCTCTCCTATTCTTTTAAATTTATTTTTTCTAAAATATAGTGCAAAATCTTTTTCGAATCTGTGACAACAAGCGCCTCTGCTTGCATTCCGACTTTAATCTTTGCTTTTTTTCCTTTATAGCTCCGTAAAAATTGATTTTGAACGGTTGCTTCTACGATATAGTAGCTCATCCCATCCTCTTGATTAACCGTTGAATCTGTGCTTATTCTCATAATTCTTCCTTCAAGCTCCCCGTACTCTCGATATGGGAGTGCAGCAAAATGATAGTTTACTTTATCACCAACTTTCATTTTGCTTATATCTTTATTCAGTACATAAATGATCATTTTATATTGGGACTGGTGATCTGGAATCACAGTTAAAATCGGGTCATTCGGATGAATCATATCTCCCTCATTGACGGTTTTAATGGTATTGACAACTCCATTAATCGGCGCGGTAATGCGATAATTTCGAAGTTGAACAAGAACGTCATTGAGTTTTCCTTCAAGATCTTTTACAAGTCTTTCTTGCTGCTTGATCGATTGGTTAATCTCTACCAATTTATCTGTTTTGAATTTTTCTAATGAGGTCTTTTCTAAGTTTTCTTGCAAAGAAATTTCTTGATTGAGAGATTGCGTTTTCTGCTGTAAGTCATTTTTTAACGATTGAATTCCTTGTAGCTGTGGCTCGATTGTACTCGCTTTTTGCAGTTTTTGCAGTTGGACATTCATTTCATTGAGCTTCTGTTTGTTCGTTTGTATATCTAACCGAACCGATTGTAATTTCCCATTAATATAATTTTCCAACTCTAATTTAGCCAGTTCATACTCTATTTTGCTTTGTTCAATTTTACTCTTTGGAACATATTGCTCTCCTAAAAAAATCAATCTGTCATACTCATTTTTCTTTTGCTGTACTGTTTTTTGCAGTTTAAGAACAGTATTTTGAAAGTCCATATATTGATTTGCATAAACAGACGTTGCGTTCGTAAAGTAATTTTTATTTTCTAAATAACTTTTTTCAAGCCGTTGTAGATCGTGGACGATATTACTGAAACGTTCGATTTCTTTATGTAACGATTGGATGGTGAGTTGCTGCTCTCTTTGTGTGGCAAACAGTACTTGTTCTTTTTCTTTCGTTTCATTTTGTGAAAGATTCACATTTTGTTTTTCTTTCATTAATCCAAGACGAATTTGTTTCAATTCACCACTTAATTTTTCATAGTCTACTGCGTACTTCATGTATGCTTCATAATAGTCATTATCGTTTTTCGTAAACAAATTTTTATGTTGCTCAACACTTTTTTTAAACGTACGCAGTTGCTCTAACTCTTCTTTCGCTTCTTGGAGCTGTTGCTCAATCATTTGTTTTTGAACATCAAGTTCGCTTGCATCTAGCTCGAGCAATACGTCTCCTACGTGTACTTTCTTCCCTTGTACATAGTTCACTCGCTTCACTTTTGCAGATACAGGCGTCTGAATCGTGCTAACGTTTTCATTTGGTCGAACAACAGCCTTCGCTTTCGCAACAATATCCATCTCACCAAAATAAGCCCACAACATAAACGACACAACAAACAAACATAGCAAAGCAATAAAAACAGGAACAAACGGATGCGGTTTTGCTTCTAGCAATTCTCTGCTATCCGTTAACTCATTCATCTCTCGTATATAAGCGTTCATGTTTAACACCCTTTACATTGTTGCAATTGGACTTGGTTCATGTGGAATTTGGTTTTTCCATAGTTCATAATACTTTCCTTTCATATTCATCAGTTCATCGTGTGTCCCTGTTTCAATAATTTCACCGTGCTCCATCACATAAATTTTGTCGCATCTCATAATTGTACTTAAACGATGGGCGATAATAATGGTCGTCATCTCTCGGCAATATTCATAAATCGTTTCAGATATTGCTTTTTCCGTTGTAGAATCAAGATTGCTCGTCGCTTCGTCCATAATTAAAATATCAGGCTTTTTTAAAATGGCTCTCGCGATGGCTAGACGCTGTTTTTGTCCACCAGATAAATTAGACGCGTTTTCCTCAAGCATCGTTTGATAACGTAACGGCAAATGATTGATAAATTCATGGGCATGACACACTTTCGCCGCGTCGATAATTTCCTCTAATGAAACGTCGCGTTCCATCCCTAAACATAAATTTTCTTGAATCGTTCCACTAAAGAAAAAGTTTTCTTGCGGAATATACGCAATTTTTCGTCTTAATCGTTCTAAGTTCATATCCTTAATGTTGATATCATTAATTAAAATATCGCCCTTTTCATAGTCATAAAATCGCATGAGCAGCTTAACAAGCGTTGTTTTTCCCGAGCCGCTCTCGCCGACGAGTGCTATTTTTTCTCCTTGGCGGATATGAAGGTTAATATTTTTCAATATGACATCTCTCGTTCCGTAACGAAATTGTAAATCTCTAATGACAATGTCGCCTTTTAAACTTTCCACTTTTATTTTTTTCTCTTCATCTTTCGATTTTTCGATTTCTAAATCTAAAATTTCCCCTAATCGATCTGCTGCAACAACGGCTGATTGGATCATCGGCTGTAAATTAATTAAGTTTTGGATCGGTTCAAGAAAATAAGCTAATAAAGCGTTATAGGCAATCAGTTGCCCGACCGTCATGTTTCCTTTTAGCACTTCATTTGCCCCGACCCAAAGAATGATGATTCCTCCGACAAGTTGCAAATATGTTTTTAATGATGATTGGAAATTGTTCATCATCCCATGCGAAAATACAGTCTTCAGAAACGAAATAAACTTTTGCTCTGTTTTAAACTTCGCTTCTTCTTCCGCATGATACGCCTTTACCGTCTCAATTCCGTTCATTGACTCTACAATATAAGATGTTAACTCCGCGTTTTTCTCCATTTCTTTTCTATTGACATTTTCAAACGGTTTATGGAATGCCCATACAATCAACGCATATAACGGAACTAACAAAACAGTAACACCGAACAGAAACGAATTTTGTGCATATAAAATCGCTCCACCGATGACGACCATGAACGTATCAATCATGATTGTCAACGTCGCTCCAGAAATCGCATCTCGAACCTTTGAAGCGTCCATTAGTCTCGAAATGATTTCCCCTACTTTTCTCGTATTGAAAAAATTCATCGGCAACGATAAAACGTGATGGTAGTATCCTAAAACGAGTCCAAGATCTAACTTTTGGCTTAAGTAAATTAAAAGATATGTACGAAATGCGTTCAACAACACCTTAAATGTATATAAAACGATCATGCCTATCGATAAAATATGTAGCGTCTTTTCAAGGTTTTCCGATAAAATATCATCAATCAAAAACTGGAAATAAAATGAACCGACAACCCCTAATATCGTAAATAAAACACTCGCTAAAAAAATTTGCAGAAGAATGCCTTTTTGCGGCTTAAGCATGCCAATGAAACGCTCAAATAATCCTTTCGTTTCATCCCTTTTTTCAAATGTCGGAGCTGGTACGAGCAATACAAGAATCCCCGTCCATATTTGAAAAAACTCCTCAGGCGACATTTTCTTTAACCCTTCGGCAGGATCGGCAATAACAATTTCTTTGTTTGTAATTTTATGAATGACAACATAATGCAATAAACTTTGATTCACAATGACATGAGCAATCGCTGGTAACGGAAAAGGTTGAAAAAGACTTTCTTGGTTTCCTCGAACCCCTTTTGCTGTAAACCCAAGCTGCTCCGCCGCTTTAATTAAACCGTATAAATTCGTTCCTTGCTTATCTGTACCAGCAACTTCTCTTATTTTCGATATCGGCACTTTTAACCCATATTGCTTGCATACCGTAGCCAAACAAGCTGGTCCGCAGTCTTTGATGTCGTGTTGTTTGATACAGTAGTATTTGTTGAAAAAAGAAAACATAGTGACTACACCTCAAAAAGTTAGAAAATGAAAGAAGAACTATTTATTTTTGAACATTTATAAAATCACATACCGTCTCTCTTTATGATCTTTACTGTTTCAAATGTCAAAAATCCAAAAACTATCAATCCTATTACGATCATAAATGTATTTTGCACTTCATTCGATTCATCAACGATTCCTTCTGGAAGCAGCCCATCAATACACAGCAACGAGAACAGAAACAATTCAAAAACAAAAAAAGGGATATAAATCTTTTTTTTACTCACATAATAAAAATAAGCGATTAAACAAAACATAAAATAATTCGCAAACGCCAATGGATCCCAGATCCTTAGAACAATAACGAAAGCACCTAAAAAGAGATTAATGAAAATAATGGTCGCAACCCACATATGCGTATTCCCTCTCAATCATAACTCCCCCTTCTATACTTATACGGATCGCCGCACTTCTAATGCTCCTCTTGGATAACATCACCTGTACAAGCAATAAGTTGCAATTAGGTATTTTAAAGGCTCTTCACCAAAAATTGTACTTGATTTTTTCATAACATACCTTACTTATGCTTCCAAGAAAAAAACAGTAAACAAATAATTTTTTGCATACACTTGTTCAGAGAAGTGTACCGTCTGTCAAGTACATGTTGTGGTGATGAACCATTTTAAATGTTTCGTTTTTTCATCTCGAAACAAGATATGGTGATTGATCAACTGGCAGGAAAACAAAATTACAATCTATACTCGTGGTGCTAGTTGAACGCTAGCGTTCAAACGGCAACCTATGGCTTTTGGAACTTGACCCGGTCTGCAGGAACAGGAAAGCGCTCTTGCGTGGGTGATTCTCCTTTGGCATGGTAGGTCGCACTTTCATTCTGCAGGTGATCGACCAGGCAAGGACTTTTTTGGCGTTGGCTCAAGTTTATCTAGCACCAGGGGTAATCCATATATTTAGTTTTTCGCCGAAAATAAACAATGTTCATTTACAAAACAGAAGTAAGAAATGGTAATAAAGTGCACTAGTTTAAGAACCAGTGCACCTCACATTATTATCTAAATTTAATCATCATTCCTACCATTTAATCGCCTTTCCCACCGTATATCCTGCAAAGGCAGTTCCTGATAAGCCAGCTAACGCGATTACACCAACAGGAACTGTTACAGGAGCACTAGAAATTGCAAGCATGGTTGCTCCAAAATATGCAACTCCTTCTAATACCTGTCCCCATTTAACTTTAACCCCACCATCCACCAGAACCATTTCCTCGAAAGTTAGCTCATTGAATCCAATTGACACATTTTGTAACATACTCTCCCTCATCCTTTCCTATATAAAGATTATTATTATGTAAAATTCCCCTCGCTCTGTTTTGATAACTCGAAACGGAGCGTATCAGGAATTTTAAACAGAGTAAAGTCAATTTTCCAAATCGATATCATAAAAATACAATTTTTTCAGAACACAATTGATGTATTAGTTTAAGTTGATTGAGAAAACGGTTTACATATGTCAGAAAAATCAATCTCTATTCATATACAAACTGAAGTTTTATCTTACATCCAATTGTCCGCTAATCCTGTTACGTACCGACCTATATTAACATGAGTACAGAAACAGAACGATATCGCAACTTATATAAACAATTCATATTTTAGAAGGATTAATACCGATATACACATCAATAACAGGTAGCTCCCCGTTAAAAAAGCTTGTATCGTTTATATATACATTATAAGCTGTTGTAATGGGTTGCAATTTATTTCGACTGATGAATCCAATCAATTGATTATATACGTTTTGTAATCCAACAGGATCACCAATATATCTTGTACTAATGGCATTAACAAGATGAAAAACTTCCTTGAAGACATATCCTTTCGGTAATTCTATCTTCTTATCGATTGGAATCAATATCTCCATGTCGAATACACTTTCATCTCCCACTGATTCAACATTAAATGTTGTAGTTATTAGAGGTCCTTCCTTATTTACATTCATTCCCTCTAGTACCTTTATCATTCTAGTAAGCACGCCATTAAACTGAGATTGCTTAATTTTCCCTCTGTAAGAAACAACATTACCGAATATAATTTCTTGGTTCGTTAATATCTCGAGCATATACCTTCCCTCTTTCAAATATAGAAACATTGCATTGGTTCTACATACACAATAAATAGAATACATAAAACTGTAAAGTACTAATTTTTTTAGTACCCTCCTCCTGTATATGAAATAAAAGTTATTTAAGTTAAATTTTTTAAAAATATATTGAACTTTTTTATAAGTCGTGCTATTATGAAACCGTCATTTTTTACCTTTCTATCCAAAGGAAGTGGGAGTATTCGTAAGTGGGTGGCATGCTTGTTAGATGGGATTGGCTTATATTTATTGCATCACCAAAAAAGCAGCAATTCTCAATTTACACGTTATGACCGACCTTTTTCTCACAATATACATTGGAATATTGTTTATCCGACGCCGGAAATACCTGATGTCCACTTTGAATGAATTATGAAATTCACCGTTTTTCATTTCAAAGTCCGATGAAATCTGGAGATGAGATAAACGATCGGGTTCAAGGGAATGTTTATTTCCACTCTTCTCGCTCTCCTGTTCACATTGTTGTTGTCCACGGTTGGAGAATGGATCAATGGGAAAAAATCAATCGATTATTCTTAAATCCCTTTGACAAATCGGGATTTCACATGTGGCAAATGATTCTTCCTTTCCATTTTGACAGAGCTTATTCCACATATAGCGGGGAATATATGATTAGCGCAAATATCAAGCGTTCCGTTTTTGCAGTTGGGCAAGCTTTGTTATCCTTTATCTACTCCCACTCATTATTATCGAGGAGTGTATCATTTTGCTTCTATTATTCGTTCTGTTATGGGTTGGTGGGACGACCATTTTACTTATCGACCATCGAAATTCCGCTTCGAAATGGGCAAGCGCTGTCGCTTTCGTCGGTGGTGCCGGCGGATTATCTGTCGTCATCGAAGAAAATATGTTGCCACATACCACCTTTCCTACCGTCGTAAAACTTATCATAGATTTATTATCATTCATTTGCCATTATGTAACACCTTACGCGTTTCTTATGTTTTCCATCACATATTCTGGACTCATTTCACCGATCTATCAAAAGCGATTAGCATACATTCTTTTTATACCGATTTTATTTATGGCAATAAAGTATCCGATATATCCAATATATATCGTCCCTTACCACATCGCATTATGGTGGGTCGTTCCTTATATCTTGTTTGGAGTGTGTCTCCTTTTATTTGCTTACATGAAAGAAACACATCCTATCTTAAAACGAAATCGTTTCTTTACAAATCTCATTTTTATTCCTCCGATTTTATTTGCCGTAACAACAAACTATATTTTACGTGCATTCGGTAATCATGATAGTTGGCGCTATAACGCAAATATCATTATCATTTCTTTTATGCTTTTTATTGTCATCTTATTTAAATATGGGTTACTACATATTCACTTGAACGCGCATCTATATGGAAAGCGATCGATGCAATCGATATTTACTGGAATAGCGATGCTCAACCATAAATTAAAAAATGACATAAATAAACTTCAATTATTTTGTCACACTATTGAACAATGCGCCAATGAACAAAATGATGATGACATGCTTACAAATATACAAAATATGAAGAGTACCATTGAACGTTTGCAACTTACACTTTCCGATTTTCAGTCGAAGATCACCATTCGTTCATCCGAGAAAAAACGTGAAAATATCGCAGAAATTATGGAAGAGAGCATTTTATCGCTTCAACCAATGCTCCAACAAATTCAAATAGAAAAAAATTATGATCGACCTATCGTCCTTTACTGCGACAAACAACAATTAAAGGAAGTATTTACAAATATGATCGTTAACGCAATTGAAGCAATGCCAAATGGCGGGACAATTAAAATCAACTTTCAAGAAAACTTTCGCTATTATATGATACAAATTTCTGATACAGGAACAGGCATAGACAAACAAACGTTGCCACATATTTTTGAACCGTTTTTCACGACGAAACGAAACAAAAGTCAAAACTATGGAATTGGACTAGCGTATTGTTGCTATGTCGTTCAGCAGCATGGTGGGTTTATTGACGTAGAGAATACAAAATGTGGTACAACATTTTCACTTAAATTCCCAAAGTGCTCTTTTTTGAAGTAAATGGAGGAACAAAGATGAGTAACATTCACGTATTACTTGTCGAAGATGATCAAGATTGGATTCAAATTATTTCAGAAGAATTGAATCGTTATCAAGGCATTGAGATTATCGGTGTAGCGACTTGTAGTGAAGAGGCATTGACAGTCATTCATAAAAAAAATGTTGACGTTGTGTTGATGGATATTTTTTTAGAAGATGACTGTGACGGCATCCAATTAACTGCTCAACTATTAGAAATGAAAAAAGATATAAAAGTCATTATGCTCACTTCTTCAGATGAAGATGCGATCATTTTCCAGGCTTACATGGCAGGAGCAATTGACTATGTCATCAAATCAGAATTTTACGAAATCATAGACGCTATTCGTGCTGCGTACAAAAATCGCTCTCCTATACGTCCAACGATTGCACATAAAATAAGAAAAGAGTTTTGTAGGTTAAAAAAAAAGGAACAAATGACACGCCCCCTTACGAAAACAGAAGTTGCTATTTTAAAATTGATCGACCAAGGATACACCCAACAAGAAATCGCTAATCATTTAGTGATATCTGTGCAAACGGTGAAAAACCACGTAAATCGAATTTTAAAAAAGCTAAATGCGAAAAACGGCAAGTGTGCGGCGAGCAAAGCAAAAGATATAGGGCTATTTGGAAATAAATAGCCCTACCAAGTTGCCCTCAAAAAAACGAAAATGCATCATTGCTAGTTAGTCCTCGGCATCTCCCCTAAAAACATTTGCTAAATCAATCGAAAGTCCTTCAAATAAATGAACAGAGATACGGTCGTCTTTAAAATATGTGCCTCGATGTGCAAAAACCCCGCTTTCAAGACAATACACATCAATCGTTTCATTAAGAAGGATCTACAATCCAATATTCCTTTACTCCCGCTCTTTGATAGCGATTGAACTTAATGACTTTATCCTTTTTGACCGTTAATTTAGAAATAATCTCAATCACTAAATCAGGCGCACCGACAATCCGTTTATCGCGAATTTTGTTTTGGTCGCATACAACAACAAGATCAGGTTCAACCCATTCTTTTATTTTGGTTACATCGTGATCTTCATCTGTCAAACATACGTCGATGGGAGCCCCAAACACACTGCACGGTTTGCCTCTGAGATATATATTAAATTCTGTCAATAACTCTCGTTGTACTGCTTGATGCCTTGTCGTTGGAGCAGGTGACATATTATAAATTTGGCCGTCGATCATTTCATATCTGACATCTTCCTCTAAAGCTAAATACTCTGCATAAGTAAGAGAGTCCTTCCCTTGAGGTATTGCCATATGTTCCACGCTCCCATCATCATATGATCTTATTTTTCATTATGTCACCAAAGCTTTAATTTTCCTTGTAATCTATTTTAGCCGATTTTATGCTTCCCACACCAATCCTGTTTTCGCAAGTTGTACCGTTCCTGCGAACACTGCGCTTGCCTCGCTGACCAGTTGCGTATGTTCACCAAAGTGCGGCAAGTGCGTAAGCCAAAGTTCGCTGACGTTGGCATCGCGGGCAATGGTCGCTGCTTCTTCGCTCGTCATATGCCCCGCTTGCGCCGCATTTTGCCCTGCGTAAAAGTTGCATTCGCAAATAAGCAGATCGGCATGTTGAGAAAACAGCGCAAACTCTGGGATGTAACTTGAGTCAGCGGTATAGACGACCGTTTTGCCGCCAGCCGTAATCCGCATCGCATAACAAATCGCCGGATGCACTGTTTTCATAAACGTAATCGTAAACGGTCCGACCGCTAGCGGTTTTTCCGGATCGTACGCGATCGCTTTTGTCACTCCTTTATGGGCAAGCCTTGTAAACCCATCGCGGTCGAACGAATGCGCGTAAATCGGAAGCTCAGGCAAAGCAGCTCCAAGATTCGTCTTAATGAGCCGCGCATACTGTAACGGCCCGATATCAGCGACATGATCGTGATGGTAATGCGACACGATCACCGCATCCAACTCTTCCACTGACACATAATGTTGCAGTTTCGAAAGCACGCCGCTGCCGCAATCGACTAGCAGACGAAACCTGTCATGCTCAAACAAATAGCCGGACGTTGCTTCATTGACAGCTGGGAAGCCACCCCAATAACCAATAACCGTCACTTTCATTAATATCCACCTCAACTATGTATTCTTTCTTTTATGATACATAATTCTCCAACATTTTGCATCATTGCAGAAATTTGTTTTAAAACAGATATTGACTTATTTGATTCTGTTATAATACAATATAATTAACAAATCAACGGAGGCGATCGAAATGTTAATGAAAATTTCCGAGTTTTTCAAAAACCTACCGCGCAAAAAATGTGCAGAATGCGGAAAAGAAATCGAAGAACAACATGAATGCTATGGAAATAAGTGCAACGACTGCTTAGGCATTACGTATCATCATTAATATAAAAAAGGATGCTCTCCATGTGAGCATCCTTTTTAGTTGAAATCGATTCCAGTTCTCCCTTATTCTTTTACCGATCCAGACGTTAAACCAGATACAATCCGACGTTGGAACAATAGCACCATAATGACAAGCGGAATCGTCACAATCACCGTCGCTGCGGAAATTTCTCCCCACGGAATCGTATACTGCCCTTGGAACATCGCAATTCCGACCGGAACGGTTTTATATTTTTCTGCTGTATTAATTGTTAGCGCAAATAAAAACTCGTTCCATGCCGCAATAAAGACGAGAATCGATGTCGTAAACACTCCAGGCACGGCCAGCGGCAAAATGACTTTAAAGTACGTTTGCATCGGTGTCGCGCCGTCCATTTTCGCCGCTTCTTCTAAATCAAACGGAATTTTGCGGAAAAACGTCACTAACAGCCAAATTGACAAAGGCAACGCAAACGTCGTATACGGAATAATCAACCCTAAATAACTGTTCGTTAAGCCGAATTTTTTCACAAACATATAAATTGGTGAAATCGTCGCAATTTGTGGAAACATCGACACCGCTAACACAATCCCGAGAATCACCGCTTTTCCTTTAAACTCAAGCCGGGCGATCGCATACGCTGCAAATGCCGCGACAAACACCGTATAAACGGTCGTAATTGTCGCCACAACGGTACTGTTCCATAAATAGCGTAAAAACGGGTAGTTCACAAATACAGACACATACGACTTCAATGTCGGATGGCTTGTAAACCAGTTAAATGCTTTGTCACCAAACAACTCGCTCAACGGTTTAATGGAGCTAAGCAAAATCCATAAAAACGGAAACATCACGAAAAACACGAACACAGCTAAAAACACGTAAAATAGCGGGCCTGCTTTTTTCTGCATAATCTCACCCCTTCTTTATCTTTTCGCACTATCAGAGAGTAAGTCCGCACCTAACAATTTAATATAAATAATCGAAATAATGGCGACGCAAATAAAGACGATAACCGCTAAAGCTGAACCGCTTCCAAAATTCGTTTGCGAGAACATGACTTTATACGCCAAAATCGAAATCGTTTCCGTCGAGTTTGCCGGACCACCGCCCGTTAATACGAAAATTAAGTCGAAGACACGGAACGCATCGAGCGTGCGGAATAATAGCGCTACTAAAATGCTTGATTTTAATAACGGCAACGTAATTTTCGTGAATTGCTGCCATTTTGTTGCCCCGTCAATTGAAGCCGCTTCATATAAAGAGCTTGGAATCGTTTGTAAGCCCGCAAGCAACAATAATGCCATATAAGGAGTCGTTTTCCATACGTCAGCGAAAATAACGGCAAACATCGCACCAATATCTGTCGTCAACAAATCTCCCATTCGATTGACAAGACCGATATCTTCAAAATATTTCGCAACAATCCCGTTTTGACCGTCATATAAAAACTTCCACATTAACGCGGATACCGCCGTCGGAATCGCCCACGGAATCAAAATCGTCGCCCGCACGAGCCCGCGGCCGAAAAACGCTTTATTAATTAAAAGCGCAATTGCTAATCCTAATACAAGCTCAGCGGCAACCGAAATGACCGTAAAGACAGTTGTATTCCATAATGCTTTCCATAGACGCATATCGCTCAGGCTGTCTTTGTAGTGTTTCAATCCGACAAAGTTTGGTTCAATGATCACATCTTTTAACCCTTGAGCAAGCCCGACGACTTTGTCTGGCTGTTTCAATTCTCCTGCGTCCCTCATCTGTTCAAGTGTTTTGACGACATCATGTACCGCATCGGTAAATTGATTGGCCGCTTGTTTATCGAGTTCCACAATTTTGATATCATCACTTGGGGATTCAAAGTTATTTAATGCTTCATCGACTTGGTCGTACCGATTCGCTACTTCTTCGTTCGCACGAATCGTTTTATCCATTTTTTGCAGTTTTTGTTCGACGTCGGACAACTTTTCTTTGGCGTTTTCATCAGCAGTCGCCATTTCCCGCTTTAACGAACTTTTTAAAAATGGATAGTTTTGCAAATACCCTTCTAAATCAAGGCTATAATTTAAGTGAATCGACGATTTAGTTGGATCGTTTAACCGGTAGTCAAACAAGCTATAATAAAACGATTGGATAACCGGCCAAATCGCTACTGCTAAAATGAGCAACATCGCCGGCGCCACAAGCGAATAGCCTAATATGCGCTCCGTCCGCTTTTCGTTCCTCATCGATGCTTCTTTTTTCACTGATCTTCCCTCCTAACATAAAGGATCAGGCGTGTTGATTAACCAATTAAAACCGGTTGACATCGCTCTATTCCTAGCTTTTCTGCCGTTGTCGGCAAACGAACCGTTTGCCGACTGGGCATGCTGTACGCATGCCCTCCTCGAACAATGAACGCTTTGCAGGCAAATGACATTTGCCCGCCGGCGTTCTTGTTCGAGGGATGTGGCAGAAAAGCTTGTGTTCAGCCATATGATTCTATGTTTTTTATTAAAATAATGGATAATAAACACTCGTGACTTGCAGCATAAAAACACCCCTATGTGTTCTGCTGAAATTCAATCATAAAGGAGCACTTAGATGAACGGCATTACGACACATATTTTAGATTTAACACATGGAACACCTGCTAAAAATGTAAAAGTCTCATTGTTTTTCCTAGAACATGGGCTGGAAACGAAAAAAAGACTGTTACAAACAACGACCACTAACCAAAATGGCCGCGTTGACCAACCTTTATTAAAGCAAGATGAAATGATTCCGGGAGAATACGAACTTTTATTTTACATCGGTGATTATTTTCGAGAAAAAGGATTGAAACTAGAGGTACCTATGTTTTTAGATAAAGTGGTTGTTCGCTTTGGAATTTCCCAACCGAATTCCCATTACCATATTCCGTTGCTCATCTCCCCTTGGGGATATCAAGTATATCGAGGAAGCTAAATTATGAGGGCTGATTCAAGTAAACATTGAATCAGCCCTTTATTACGTTCTCATCAATCACCATAAAAATAAAAAATCCCGCACGTTTTGGCGGGAAAACCTGTATTATGATTGACTTAGTTTCTGAACAGCCCTGATGATTCCACCGTAGCCGGTACATCTGCAAAGATTCCCTGATAATCCTTCGAGAATTTGCTCCTCAGTCGGATGTGTATATTGATCAAACATAGCTTTTACAGCCATGATCATTCCTGGTGTACAGTATCCACATTGAAAGGCTCCTTCCTCCAAAAAAACCTTTTGAATCGGATGAAGGCCATTCTCTCCTAATCCTTCAATTGTTATAATTTCTTTTCCATTTGCTTGGTAGGCTCTCACTAAACAAGAATTGACTAATTTTCCATCCATCATAACTGAACAGACACCGCAACGGCCAATTCCACAAGAAATTTTTGTACCTGTTAATTGTAATTCTTCCCTTAAAATATCAACAAGACGCATAGTTGCATCGACAACTAATTCTCGTGGTTGTTCATTAACAATAAGAGATATTTTGATCAACGAGGAACTGGATTTTTCTGCTATTTTGTTGTCAGCCATTTTCTCAACTCCCTTCTGTTCACTGCTTTCACAATTTCTTCACGAGACAGGGGCAGCTTAGTAACCCACAAGCCAATCGCATCATAAACAGCTTTAGCAATCGCCGGAGCAACAGCCACCGTTCCAATTTCACCTACACCTCTTGGACCGTACGAATCTCCCTCCCACAATTCCTCTATAGCTGTTATATCCATAGAAAGCGGAATATCGTTTATAGTAGGAATAAGATAAGAATCGAAATTTTCTGTCACATACTTTCCCTTTTCCATTACCGCTTCTTCTAGCAACGTATATCCTAATGCCATCACTGAACCGCCTTCAATTTGTCCTAAGTAGCCTGTTGGATAAATGACAGGACCTGCGGCAACCGCCTGTTCTAAATGTTTCACTCGTACTATTCCTGTTAATACATCTACTTCGACTTTCGCCGCACAAGCAGCAAAAGAATATAGATAATGCCCTCCAGGAATGGAATGAGGGGTTGTTGGGAAATGAAACTCCGTCTCGATTTGGATAGGATCATCCTTCGTTTCATCGGCCATTTGTTTATAAGTGATAAGGAGCTCTGAATCCGATTTATGCCGGCACCAAATGCCGATTGGTCCTAAATACAATCGATCGACCGGCACCCCAGTATATTGTGAAGCTTTCTCTAATAGTCGTTGTGTAAAAGGAATTTTCATTCGTTGCAGCGCATGCCATACCATGCTCGTTCCCCGTGAAGCGGTAGAAGAACCGGAACGAGGAACATGATCCGTATCGCCAATTGTGATTTTTACATCATTTGCTGAGCAACCTATTTCTTTTATTACGAGCCGTTCAATGACGGAAAGCAGCCCTTGGCCAAATTCTTCAAATCCGAAAGCAATTTCAATTTTTCCATCCTTATTTAACGATAGACGTCCCCCTGCTGGATCTAAACGTCCAAATCCAAGTCCTCCTCCGTGCATCGCAATGGCAACGCCTACACCTGTTTTTGTCCACGGATTGGTACTTTGCTCTCTTTCACTTAAAAGAGGAGATTGACTAATCGCTTTTAAAACTTGTGCCGCCCCATCAGTAGGGGCAATTTCTTGCCCTACCGGACCTAAATCATCAGCTTTGCGAAGATTTCGTTTTCGCAACTCCATTGGACACATTCCGAGCTCGACTGCCAAACGATCCATTTGCCCTTCCAACGCAAAGGTTACTTGATTTCCTCCAAATCCTCGGAACTCTCCAGCAACACCGTTGTTTGTATAAACACTTAACCCTTCAACATACACATTTGGTATAATATACGGTCCTGTTGCATGCTCGACAGCAAAATCCAATACGGCTGGACCTAACGTAGCATAAGCACCCGTATCAGCAATAATCCGCACTTGATGAGCAACAATTTTGCCACTGCGATTAGCACCGGTCTTCATCGTAATCTTCATTGGGTGCCTTTTTAGTCCAGATCTAACAGATTCGCGTCTGCTTTGGTGAATTTTCACCGGACATCCAGTTTTGATTGCCAATAATGCACCGTACGGTTGAATATTCAACTCATCTTTTCCGCCGAAAGACCCGCCCATCGGACTAGAAACCACTCTAATTTTACTTTCAGGAATAGCTAAAATTCGGGCTAATTGAAAGCGATCTTTATATCCATGCTGCGTTCCAACATATACAGTAATTCTTCCGTCCTTTTCTGGAACAATGACCCCTCCTTCTGTTTCCATATACGCATGCATTTGACGAGGTAACTCATACGTTTCTTCCACAATACAATCACATGTTCGGAAAGCTTCTTCCACATCTCCTTTTTGATAAGAAGCTTGATGCAGAATATTTCCGTCAGGATGTAATCGAGGTGCTGAAGGAAGAAGAGCCTTTTCTGGATCATCGATAACAGGCAAAGGCTCATATTCTACTTCAATAAGTTGCAGCGCTTTTTCCGCTATTTCTTCCGTTTCTGCTGCCACAGCGGCAACCGCATCTCCTACATACCGCACCCGTTCATCACACAAAACCGGTTGATCTGGAAAAATTAATCCAAAACGATTAAGCCCCGGCACATCTTTACTAGTAATAACCGCTTTCACTCCCGGCAGTTCTTCCGCTTTTTTGGTAGAGATAGAAATAATTTTTGCATGAGGATACGCACTACGCAAAATTTTTCCATATAGCATATTAGGAAAAGAAAGATCTGTTAAAAACTTTAAATTACCCGTTACTTTATCTACCCCATCTGGTCGGATGAAGGAACTCTGTAGATTACTAGAATAGCTAAAATTCATGTTCACGTTCACCCCTCCAATCTACTTAATTCGGAAATAACGATATTGGCTGCCGTCCAGCGCCGATAGTCACCAGAATAAAAAACATCAGAAATGGGATGAAATTCATTAAGAATCGTGTCATATACATTTTTTAACAACAAAGGCTTTATCATTTGACCTATGAGCAATTGCTCAGTTTCTTTTAACCGTTGCGGGCGATTATCTCCCCCACCTACTGCCAAACGAACAAAATCAATGATCCCCGCATCATTTTGGCCTATCACCCCTGAAACGGTTACAACCGATCCCGAAAAAGCCTCTCTTCGGCCTACCTTTTTATAAAATTGAGTAACAAATGAAGAGTGACGATATTCCGGCAGAATGACGCCAGTAAGGAGAACCTCATTATTTTGTCTTGTGTTCAACCAATGATCTAGTTTTTCGATTTTTATTGTTTTGCCATCAAAGTATGATACTTCCGCATCCAGCGCTAAGAGAGCGGGAATAGCATCACCAAATCCATAAACTACATTTCCACCAATCGTTCCTAAGTTACGAATGGCTGGTGCAGCAATTTGCTGAATTGCTGTTGATAATAAAGACCACTTTTCTTTAATAACAGGATGATTGCGGCAAGTAGCCAATTTTGTCATCGAACCAATCTGCAGAAAACGTTTTGCTCCTTCTGTTTTGTAGTTCATTCTCTCAAGTTCTTCGACTTTTTCAAGACTTATCAATTGAGGTGGATAAGATACCCCCTTTTCCCATTGAGTTTGCAGCAACGTTCCACCAGCAACAAAGCACGATTCCAAATGAAACTTTTTTCGTAATGACCACGCCTCTTCAATATCCGTTGGGGTCCAAACTTTTGCCGCCAATACTCTCATTTTTAACCCCTCCTTCTCTTGCCAATTGATAGTCTTCTTTTGTATCAATATCAAAAAACGCTTTCCGATCTTTATAGGTAATGGAGATGCCGTTTAGATTCGAATTTTGACGTATCATTTGTTGCGCACCCACATCTCCTTTTAATGTCTTTAATGATTGAAAAAGCCTTTTAGATAGCAAAACGGGAGGCCTCAACACCCCTTGAAACATAGATGCAACAAAATCTAATTGTTCATCGGTGTTTAAATGTTGTTCATATTGAAAGATTAGTTCGTTAATCATGTCTGTCGTAATAAATGGTTGATCAGCAAGAAGAACTACAACCCCATCTGCTTTCTCCTCTTCCGCCTTACATAAACCCGCTTTTAAAGAAAACGATTGCCCCTTTCCTGCTTCGCGACAAGGAACAACCGTCCAACGATTTCTTAATTTTTCCGTTCGCAATCCATAGTCAATCCAATCTAGAGGGTCATCTTCTCTTGTTATAACGAAAACATGATCAAGCTCAGATGTAACGGCTGTATATAGAGACACGCTTCCGATTGCCTTATCCTTAAGAGGAAGCGAAAGTTTATTTTCTCCCATTCTCTCGCTTTTTCCCGCTGCTAAAAAAATTCCGGTAATTTTAACGAATTTCATAACAATGGCACCCTGCCTTTTAACGGTTTCTTTTTTAGGTGAATTAATTCAGCGAGAATACTAATCGCAATTTCTTCAGGACCTTCAGCGCCAATTGACAACCCGACCGGTGTGCTAATTTGAGGCGGCAATTCTGTAAAATTAAGCAATCGGGAAGTTCGTTGTTTAGAGCCCATAACCCCAATGTACCGTAAATCTTTTTCTATTAACAATTGCAGCAGTTCTTGATCTCGTTGAAATTGATGGGTTAAGATCACTACAAAATCTCGGGAAGTAAACTGTAATTTCATTACGGTTTCTCGAAGGGAACCAACAATAAGCTGGTCTGCGTCAGGAAAATTTTCTTTATTGCATAACGCCGCTCTCCAATCGCATACAGTAACAGAAAAACCAGTTTTTGCTGCAAAACTAGCAAGGCAAGCCGCATCACGTCCAGCGCCGAAAATAATAAGCCGCGGTTTTGGTTGGAAACAATGAAAATAACAAAAAGAAGATAGTTCTTCGACATAAACTAATCCACTTTTATGATTCTTTAAATCTGGTATATTCTTTGGTATAGAAACATTCCATTCTCCAAACATATTCGTATCATCTACATAAAATAAGTAGTCAGATACTGAGAATTTGGCTGTGAATTTTTTTATAATTACAACTGATATACCGCGATCTAGAAAATCTTTTAAAGTACGGAGATGCTTTCGAAAACGGTCATCTATACACTCTAAAAGCACATGGACAACCCCATTGCAACCTGCGCCTTGTCCCCATGATAAGTCATCTTCGCTCTTCATATCATATTTAATACATTGTGACTGTCCTTCCCTTAACAATTTTGCCCGCTCTACTAAATCATTTTCGAGACAACCGCCGCTCAAAACCCCGATTTGCCGGCCATCCTCCCGAATAAGCATAGACGTGCCTTCTTTTTGATAAGCAGAACCTTCTACATGAATAATCGTAGCTAATACGTCTGATGCGGAAGGTATGGTTATAACCTCTAAAATGTCATGTATATATTCCACAAAAATCCCCCTTCCAAATAAGGTCATTGCCTTATTTTCACTAAATTAGGACAGAAAATCTAGGAATAGAGCGATGTCAACTGGTTTTTAATGGTTAATCAACACACCTGAAACAATTTATAAAAACGGGATGCCCTTTTTCCGCGAGCACCCTTTTTTCGTTCTATTCTCTTAAGAATACAAAGTATGCAAGGAAAATAAAGAACAGTATATAGAGAATCGGATGCACTTCTTTGCCGCGCCCTTTTAAAATC
>NZ_JACHEP010000010.1 GCF_014201465.1 Anoxybacteroides tepidamans | reverse complement strand
TGGTGATGGTCTTGGATAACGCAAAAATTCATCATGCCAAAGTCCTTCAGCCTTTTTTACAGGAGCACGAAGAACAGTTAACTTTTGTATTTTTACCCCCTTATTCGCCGAATTTAAATTTAGTGGAACGAATTTGGGGCTGGCTGAAAGAGAGTGTCATTGCCAATCGGTTTCATCCTAGTCGAAAAGAGTTACGAGAATCGATTGTTTCGTTCTTAGAGTACCTTTCTGAGTTTCCAGAAAAAGTGCTCCAACGCATCGGACAGGTTGTTATGTCGGAAAATTAATATGAACCTATATATATCCAGTTTATGTTTTTCCCCTTTCATTCTTTTCCCCCTACTACTAACAAAAAATTCATGCTGAATAGATCTGTTAGACAATGATGATTGTAATAAAAAGAAAATAATAAATATATCCTTTTTTATTCCTATTTCTCCGTAAATGTTACTGATATAGCTAGTGATTATAGTAATTATGTACTAAAAAAGAAAATACAAAAACTATTTTTGGCACTTTAATAATCACCTGAATCCGTGGTAAAAAGCGTTCATTGTTCGAGGCAGAAAGCTAGGAATAGAGCGATGTCAACTCGTTTTTATTGGTTAATCAACACGCTTGTTGATGAACATAATTTTTCACCTCACGTCCCGCAAAACGTTCGGTAAGGGCGGCTGGACGGCGCTGGCGGTTGAGCGTAATCGTCTTGTTCTTTCGAGTACGCATAAGGGTTGGAAAGAGCATGAAGCAATCGCTCCATCACGCTGTAATCTCCCCGTTCGACAGCAGCTTCTAACGCTTCTTCGACCCGGTGGTTGCGAGGAATAATCGCTGGATTACTGCTTCGCATCAATTGATGCACCTCATCTTTTGCCGCTTGTTGGCTCCCTAATCTTGCTTGCCAGCGCTCATACCACTCACGAAATTCCGTTGTGCGAAATAACCCTATACCTTCGAGCTTCCCCAACGTTAATGCGCGAAACGTATTTGTATAATCCGCTCGATGTTTTTGCATCATGTCTAGAAGGTCCGTAATCAAAGCGATATCTTGTTCTTCTTCGGTATACATGCCGAGTTTCGCCCGCATTCCTTGAAGCCAATAATGATGATACAATTTCGGAAATTGCGAAATCGCATCTTGCGCCAATTGAACCGCTTTCTCTTCCTCGTCATGCAATAGTGGCAATAAGCTTTCCGCAAACCTTGCAAGATTCCAGCCTGCGATATACGGCTGATTGCCATACGCATAACGGCCTTGCGTGTCAATCGAGCTGAACACTGTCGTTAGATCGTATGTGTCCATGAAAGCACAAGGACCGTAATCAATCGTTTCGCCGCTAATCGTCATATTGTCGGTGTTCATCACTCCGTGAACAAAACCAACTAATTGCCATTTTGCCACAAGTGCCGCCTGCCGCTTCATCACTTCTTCAAGCAAGAAAAGATAGCGGTTCGAGGCATTTTCAAAGCCGGGAAAATGCCGTTGTACCGCATAATCCGCTAGCGCTTGCAGTTCCTCAATCGTTCCCGATTGCGCCGCATATTGAAACGTCCCGACACGCAAATGGCTGGAAGCGACGCGGGTTAAAATGGCACCTGGCAGCTCGGTTTCACGAATGATGAACTCACCGGTTGTCACGACAGCTAGACTGCGGGTCGTCGGGATACCGAGCGCATGCATCGCCTCACTAATGATATATTCGCGCAACATCGGCCCAAGCGCCGCGCGACCATCACCGCCGCGCGAATACGGCGTTCTTCCTGATCCTTTCAACTGAATATCGAATCGCTCCCCCTGTGGCGTTATTTGTTCACCAAGTAAAATAGCGCGGCCATCCCCTAGCATATTGAAATAGCCAAATTGATGTCCGGCATACGCTTGGGCAAGCGGCTCAGCCTCTTCAGGAATTCGGTTTCCGGCAAACACCGCAGCCCCTTCCTCACTTTCTAACGCCGCTGCGTTCAATCCGAGTAATACCGCTAACGAACGATTGAGTACAACAAGCTCCGGTGCGCTGACAGGCGTTGGATTAATCCTTGTAAAAAACCGCTCTGGCAAGCGAGCATAACTGTTATCAAAGTTCCAGTTGGTGTTCAACATATTTCCCTCCTGCATTAAATGTCCCAGTCCAACACTTATTCTTTTTTCACTGCTTCTAACTCCATACGCAAAAATTGTAGTTCTATTTGTTTTTCAGTATACCCCATTTTCCTTAACAACGCTGCGGTGACGGATTGTTATGACAAAATTCTAACAAATGATGACAATGAAAGGAGGCAACAGATATAATAATAGTAAAAAGCGGAGGGTAACAAAATGGCGCACGGAATATCGTATCACGCTAAAGATATTTTGTTTAAGTCGCTAAGCGAATTGTATCGTAATCAAGCGCTTGATGTGTACGGCCTCCATGATCTTCCGAAAATTAAGGCGCTTTTGCCTAATGAATTTCCGTCGGTGCGAGCCGATGAAAAGCGTTCTGACACATTATTTCTTCTCGAAGACGATTCCATTCTCCTACTTGAATACGAAAGCAACGAACGGTTTATCGACAATCATCTAAAGTACCTCGATTATGCTTACCGAATTTTGTACACATACTATAAACAAGAAAAACGACTGAGACACATTCGCATCGTAGTTATTTACACAAGCGATGTAACACGAAAGTATGAACAATTGCATGCAGGTCATGTATTCATTTCTTCGAAAGCTGTACTGCTTTGCGAATACAATGGTGATGCGATTTTCCAAACGATCGAAGAAAAAGTTCGCAATAACGAACCGCTAACAGCAGAGGAAACGATGAAGCTCATTCTCGTTCCGCTTATGCATAGCCGTTTTGACCGACAAATGATGATTGAAAAAACGATCGAATTGGCAAAAAACATTCACGACGAACGAACACAATTGCACGTCATCGCTGGCATTTTAACCGCTACCGATAAGTTTATTGACGAACAATACGCACAAAAAATAAAGGAGTGGATGAAAATGAACAAAGTCATGCGCTTACTTGTCGAAGAGTTTGAGCAAGAAAAAGAAAAAGAAGTGCACGAAAAAACACTTGAAATAGCAAAAAATTTATTAGACGTACTACCGATTCACGAAATTGCAAAACGAACAGGGCTTACAATTAGCGAGGTTGCTAATTTGGCGAAAGAAACGGAGCAATAAATAACAAACTCCTAGCTTATCGATGATGTCGACAATCTAGGAGCGTTTCTTACATGTTATGACGACCCATTGAGCTTTAAGTAGGTTATCAATTTTATTAAAATCATAAAATAACGACAAAGATTTTAATAAAATTGTTTATATGATGATAACATATTGCCAGATCAAAAATAACTATTTTTATAAAAAATTTTTAATTATTTTTATTTATTTGGTTAATTGTATTATCCATATTGACTAAGGTGGATGATGCAGAAGCGTTAGAAAATATTTTGGTTGCTAATAACCCCCAGAGAACAAATAGCGTACTCTCTGGGGTTTTTGTATTACGCCCCTACGATATCTTCTGAATTTCGGTTAATCTCATCAATAATGCTGATAATTTTACGTGCATCGTCTAAGTTGTCTTTAAACAAATCGACAATGCTTCCGACCGTTTTAAACGGCTCTTCTTGTAATACTTTCTTGTCCATCACGCCGTTTTTTACGAAGTAGTCCACAATATGTTTAACAAAGCGGCTTTGTTGGATGTTCAACCGCTCGCTTGATAAAAATTCGGAAAACGCCTCGTTGGCGGCCTGCGGGTCAAGGCCGACGATTTGGCGGACGAGCTTTGTAATCGGTGTGTCTCCGAATTCTCTTTTATAATCTTCCTGTGTGCCAAGCTCATTCCAAAGAATATGCTCCAACGTTTTTAAGTCTTGGACTGTTAACTTTTTATTATTTCGCAGCTTGTAAATGGCCATCTGGTCGCGGTGTTCGTGCAGATAATGTTCCACCTTTTTCCGATAATTTTTCAGATCATTGACATTAAACATCGAACCGTTTTCTTTGACCTCTAAAACTTGGTCTTTAAAGTTCGTATAGTAAATTTTTTGCGTTTCTTTTTCAAGGAATTTGACTAAGTTACGCAACGCTTCACGGACGGCTTCTAGTTCAAAAAGATCCGCCTCTGTCCAAAACTCTTCCGTCTGCACTTTTTCAATAATATATTTTTGTTCTGCCACTTGCGGAATGGAACCGAGCTTCGATAGCTCTTCTGCAGTACGAATTACGCTCCGAATCGGTTTTGTGGCGTTTTTCGTTTGCAGTTTTGCTAGTTCAATCGTATACATAAGCAAATCAAAACGTTTCGCCAATTCATCATCGTTTAGCGGAACAATCAGCGGCGAAATATGTTCTTTGATTTCATTGACATCCATCGCTGTTAAGGAGTCCCATTTCGCCCGATTTTTAAACTTGTGTACGTATTGAATATGTTGGCGTACGCGGAAGTTTTCGTCGTTTAACTTATTGATTTCCGCTAGCACCTCGTCAATCAATTCATTGCGATAGGCAATATACTCTTCTTCCTGGTACTGTAAATGCTGAAGCTCCTTAATGATATCGATTTTGGCGTTAAACAGGCGCTCGGTTAAACTTTCCACCGCTTTTCCTTCGATTCCTTTTGGATTTTCGCGGAAAAACTCAAAATTGCCGCAATAGTCGAAAATAAGAAAATGCGTTTTATCTTGCCCGACTCCGAATAAGTCTTTGCATAAACGAGTTCCGCGTCCAATCATTTGCCAAAACTTCGCTTTCGAGCGTACCTTTTTGAAAAAAACAAGATTAACAACTTCTGGAATATCCACACCTGTGTCAAGCATATCAACGGATACGGCAATTTGCGGCCATTTGTTTCGATCTGAAAAATCATCAATTAACGTTTGATAGTAGTTGACGCTGTAATCAATGACGCGTGCAAAGCCTCCCTTATATTCAGGGAACAATTGATCAAAGCGCTCGACAATCCGTTCCGCATGGCGATGATTTTTCGCAAAAATAATCGTTTTGCCGAGTTTATCCCCACCTTCTACACGAATCCCTTTTTCCATTAAATCCCTGAGTACCGTATCAATCGTATCGTCGTTAAACAGCCATTCATTTAACGCGGCACTGTCAATATCCTCGCCTACTTCATCATCAAATGTTTCTTCGTACCACTCTTTTTCTTCATCGGATAAGTCATCATAATGAATACCTTCTTCAAGAAACTTTAGTTTTGTTTCAATCGTCCGATAATCGACTAAATAGCCGTCTTGAACCACTTGATCTAGCTCATAGGCATAGGTAGGCACACCGTTTTCTAAATCAAACACTTCATACGTATTGCGGTCAATTTCATCTTTTGGGGTGGCGGTCAGCCCAAGCAATATCGCGTCAAAGTAGTCGAAAATCGCGCGGTATTTTTTATAAATGCTGCGATGCGATTCATCGACGATAATTAAATCAAAATGCCCGACGGTAAAGAGGCGTTTGCCGTCTTTTCGTTTCGCTTCGTCAATCGCATTCATCATTGTCGGGTACGTCGAAAACACCATGCGGCTTTCCTCTGGATTGTCTTTGTTATCGAGCAAATTACAAAGTGTCAAGTTCGGCAACAAATGGCTAAAGCTGTTTTTGGCTTGCGTTACCAGCGTTTTGCGGTCCGCTAAAAACAAAATATTTTTTACCCAATTGTGGCGAGTAAGAACATCGACAATCGAAATCGCCGTCCGGGTTTTGCCGCTCCCCGTCGCCATGACAAGCAATGCTTTACGCTGTTTTTTCTCGAGCGCATCGCATACAGCTAACACCGCTTCTTTTTGGTAATAGCGATTGATGATGTGGTCGTTCATTGGCACATGTTTAAGCGACTTTTTCATCGTTCGGCGATCAATCAATAAGCTCAACTCTTCTTTGTTGTAAAAGCCAGAAACTTTTCGCGCTGGATAATGAAGATCATCCCAAATATACGTTTCAAACCCGTTTGTGTAAAAAATGATTGGACGTTGACCGTGCATGTTTTCAATGCAGTCGGCGTACAACTTTGCCTGTTGCTTTCCTCTGTTCGGATCAGCGGTTGTCCGTTTCGCTTCGATGACCGCAAGCGGCTTTCCGTTATCGCCAAACAAGACGTAATCGACATAGCCGACCCCCTCTTGATTCGGCATACCAACGACAGGATATTCCTCAACAACGTCTTTTTTAAACTCCCACCCCGCCAGTTTCAAGTCGAGATCAATATATTTCTTTCTCGTTTCATATTCGCTTAACTCGTCAACTTGGAAATCGTACTCTTTCGTATTTACTTCGCGTTTCGCGGTGAGAAGAGCGCGGAGCTGTTCATTTTCTTTCATCATTTCCTCAAGACGCTTGTCTTTGGAGCTTAACCGTTCGTATAAATCTTTTAATTCTTCCGGACGCTCGCGCTTTTCCTCGCCGATTGGCAATAACGATTCATCAAAATCCGTAGCCGTATATTCATCTGAATAACAATAATCAATCCAAGACACAAACTGATGAAGATTATGCAGGGAAAGAATCGCTTCTTCCCTCGTAATCATCGAGTTCGTATGAACCGCAACATTTCCCAGTTTGACAATGTAACGCAACAACGGCAACAAGTCTTCATCAATAATGGACAAAAAGACGTTGTCATGAATCAAACTGGAAAGATTATCTTGATACGGAACTTTCAAAGCGCTGTCAAAGCTGTACACCCACTTAACGGCAAGCTCTAGCGCGCGGCGCGTCAAAATCGCGCACGTCGCCGGACTCACCACTAAACTTTTCTCCGCTTCTAAACACGCATTCGTAAAGCTCTCATAATGAGGTTTGCCTATTAAAAAATGAAAGTTGGATAACAACAAATCCCCCTCCCTTGACCAAACCAACATGAATTTTCTTCACATTTATTAATCGTTGAATAATTCTCCCTTAAACGCGCGTTGCATGAGGGAGTTGAACATGTTCTCTAATTCCAATAGCCCTCTTTGTAAAATAGCTTTCTTAGCATCTATTAATTTGATCTTTCTCGCAAAATCCTCTTGTAAATTCAATGGAGGAACAGGAATTAATATGTTTCCTAATCCTTCTGTATTTATATTATATTGTCCTGCAGAAGTTGTTGCCTTCTGTATAATTTCATGCCGTCCAAAAACTGAATTCATATATTTAGTAACATACTCGGTATTCATCTTATCTAAATCAATTCTAGCTCTTATTAAATATGAAGCATACACATATCCTTCTTGTTTTTTTGTTACTGAAGCACATCTTCCTACATAATTAGGGTTCCCATTTGTACGTACAAAAAGAAGATCGTTTTCCTGTAATTTTAACTTTAGAAAATCTTTCTCAGGAAGTTCACAATATTTTAAGTCAGATTCGTCAATTATTCCATTCACTATATTTGGAATTCTTAAAATAGGATATCCAAATTCACATGATTTAACCGATGTTCCATATCGAAACTCTTTCACAAGCTCACCGAAAAACATTTTATTTCTGTTAGATGTTAGGTAAGTCCCAAACATCTCCCAAAACAAACTTTGTACTAATTGATCTAACGCTTCAATTTGGGCTTTTCGTTTGTCGATGAGTTCTTTGGCTTTGTCGAGCATTTTTGATATTTCTACCTGTTTTTCATATGATGGTATTGGAATTCTGATTTCTTCCAATATCTTTTTAGATATATGTGGGATTGTGGCTCCCGTACAAGTCTCTCTTAAATATTTTGATTTTGATTGCAAAAATCTCCCTAAGTATGGAGTAAATACATCATTTGAATCCGTACGTAAAATTGCTAAAGTACTTCCTATAGCCCCTTCTAACCCATAACCAATAGTACCAGCATTTGCACCGTCCCATGCTATGATTACATCACTTTTGGTTGCATATATATATTCTTCTTTTCGTTCACAATATTTGATATTGTCATCATTTCTTAAATCGTCTATTTGTATCAGTCTTACCATATTCTCATTTACTTCATATACCTGCTCTACTTTTTTTCCTTTTATAATCTTAAATAATCCCTTTAATTTCATGTATTTCATAGAACAATCTACCCTCTAATCATTTCTTTCAACTCTTGTAATCCTTGCATAATCTCTTTTTCCAAAATTTCCACTCGTTCTAAGATGACACTCGGCGATTCGTACTGCACTTCTTCATACTCAATCTCTTTATACTTGTTAATCGACAAGTCATAGTCATTTTCCCGAATTTCTTCGACTGGCACGAAAAACGACTGCTCCGTGCGTTTCCGTTCTTTTTCCGCTTCACGGTTATGGAAGCGCGCAATGATGTCGGGAATATCGTTTTCTTCAATTGGATTGCGCTTGTCGTCCAATGAGTAGCCATCGGCTTTCATGTCGTAAAACCAGACGTGATCTGTTCCGCCGACGCCTGTTTTTGTGAAAATCATAATTGCCGTCGAAACTCCAGCGTACGGTTTAAACACGCCGCTTGGCATCGAAATAATTGCTTCAAGCTTATGGTTTTCGACGATTTCTTTCCGAATCGCTTTATGGGCAGTTGAGCTTCCGAACAGTACCCCATCTGGCACGATGCACGCACAGCGCCCGCCCGTTTTTAAAATGCGCAAAAATAGCGCCAAAAACAATAGTTCTGTTTTTTTCGTTCTTGTAATTTTCAGTAGGTCGCTTGAAACAGCCTCATAATCTAACGAACCTTTAAATGGTGGATTGGCGAGGACGAGCGTATATTTCTCGTTATCTTTATTTTGTTCCGAAAGAGAATCGCGATATTCAATATTCGGATTTTCAATGCCATGAAGCATCATATTCATCGCACCGATTCGTAACATCGTACGATCCATATCAAAGCCATGGAACATATCGTTATGAAAATGTTCTTTTAATCCTTGCACCAAAAATAAATCCGCATGGTTTTTGCGCAAATATTCGCCCGCCGCCACTAAAAATCCTGCCGACCCAGCCGCTGGATCGACGATAATGTCTTCTGGAGTCGGTTTCATAAGTTTGACCATCATATCAATAATATGGCGTGGCGTACGGAATTGACCATTTGTTCCCGCTGTTGCAATTTTTGACAGCAAATATTCGTATAAATCCCCTTTTGTATCGCGGTCTTTCATCGGAATGTTATCAATGCCATCGACGATTTTGGAAAGCATTTGCGGGGTTGGAATCATAAAAATCGCATCGCTCATATATTTCGCGTACGCCGAATCTTTATTGCCATGGAGACTTTTAATAAACGGGAACACTTCGTTCGAGACAATATCATACATTTGCGACGCTTCTAAATTTTTAAATTTGCTCCAGCGAAGATGCTGTTTATCTTCTGGAAACATTCGTTCAAAATCAATTCCTAATAAAACAGCTTCTTGTTCACGATACGTTTCTGCTTCATCAAGACCTTTAATAAACAACAAATATGTAAACTGTTCAATGACGGTTAGCGGGTTTGTAATTCCACCCGTCCAAAACGTTTCCCATATTTTATCGACTTTATTGCGCAATTCACCTGTAAGCATTGTATACCTCCTTGTTGTTTCCAACTTTATTATACACACTAATACAATTAAAAATCATTCTGTTTTACAAATAAAATGAGAGCTCTAAAAGGCTCTCTTAATTACCATTGTTTATTCAAATCCTAAAAACACATGCCATCCTTTTTCGCGAATACGGGAAATAGACCTATCATAACTCTCATCAAACATATACCTTGATCCGTACGTTAGATTTTCATTTATCTTATCATAATAACTTTCAGCGTCCTTTTTCGGTAAAATCCCTAAAAAAACTGCCAGCGCCAATATATCCCTTGAAGTAAGAACAATGAACTCTTGTTCCATAATTCCATGATCAGATGTATTGTCTGAGATAATGATAGGAACACCAAGCGCTGATGCGTAACCGCAACACTCCGCCTCACCAGCATCAATATAATTAATAAAACGCTGAAAATTAATATCAACTTGTCTCTTTAACAATTTATCTTGTTCTTTGTCAACAATATTAAAAATGGTTCCTGAACTACTGTTTATTGCTTTTCGGATTCGAAAAATTGTATTCTTCCCTTTCCTTTGTAATTCCCACTCAATTCGCTTCGGGATAATCACTTTATCAAATAGCAAATTCAATACGTGCAAACAATCAGCTTCGTCCAAATGAATTAAAATATCTGTATCAGAAATGGATACTTCCCATTTTTTAAAGACCGCCACTCATTATACCTCCGGCGGTTCATATCCCATCTCTAGTGGGGTTTTGCCAACAAAGGAAAGAAAGGTGGAGAATTTGCTGTAAGAAATTCGCCCTTGCACATAGTTATCAATAATCATTTCAAAGAATCTTTCAGGTATTGTCTTTTTGTATGAAGGCAATATAAGTTCTAGCGTATACCCTTCTTGAATCGTTAGTTTCTTTAATTGCTCCGCATATTCAGGCTTACTAATCTCTTTTAATTTTTCATACTCTCCTTCACTAATAAGCTGCAATTCCTTCAATCTACGAAGCATTGCACTGTAACTCACCTTAAAGTGTTGTTGAATGCGAACAATATGCTTTTCTTCTATTGGAGATGTTAACCTTTTGTAAAAAAATTCTTTTACACCATCTTCAGGCATGAGAAATTCTGCCGCAAACAAGTTTGCTTTTGTCTCGCTATACTCATCAAACATTAGCCCTTCACGCATTAATCCTTCTTTATCAAACATTAAATGATACAACTCATGTGCAGCTGTAAAGCGCTCATGTCCTAGTGAAAACATAGTATTGAGATAAACAACGAACTGACCTTCAATGTAAGTCGAAAAGCCTGAAAATTTGTTCCCATTTCCATCTTCAAAAGGTTGGCGAATTAGAATCGCGACATCATCCACAATATCGAATATATCCGTCATTCCTTTTTTCGAAAACCTATATCGTATTTCATCCGCTTTTTCCTTTATCTCGAGCCTAAGCATCTCCTTTTCGCTACTCAATTCCTCTCAATCCCCTTCCAAATCGGTTCCATAGGAACGAATTTTTTTTGTTCCCTATATATTTTCTCTTGCCCGATAAGGGAAGAAACCATTGAATGAATAAAGTCTAGAAAAGCTTCTTCTTCTTGTGAAAGCGGTTTCTTTTTTCTAAAAAGAGTAACAAGGGATTTTTCCTCTTCTTCGTCTTCAAAAAAAGTCTCTACACTAACATTAAAGATCGATGCTAAAGCACCAATCTCCGCAACCGAAATGGAACGGTTTCCATTTTCTATTTTACTAATTGTTTCTCTTTTTAAATGAATACCATGTTCTTTCAACAATTCCGCTAATTCACTTTGTGATAAATTCGCATTTTCACGTAACATTCTAATTTGTTTACCCATATAAACGAAAGGATTAGATACCATCCTTCTTCCCTCCTTGTAACTTATTATTACACTTTATCTTATCATTGTCAATTATATTTATTTTTATGTAATAAATCGTTACTAAAATTATTAAAAACTGTTCAGTAATCATAAACTCCTGCTATTCCCACCTTCTACACCCATATTTTCCGATGCTTAATTCGATTTTTGTCCATCACGCAAAGCAATGATAAAAAACAGGGGAAAGGATTGTGGATTTTCCTCTTTCACTCTCCCTTCCCCTACTCTTTTGCACAACTCTATATTTGAATTTTAGCGGGAGTTTATTTTACGCACTTTATTTATGCTTTACATGCTCAACGTCAATTTCGCAACACACTCCACATGACTCGTATGCGGAAACATGTCAACAGGCTGGATGTAGTCGACGCGGTAGCGCTTCGAAAGCGTGTCGATGTCGCGGGCGAGGCTTGACGGGTTACAGGAAACGTAGACGACCGTTTGCGGTTTTACTTGTAAAATCGTTCGCAATAGCGCATCGTCACATCCTGTCCGCGGCGGGTCGACGATGACCACATCCGGTTTCCACCCTTCTTTCACCCATTTCGGTAAAAGCTCTTCTGCTTTTCCGACCGCGTAGGTAACGTTTTTAAACCCGTGCCGTTCCGCATTTTTCCGCGCATCGTCAATCGCTTCAGGAATGGTGTCCATGCCGCGTACTTCTTTCGCATCGCGCGCAAGCCAAAGTCCGATCGTTCCAACACCGCAATACGCATCGACGACCCGCTCCTGCCCGGTAAGCGCCGCCGCTTTTTTCACTTCATCATACAGTTTGACCGTCTGGATCGGATTTAGTTGGAAAAAGGCGCGGGCCGACAATTCGAACGAAAGATCGCCGAGCACCTCTTCAATGTATTCCTCCCCTTCAAGCAAGATCGTTTCCTCACCAAAAATAAGCGATGTTTTCTGGCCGTTAATATTTTGCACGATCGATTTCACTTCCGGAAGCCGGCGCTTGATTTCAGCGATGAGCAATTCTTTTCGTGGCAACTCTTTTTTAGCGGTAATCAATACCACTTGCACATCTCCTGTTTGAAACCCGACGCGCGCCACAATCGTTCGTACAACCCCTGTCCGCTTCTTTTCGTTATAAATGGGAATACGCAAATCTTCTAAAATCGTCTTAACGATATTCGTCACCCGGTTTGTCACTTGATGTTGAATGACGCATTCCGATATATCAATCAACCGGTGCGATCCCATTCCGTAAAGGCCGGCGATCACTTTTTCATTCCGCTTTCCGACTTGAAACTGGCTTTTGTTTCGATAATGCCACGGATCGTCCATTCCAATCGTCGGCCGAATGTCGAGCGAGGCATGCGGCAAGCGGCAATGGCGCTCTAACGCTTGAATGACAATATCGCGCTTCGCCTCTAATTGCGCATGATAGTCGAAATGCTGAAGCTGGCAGCCGCCGCACTGTTCGTAAACAGGGCAGCGCGGCTTGACGCGGTTTGGAGACGGCCGACGCATACGGACGATTTTTGCTTCCGCATATTTCGGATAAATATTCGTAGCCTCCACGACGACCTCTTCCCCCGGAAGCGCCCCTGGCACGAACACGACTTGTTTTTTAAAATAGCCGACACCTTCTCCGTTAATGCCAAGCCGCTTAATCGTCAGCGGAAACTGCTGTCCTTTTTGAATCGTGATTGCTGTCATCGTTCCAACTCCTATTCAATGCTTCTCCATAAATATAGCGATGCATAGCTTAAATATGGCTCCCAGCGTTTGCTTAGAGCGTCCATTTGTTCCAATGAAGGTTTACTTTCCAAAGCGAGCAGCTTCTGCACCGCGCGCTGTAACCCAATATCGGCTTTTGGAAATAAGTTCGGACGGCCGAGCCCAAACAAAAGAAAGTTTTGCACCGTCCACGGACCGATGCCGCGAAGCGCAAGCAGCGTTTCCATCACTTCTTCGTCCGTTGCGTCTGCTAGCTTCTCAAGATCTAGCTTCCCTTCGGCAATCAGCCGCGACGTATCGATAATATATTCCGCTTTTTTGCCGCTAAATTGCAATGCTTTCAGCTCATCATACCGGAGTTTTGCCACATCCTCCGGGCGCGGATAAAACGATATTCCGTCGATTTCGCGTCCGAACGTTTTCACAAACCGTTCCGTCATTTGGTACGCGACTTTCATGTGCAGCTGTTGATGAATAATGCACTTTATTAAGCAAAAATATAAATCAAACTCTAAAACAAGCGGTGTTCCTTCATGTTGGCGAAAAATTTCGTGCAACTCCGTTTGTAAAAAATGGTTTTGAATCGGCGCAAGCGGCCTGTCCCAGTGAAAAATGCGCAAAAGGCGCGCCAATACCGCTTCTTTTCGTTCTGGATGCTGCGCTTCGACAAGAAAAACCGGCGACTGTTTCGTCCCGACACAGCGGACGAAAACAGCAACCGGAGTATCGTTTACATAAAGCGGCACGGTCAGCTGCTGTTTTTTGAAATCCACTACAGACAGCGGATCTTGCGCTAGCCGCTCTAGTACACGTGAAAAATCATACGGAGCTTCCACTTTGATTCGTTGTTGCCACATATCGACTCCTGCCTTTTTTCCCTTATTATAACGAAACAAAACCCTTCGAACAAAGTCAAAGGGTGAACAACAACGGGGAAAGCCCCACTTTTTCGATCATCACATCGTCTAGACGCTTAAATGTATACCCTTGTTTTCGCAAATCGTCAATCACTTTTGCGAGGGCATCGGCATTATCTTTTGAAACCGTATGAAGCAATATAACAGCACCAGGATGAATTTGACTCATAATTTGATCATATGCATACTTCCAGCCTTTTTGCCGATCGATATGCCAATCGACGAAGGCAAGCGACCAAAAGACGTGATAGTAGCCAAGTTCACGGGCAATCGCCATCGTCCGTTCGCTAAAAATCCCTCTTGGCGGCCGAAGATACATCATCCCCTTTTGCCCGGTCAACTCCTCCGTTTTTTTTCGTACTGCCTCCAGCTCTGCCCGCAGCCGCTCATCGCTTACTTTCGTTAAATCCGGATGATGCCATGAATGGTTGCCGACAATATGCCCTTCTTTGGCCATCCGCTTCACTAAATCAGGGGCCGTTTCTAAATAATGGCCAGTGACAAAAAAGGTAGCTGGAACATGTTTTTCTTTTAACACGTCTAAAATTTTTTCCGTATACCCGTTTTCGTAGCCGTTATCAAACGTTAAATAAATCTCCTTCTTTTGTGGATTCCCTAAATAAAATGCATCATATTTAGCAAGAATCGCATCCCACTCTTTTCCAGCGGAAGGCGGCTCGTGGTTTTTGCTCTTGGAAAACCCCCAATGAATCGCTTCATTCGATAGCGCATAAGCGGAATATGGGATAAAAGAAACGATTACGGCTAACAAGAAAATCACGTAGCGTTTCATCGTAATCCTCCTTAACATGAGTCGCTACACATAGGGTTTTCCTTTCCGCTTACTTTAATCGAACCAGTTTTTAACAAAAATCCCCCACAAAGCGTGTTCGTTTTGTGGGGGACAAACGATTATTTAAATACCGGTTCTTTAAATTGTGCCAGTTTTTCAAGCGATGATTTTTCGACATCTTCGTGAAGGCTGTTGCCGTGAGAGTCCATCGTGACAACTGCCGTAAAGTTTTCGACACGCAAATGCCACATCGCTTCCGGAATACCGAACTCTAAGAAATCGACGCCTTCGACCGATTTAATGCAGTCTGCATAATATTGCGCCGCTCCGCCGATCGCGTTTAAGTAGACGCCGCCATGTTCTTTTAAAGCCGCTAACGTTTTCGCTCCCATGCCGCCTTTACCGATGACCGCACGAATGCCGAACTTTTTCATAATGTCGCCTTGATAAGGCTCCTCGCGAATGCTCGTTGTCGGACCTGCCGCTTTTACATGCCATTTGCCGTTTTCATCTTTTAACATCACCGGACCGCAGTGATAAATAATTTGCCCGTTCAAATCAACTGGAGCGTCATGATCCATTAAATGTTTATGAATCGCATCGCGGCCTGTGTACATCATGCCGTTAATGCGGACAACATCGCCAACTTTGAGCTGGCGGACTTGCTCTTCGGTAAGCGGTGCTTCTAAAACGATTTCGCGCGCTCCCTCCGTCGGCACCGATTGTTTTTCTTCTGCTTTTTCTAGTTCTTTCGCAAAATCGACATCTTCGCCTTCTTGATAGAACCATTCTTGAATTTCGCCTGTTTCTGGATCGATTTTCACCCCTAAGCGGCGGAACGCCCAACAGTTATATGCGACCGAAACAAAGAAGCTTGCTGGAATGCGGTGCATCACCCCGATTTTACAGCCAAGCAGCGTCGTCTCGCCGCCGAATCCCATCGTACCGATGCCGAGTTTGTTTGCATTTTCCATAATATATTCTTCAAGCTGGCGAAGTTCTTCGTTCGGATTCACATCATCGACAGAACGGAACAATTGCTCTTTCGCCAATTCATAGCCAGCCGAGCGGTCACCGCCAATGCCGACGCCGATAAAGCCGGCGCTGCAGCCTTGTCCTTGCGCTTGATAAACCGCATGCAAAATACATTTGCGAATACCGTCCAAATCGCGGCCAGCCCGTCCCAATCCTTCCAATTCACACGGCAAGCTGTATTGAATGTTTTTATTTTCACAGCCGCCTCCTTTTAAAATAAGGCGAACATCGATGTAATCTTTCTCCCATTGTTCGAACTTAATGACCGGCACGCCATCGCCCAAGTTGTCGCCACTGTTTTCACCTGTTAACGAATCGACGGAGTTTGGACGAAGCTTTCCGTCCTTTGTCGCCTGAGCGATCGCTCGGCGAATCGCCTCTTTCATTTTGATTTGGTTGACGCCGACCGGCACTTTAATTTTAAACGTCGGAAGCCCTGTATCTTGACAAATTGGCGATACGTTTTCATCGGCCATTTGAATGTTTCCGGCAATCGTCGTTAACGCCATTGCCGCGCGCGTTCCTGCGTTCTCCCGCGCTTTGGCGCGAGCGATCGCCCGCCGTACATCTTTTGGCAGCTTCGTTGACGTTTCAACAATGAGCTGATACATGCTCTCCTGAAATTTTTCCATGATCTACGCCCCTTCCCCTTTGTCCATCATATGTATTAATATTTAGAATTCTTTCTTTTTTATTATACCCCTTTTTGCTGAACAATGAAAACGGCTGACATGGAAAAAAAGAAAAAAGCCAGCATGAAGCGCTTTTTACCACGTTTTTTTGAATTGTTCGTACTTCATTTCGAGCGAATCAATAATTTCGATCAACCGATCAATATCTTCTACATCGGTTGACTCCGGATCAAGCGAATCGATCATGTGAAGCAGCATATTTAAGCGTTCCTTTAAATATTTTAATTGCAAATCTTTTTCGTATACAGCGTTGCCCAATCGCATTCTCTCCCTTCCCTTCCATCGTATCCGATTGTTGAAAAAATGACAATGGACTATAATGAACATGGTTGAATTTCAGATAGTAAAGGAGATTTTTATGGCTCGTTTAACACTTGAACCGATTACGCCGTCATTTGACCCGTGGGAAGCGTATTTGGATCTTCAACAATACGGCTCATTGCAGCTAACGAATGTCGAGTTTACTACTACAACGTTATGCAATATGCGTTGTGAACATTGCGCTGTCGGCTATACATTGCAGACGAAAGACCCGGAAGCATTGCCGCTTGCTCTGCTTATCCGGCGCCTTGAGGAAATCCCACATTTGCGCTCGTTAAGCATTACCGGCGGAGAACCGATGCTTTCGTTAAAATCCGTCAATGACTATGTCGTTCCGCTCTTAAAATATGCTCATGAACGCGGCGTGCGCACGCAAATCAACTCGAATTTAACATTAGAGTTAGAGCGTTACGAAAAAATTATCCCGTATTTAGATGTCCTGCATATTTCGCACAACTGGGGAACGATTGACGATTTTGTCGAAGGCGGATTTGCGATGATGGAGCGCAAACCGAGCATCCGCCAGCGCGAAGCTTATTTTGAACGGATGATTGAAAATGCTAAAGCGCTCGCGCAAATGGGCGTGATCGTGTCAGCAGAAACGATGATCAATAAACGAACGTTGCCACATTTAGAAAACATTCATCGCCAAATTGTTGATGAGATGAAGTGCAAGCGACACGAGGTACATCCGATGTATCCGAGCGATTTCGCAAGCGCTCTAGAAACGTTAAGCCTCGATGAATTGCGAGCGGCGATCCATCATCTGCTTGACATTCGCGATGAAAACGTGTGGATGCTGTTTGGCACGCTTCCGTTTTATCCTTGCAGCGACAACGAAGAAGACATTGCTTTGTTAAAACGTCTATACACAAGCAAAAATGTTACCGTCCGCAACGATCCAGACGGCCGTTCACGATTAAATGTTAATATTTTTACAGGAGAAATCATCGTCACTGATTTTGGCGACGAGCCGTCGCTTGGCAACATTCAGCATGATACGTTGCTAGAAGCGTATGAAAAATGGATGAGTTCTTCCCTTGCGCAGCAATTGAACTGCCATTGCCCTTCTGTTCAATGTCTCGGTCCGAATGTACTGGTAAAAAATGTTTATTATAAAGATGTTGATTTTACTAAGCGGAACGCAAACATTACGAAATAAACGTCAAGGTATTTACCTTGACGTTTTATCTTGGTTGATCGCTTACGATATAAGAAAAGGATAGACGGTCTTGTACCGGAATCCACGCTCCGACGCCTTGTGTCATCACATTTTTGACGACGATTTTTTTCTTGCTTCCTTTTAACACGACATACACTTCTCCGTACGTGACTTTTCCTTTTTCATTCACCGCCGGAGCATAAGCATATAAATAACCTAGTTTCTTCGCCGGAACTTGATACGGCTGGTCTTTTTTCGTACCGATACCGATCACCGTACTAAATGATAACGGCAAATTCGTTTTTTTCATCGCCGTTAATAACATCATTTTCTTAACCGCCTCTTCGTTTGGCACCGGCGCTGTTAACCCGCCGCGAATATGTTTTTGCAGCTCTTGTTTATAATAGAGTTTTTGCGGCGCATTGCCGCCGCGATTGTCCAAAAAGTTTGTATTCACTTTTTGATACTCCCAATTCGTCGATGTTTCTAACGATTGATAGTTAAGCGGCCATTGGCCTAAATAAATTGTCGCCCGATATCCGATAGCAAGCGGCGTGCTTGATACCGATGATTCGTTTAGCAAACGAATCAGCTCCGGATTTTCAATTTTCACATCGGCTGATTCAATCAACTGTTTCGCAAATGAACTCGGCTGTAAATAAGGCAAATCTTGCGTCGGGTTCGGATACGTATTTTCTTTCGATATATCGACGGCAGAATTCGGCGTCGCTGCAGCAGCCAACACCGGCGAATAAGCAATCAACATGCTTATAAAACAATAAAGAATCCATTTTCTCATCATATGAACTCCTCCATTGCTACTTTTACCGTTATTTTTTTCAAAAAAAAACGGTTTATCCATCAAGAAAAAAATTATTAATTCCGCTCTAAATATTTTCAATTTTCAAACAATATATTATAATAAACGTAGATGTGCTGTTTTTCCTCCTATTTGATGCATAGTAAAAGGACTCTGTAAAGACAGAGTCCCTTTTTTTACAGCAAATAAAAACCGATTCCCATAATTGTATATGCCGCGAGCAACGTCGCCCCTTCAAACCAGTTCGTGTCTCCGTCATTAGAAAGAACGATCATCAATAGGACAGACGTTGCCATTGCGATTAATTCCGGAAGCGAAAATACAAGCGGCATGCTTGTTGGGAACAAAAGCGAAACAAGCACAAGTACCGGAGCAACAAACATAGCGATTTGTAGCGTCGAGCCGACCGCAATTTCGACGGCGACGTTCATTTTATTTTTGTAAGCCATGATGACAGCGGAAGCGTGCTCGGCGGCATTGCCGACGATCGCAACGATGATGATCCCGATAAACAATTCGCTCCAGCCGAACGACTCGGCGACCGTTTCAAACGTATGAACCAACTTTTCCGATATGTATGCAACCGCGATCGTAGCAAGCGCCAAAATCGCAATCGCTTTTCCTTTTCTCCATTCTGGTTCTTCATGTTCCTCTGCTTCATCCGCTTTATGCTGGTACACGCCGCGATGTGTCACAAGTTTAAAATATAACGCCGCCAAATAAAGAAGAATCATAATGATCGAAATGCCGATGCTAAGCGATAGCGTTTCTGCTTCTGACATATGAAGCGAAAACACTTCAGGAATGACAAAGGCGACTAAAATCGCAAAAGTAAGCAATCCTGCATTATGGCGGGCATCGTATACGTTAAATTCTTGGCGTTTGTACTTCAAACCGCCGACAAAAAATGATAATCCCGCCACTAACAACAAGTTCCCCAATACAGAGCCAGTCAACGATGCCAAGACGACTCCCACTAACCCTGCTTTTAATGCAAACACTGAAATGATGAGCTCAACCGCGTTGCCAAACGTTGCATTCAACAACCCGCCGATGCGCGGTCCTGCCACAATTGCCAAACTTTCCGTCGCCCTTCCCATGTAGCTTGCTAATGCAATAATCGTGACACAGTAAATCGCAAACATCATGACGGAAGGCCAATGAAAAAAACCTCCGATCACTGATAGTGGCACACCGATGAAAACCATGAGCGTAAATAGTTTGTTCATTCTTTACACCTAACCTTTCTTGTCACTTGACAAGTTCAAACGTTTCCGTAATGCGGATACACCCTTCGACCGACCGGATCATCGAGCAGTTTTTTCTCGCTACTTCCAGCGATTTCGCAACTTTATCTTCAGCCAAATTCTCGCCTTTAATAATAAAATGAAGATGAATCGCTTCTACGCGGTTCGCTTCTTTTTCATTTCGGGTTACATCAGCGCGAATTGTCATATCTTCTACATGAAGCCGCTTTTTTTCCAACACTTTTCGCAACACTCCGCCGCTGCAAACCGCAATTGAAGAAACAAGCAGCTGATAAGGACGAAAGCCGTACGCCGCATCTCCCGCTACATGCAATTCCCCATATTCAAAATTCGTTTGAAATCCGACTTCTTTCATTTTAAATTCCATTTCTATCCACCTCTTTGTTTGTTCTTGTTTTTCCCGCTAAAACTATGTACGATGGTAATCGGTGTGATTTTCTAAATAATGAGGGATCGATCATGCGTCTTTGGATTTTAGTTAGTGTTGTAGCGATTTCGGGATTATCGCAAGGAATGTTGCTTCCTTTAATTTCTATATTATTAGAAAAGCACAGCGTTTCGTCTTCTGTCAATGGAGCGCATGCCACTGCCATGTACATCGGTGTACTTCTCGTCTCTCCATTTATGGAAAAACCGTTGCGAAAATATGGATATCGACCCATCATTATATTAGGTGGTTTTATTGTACTATTATCGCTCGCTTTATTTCCACTATGGCATTCATTTTTATTTTGGTTCGTTTTACGTTTATTGATCGGCATTGGTGATCATATGCTTCATTTCGCAGTGCAGACGTGGATTACTGACTTTTCCCCTCATCATCGGCGCGGCCGAAACTTATCGTTATACGGGTTGTTTTTCGGGATTGGTTTTTCGCTCGGGCCGATGTTGGCGTCGCTCGTTGAACGGAGCGAAACGCTGCCGTTTTTATTATCCTCCTTGTTGAGCTTATTAGGGTGGTTGGCCGTGTTTTTCATCCGAAACGAACATCCCGAAACGGCAGGAACAATCCATCATTCGGGGTCATGCCGCCGCTTCATCGAGACATGGAAATATGCATGGACGGCGCTATTGCTTCCGTTTGCATACGGCTTTTTAGAAGCTTCCATTCACGGAATTTTCCCTGTCTATGCCTTGCGTGAGCATCTGTCTGTCCAACAAGTCGCAGCGGTTTTGCCGGCGTTTTCCATCGGGAGCATCTTATTTCAATTGCCGCTCGGCATGTTAAGCGACCGCTTGGAACGAAAATCGGTTCTTTGTGTGGCGCTATTGATCGGCAGCATCAGTTTTATGAGCGCACCATTTTTCATTCATTCATTGATTGGTCTGTTCATTTGCTTTTTTGTGGCCGGAATGTTTGTCGGTTCGCTCTTTTCACTCGGGATTACGTATATGGCTGATTTGCTTCCGAAACAGCTGCTTCCAACGGGAAATTTGCTGTCCGGCATTCTCTATAGCATCGGAAGCATGAGTGGGCCATTTATAATCGGGATCATGATCCAATACAAACAAAACGGAAACTTTTTTATCGTGGTAAGCTCTTTGCTTTTATTCGTATTCATTGCTCTGTCTTATAATAAACCTAAGAAGGTCGTAGCAAAATGACCTTCATTTTTTTCGCCTATTTTTTAAAAAATGTGTTGACCATTTTTTTAGTTCTGTTATATAATACAAATAACAAAACAATAGACTGTTTTAAAACAGAATAAAGGAGCGATGAATCATGAGTAGAGCGGAACGAAGAAATATGATCGAGTTTATTGAGAAAGTAAAAGGAATTGATAGAGAACAACTTGTCTACATGACAGATGCTGAAATTGAACACATTTACAATCAAACATATTATCATTACGAAGAGATCGCAGAATAAAAGAGGCTGTCATAGTGACAGCCCTTTTTTTAATGATATCCGTTTTGTCCGTTGGCACTACTGCTCGTTTTATGTGTCGGCTTATGTTTTCCTTTTTGTTTTGTACCGCCATCTTTTTTTGTCTTCTTCGTCATGATCATTCCTCCTCTAAACGACTACACGGATTAGAATTCCCTGTTTGCCTTGCTTTATCCGTTAACGTTCCCGCTTTCTTCCTTCGCGCTCGCAAGCGAAAATCGCATTCAATTCCCCGCCTAACACAATGATCATACCTGATAAATAAAACCAAACCATTAAAATGATAATGCCTCCAAGGCTTCCATACATAGACGTATAACTCGCGAAGCTTGCCACATAATAAGAAAAAGCAAGCGAGGTTACAATCCAGCCGATCGTTGCAAACAATGCACCGACAAGCACATCTTTGCAGTGCATTCGTTTATTCGGCGCAAAATAATATAAAGAAGTAAAGACGATGAACAGAATAAGCGAACTGACAGTCCACCGCAACGTGTTCCAAAGTGTTAAAAACGCTTCAGAAACACCGAGAACGGAAGATAAAAAAAGGCCGATCTCTTTTCCGAAAACAGGAAGCAACAGCGCCACCACAATCACGACCATCATGCCGAGCGTAAGCAAAATCGCCATCCCTCTTGCCACGATAAAAGAGCGGCTTTCCTCGACATCATAGGCGCGGTTCAAAGCACGAACAATGGCGGCAATACCGTTTGAAGCGGACCAAACCGCCCCGATAATTCCTAATGACAATAATTTCCCATTTTGATGGTTCATAATATAGTGAACGTTCGCTTCAATGAGGTCCATCGCTTCTTTCGGCGCATACTGACGAACGACCGACAGCACATCTTCATGCGGAATCGGCAAATAGGCAAGCAATGTCAATAAAAAAATTAAAAATGGAAAGAGAGAAAGAAGAAAAAAATAAGCTAACTCCGCCGACAGACGGGACACTTCATCTTCTTGAAACCGCTGGATCATTTCACGTATAAACGTGAGGTTCACCATCATGAACGTATGCTCCCTTCATTTTTTCGAGTGAGGCGCTTTTATCATATCGTACGTTTCTTTCATCCACTCGATCATTTCCGGCGTTTTTTCAGCAATTACCTTGATTTTTTCCGCCGTATATATTACATCTTCTGTCAACGTTTCAAGCGACTGGCGACATTGTCGCATTTGTTCCGGCAGCCGGCGCACCCATTCTTCCCGTTGGCGCCAAACCGTCTTTAACGCCTCCCTCGTTTCCCGATCCAACAGCGAAACCGCTGCACCGAGCGCAGCTCCAATCATGACATTTTTCCATAATTTCACGTTCCTCCGCTCCTTACAGCCCTTTTTCTTTTTTAATCGTTTCAAGCAAGTGGCGGCATCCTTTTTGAATTAATTCGTATACTTCCTCAAAATTACCTGTATAATAAGGATCCGGCACATCGGCAAGATCGCTGTCTGGGACGAAATCAAGCAGCCTGCCGATAAAGCCAACTTTATTATGTCCCGCCAGCCGGCGCAAATTCCCGACATTCTCCACATCCATCGCAATAATATAATCAAATGTTTGCAAATCTTCCGCATGAACTTGTCTTGCGCGAATGCCAGTAAAATCAATGCGATTTTTCATTAAAATTTGCTGAGTGCCTTCATGCGGCGGTTTGCCGATATGCCAATTTCCTGTCCCCGCCGAATCGATGATGATTTGATCTTGTAATCCTTCTTTTTTCACCAAATCACGAAAAATCGCCTCCGCCATTGGCGAACGGCAAATATTCCCTAAACAAACGAATAACACTTTCACCATTTTCCAACATCTCCTTTCGCTATCCATTATAAACAAAATATCAATGGCCATGTATATCTTTCACTGCTTTCCATATGGTACAATAAACGTTAATCATGAGGCAGAAAGGAATGAACGATGTGGATTTATCGAAAAAATCTCCGGAAAATATGGAATATATGATTGACAAAATGAAAGAAAAGCTAAAAGTGTTGAATTTTGATGTGATGAAACCTTCCCATTTCGATGACGCGTTGTATGACGAACTAAAAGACATTTATGAAATAGTCATGAAAAAGCAATCTTTCAGCCCAAGCGAAATGCAAGCGATCGTCGAGGAATTAGGAAATTTACGAAAAAAATAGGAAGCAGCAAAAAGATGGTTTGACCATCTTTTTTATTTTATCCTATCTTTTTCCGCCTTTCGCAGCGATCAATATATATAGATGCAATTTGGAACTTTAACGTTTTCGTCTTTTCGGTATGTTTCGACTGTCGGGTGACCGAACAACACCGCTTCCAGACAAATGCATTTGTCTGTGAAGCGGTTGGTTGTTCGGTCCTCTGTCACGCGAAGGCGTGACGAGGCAAGTCACACACTTGCCGCCGACAGTCGAAAAAATAAGGAGTCTACTTTTTCGTCAGCCATAAGTTAAACCTCCCAGTTGTATTTATATAGTAGAAAAGCCTTTCACCATTTCGCATCTAAAACATATGATATGACGAAATAATTATGAAGGAAGGTGGACAAACATGGTGTATGAAATTACCCGCGACTACATTCAAGTCGGAAATGCTCGCTCCGGCCAAAAGTTGCAAGGCGTTAAGTTTATCGTCAGCCATTCAACCGGAAACCCAGGCTCCACCGCTTACGCCAATCGCAACTACTTTCACAATCGCCAACCATCAGCATCGGCTCATACATTCATCGATGACAAATACATTCTCGAAATCATCCCATTAGACGAAAAAGCATGGCACGTTTTGTACAACAAACCGATGGATAACCAACTGTTTGGCGCCGATGCCAACGACGCAGCGATCGGCGTAGAACTTTGCTATGGAGGAAACATCGATTTTAATGAGGCATACAAACGATACGTCTGGTACCACGCTTACCTTTGCCAAACGTTCCGTCTTGAACCTAAGCGTCATATCGTATCCCATCATACGCTCGACCCAGAGAGAAGAAGCGACCCTCTCAATGCCTTTCGCCTTTACGGGGTAACGTGGGACGGATTTATTCATGACGTCATCGAAGCGATGAAACCAACCAATCCATCGAACAAGGAAGAAACAAAAAAACCAAGCCAAGTGAAAGGCATTTCTGTACGGTTGCCGTTAAAACTAGGCGATCGTGGAACGTTTGTCAAAGAAATTCAACAAGATTTAATCCGCATCGGGTTTCCGCTTCCGAAATATGGAGCAGACGGAGTATTTGGGGAAGAAACGGAAAATGCGGTGATGGCGTTTCAAAAACGATATGGGTTGCACGTTGATGGAATCGTTGGACAAGAAACGTTAGCCAAACTATCCGAAGTCGTCAAACAAAAACTTCGCCAAGAAGAATTTCCGTTGCCAGATAAAACGTTAAAAAAAGGCGACAAAGGAGAAGACGTCAAAATGCTGCAACGCGCCTTGAAACATCTCGGTTTTGATCCAAAAGGAATCGACGGGGTGTACGGCGAACAAACGGAAGACGCAGTACGGCGCTTTCAATCGATGTACGCGGCTTTGCGAGATGACGGAATATACGGGCCAAACACCCGGAAATTTATGCGAATGGAACTACAACAAAAAAAATGATCAGTCTATCATTCCCCTTTCCAAAGGGGATTTTTTTAAAAAAAATAATTCCTATCGAAAAACTCGGGTTGACTTTTATTCGAATTATGTTAAAATTTTAGTCAATTACATACTTATCAAGAGTGGGGGAGGGAACTGGCCCAATGAACCCCGGCAACCTGCTTTTCATAAAGTAAGGTGCTACGTCCATCCAAATGGTAACCATTTTGGAAGATAAGGTAAAATAGTTTTCCTTTTTCATCTTTCCAAAATGGAAAGTTTTTTTATTCCTGCTGTATCAACTTATTTTCGCAATGAATGACATGTTTTACATCTTAAGGGGGGATAGTGTTGCTTACTTATCATACGTGGGACGAAGAAAAGCCATCGTTTCCGAGCGATAATGAAACAAAAGGTGCGTTAGATGTCCTTAAGTGGGCATATGACCATTATCAAGACGATATTGTATATGCTTGCAGTTTTGGTATTGAGGGCATCGTGTTAATTGACTTGATCTCCAAAGTAAAACCGGATGCCGAAATTGTTTTTCTTGATACGAATCTTCATTTTCGCGAAACATATGAAACAATTGAAAAGGTCAAACAAAAATACCCGGAGCTTCGAATTATTATGAAAAAGCCACATCTGTCTCTAAAAGAGCAAGCAGAGCAGTTTGGCGATGAATTATGGAAGCATAACCCGAATAAGTGCTGTGAACTGCGAAAAATCATCCCGCTCCGTGAAGTATTAACCGGTGTCACTGCGTGGATTTCCGGATTGCGGCGCGAACAGTCACCGACACGCCAGCATGTGGAATATCTCAATAAAGACGAAAAATTTCAATCTATTAAAATATGTCCGCTTATTCACTGGACATGGAAAGATGTATGGAACTATGTGTACAAACATCAGCTTCCGTACAATGAGCTCCATGACAAAGGCTACCCGAGCATTGGCTGTGAACCTTGTACATCCCCCGCTCTCGACGCAAATGATTTGCGCTCAGGAAGATGGGCTGGACGTGGAAAAACGGAATGCGGCCTGCATGAATCATAGGGAGGGGATCATTGATGTTACTGGCAGTTGCTTTTATCGTCTCCTTCTTTTTTGCGATGAACATCGGCGCAAGCGGCGCGGCTGCAGCGATGGGAGTCGCTTACGGATCCGGAGCGATCAAACAGAAATATGTTGCCCTTCTCCTTTGCGGTCTTGGTGTTTTTTTAGGGAGTCTTGGCGGAGGCGAAGTTGTCAAAACGATCGGTTCAGGCATCATCCCTTCATCCATTTTAACTATTAAAATCGTAATTATTATTTTAACAGCTGCAGCGATTTCTTTGTTTGCCGCCAACGTCATGGGAATCCCTTTATCAACGAGCGAAATTACAGTCGGTTCGGTGGTAGGTGTCGGCATCGCCTATCAAGCGCTATATGTTTCAAAACTTTTGTTCATCGTTTCGATTTGGGTCGTCGTTCCAGTTATAGCATTCACATTCACCTTGATCATCGGCAAATGGTTTTTAAAGCTGAAGCGAAAATACCCGCAAGTCGAACGCGGAATGTGGCAAAAAAGCTTTATGACGTTGCTTATTATCACTGGCTTTTTTGAAGCATTTTCAGCAGGAATGAACAACGTCGCTAATGCTGTCGGTCCGCTCGTTGGGGCTGGGTTGATCTCCGTTACAAACGGAACGATTTTCGGTGGCTTGTTTGTTGCATTAGGCGCGATCTTGTTAGGAAGGCGAGTGCTTGAAACAAACGGAAAAAAAATCACCCATTTTTCTCCGTTCGAAGGCTGCGCCATTTCTGGAACAGGAGCGATTCTTGTCATTCTGTCGTCCATTTTTGGCCTGCCGGTACCGTTAACGCAAATTACAACATCAGCGATCATTGGAATCGGTACGGCAAAAACAGGATTTTATATATGGCAAAAGCGAATTGTCATCCAGCTTTTAAAAGTTTGGTTCGTTTCGCCGATCTTTTCACTTGTCATCTCTTACAGCCTCGTCAAATTGCTACTTGATAGCGATCTGTATACTGTCATCGCCATCTTTAGCGTTTGCCTAGCGACAATCGGAGTCATTAGCTTGAAAAAAACGATATCCGAAGAAAAACGATCGCTTCATGAAAATGGCGGCGGTATTTAACTATAACTATAAATCATAGTTATCCAATATGTTTTGTTATAAATTGTGTTAGGAGGAATGAAAAATGAGCTTAAGCATCCCGCATGGAGGCACATTAATCAACCGCTGGAATCCTGATTATTCTGTTGATTTGATTCAAAAAGAGATTGTATTGAACAACGCTGAATTAAGCGATCTTGAATTGATCGGAATCGGCGGCTATAGCCCGCTTACAGGATTTTTACGAAAAGACGACTACGAGTCTGTCGTCGAAACGATGCGCCTTGCTGATGGAACGGTTTGGAGCATTCCTATCACGCTTGCCGTCAGCGAAGAAAAAGCAAGCGAGCTGTCCATCGGCGAAACGGTGAAACTTGTTTACGAAGGCGATGTATATGGCATAATCGAAGTTCAAGACATATACGTGCCTGATAAACAAAAAGAAGCGCTTCTTGTTTATAAAACTGACGATTGGAATCACCCTGGCGTCAAAAAATTATTGGAAAAACCAAACGTCTATATCGGTGGGCCAATTACCCTCGTCAAACGAACGAATAAAGGAAGATTCGCTGCCTTTTATTTCGATCCAGCTGAAACACGAAAACGCTTTGCCGAGCTCGGATGGAAAACGGTCGTCGGTTTCCAAACGAGAAACCCTGTTCACCGTGCCCATGAATACATTCAAAAATGTGCACTTGAGATCGTTGACGGTTTATTTTTAAACCCGCTTGTCGGCGAAACGAAAGACGACGACATTCCAGCCGATATTCGCATGGAGAGTTATCAAGTGTTGCTTGAAAACTACTATCCGAAAGACCGCGTATTCCTCGGCGTCTTCCAAGCCGCGATGCGCTATGCTGGTCCTCGCGAAGCAATTTTCCATGCGATGGTGCGCAAAAATTTCGGTTGCACGCATTTCATTGTCGGCCGCGACCATGCTGGTGTCGGCAACTACTACGGCACGTACGATGCGCAAAAAATTTTCTTGAATTTCACACAAGAAGAACTCGGCATTACACCGCTATTTTTTGAACATAGCTTTTATTGCACGAAATGCGAAGGAATGGCATCAACAAAAACGTGCCCGCACGACCGCGAATACCACGTCATTTTATCAGGAACGAAAGTGCGTGAAATGTTGCGCAACGGTCAAGTTCCGCCAAGCACATTCAGCCGTCCGGAAGTCGTGCAAGTACTCATCAAAGGACTTCAGCAACAAGAAGCCGTCTCTACATCTACGAAGTAAAGGAGAGGAGTCATTTTGGCAAACATCGTTTGGCATCACACTACCATTACGAAAGAAGACCGTCGCGCGCGAAACGGTCATCATAGCGCTGTGTTATGGTTTACCGGACTTTCCGGCTCCGGTAAATCGACACTTGCAAATGCCGTGTCGAAAAAGCTGTTTGAACTTGGCGTACAAAACTACGTATTAGACGGCGATAACATTCGCCATGGCCTCAACAAAGATTTAGGCTTTTCAGCGGAAGATCGCACGGAAAACATCCGTCGAATCGGTGAGGTCGCGAAATTGTTTGTCGATAGCGGACAGTTTGTATTAACAGCGTTTATCTCTCCTTTTGAACGGGATCGCCAATTAGTCCGCCAATTATTAGAAGCGGATGAGTTCATCGAAATTTATGTCAAATGTCCGCTTGAAGAATGCGAGAAACGCGATCCAAAAGGGTTGTATAAAAAAGCGAGAAACGGTGAAATTCGTGAGTTTACCGGCATTGACTCGCCTTATGAAGAACCGTCATCGCCAGAATTGATCGTAGAAACGCACCTTTATTCGCTTGAGGAATGTGTCAATCAAGTGATCGCTTATTTGCGTCACCATCAACGCATTAAGGGGGAAAAGTAAATGGCGTACGAAAAAGTATGGGCCAACAATCCAAATTTAAATAAAACAGAATTGAAAAAACTAGAAAAAGACGGATTGAAAATTTTCGAAGACATTCCGCGCTATGCGAAAGAAGGGTTTGCTTCTATTCCGCAAGAAGAATGGGATTTATTCAAATGGGCCGGCCTTTATTTGCAGAAACCGAAAGAAGCTGGCTACTTTATGATGCGCGTATGCGTCCCATCCGGCATTTTAAACAACGAACAGCTCGAAACATTGGCGGGGATTGCGCGCGATTACGGCCGCGGCGTTTTTGACATTACGACCCGGCAAGCCGTGCAATTTCACTGGCTGCAAATCGAGCAGCTTCCTGACATTTTTGACCGCTTAAAACGAGTCGGCCTGTCGACGGCGGGAGCCTGTGGTGACATCACGAGAAATATCGTTGGAAATCCACTTGCGGGCATCGATCCAAATGAAATCATCGATACGACCGGCATTGTTCGGGAAGTATATGAGTTTTTCCAATATAACGAGGATTTCTCGAACTTGCCGCGCAAATATAAAATGTCAATTAGCGCCAATGTATATAACGCAGCGAACGCAGAAATTCATTGTATTTCTTTCACGCCGGCGAAAAAGGTGATCGATGGCAAAGAAACGCTCGGGTTCCATGTGAAAGTGGGCGGCGGATTATCCTCTGCACCATATCTTGCCCAAACGTTGGACGTATTCGTCAAACCGGAACAAGTGAAAGATGTCGCCATCGCTGTTACAACGATTTTCCGCGACTACGGTTATCGCGAAAAACGCCATCGTTCCCGCTTGAAATTTCTTGTCGCTGATTGGGGCATAGAGAAATTTAAAGAAAAACTTTTAGAGCTGACCGGGCCGCTTCCGTCAAAAGGCGAAGATATACAAAAAGGCTGGAATGCCGGATACTTTTACGGTGTTCATCGCCAAAAACAAGAAGGATTGAATTACATCGGCTTTAACGTGCCGGTCGGACGACTCAGCGCAGACGAAGTGTTTGAAATTGCCCGCGTCGCCCGCCAGTACGGAAATGGCGAAGTGCGCTTATGCAACTCGCAAAACTTGATCATCCCGAACGTCCCGGACGAAAACGTCGATGCGTTGTTGCATGAAAAAGTGTTTGAGCGCATTACTATTCAACCGAAATCGTTTATCGGCTATTCTGTTTCTTGCACAGGTACAGAATATTGCAACTTGGCGATTGTTGAAACGAAAGAACGGATGCGCCGCATCGCTGAATACCTTGACGACCACCTCGAATTGGATGTTCCTGTACGCATCCATATGGTCGGCTGCCCGAACTCATGCGGCCAACGGCAAATCGCTGATATCGGTTTGCAAGGAATTAAAATGAAAACGAAAGATAAAGGCATGGTCGAAGCGTTTGAAATTTATGTTGGCGGTACGTTGCAAAACGGCGGCAAATTTAATGAAAAATTAAAAGGAAAAGTCGATGCGGAGCAGCTTTCAAAAGTGCTCGTGAAGTTGTTGACATACTTTAAAGAAACAAAACAGCAAGGAGAAACGTTTTTAGATTACTTGAATCGCGTCGGTCTTGAACCTTTACAAACAGAGTTAGATCGCATTTTGCAACAATTGAATGTAGCTATATAAAAGGTGGCAAACATGAATCTTTATCGTTTTGAAGTGACAACAAAGAGGGGCATCATTTATGTCGTGATTGCTGCCCATGACGATGAACAGGCGTTTCGTCTCGTTGAAATCGAATTAGAGAAACATTTTTTAAAAATTCCGGACTTTACGGATATTTCTCTTCACGAAAAAAAACCGATTCGCCGCGGCGGTGGGTTCGTAATTGACCCCCGCCCTTAAATTAAGAAAATCGGAGGCGACGGCACATTCAAGCCAGCAGAGATTCAGAAATTGATGATTTCTATCATATCAAGAAAGGGCTGAATAGAGATGGGCAAAGTGTATTTAGTCGGAGCTGGTCCTGGCGACCCGGAACTCATTACCGTCAAAGGTTTAACGTGCATACAAAAAGCCGATGTCATTTTGTACGATCGCCTCGTTAATGAAGAATTGTTATCATATGCAAAAAAAGATGCGGAACTCATTTTTTGTGGCAAACTGCCGGGTTACCATACGATGCAGCAAGAAACGATTAACCGCTTTCTCATCCGTCATGCAAAAAAAGGGAAAATTGTTGTAAGATTAAAAGGTGGGGATCCGTTCGTCTTTGGAAGAGGCGGCGAAGAAGCAGAGGCACTTGCAAACAGCGGCATCGATTTTGAAATCGTTCCCGGCATTACATCCGGAATTGCAGCTGCCGCTTACGCCGGAATCCCTGTCACCCATCGCGATTTCAGCTCAAGCGTTGCATTTGTGACCGGCCATAAGCGAGACGGAAGCCAAGAGGAGATCAAATGGGAAAGTCTTGCCAAAGGAATTGACACAATTGCTATTTATATGGGAATAAGTAATCTCCCATATATTCGTGATCAATTAATCAAACATGGAAAAGCTCCTTCCACTCCCGTTGCTGTGATCCAGTGGGGCACATTATACGAGCAACGAACGGTGACCGCTACGCTCGAAACGATCGTCGAAGCAGTCCAACAGAAGCGAATCGAAAATCCAAGCATGATCATTATCGGGGAAGTCGTCACCTTGCGCGACAAAATTTACTGGTTTGAGCGGATGCTACAGCCATCTGTTGCAAACGAAGCGTTATAAGGAGGCTATTATGCAAGCTGTTTTATATGTTTGCCACGGAAGCCGCGTCGCGAAAGCTTGTGAAGAAGCAATCGCATTTGTCGAGCGATGCAAAGCGAAGATTGACTGTCCGATTCAGGAAGTTTGTTTTATCGAACATGCCGAGCCGGATATTGAAACGGGCATTGATCGGTGCGTGCAAAAAGGGGCGACGCGCATTGTCGTCATCCCTGTTTTGCTGTTAGCGGCTGGGCATGCGAAGCACGATATTCCGGACGCCGTTCAAAAAGCCAGACAGCGCTACCCGCATCTCGATTTCGTTTTAAGTGAGCCGTTTGGCGTCGATGAAAAAATGATCCAAATCGTCGTCGAACGAATCGCTGAACAGTCTGCTCCGCTCGATAATCGTTCCATGGTTCTTCTCATCGGGCGCGGCAGCAGCGACCCAGATACGAAGCGGGATATGAAGGCGATTGCTAAGTTATTGCAAGAAAAAGCGAACATCCCTTATGTCGATGTATGCTTTCTTGCAGCAGCCCAACCATCGCTTGAAGACGGCTTGCAGAAAGCAAAGGACTCTTCATACAAAACCATTTTCGTCGTTCCTTATTTGTTGTTTACCGGCGTATTAATGAAAAAAATCGAAAAACAGCTTCGCACCTTTTCATCGTCAAATCGGCAATGGGTACTATGCAATTATTTAGGGTATCATCCCCTTCTTGAAGAGCTGGTGAAAGAAAAAGTGAACCGATATGTTGCAACAAACAAGAAGGGCTAAAATGTTTTAGTCCTTCTTGTTTTGTTTTGCATATACAAAATCGGCTAAGTTGTTGTATGATTTTGTATAGGAACATACGAGGAGGGGCAGCGATGAGGCGGTTGCATGCCATTGTCCATGGCCGCGTTCAAGGCGTCGGTTTTCGTTATTATACACAGCACGAAGCGCTGAAATGGGATTTAACCGGCTGGGTGAAAAACAACGATGACGGAACGGTAGAGTTAGAAGTACAAGGGACTGACGAACGAATCCAAATGTTTATGGATAAAATGCATCAAGGCACTCCGTTCGCCAAAGTGACAAAGATTGAAACAGAATACATAGCCCCTATTCTGAACGAGAAAACATTTCGCATTATTTATTAAGAAAAGCTGAGGCGACTGCCCAGCCGAAGCTAGACACCGATTCAGAAAAATTTATACTTTCCTATCGGATTATAAAAAACGCCCGGCTTTCCAGTGAAAAGACCGGGCAATTTCCATTATGCCAGACGCGGGTGATGTACCGCATGGCGCAAGCACGTTTCCGCAATGCACAAGTTCGCATATTCATTTTTCCGGTTCGCTTCGCGGCTCATCGGATGGAATAAATCGACGGAAGCTTGCGGATATTCGCCGCACACATCGACCCCAACCACGTTTTTATGCGCCAATAAACCTTTTAAACATTGAAGCAAAAAAGAAAGCGTCATCGTTCCTTGATCCCAATTCGTCACTGCATCATCCCGGCAAAGCACATCCTTATCAATGCTAATATACACATTCTCTGTTGTAATATGAGACAAAAGAAGTTTCGGAGAGCGTAATGAACTTGGAAAGATCGTGATGTTTGAAGAAAGATGAGGATATTGCTGCACTGTCGCTCCTACAATCATTACTTTTTTTAAAAACGGTATTGTAATAGCATAAGACACCCACGAACCGCAAGAAATCATCGCTTCTTGTCCGGCACCGAGATCGGTATGATGGTCAAACAAAACGAGCGTGAACGGCTCGATGATATGTTTCATCAACAAATACGACACGTAATGATAATTTCCGCTGCCGATGAAGACGATTCCTTTCCGGCTGTGATGCGCAAGGCGCCTTTCAATCTCCTGTAATGAATGTGTTTCACAATATAAATTCGTCTGCTCCACATCCGTCAGATCAATCCATTCGTGAGGCAAACGAAGAAGTCTTCGTTGCGAAACATACGTGCCATCTATGTTTAAAAACGTTACACCCCTTCTTTGAAAACGCATCGTTCCTCACCTCTTTTTGTGTTTCGGTGCAAGTTTTCAAACTTATGAAGCTACGTTTTCGCATGCCTTTTTCATTATTATACTAAAAAATTTGCAAAACGAAATATTTCCTTTTGCGTCTTCCCTTCATGTAAAATAGTAAAAAGACGATGTTCGAGGGAGGGGTTTTCGTGCAGCCGATTCGCATAGAAGAAGTGCAGACGGCGCTGAACCGTTTTGCTAATCAAGATGTATATTTGCATTTAGAAACAACAAACGGAGCGTATGCGTCGCACCATAATGAAGGATTTTTTTCGGCAGGGGCGTACATTCGCAACGGCCTCATTCGTTTTAGCCACGGGAAAATTGTCGGAAAAGGGCCTTACCGCGTCGGGTTGAAGTTGGATTTTGGCTGGGTGTATGCAGAAGGTTTGACCGATTGGGAAGTGACAGATAAAGGGCAATTGTTGTTGGCCGGACATGATTACGAAGGAAAGCTTGCTGTTGCGTTGCAGTTAAGCTATGAACCGTTTTAGGGGGAATTAAAAAATGGAAAGACATATACTTGTTGTGTTTCCTCATCCGGATGATGAATCGTTTGGCGTGTCGGGAACGTTAGCAATGTACGCAAAAAAAGGCACTCCGATTACATACGCTTGCCTTACACTTGGGGAAATGGGGCGAAACATGGGGACACCGCCATTTGCGAACCGTGAAACGCTGCCGCTCATCCGCAAAAAAGAACTGGAAGACGCGTGCAAAGTCATTGGCATTAAAGATTTGCGCCTATTAGGCTTTCGCGACAAAACGATTGAATTTGAAGATGAAGAACTGCTCGTTGACCGCATCAGCGCGATCATCACTGAAACAAATCCGTCGCTGATCATTACGTTTTATCCCGGCTACAGCGTTCACCCTGACCATGACGCGTGCGGGGCGGCCGTTATTCGCGCTGTCGAACGGCTTCCGAAAGAAAAACGCCCGACCGTGCACTGTGTTGCCTTTTCTAAAAACTGCGAACAAGAAATCGGCAATCCAGATGTGATCCGCGATGTAAGTGACGTCATCGATAAAAAAATCGCAGCCATTAAAGCGCACCGCTCCCAAACGGAAGGGCTGATGAAAGCCGCTTCCAAACGAGGCGGAGATGCGTTAGCATGGCTAAAAACTGAGCGGTTTTGGACGTATAAATGGAAGAAGGTTCTATAAACGCTCGAATTCAATAAACATGAAGCTACCTGCCTCCTGTAGGGTGCAGGAACAGGTAGCCTGCTTTTCAATCGGTTATAAGTTGAATCTTGCGGTTGCCTTTATATAAAAACGTTATTTAGATAACCGTTTCATGAGAGCTGCCTTTTCAACTTCAAAACCCGGCTTGCCAAGTAAGGCAAACATATTTTTCTTGTAAGCTTCCACTCCCGGCTGATCAAACGGATTCACGCCCAGTAAATGTCCGCTCATGCCGCAAGCTTTTTCGAAAAAGTATATCATTTCACCAAAGGTGTATTCATTCATTTCGTCCAGTTCAACAATTAAGTTAGGCACTCCGCCGTCTACGTGTGCGAATAGCGTGCCTTGAAACGCTTTTTTGTTTACTTCATCCAGTGTCTTACCCGCCAAGAAATTCAATCCATCGATATTTTCTTGGTCTTCTTGAATCGTCAGTTCGATTCGCGGTTTTTTAACTTGCAGCACTGTTTCGATCAGATTGCGGCGGCCTTCCTGAACGTATTGGCCCATGGAATGTAAATCTGTTGTAAAATCAACGGATGCAGGAAAGAGTCCTTTCTGATCTTTCCCTTCACTTTCGCCAAACAGCTGTTTCCACCATTCGGATACGTAATGAAGGGACGGTTCATAGTTCACCAATAATTCGATCGCCTTCCCTTTACGATAAAGAATATTTCGCACGGCGGCATACTGATAACTTCCATTAGTTAAAAGATCAGGATTGTTATATTTATAATATGCCGATGCTGCCCCTTCCATCATTCGATCAATATTCAATCCAGCTACGGCGATTGGCAATAGGCCAACTGCTGTCAGCACAGAATATCTTCCGCCTATGTCATCTGGAATAACAAACGTTTCATATCCTTCTTGATCGGCAAGCTTTTTTAATACTCCCTTTTCTTGATCAGTAGTAACATAAATCCGTTTTCTTGCTTCCTCTTTTCCATATTTTTTCTCCATGTAGTCGCGGAAAATCCGGAAAGCAATGGCAGGTTCTGTCGTTGTTCCTGATTTAGAAATGACGTTGATAGACAGCTCTTTGCCTTCTAACACATCTAATAAATGAGAGATATAAGTAGAGCTGATATTCTGACCCGCAAAATAAATTTGCGTCGTATCGTTCATCTGGTTATGAAAAGTATGGGACAATGCTTCAATAGCAGCCCTTGCCCCTAAATAAGATCCGCCAATGCCGATAACGACAAGAGCGTCTGAATGATTCCGAATTTTTTCGGCTGCTTGCTTGATTCGCGCAAATTCGTCCTTATCATAGCGAATCGGCCAATCAACCCAACCAAGAAAATCCGATCCTAGGCCTTTCTTTTCATGAAGCATAGTATGAACCACTTTTACAAATTCACTTAGATGATCTAGTTCACTCTCTTTCATAAATGGTAATGCATTGGAGTAATCAAAAGAGATAGCCATATACCTTCTCCTTTCTTTTCGAAAATTCACCATCGTTCTTCCGTGTAGATCTTGGACCTAAAAATTACTCTTATGCGATTTCATTGAACCGTTCGTGAAGATGTACTATTTATTTCTTTTCCACGGCATGTCCGCCAAATTCGTTGCGTAGAGCGGCTACCACTTTACCTGTAAATGTATCGTTTTCTAATGAACGATAGCGCATCAATAAGGACATAGCGATGACAGGAGTGGCAGTTTGCAGATCTAAGGCTGTCTCGACTGTCCATTTTCCTTCACCGGAAGAATGCATAATCCCTTTGATTTCATCTAATTTTGCATCTTTTGAAAATGCGCGTTCGGTTAATTCCATGAGCCATGAACGAATAACCGAACCGTTGTTCCACACTTTTGCTACTTTTTCGTAGTCATAATCGAATTCGCTTTTTTCTAATATTTCGAATCCTTCACCAATGGCAGCCATCATCCCGTATTCAATTCCATTGTGAACCATTTTTAAAAAGTGGCCGCTGCCTGCTTTTCCTGCATATAAATACCCATTCTGTACAGCTGTATCCCGGAAAAGAGGTTCGACAATGCTCCAAGCTTCATGATCCCCTCCAACCATGTAACATGCTCCGTTTCGAGCACCTTCCACTCCGCCAGAAGTTCCCGCATCCATAAAGTGAATTCCCATCTCCTTTAGCTCGTTATAGCGACGAATCGATTCCTTATAGTGAGAATTGCCACCATCAATCACAATGTCGCCTTCGCTTAGAAATGGTATAATCTCACGAATCACCGAATCAACAACGTTGTGTGGAACCATCATCCAAACAATTTTTGGCCTTTCTAATGATAAAACGAGTTCCTTTAAACTGGATACACCCGTAGCCCCATATTTTTTTATTTCTTCAACCGCTTCTAAATTTACATCGAATGCCGCTACTTCGTGCTTATGGTCAATGAGGTTTTTACCTAAGTTTAATCCCATTTTTCCTAAACCGATTAATCCGACTTTCATGTTCATTGCCTCCTAGATTTAACCTTTCGCCATTCACATTTTATACGTATATACGCACAGCTAACCTATAGTTCAATTTGATGAGAATGGAGTTCGACACGAGCTACCACCAATGAAATCCGTCCTCTTCTAATAATTGATGAGAAGCCTCTGGTCCCATCGAACCGGAACGATATGTGTGAAGAGGAAGAAGATTTTCCTCAAATGCTTCTAAAACAGGCTGTATCCACTTCCAAGATAATTCAACTTCTTTCCAATGAGCAAAGAAAGTCGAGTCGCCACGTAAAGCATCAAAAATTAAGAGTTCATAGGCTTCGGGTACATTTTTTTGGCTAGTCGCAACGCGCATATGAACGGTCTCCATCTTTCCATCGTTTAATACATTTTTACTATTGAATTGCAACGAAACCCCTTCGTTCGGATTGATTTCAATCACTAAAAGATTAGGAGCCGTTTTCTCATTTTTTGGAAAGTACCATTCCTTTAATGGATTTTTGAATTCAATGACAATACGTGTAGACTTTTCCTTCATTCTTTTACCTGTACGAATATAGAATGGCACCCCGCTCCAAAACTCATCATCAATCCATAAACGAGCCGCAACGAATGTATCCGTTGTGGAAGAAGCATCAACCCCAGGTTCTTCTTTATATCCAACAACTGATTTACCATCGATTTCTCCCGGACCGTATTGGCCGCGAACAACGTGTAAACCTACTTCTTCTTTTTGTAGTAGTCGAAGGGATTCCATGATCTTTCTTTTTTCATTACGGATGTCTTGTGAGCTGATCCGTTTTGGCACGTGCATGGCTGTCATCATTAACAATTGCAGCATATGATTTTGAAACATATCGCGAATCGACCCTGCCCGGTCATAATAACCCGCTCTTTCTTCTACCCCAACCGTTTCACTAGCCGTAATTTGTACATTGGCTATGTGCTGATTGTTCCATAATGCTTGAAACACAGGGTTGGCAAATTTTAAAGCTTCGAGATTTTGGACCATTGGCTTTCCGAGATAATGATCTACCCGATAAATTTCATCTTCTTCGAAAGCTTGACTTAACTTTTCGTTTAAATCTTGGGCTGATTTCAAATCATGCCCAAATGGTTTTTCGATAATTAGACGTTTCCAACCTTTTGTTGATCCTAATCCACTTTCCTTGATGTTCGACGTAATTACATCAAAAAACTCTGGCGCAACAGATAAATAAAACATGCGGTTTTCAGGAATATTCAATTCTTTTTCACGTTGCTGAACGATTTCCAATAGCTTTTTATACCCGTCCATATTCGTTACATCTAAAGGACTATAACGAAATGCGCGAAGAAATTGTTCCAATTTGGAACGGTCGTGGATGAAACGTGTAGAAAATGTTTTTAACGAATGTTCCACATGTGTTTGAAATTCATCATCCGACCATTCTCTTCTACCTAAACCAATAATGGAAAATGAATGAGGCATTTTTTGATCGAGAAATAAATGATATAAAGCTGGAAAAATTTTTCTTTTAGCTAAATCACCTGTTGCCCCAAACAAAACAAAGGTCATAGAATCCAATTTTCATTCCCCCATCTTGAACCGAAAACTTTTGAATACTGTGAGATAAAAAGATCAGATTCAAATGGAATCCGATCTTTTTATCTTTGGTTAAGAAATTTTGATGATACTTGTCAATTAGAAGTTAACATCCAGACCATAAAACGCTGCGATATATAATTTTTTCATTTCTTCTACAGATGTTTCACGCGGATTGGTGCTTGTACATGGATCTTTCACGGCATTGGCTGCCATTTCATCTACGTGTGCGTGGAACATCTCCTCGGATACTCCATACTCTTGGAGCGTATTTGGAATGTTCATGTTTTGATTCAAGTCACGAATCCAAGAAATAAGCGAATCTACCAATTCTTTATTGTTTTCACCTTTCAGACCGAGTCGTTTTGCAATTGATGCATAACGGTCCTCGACTATCTTGCGATTAAATTGAATCACATATGGTAAATAAATCGCATTGGCACATCCATGCGCGATATTAAAGGTTGGGCCACTTTTGTGAGAAAGACTGTGCACGTTCCCTAGTACCGCATTAGCAAATGCCATGCCGGCCATCGCCTGAGCATAATGGACTTGCTCACGAGCTTTTAGATCTCCCAGATAAGAAGCAAGAAGATTCTCTTTAAGTATTTCAGCAGCTTCAATCGCCATCGAATCGGTGAAAACGGTACGAGGCTTCGCTACATATGCTTCAATGCTGTGTGTGATCGCGTCCATTCCACTGTAAGCTATCACATGCTTCGGCATGGATTGAACCATAACCGGATCGATAATTGCCATATCTGGTGTCAATTCGAAATCAGCCAATGGATATTTGACACCTGTTTCCGCGTCGGTAATCACCGATAAATTGGAGATTTCAGATGCGCTTCCGCTTGTAGTTGGAATTCCCACGAATTTTGCTTTTGTACGCAAGCGCGGCAAGCTAAATGGACGAGTCGCTTCTTCGAATGTTAATTCTGGATGCTCATAGAACAGCCACATCGCTTTCGCCGCATCCATTACCGATCCACCGCCAATTCCAATTACCCAGTCAGGCTGAAAATCATGAAGAACACGTACACCTTTTTTGACCATTTGGGTCGTCGGTTCCGTCGTAATCCCCTCGATCACTGTTGTTTCTATATTGGCTCCTGAAAGAAGTTGTTGAATTTTATCAAGATTCCCATTTTTCTTGACGGAGCTACCACCAATGACGAGAACAGCTTTTGATCCTTCCAACGTTTTCAAAACATCGAGAGCATTCTCGCCGAAATAAATATCGCGTGGAATAGTAAAACGATTCATGTTGTTCCCTCCTGTACTTATGATTTGTTGTACAGACGCTAGTATAATAGGTATAACATATTTTTAAAAGTACGCACTTTATTATCATGTAGTGATAAAAATACAATATAGTATATAAAAGTATACCTAATGTTATAATGGACAAAGAGATACGATGAATGGGACATATTCATAATGAACCTTTACCCATGAGGAAAAAACACCAACTATCATTTGTGGAAACGAAGTACTTAAATGTGTATAATGTTTGTTTGTAAGTATATGCACTTTTAGCATATAGTGATAAAATGTATACTATCGGTTATAATAGATACGGAGGTGAAAGAAATGGGACATGTTTGTGGTAAGGTATATAACTGTGAAAAAGAATTGACGCTCGCTGTCATCGGGGGTAAATGGAAAATGCTTATTTTATGGCATCTAGGAAAAGGGGGAACGAAGCGATTTGGTGAACTGAAGGCTCTCATGCCAGGCATCACCCAAAGAATGCTTGTTAACCAATTGCGGGAGCTGGAAGAAGACCTCATTGTTCATCGCAAAGTCTATCCCGTTGTTCCGCCAAAAGTGGAATATTCACTGACCGAATATGGGAAAAGTCTAATGCCGATTCTCGATGCTATGTATGAATGGGGCAAAAACTACATGGAGACTGTTGTGAAAGACCAAGTAAAAATTCATGAGTCCGTCAAGTAAAAACTCTCTCTATTTAAATTAAAGGTTCAAAACAAACCTTCTTTTATTATTATGCGTTTTTATTGACACGCAAAATCTTGTAGAGATCCCTTCCTCCAAGATAGCGATTAACAAAAAAGCAACGAAAATGAAAATGATAAGCGAATCAAACACTAAAAAACCAACGGGCAGATCGCTTCCCGTTGGTTTTTCCGCATGTACGTTGATCATTCATTAATTTGCACATTTTTATTTATAGTATACTTTTCCGCACTATATTACGTAAAAGTATGTACTTGGTAAAGTTGATGATGTACTTTATAATAACATTATCACTTATCATCCATAACATGAATAGAGCAAAATTTTTTCACTTATAATAACGGTATCACCTATCATAACATGAATAGGTATAATTTTTTATGTCAAGAAAGGAGGAGACTTTATGAAGCTAAGAGTCTCAGCTGTTCAATATCATCTCCATACTATCAATTCTTTTGAGGAATTTGCCAATCAAGTCGAGCATTATATTAAAACGGCTCAAGAATTTGATGCAGATTTTGTTTTATTCCCAGAATTTTTTACAACTCAGCTCATGTCGATTGGCAATGAACAAGGACAGCCTTTGACTATTCAAGATCTTCCAGATTTTACAGAACAGTATCGTTCTTTGTTTATAAATTTGGCTAAGCAAACAAAGATGCATATTATTGGGGGAACCCATGTCATTCGTAAAGGCGACCGATTGTACAACGTTGCTCATTTGTTCTACCCAGACGGAAGAGTCGCAGAGCAAGCAAAGCTTCATATTACGCCTACGGAAGTAAAGGAATGGAACATGTCACCTGGCGATGGCCTACAAGTGTTTGAGACCGACAAAGGAACGATTGCGATGTTGACCTGCTATGACATCGAATTTCCAGAGATCGTTCGCATGGCTAAAGCGAAAGGTGCCGATGTTATTTTCTGTCCTTCTTGCACCGATGATCGTCACGGATTCCATCGTGTCCGCTACACAAGCCATGCGAGAGCAGTCGAAAATCAAGTCTATGTCGTTACCACTGGTACGGTTGGTTCTCTTCCTACGGTTGATTTTATGCGGGCGAATTTTGGGCAAGCGGCGGTGATTACACCGAACGATATTCCATTTCCTCCGCGCGGCATCTTAGTCGAAGGAGAAATCAATCATGATATGGTTGTAACCGCTGATCTTGATTTAGAATTATTATACCAAGTTCGTGAAAAAGGATCGGTTACTACATGGCGTGATCGCCGTACAGATCTCTATCCGGATTGGAAATAAGCTGTTCTACAAGGAGGGGGAAGAATGTATCGAAAAGAATTTTACGTCTTTGATCAAGACCGACCTGTTCCAGCAGTGATCCGAAATTATGAAGAAAAAGACTTTCCTGGCTTAATCCGCATCCAACAGGAAAGTTTCCCGCCACCGTTCCCCTCTGAGTTATGGTGGAACACGGAACAATTGAAAAACCATGTTACGCTCTTTCCAGAGGGTGCCTTATGTGTGGAGGTTGATGGTGAAATTGCGGGATCAATGACAGGATTAATTGTTAACTTTGATCCTAGCCATCCGGAACATACATGGGAAGAGATCACCGATAATGGATATATTCGTAACCATAATCCAAATGGAAATACGCTTTATGTCGTTGATATTGGCGTGCGCCCTGCTTATCGCAAATTAGGGCTGGGAAAATGGCTGATGCTATCCATGTATGAAGTCGTCATTCAATTGAGATTGGAACGTCTGCTTGGCGGAGGTAGAATGCCTGGCTATCATAAAAAAGCTGATGAGATGACGGCGGAACAATACCTTGAAGCTGTCGTAAAAGGCGAATTGAAAGATCCTGTTATTACCTTTCTGCTTCGCTGCGGCCGCACTCCTGTGAAAGTGGTGGCGAACTATTTAGAGGATGAAGAATCTTGTAATTATGCAGCACTAATGGAATGGAAAAATCCTTTTTATACATCAAAATCTTCACAAGGAGAATGATGAAATGGAATATCGCAGAATTACGAGTATTGAAGACCCTTTATTTAAAAAAATGCACGAATTGATGCAAGATGTATTTCCTCCTGAAGAAGTATTAGCATTCGATCTTTGGAAAGAGCCTCTTGAGGATCCGGGGATTCGTGTATGTGTGGCAGTTCATGAAGGGAATGTCGTAGGTGCGACCGAGTATCGCTATTATGAAGATTTAAATGTCGCGATGACAGATTTCACGATCATCGGCCAAGCAGGACTTGGGATCGGGCGATTTTTAGCGCAAAAGAGACTAGAGGATTTGAACGCTTGGGCCGCAGCAAACGGAAAGCAGTTATTTGGCATGTTTGCTGAAATTTATGATCCTTATCGAGTAGAACATTATGAATTTGGCGGAATTAAGCCGATGGATCCATATGTTCGCCGTGAAGTATTATCCCATCTTGGCTATAAGCGACTTGACTTCCCTTATGTCCATCCATCTTGGAACAATGATGGCGAGGCCGTAACAGGGCTCGACCTTTGTTTCCTTCCGATGGACGATAACGTGAATGAACTTCCAGCGGATCTTGTTGTGAAGTTTTTGAAACGTTATTATTCCGTCTTACCGAATAAACCAAAATCTTGGTATGAAATGATTGAAAATCTGGAGGCCAAGGATACTGTATTGCTTCTCAATATTTAATGTACTAGCGTTGCAGTCATTTAATTTGAAAAATCCAAATGGAAAAAAATCCATAAAAATTCTTTTATCATTCGGTTGTGACAACACGCTCTGTTAATGAGACTTGTCATATAGATGCCTTTTAAGAAAAGAGCACATTTTCCTTCCTATAATTACAATCGCGAGGAGGTTGTTCAAAATGAGCAAAAAAGTGTTAATTGTTACAGGAGATGCAGTCGAAGCGTTAGAGGTGTATTATCCGTACTACCGTTTGTTAGAGGAAGGATTTGAGGTTACAATCGCTGCACCAAAGAAAAAGAAACTGCATACAGTTGTTCACGATTTCGCTGATTGGGATACTTTTGTGGAAAAACCGGGCTATCTCATTGATGCGCATGCATCATTTGCAGACATCGACCCAACACAATACGATGCGCTCGTTATTCCGGGAGGACGTGCGCCAGAATATATCCGCCTCGATAAAAACTTACCAAAAATCGTACGTCATTTCTTTGAGGCTAACAAGCCAGTAGCAGCGATTTGCCACGCTTCGCTCGTGCTCGAAACCATTCCTGATGTCGTGAAAGGGCGCAGCATGACAGCATACATTGCCTGCAAGCCAGGTGTGGAAGCGATTGGCGCCAACTATGTATCTGAGCCAACTCATGTTGATGACAATTTCGTATCTGCTCATGCATGGCCAGATTTACCAGCGTTTATGCGCGAATTTATTAAGTTGTTAAACAAATAAAATCATTTTGCCAAGGCGCTCTCCTATATGGGGACGCCTTTTTGATTTAAACAACATGTTGCGCTGGTATAAAATAGTTTTTATTATGTTTAGATCGGTCATGACGCGTATTCTCACGAAAAGATAAGAAATCTTCATACTTCACATCATCTAATGAAAAGACCGCAAAGTTTTCCTTAAAGGGAGCTCTTTGCGGTCTTTTTGTTCTTTAAAAATCAGTTTGATCAATGACTTGAATTAGTTTAAAATTTTGACTAGGACTCCTTACGGCTATTCAAGGTTGGCATGCCTTTTAAACATCGTATTGGAGTCCAATCCCTTTTTCTCCATACATCTCAATATGATCGCATCATAAAATAATAAGAGGGTTTGCTCAAATAGTGATCCCATTGGCTGTATAGTTTTGTATCCATTATCCGATTGATCTTTAGGTGAACCCGGTAGTTTAACAGTGAAATCTGCTAGTTGTCCAATGGTCGATTCAGGGAAAATCGTGACAAGCGCTACTGTTGCACCTAATCGTTTTGCTTTTTCAGCCATAGAAACTAACGTTTTCGTTTCTCCTGAACCGGATCCGATGATTAAAATATCATCTTTTTCCAAGTTAGGAGTGATGGTTTCACCTACAACGTAGGCATCTAGCCCCATGTGCATCATTCGCATCGCAAAAGATTTGGACATAAATCCAGATCTACCTGCGCCAGCGACAAAAATTTTCTTTGATTCCAAAATTCCATTTACCAGTTTTTCAGCTTCTTTATCAGCTATTAAATCTATTGTACGATTTAACTCTTGTATGATTTCCGCTAAATATTGTGTAGCCTGCATAGCTTCATTCACCTTGTTGGATCATTTTTTTCATTTCAGCAGCTACAGCGCGTTTATCTTCTTGTCCAGTAATACCGCCACCTACAATAACAAGATCTGGTTTTGCTTTAATCACTTCTGGCAACGTGTTTAATTTAATGCCGCCTGCGATAGCAGTTTTCGCGTTTTTCACGACACGTTTAATTGTTAGAAGATCTTCAAGAGAATTTTTTCCGACTGCTTGAAGATCGTATCCTGTGTGTACACAAATATAGTCTACGCCAAACGCATCCACTTCTTTAGCGCGCTCTTCTAAATTCTTCACACCGATCATGTCAACCAAGATTTTTTTGCCTTGTTTTCTCGCTTCTTCTACAGCCCCCTTGATTGACATATCTTCGGCAGCTCCAAGAATCGTGATAATGTCAGCGCCGGCTTCGGATGCTTTCATGACTTCATATGCGGCTGCATCCATAATTTTTAAATCGGCTAGAACGGTTAAATTAGGGAACGCTTCTTTGATTTCCTTAACAGCTCTAAGACCTTCATTAATAATAACCGGTGTGCCGATTTCTACAATATCCACATACTCCTCAACTTCTTTCACCAGCTTCTTTGCCTCTGGAATGTTTACAAGATCCAATGCTAATTGTAGTTCCATGAACTCTTCCCCCCTAATAAAAGTTTATTGTTTGTTGCACAAGCATTCGTGTCTCTTGCATTTTTTATTGCTTGTACAGCGATCAGTATACTATGTATGATTTATTTTCGAAAGTACGCACTTTATTTTTACATAGTGACAAAAAATATACTATTGGTTTATATAAATGCAATTTGGAACTTTAACGTTTTCGGCTTTTATGGAGTAATCGGTATGTTTCGACTGTCGGGTGACCGAACAACACCGCTTCCAGACAAATGCATTTGTCTGTGAAGCGGTTGGTTGTTCGGTCCTCTGTCACGCGAAGGCGTGACGAAGGCAAGTCACACACTTGCCGCCGACAGTCGAAAAAATAGCGAGTCCATAAGCTAAACCTCCCAGTTGTATTTATATAATTTACTGAGTCATTCTCCCATAACCTGCTCAAACAACTTCTGAAATTCCTTTTCCCAATTTGCACCCTTTCGAAACTCCTCATCGGTGATGGCTTGAAGGAGCTGCTGTTTTTTGTGTGAGTCACCCACATTCTGCAAAATGTATTGCCGGCACTCGTAAAGAAAATCGATATAGTTCCCATAGTCTTCGTCATACATTTCGGCGATTTCCCGACTTATTTTTTTCGCCAATGTCGGACTTGCCCCTTCTGTTGAAACAGCGATCGTTAACTTGCCACGCCTTACAATCGATGGCACGTAAAAGTTAGATTGTGCCGATGTATCGACAACGTTAATTAACTGATATGGCTGGGCTGCTTGGGCCACCGCTTTGTTTACTTCTCGGTTATTCGTTGCGGCAATAATTAAAAATGCATCTTCCACATCGTCCGGTGAAAAATATTTTTTCCGCCAAACGAGCGCTCCTTCATCAGCGAGCTGTTGAATGTACTCTGTTATCTCTGGAGCAACCACAACAACGTTCGCATTTGCTTCTTTTAAACCGCGTATTTTTCGTTCCGCCACTTTTCCACCACCAACGACAACGGCTTGTTTATTCGTCATATCTAACATAATTGGATAGCTCATCTCTTACTTATCACTCCTTATTTGTTCGACGGGTCATTTATAAATCAAATCTCTTTAACTGATAATTGATAAAAAAGCCTACTGTTTAAAACAGTAAGCTTTAGTATATGCGAATCTCCAATTTTGAATATAATTATCTGAATTTATCATCAATTCTCTGTTGATACTCCCTCAATGCAACCGAATTAGTTTTATTTCGCTTCTTCATCAACGCATTCCAACGCACTAATTTTTCATTCAGTTTGCGCATTAATTGTTCTTTTTCTTTTTCATCTTCACAACAACGAAGCAAATCCTCTATTGTCATCAGCTCTTTTTTCAAATTGACTTCTTCAGAAACGTAGCCAGCATTTTTTAACATCAAGTAGCCGATGCGCAACTCTTCCGGAATATGTGACAAATCGTCGATCTCGAGCGGTTTCCCAAAGCCGGGCAAGTCATCAAATTCCCCGTTTTCCATCGCCTCGCGTATTTTTTCTTCAGCAATTTTCCAAATGATATCCATTTTTATCCACCTTTAACGGTCGTAGTTTTTCATTTTTTATGTTCCTCTAAAAATTTCACTAAATCGTGATAAGGAAGCGGTTTAGCATAATAGTAGCCTTGCACTTCATCACATTGCTTTTCTTTCAAGTAAGCGACTTCTTGTTCTGTTTCTACCCCTTCTGCCAACACCTTCACACCAATATTATGCCCGAGTGAAATAATGGCAGGTAAAACCGCTTCTTTTTCCTCTTGAATATTTTGGACAAACGAACGGTCGATTTTCAGCCGATCAATCGGTAATTTTTTTAAATAGCTTAAAGAGCTATACCCCGTCCCAAAATCATCAATACTAATCGTGACGCCAACCAATTTCAGCCGCTTCAAAATCGGAATCGCTTTTTCCGTGTCCATCGTCATTCGTTCCGTAATTTCTACATCGAGGCAATGCGGCGGTAAATTCGTTTTTTCAAGTATTTTGACAAGTTTATAAACGAGCCGCCTGCTTTCAAATTCATACGGTGATAAATTCACGGAGACCGATAAAAATGGATATTGATCTAAAAGTTGCTTCGTTTGGCAGCATGCCGTTTCCATCACCCATTCATTAATCGGAATGATGAGCCCTGTTTCTTCAGCAATTGGAATGAATTTATTCGGGGGAATCATGCCCTTCTCCGGGTGATTCCAGCGAATAAGCGCCTCCATTCCGACGACCTGCCCTGTCGTTAGCTGAATTTGCGGCTGGTAGTAAAGCTCAAATTCTCCTGACTCGAGCGCCTTTCGCAATTCCCGCTCCATCTGGATTTTTTCATGAATCGTCCGGTTCATTTGCTTTTCAAAGAAGCGAAATTGGCTAATCGCTTTTTTCGAAAGTTCGTATCTAGCAATATCGGCTTTGCGAATTAACGTCTTGCTATCATCGCCGTCTTTCGGATAGAGGCTGATTCCCATTTTCAACGTCATAAAAAATTCTTGTTCGTTCACAATGATCGGGTCTTCCATCATTTCAATCAGTTGATAGCTAAGCTCTTTCGCTTGTTCTTCTTTTTCAATATAAGGCAAAATTAAAACAAATTCATGGCCTCCCCATCTTCCTAAAATGTTTTCTTCGCCGATTGCCTTTTTGTCCGTTGGCTGCGCGCTTCTTCTATTTTTTCCGTCAACACTCGATGCAGTAGTTCTTTATTCGGCAATCCTGTCAAATCATCATGGAAAGCAATGTAATGCATTCTTTCTTCATGCTTTTTTCGCTCTGTAATATCGCGGATCGCTGTCACATTGACTTTTTTTGAATAGTATTCGTATTCACGGCGAAGAATTTCCGCAGGGAACACCGCCCCGTCTTTTTTCCGCAAATACATTTCATGCATATCTTCTTCACCAAGAGATGTTTTTAAATCCTGCAACGAAGCAGGAGCAACAAGTTCTTTGATCGGCATATGAATCAATTCATCCGCCGTATAGCCAAACAACCGGCACGCCGCCTCGTTCACTTCTAATACTTTTCCTTCCGAATGAATAATGATCCCTTCCATTGATACTTCGGATAGCCGCTTAAACCGATGCTGGCTAATCTCCAATTCTTCCCTGTATTTTCTAAACAATATCTTTTCCAACCGGATATAGACAATCAATAAATAAAGAATATAACTTACAAGAAACACAAGAAAAACAATCCCCATTCCTTTATTGCGCTCACGCTCAATCTGTGCTTTATATTCGTTTGCATTATAATCAATGCCAAATACCGCATCGACTTTTCCGTTTTGATCGAATATCGGATAAAAGGCGCTAATGCTTTCTCCCCATTGATCCGAATTTGGCTCTTTTTCCATGCTGAATTTTCCTTGAAACGCCCTCTCTAATTCTGGGATATGCTCTTTATACACTGTTCCGATCGGTACAAGTTGTTCTTTTTTTCCATCAATTTTTCCGTTACGATTGTAATCTGTTGCTGGCGCGACGACAAAATAATTGTTCCCATCTTTGCTTTTTTTCAATGTATATATGCTGAGCACTTCCGGATGTTCATGCTGCCAGCGGGTCATCGCACGCAAAATGCGAATATACGTATCATTCGTTTCGCTTGTCGAATCATTAAGCAAATGATGGTTCATTTGCATTAGCTCCGACGCAAATACTCTTGTAAAATATTTCGAAAATCGTTCATATTCTTGATGTTTAACTTGTTCCAAATGGTTAACGTACCAAAATCCACCTATTAATAGCAAAAAAATAAAGATATAAAAAACCGTCGTCAACCGCTGCGCTATTTGAAACAACGACAGCTTTAATTTCGTTTGAATCAGCCGGTTCATTTGATGCTGCACAAACATGATGATCAGTAGAATAACGATTATGAATATCATATATTCGATCGTTTTAGATAACATAGCGCTCACCATGAGTTTTTTATTATATATTATAAACTGAATGATAGGCAGACTTCTCCCCTCATCCGCCCTATTTCTTCGACATACTTTGACATTTTCCATTTTATTATAACGGATTTTTGGCCGAACAATCATGTTAATTTTATTGAAAATCGTTCAAAATTATAGAGAGAGTTTTTTGTTTTCAAAAAAAATAACCCTTCGAAATTCGAAGGGGTTTCCACATAATTATAGGGGATCGGGGGAATACTTGGAAAACTTTACATAATTATTTTTGCCCGATTTTCAATAATTTCATACTCATGGAAATCAAAATTTTTTATTCCCCTGATGCTTCTAAAAGAAAATCGACAATATGAACCGCACGCATATGAGAAGACAGTCCTTCCCTTTCAATTCCCAGCTTCATTTGCAAAAGACAACCTGGATTGGCAGTGACGATTGTCGTCGCTTTCGTCTGCTTGGCCATTTGCATTTTATAATCAAGAATTTGCATCGACATTTCCGGTTCCACAATATTATAAATACCAGCCGAACCGCAACAACGATCGGCGTCTTTCATCTCGCGAAATTCCGCTCCCTCTATTGCTTGCAACAACTGCCTTGGAGCATTGGCTACTTTCATCACATTGCGCAAATGGCAAGAATCTTGATATGTCACAACTTGCGGTTTTACTTTTAATTTCGTCTCATGAAAATTCAATTCCACTAAAACTTCCGAAATATCTTTTATTTTTCTAGTAAATGCTTTCGCTCTCTCCGCCCAATCAGCATCATCTTTCAGTAAATGATCGTATTCTACTAAAAACGCCCCACACCCGCCTGCATTGGTCACGATATAGTCAACGTTCAATTGTTCGAACGCTTCGATGTTTCGCTTCGCTAGTTCTTTTGCTTGATGTTTTTCCCCGCCATGGCCATGTAGCGCCCCGCAGCACGCTTGCGCAGGAGGAATCACCACTTCGCATCCTGCTCGTTGCAACAGCTCCATCGTTGCATCATTTGTTTTCATAAACATCGTATCCATCAAGCATCCTGTAAAGAAAGCAACACGTCGTTTTTTTATTCCTTGAGGTGTAAGCTGCTTCGGACGGTCGTTCATTTCTTTCCATGTCGGCACCGTTGGCAGCACTTTTTCCATTGTTGTAAGATGGCGCGGCAGCAGATTTAATAGACCGAACCGGCGTGCGAGCGATTGCAGTCCAGAACGCTGATAAAAACCGACCAACGCTGTTAATAGGCGCATGCGGTTTTGATGCGGAAACAGCCCGCTAAAAACGATTTTACGAATGATTCGAACAAATAAAGAGTACTTTTTATTTTGTGCAATAATATCACGCGCTTCTTCAAGTAAATGGCCGTAACGGACGCCGGAAGGACAAACCGGTTCACATGCTCGGCAGCCAAGACACATATTGAGCGATCGCTCAACATCTTCGTCCGGTTCAATCAACCCGTCCACAACGGCTTTCATGAGAGCGATACGCCCTCGCGGTGAATGTGACTCTTGAAATCCAGATTCGATATACGTCGGACATGTCGGCAAACAAAATCCGCAGCGCATGCAGTTCATCAGTTCGTCTTCATTCATTCTTGTTTGGAATTGTTGCTGAATAGTTGCTCGTTCTTTTGCTGTTGTCATCTCGTCACCACCACACGTTTGCGTTCACTTTTCGCAAATATTTTCCCGGGATTCATAATGCCATTCGGATCTAAAGCCTGCTTGATCGCCTTCATCGCCTCGATCCCTTCTTTGCCTAGCTTCCATTCCAAGTAAGGAGCCTTCATCGCACCGACGCCATGCTCTCCTGTAATCGTGCCGCCAAGCTCAATCGCTTTGGCGAAAATTTCTTCAAACGCTTTTTCAACCCGTTCAATTTCTTCGCGATCGCGCACATCTGTCGGACATGTTGGATGGAGATTTCCATCTCCAGCATGGCCAAATGTACAAATTTTCACGTTGTATTTTTCAGCAATTTCATTGATCGCTTTAACCATTTTGGCAATTTCCGAGCGCGGCACTGTGGCATCTTCCAAAATCGTAGTCGGTTTCAATCGAGCAAGTGCTGATAAAGCGGAACGTCGAGCTGTACGAAGCGCATCTGCTTCCGCTTCTGAGCGAGCGATTTGTACAGACACGGCTTGCTCTTCTTGGCAAATTTCCGCCATTTTCTTCATATCGCGCTCTACTACTTCATATGGTCCGTCTTGTTCAATGAGAAGAACGGCTTTTACATTGGTCGGCAACCCAATCCGCGCATAATCTTCCACCACTGCAAGCGTTGGCTGATCAAGAAATTCAAGCGTCGTTGGAATGATTTTATTAGCGATAATTTTGGAAACCGAACGAGCGGCTGCTTCTAAATCTTGATAAAGGGCAAGCATTGTTTTTTTCGTTTCTGGCATCGGAATCAGCTTTAACGTTGCTTCGGTAATAACACCAAGCGTGCCTTCCGAACCGACAAACAAGCGCGTTAAATCATATCCTGCCACATCTTTTGCTAATTTTCCGCCTGTCCGAATGATATCTCCATTCGCCAGCACAACTTCCAGCGCCATCACATAATCACGGGTTACTCCGTACTTTAAACCGCGCAATCCGCCGGAATTTTCATTGATATTGCCGCCAATTGTGGAAATTTTCATCGAACTCGGATCTGGAGGATAAAACAGCCCTTTCTCCTCCACCGCCTTGATCAAATCTTGCGTAATCACTCCCGGTTGAACCGTTACCGTCAAATTTTCTTCATCGATTTCTAAAATTTTGTTCATATGTTTAAAAACGAGTACGACTCCGCCTTCAATTGGACATGTTCCTGCGCAAAGATTCGTGCCGGAACCGCGCGGAACGAGCGGAATGCGATGCTCATTGCAAATTTTCACAATCTCGGAAACTTCTTTCGTATTCCTTGGCGCAATGACCGCATCAGGAAGCGACTGAAACTGCGGAGTGGCATCGTACGAATAGACAAGCCTTCCTGCTTTCGAATCATCGTAATTCTCAGAACCAACGATACGGATGAACGATTGTTTTACTTTTTCTGAAATCAACGGCTCTCATCCTTTCCTTTGCACTTTTCCTAATATGCATCTAAAGGGAAAAAGGGACTCATTACATAGAGAAAACCATTGTTCCTCTATGTATGAACGCCCTTTTTCTAAAAAAATTAAGGAATCATCCACGATAAAACATTCGATTGCAAAAATGTCAAAATGCCAATCAAAATAATTAAGAAAATACTATGCTTAATCGTAAAGCGGAATAAGTCCGACTCTTTGCCGGCTAAACCTACAGCTGCACAAGCAACTGCAATCGATTGCGGCGAAATCATTTTTCCGACGACCCCACCGGATGAGTTTGCTGCAATCGCAAGGACAGGATCCATTCCGATTGAAGTGGCAGTAACTTTTTGTAAGTTTCCGAATAATAAGTTGGACGACGTATCTGAACCTGTAATAAACACCCCTAACCAGCCGAGGAACGGCGAGAAGAAAGCAAAGAGCGAACCTGTTTTTGCCAATGTCATACCGAGTGTTGTGCTCATACCAGAAGCGTTTGTTACATAGGCAAAACCAACAACAGAAGCAATCGTAACAATCGGAAACTTCAGTTCATTTAACGTTTCACCAAATGTCGCTGTCCATTCTTTCCAAGAGATATTTACAATAAATTTCGTCACAATCGCTGCCAACAAAATCGCTGTTCCAGCTGCCCCTAACACTTCCAATTTATATACAGCCGGAATTGGCTGACCGCTTGCACCGATAATTTTATTGCTTAGCCCAGGAACTTCCGGCATAAATGTGAAATAATGTCCTAATGTGTTGAGCGCTTTCAATATGCTGTTCGTTCCTTCATAATGCCCCGTCAATGCCGCTTTGACTTGCGGAATTCCCCAAATCGAAATGAAAGCGGTTAACACTAAAAACGGAGACCATGCTTTCAATACTTCGCCGCTCGTATGCGTTTTTTGCACTTGAACCGCTGCCGCTACTTCCGAATGAGCTTCCGATGCAAAACGATAAATCGTTTTCGGCTTCCAAACTTTCAAGAAAATCGTTAATGCAACCAATGAAACTAACGCCGATAAAATATCTGGCAACTCAGGACCTAAAAAGTTCGAGCTGACATACTGAGTAATGGCAAATGAAATTCCCGATACTAAAATCGCCGGCAATACTTCCACTGTCTTTTTCCATCCAGCCATAATAAGCACTAGGTAAAACGGAATAAATACAGATAAAAATGGCAACTGGCGACCGACCATTTTTGAAATTTCCATAGCCGGGATGCCGGTCGGACCTGCTACTGCTGTAATCGGAATCCCGATCGCCCCGAACGCAACAGGCGCCGTATTAGCAATTAAACAAATTCCAGCTGCATATAACGGATGAAACCCCAAACCAACAAGCAACGCCGCGGAAATCGCGACCGGCGCTCCAAATCCGGCTGCCCCTTCAAGAAACGCTCCGAATGAAAACGCTATCAACAATGCCTGTAAACGCCGGTCTTCCGTAATCGACAACACCGAGTTGCGAATCGTATCAAATTGCCCTGTTTTCACGGTTAATTTATACAAAAACACAGACGTAATGATAATCCATCCGATTGGCAGCAACCCGTAAACGGCTCCTTGCGTCACGGACATGACAGCCATTCCAACCGGCATTTTGTAAGCGATTACAGCCACAACCAACGCAACAAGCAATGTAGTTAATCCTGCCATATACCCTTTCATCCGCTTCACGGCTAACGCCCAAAAGAAATATAAAATCGGAATAAGAGCAATGACTGCCGATAATGCCAAATTATCAGCGATTGGCGTAAAATCTTGTTTCCACTGCATACTCAAAAAAACCTCCCCTTTTGTTTAACCGTGTGATCCCCTAAATAATAATTAGGTCATCTGATGACCGTATGATAATTACTACTGACTCAAATTATATGACCACTTTAAAAAAAAAACAATACAAAAAAAGAAAATTTTTCGAAATTTCTTTCACTGCCTTATGGTCAAAATTTTTGTATAATAAACTATCATGAGTTTTTTACGGTATGAGGTGACCTTTTTTGGAATATAAACAAATCAAGCCAAAAAAAATTTACGAAGAAGTAGCAGAAGCCATTTTTGATATGATTAAAACTGGAGTGTTAAAACCTGGCGATAAGCTAGATTCGGTGCAGCAGCTCGCAGAAAATTTCCAAGTCGGCCGTGCGGCGATTCGCGAAGCGCTAACGGCTCTGAAAGCGATGGGGCTAATCGAACTCAAACAAGGAGAAGGAACGTACGTTCGTGAATTTGACCCAGTGATGCTTTCGTTTCCTATCTCTGTTGCCGCTCTTATGAAAAAAGAAGACATTGCCCATTTAGTAGAAGTTCGCAAACTGCTAGAAGTCGGGGCAGCCGGCGTGGCTGCACGAAAATGGACAGAAAAAGATTTAGAAGCGATGCAATACGCTCTTCAGCAAATGAAACAAGGAATCGACGTCGGAGATGAAGAACTTGGGGAAAAAGCAGACTTTTTATTCCATATGGCTGTTGCCACCGCATCACAAAACCCGATTTTAGTCAGTTTGATGAACAACGTATCCGAAATGATGATTGAAACAATGCGGGAGACGCGCAGAATCTGGCTTTTCTCTAAACAAGCGACAAGCGAACAGCTTCTTGATGAACATATGAAAATTTTTGAAGCGATTAAAGATCGGGATGCCGATGCGGCTCAAGAGCGCATGCTTCAGCATTTATCTAACGTAGAAAGAGTACTCAAAAAATATATTTTGTCCTCGTAAGCGCCTGCTTAAACAATTAGGCGCTTTCTTTTTTGCGAAATTGTTATATAATTATGAACAAAGTCATCTGATGACCAGCTGACTTGTCGAGACGCTAGCCGTACATTTTGTAAACAAAGGGGGAAGAGGGAACATGAAGGTCACGTTATTCATTACTTGTTTAGTCGATTTGTTTCACACAAACGTTGGAAAAGCGACTGTTGAACTGCTAGAACGGTTAGGTTGCGAAGTTGAATTTCCAGAGGCGCAAACATGCTGTGGCCAGCCCGCTTACAATAGCGGCTATGTAAAAGAAGCAAAAGAAGCGATGAAACATATGATTCGCACGTTTGAACATGCGGAATATGTCGTCGCTCCTTCCGGTTCTTGCGCCACGATGTTTAAAGAATATCCACACATTTTTAAAGGTGATCCTGAATGGGAACCAAAAGCGAAAGCGCTAGCAGCGAAAACATACGAATTAACGCAGTTTCTTGTAGAAGTGCTGAAAATCGAGGATGTCGGAGCTAAATTAAAAGGACGGGCGACCTATCATACTTCTTGCCATATGACTCGCTTACTTGGCGTCAAAGATGCGCCTTTTCAACTGTTAAAACATGTTGAAGGGTTAGAAGTGATGCCGTTACCGAACGCCCATAACTGTTGCGGGTTTGGCGGCACATTTTCCGTGAAAATGGGGCCGATTTCCGAACAAATGGTAGATGAAAAAATCCGGCATATCGAAGAAACCGAAGCTGATTATTTAATTGGAGCGGATTGCGGTTGTTTAATGAACATCGGCGGGCGCATTGAGCGTAAAGGAAAACCAATTCAAGTGATGCATATCGCTGAAGTGCTCAATAGCCGTTAAATGGAGGTGATAAAAATGTCAATGAAAATTGGAACAGACCCGTTCCATGAACGCGTAGAAACAGGAATTAACAACTCATTTATGCGCGGAGCTGTCGCCGGAGCACAAGAACGGTTGCGAACAAGACGGCTCGATGCTGCAGCAGAGCTCGGCAACTGGGAAGAATGGCGCGCGCTTGGAGAAGAAATTCGCCAGCATACGTTAGAACATCTCGATTATTATTTAATGCAATTAAGTGAAAACGTTGCCAAACGCGGTGGACATGTGTTTTTTGCGCAAACAGCGGAAGAAGCTAATCAATACATTCGTGATGTTGTCATCAAAAAGAACGCAAAGAAAATTGTGAAATCAAAATCAATGGTGACGGAAGAAATTCATTTGAATCCTGTGCTAGAAGCGGCTGGATGTGAAGTGATTGAAACCGACCTTGGCGAATACATTTTGCAAATTGACGATCACGATCCTCCATCGCATATTGTCGCGCCTGCCCTTCATAAAAATAAAGAACAAATTCGCGACGTCTTCCGGAAAAAATTAGACTATGACAAAACAGAAAAACCAGAAGAGCTTGCATCGCACGCCCGGAAAATGTTGCGAAATGAATATTTAACAGCCGATATCGGCATTACCGGCTGTAACTTCGCCATTGCTGAGTCCGGATCGATCACACTCGTAACAAACGAAGGCAACGCCGATTTAGTCACTGCCTTACCAAAAACGCAAATTACCGTTATGGGTATGGAGCGGATTGTACCGACATTTGAAGAAATGGAAGTGCTCGTCAGCTTGCTCACACGTAGCGCCGTTGGTCAAAAATTAACAAGCTACATCACCGTTTTAACCGGTCCGCGCGACGAAGGAGATGTCGACGGCCCGGAAGAGTTTCATTTAGTCATCGTCGATAACGGTCGTTCTGATATTCTCGGAACAGAATTTCAATCGGTATTGCAATGCATTCGTTGCGCGGCTTGCGTCAACGTCTGCCCTGTTTATCGCCACATTGGCGGACATTCATACGGATCCATTTATTCCGGTCCGATCGGCGCTGTCCTTTCACCGCTTCTTGGAGGATACGATGATTATAAAGAACTTCCATATGCATCAACGTTATGTGCCGCTTGCACGGAAGCTTGCCCCGTCAAAATCCCGCTTCATGAGTTGTTGCTCAAGCATCGGCAAGTGATCGTTGAGCGAGAAGGAAAAGCACCAATTTCCGAAAAATTAGCAATGAAAGCATTCGGCTTAGGTGCCGCTTCATCGCTGCTTTACAAATTCGGTTCCAAAGTAGCTCCAAGTGCGCTCCAGCCGTTCACGGCCGATCAGCGCATCACAAAAGGAATTGGCCCGTTAAAAGCTTGGACGGAAATTCGCGAGTTTCCTGCGCCAAATAAAGAACGATTCCGCGACTGGTTTCGTGAACATAAGAAAGGAGGAGAGCAATAATGGCAAACGGAGCGATTCATAACCGCGACACCTTTCTACAGACGATCGCCAAAAGGTTGGGGCGCGAACCGCGCACATCGGCAGTATCGCGGCCTGCTTGGAAACATCAACCGCAATGGACCGTTTTTCAAGGATATAGCCAAGACGATTTGCTCGAAGTGCTGAAATCGCAATGCTCCCGCATTCATACCGATTTTGTGGCGACAACTGCTGACGCTCTTGCCGCAACGCTTAAACAAACGGTAGCGCAATATGGTGGCGGACCTGTTGTCACATGGAACGACCCGCGTTTTGCGGAATACAGATTAATGCCGTTATTGCAATCCGAATGGCCAAATGAACAGATCGATGTTCATATTTGGGACGCCTCCGCCGGCAGGAAAAATATTGAATGGGCGGAAAAAGCGAACGTCGGTATTACTTTCAGCGATATTACATTAGCAGAGTCTGGAACCGTTGTTTTATTTAGCAATAGTGGAAAAGGCCGGACCGTCAGCTTTTTGCCGCAAACATATATCGCGATCATTCCAAAAAGCACAATCGTTCCGCGCATGACGCAAGCAGCTGCGTACATTCATAAGCAAATTGAAAATGGCGAACAAGTGGCTTCTTGTATCAACTTTATTACCGGACCGAGCAACTCTGCCGATATTGAAATGAACTTAGTCGTCGGCGTCCACGGTCCTGTGAAAGCAACTTATATCGTCGTCACCGATCGATAAGAAAAAGGCTAGTATCTCTTCGAAAAAGAAGATACTAGCCTTTCCACATATTATACGATTCGTTCTTTTTTGCCTTGCGCTTCCGCCTTTTTATTTGTCATATAGCCAGCCGATAAAACGAAAATCGTTAGCCCTGCGGTAATCGCATACGTAAGAGGCCCGTGTGGGATATGAAGAAGGCTCGCAAATCCTTCATCTTCCATCATCATTTTTCCGCCTGTCCACGCTAAAATGCCAGAGCCGGCGTAAGCGATCCACTTATATTTTTCCATCATCGCCATAATCGCTTTCGAGCCGAAAATCATAATCGGAATGCTGATCGCTACGCCAAAGGCGATCATGCCGATATGCCCTTCCGATGCTCCTGCCACAGCGACAACATTATCCAAGCTCATGACCGCGTCTGCAACAATAATCGTCCAAATTGCTTTGAACAGGCGATCCGACGATTCAATGTTCGCTTCCTCTTCCTGCTCGACAAGCACCTTGTAAGCAATCCAAAGCAACAAAATCCCGCCAACTAAATGTACAAATGGAATGTTTAATAGAAAAACAATAATCGCCGCAAAGGCAATCCGTAAAACAACCGCACCGCCTGTCCCCCAAAAAATCGCCTTATTTTGTTGCTCTTTCGGAAGCTTTCTCGTCGCCATCGCAATGACAACTGCATTATCACCAGACAAAATGATATCAATCATAATAATTTTGACTAACGCCGCCAACGCTTCAGAAGACAAAAACGCGTCCATGTTATTTCTCCTTTTTGAAAAACTAACTATCTTCTCTCATCTTATACGAAACAGCTAAGGAGAGCAACCTTCTTGTACCGCCTTGACATTCTCTCCCTTTAATAAAAAAATCTCTCGTTCATGTGCAGTGAACGAGAGATTTTAATAAATGAAGTATGCTCAAAAAGTGGAGAAACATTGAGATGGGGGAATCGGCGCTGAACAAGTTTTTTTTATTTCTATAGCTCTACGTGGTTCACAAAAATTTCCCACTACTTCAATTTTTACTTCACCTAATATTCTTATATCTTGGCATATTTTTATAAAAATGATCATTTCAAACCATTCGCTATCTAGCGATGGAATAATATATGTTTCACAATCAAAATCGGTTATTTTACAGTTCAATACTGTTCCGATAGGTGCACAAAGGAAAAACGTTTCGATTTCGGAAAACGGAATGGTACATTTTTTCCATATATCTCCTTTCTCATCGAAAAACTCAACAGTTACAAATCCCCTTTTCAACACTTTAACCTTTTGGAGAACAACGAACTGCCCATTTGGCAGCATGGCACCTACGTTTTTCCTTCCATTTTCCTCTTGAAGTTCTTCACAAATGATCGAACCCGGTACAGTAGGATCAAGAGGGTTTCCACAGCTATCGGATAAAAAACATTTTGTTTTCTTTAAATCAATACAACTTCCTTTATTTTTAAACGGATTAAAATGGAGAACCATTTTTAGTTCCCCTTTACAAAAACCTAATTGATCAGATGGACTGTGACAAAGAACGTTTATTGATTGCAAATCAGAAATTGTTGCACAAAACGACGCCCCTTCTATGAGGGAGATCAGCTTTTCTCCATTTACGATCACATCCATTATTCCACCACAGCCGCAATGAAAAACAATGTTTATGGTACCTGATATGTTTTCAACGCCTAATCCTGTCCAAATTGTCGAGGGGACTTTTGAATTACAAGGTACTTGAAAATCACAACAAATCAAATCATCGAACTTATCTTCTTTTATTTTCGTGATTTCTTTCAGTTGAATATTTAAGACACTATTCACCCAATCAAAGACTTTTAATGCTTTAATACAATGCCTTTCAAGTGTGTTTATATTCATGCCATTCAATCCCCCCTTCCACTACAGGTATATTTATATTATGACACCTGTTCCCTTTTAGTTACAGTAATTAAAAAATTCATAGATGAATTACATCGCGTCCAAACGTACAAAAATGGGCAATGATTCGTAACAATCACCTATACGGAACAACCATCACCTGCATCTAATAAAATCATATAGAAACGCAAAGTCCTAACCTATAATAGAACCTTAAATCTGGGGATTTTATGAGGGATGATAAGCGCTTTGCAAAGAAAAAGCTCTCTTTCAGGAGATTTTTTACTAAACATAGTGAGGGAAAATGACAGATTTTTCATTTATTCGCACCCTCATTTTTGGGAGGTGAAACAATAAAAACCCTAGTCATCAGACTAGAGTCATCAAGGGATTCTAATTAAAAGTAGAGGTGACCTCATTGAGTAAAAACTGTACATGTAATCAAACAAACGGAGATTGCTGTTTTAGTTGTTGCTCTAACAAAAATTTTGTGCAAGATCAAGTTTGCTGTGAATGGAAAACGACGAGCCAAACTGGTTTAGCCACTACACGAACAATTTATATTAATAGTTTAAAATGTCCATTGTTTGCATCAGGGTTTGTAAAATATGGCTGCGGTGTTCCTAATACTCCAATTCAAGTTCAATTTTTAATTAATGGAACAGTCGTTGGCAGCCCTATTACGTTAGATGAAGGCGGATGCCTGACGTTCACAGCTGCTAGATTTGACGAAATTCAAGTTATTATTCCAGCAGCTCTGCTAACAACAGCAACTTTCGAAGGAGAAATTTGCGTAACTCCTCGCTATAGACTTAACTAATAAAATCTAAAACGCCCTAATTATGATGATTAGGGCGTTACGTAGTTATGCAGTATTTACTGCTCCGATGCATCCTTCAAACGTTCCTACGCAATTGCCTAATACCCCACCTCCAGTGCACTCTATAGTCAGTTGCGTCGCTTTATCGCTACAAAGTGTTTTTTGTTGCAGCGGTTCAATTGTTACCGTAGCAGTCGTACTCGGACCTTTCAACCGAGCAATAATATTACAACTAACTCCTGGAGCACCAGTATTTAATATGGATACAGTAATTGGAACAGGGTGGACACATTGAACGTAGACTTGTTCACCACTAGGACAACTTTGCTGAATTACTCCTTTGATCGTACACGCGACGAGTTGATTCCGGCTAGTTATGCAATTTGTCATACAACAAGCGCATCCCATAAACATTCACTTCCTCTTTGTTTGTGACTACATACTATGCATCGGGAGTGTAGCTTGTCTGTGTAACTATACATAAGACACGAAAAAATGGACTTTTGAACTACTTTCATACTTTTAAAATTCGGTTATTGGCAATGTTACTTTTTTCCGTTTTTTATGTAATGCGCTCCCTTCTTATAATATGTTTTCATTTCTTCTATTGGAACGAGACTGCCGCCAGTAGCCCAGCATAGATGTGTCGCATGTTCCATTTTTCTCTCCAGCCCATGACGCTGAATATACGTTGTTTTTTCTCTCAAAAGCTGAATAGGGCCATATACGCCTGCAAGCGCGGATGGTTCTAGCGAAATTCCTTCTTGATCGTTCATTAACGCCAGCAGCATAAACAGCTTCCGGTCATCAACCGTATAAATTCCGCTCACCAGCTTTTCAATTGTTTTTCCGACGAATCGGGACGGCCGTCCGACCGCAAGCCCGTCTGCTTCTGTTTTGTTATCGATCCCGAAATCTTGGACGCATACTTGATCATGAAGCCCTGTCATCATTCCTAATAACATGCACGGCGAATGGGTAGGCTCGGCAAAAAAGCAATGAACATCATCTCCAAATACTAACTTCAATCCAAACGTAATGCCTCCCGGCGCTCCTCCTACTCCGCACGGAAGATAAACAAATAACGGATAGTCTTGATCGACTACAATCCCCGATTCTTCTAGTTGCTTTTTTAAACGGAAAGCCGCTACCGCATAGCCGAGAAATAAATGGGTTGAATTTTCGTCATCAATAAAGTAGTTGTTCGGGTCTTTTTCCGCTTCTTTTCTTCCCATTTCAACTGCACGGCTGTAATCCGATTGATGTTCAATGACATTGACTCCGTTTTTTCTCAATAAATCTTTTTTCCATTGCTTTGCCTCTGCCGACATATGCACATTGACGCGAAAGCCGAGTTTGGCGCTAATAATGCCGATGCTTAAACCGAGATTGCCTGTAGAGCCGACTGTAATCGAAAATTGCGAGAAAAATTCGCGGAATGGATTGCTTGCAAACATCGAATAGTCGTCTTCTACAGAAAGCAATCCATGCGCTAGAGCGAGCTGTTCTGCATGTTTTAAAACTTCATAAATCCCACCTCTTGCTTTAATGGAACCGGCAATCGGCAAATGGCTGTCACATTTTAACAACAGCTTTCCCGGTATCGATTGCTGAAACATAGCCGCTACTTCTTTTTGGACATTTTCGATTTCCACAAGCGGTGATTCGATAATCCCTTTTGAACCTTTTGTTTCTGGAAAAGCAGCCGCGATAAATGGCGCAAACCGTTTTAGCCGCTCTTCTGCTTCCAGCACATCGCGCTCGACAAACGGCAATTCATTCACAACGTCAGAAAACCGCCTATAATTCGGATTCAGCCAAAACACTTCTTCCGATAATATGATAGACTTTAATATCGGATACATTTGCAGCCAATCTTTTAACCGTTTTCCATGAATCATTCGTTCCATCGCAAACACTCCTAAAAAACATATTTCTTTTTAACTACATCATATCCCCCGCTTTTCCCTGCAAAATATTCAATCAGTTCAGCTCGTTTTACACAACGGACGCATAAACCGTATATGCTTGTTCCTGAACGCGCGTTTCTTCATCAAAGCAAACGATCTGTAACCGTTCAAGCCATTCTTTCTCGATTTTGTTCGCTTCTATATAAGTTGCAATAAAGAATTTCCGATTTTTCGTTTTTGTTTTTATCTCCATAAAGCCGACTATGATATAACGTGGCGAGTGATCGGCTGGATGTAAAACAAAATTTCAACTTATATATACACATATACGAATAAAGTAATTAATACAATGACAATGGAGGGAGAATCCTTACTCCGACGTCTCTTCCTTCTCCGATCAAACTGTCAATCCGACGTTCTCGTTGGTCGTCCAACTAGACGACCTACTGGATTGAATCGCACTAGAAAAATGCACGATTATCCGCTGCGCTTCTTCGTCCGGGCAAACGCATTCATTGCGTTGTGGGCTTCACCAAGCAATCCATTTACACGCTGAAGCCGCACTCGTTTTATTATCAGACTAACCGCTTGTCAAAAACGAAAAACTGATCCATTGTTACAGCCGGTATCGCATCGATTACGTCGTATTTGCGGAAAAGGCGATGCCGCTTTCTCCGGTTTTATTGAGTGTCACAACCTTTTCTGACTGGCCCAATGTACAGTACGGCAGATGATCCGCAACCATAGCAGCTGGAACGCTGCTTTCAGGCCATGATGCCGACTTATTTTTCGATATTGATACAAACGAAAATTACGAATGGTCGATCAAACAATGGACACGAGGGGGATTGTATCATGATCGGAAAAAGCGTCATTCGCAAAGAAGCATGGGATAAAGTAACCGGAAGAGCGAAATACACACATGATTACTTCGAAGTGGGAATGCTGCACGCCAAGCTCGTCACAAGCCCGTATGCCCATGCGCGCATTCGTGAAATCCATACCGAAAAAGCCGGCTCCGTTCCCGGCGTACGCGCGATCGTTACCGGTGAAGGGCTGCCGTTGACAGGAGAAGATTTGCGCGACCGTCCCCCAATTGCATTTGATAAAGTTCGTTACCACGGCGAAGTAGTCGCTGTGGTGGTAGCCGATACGCTTGTTCAGGCCGAAAAAGCCGCGAATCTCATTCATGTCGCATATGAACCTCTCCCTTCCGTCGGTTCGCCGCGTGAAGCATTACAGGAAGGGGCGCCTCTCATTCATGAAAATTTAGCAAACTACCAAAAAGGAAAATACAGTTATCCTGAACCGGGCACAAATATTGCGCATCGCACCAAAATCCGTAAAGGCAACATGGAGAAAGGCTGGGCGGAAAGCGATGTTGTTATCGAAGCAAGCTTTGCTTTTGCCCCATCGGATCACGCAGCGTTGGAAATAAGATGCGCCACCGCCGAGATTCGCCAAGATGGCACGATCGTCATTATCGCTTCTTCGCAAGCTCCTTTTATGATTAAACGGCTCATCGGAGAATATTTTGGCGAAGATGTCGGCAAAGTCATCGTCCATACCCCGCTTGTCGGCGGGGCTTACGGAGGAAAAGCCCCTGTCCAATTAGAACTTCTCGCCTATCTCGCCTCTAAAGCGGTCGGCGGACGGAAAGTAAGCGTCTGGAATACAAGAGAACAAGACATGATCACATCACCGGTGCACATTGGCATGGAGGCAACCGTCAAGATCGGTTGTACGGCGGACGGTTATATTAAAGCGGCAGAAATTTTATTTTTGTTTGACGGCGGTGCTTATTCCGATAAGGCCATTGACGTCACTCGCGCGGCAGCAGTTGACTGCACCGGTCCGTATCATATCGAAAACGTATGGTGCGATTCGTTATGCGTTTATACAAACCATCCATACGCCTCCCCGTTTCGCAGTTTCGGTCACTGCGAACAGGCTTTTGCGATCGAGAGGACGATTGATTTGCTTGCAGAAAAGCTGAACATCGATAAGCTGGAACTGCGAATGAAAAACGCGATTCGTCCCGGCCATACGACCCCGACCCAAGTTGTACTGAATCGAAGCAATGTCGGCAATTTGCCGGCCTGCATCGCACGACTGCGCGAACTCATCCAATGGGACGAATGGCAGCGCATCGAAATCAATTCCCGCACCGTACGCGCCAAAGGAGTCAGCTGCGGCTGGAAAACATCAACGATCGATACCGATGCGAGCTCTGGAGCAATTTTAACATTTAATCCGGACGGAAGCGTCAATCTTATATCCGGTGTCGTGGAAATCGGAACAGGAACGAAAACCGTTTTGGCGCAAATCCTTTCCGAAAAGCTAAAAATGGATATTGATGACATCCATGTGAAAATGGACATCGATACGCAAACGACACCGGAGCATTGGAAAACGGTTTCTAGCCGCGGCACATTTATGGCAGGCCGGGCCGTATTATCAGCAGCGGACGATGCCATCCGCCAGTTAAAAGCAATCGCCGCATGCGTCCTCCGCGCTTCCGCCGAAGATTTAGAAGTCGGCTACGGCAAAGTATTTTTACGCGATGATCCTAGCATCTACGTTCCGATTAAAGACATTGTCTACGGCTATAAGTACCCGAACGGAAACGCGATCGGCGGTCAACTCATTGGAAGGGGCCACTACATTTTACGTCATTTAACCCCGCTCGACAAAGAAACCGGTGCGGGAAAACCGGGACCGGAATGGACGGTGTGCGCACATGCGGTGGAAATTGAGTTCGACAAACGCGACTACACGTACCAAATCATCAAAGCCGCTTCGGTCATTGATATCGGCAAAGTGCTTAATCGGAGAGCTGCGCTCGGGCAAGTGATGGGAGCGATGAGCATGGGACTCAGCTTCGCCAGTCGTGAAACGTTTTTGTTCGACCGGTATGAGCGGATTTTGAACGCGCAATTGCGAACATACCGACCGATCCGGTTCGGCGAACATCCGGAATATATGGTCGAATTCATTGAAACGCCGCAAATCGACGCACCATACGGGGCCCGCGGTGTCGGCGAGCACGGTCTGATCGGAATGCCAGCAGCGCTGGCAAATGCTTTATCTGTCGCTGCTGAAGTTCCACTTAACGAGCTGCCGTTGTTTCCTGAACTCATTTGGCGAACAAAGGAAGGAAAGCAATATGGTTCCATTTGATTTTACGTATCATCGTCCGTCATCGATCGAAGAAGCCGTCCGGCTGTTCGAAAGACTCCACAAGCAAGGAAAAACGCCGCTCTACTATGGCGGCGGCACCGAGATTATCACGCTATCACGCTTAAATCTTGCGTTTGCCGATGCGGTCATTGACATCAAACATATTCCTGAATGCTGCGTGCTTCGCATTGAACAGAATGAATTAACGCTTGGCGCAGCGCTTTCGCTGACATCTATTGAAGAAGCCAATCCTTTTCCGTTATTGACAAAGACCGCAAGCGAAGTCGCTGACCGCACGGCGCGTAACCAAATTACGCTCGGCGGCAACGTTTGCGGGCAAATTTTTTACCGTGAAACCGTCCTTCCTTTATTGCTTGCCGATTGCCATGTCGTCATCGCCGGAAAAGACGGTTTAAAGCAGCGTTCCATTCATGAAGTGTTTCAGCAGCGCATGCGTCTGGAACATGGGGAATTTCTCGTTCAAGTAAAAATCGATTTATCATATGTATCGCTTCCGCACGCCCATACGAAACGGCGCAAGCAAGGGAAAGTCGGCTATCCGCTTGTGACGGTCGCCGCTATCAAAAAAGATGAACGGCTGCACGTTGCCTTCAGCGGCGTCTGTCCGTTTCCGTTTCGTTCAAAAACTGTTGAGGAACAACTGAACGCACGGCACCTTCCGATTGAAACGCGGATCAGCCGGGCGTTGCAATACTTGCCAAAACCGATCTTAAACGATACCGAAGGCTCCGTGGAATACCGACTATTTGTGCTGATGAACGCCCTTTCTGACATTCTTATTCCACTCGAGGAGGGGTAGGAAAAGTGATAAAATGTGAAATATTGCTTACTGTCAATGAGGAAAGCCACTCCATTATCGCCCGCCAAGCCGATACGCTTCTCTTTGTTCTCCGCAACCAACTTGGCCTGACTGGAGCAAAGCCGGGCTGCTTAAACGGCGACTGTGGCGCATGCACGGTATTAGTTGATAAAACGCCGATTAAGTCGTGCATGATGCTCGCCATAGAAGCAGCGGAAAAACCTATTACTACGATTGAAGGGCTATGCGACACTCCGATTCAACGCGCATTTATTGAACAATTCGCCTTTCAATGCGGCTACTGCACACCCGGGTTTTTAATAAACGCCTATGCTTTGACTAAACAGCATCCTGACGCGGATGACGAAACAATCCAAGAATGGCTTGAATCGAACATTTGCCGCTGCACAAGCTACCAAGAAATCGAGCAAGCGGTCAAATCGGTGTTAGCGAAAAAACATGAAAACGATTAATTTTCTCCGCTTATGAGCTTGACCGCTCGTAAGCGGAGTATACTACAATGGACAAGCCCGCCCTGAGATATAACACGATCATTGACAAAACGCAGTATTCGGAGTAAGGTTATATCAAATTGGTTTAATATGGGAGATGAAGAAAATGGAAGAAAGACAAACACGCGCTCGCTGGATTACCGTATTTGCAACGTTTTTGGCGTTTATGGGGATCGGCATTGTTGACCCGATTTTACCGGTCATTGCCGAAAGCATTGGAGCGAGCCATTGGCAAGTGGAAATGTTGTTTACGGCGTATATTTTTACGATGGCGATCATGATGATTCCATCTGGTATGTTCACAAGCCGACTCGGAGACAAGAAAATGATGGTCTCTGGCCTTGCCGTCGTTACAGTGTTTTCTTTATTATGCGGCCTATCAAACAGCATTCCGCAACTTTCTATTTTTCGAGCCGGATGGGGTCTTGGCAATTCGATGTTTTTTGCGACGGCGATGACATTGTTAATTGCGCTTACTCCAAAAGTGCAAACGGCCGTCGGTCTATACGAAGCAGCGATCGGACTTGGAATGGCGGGCGGACCTCTAGTTGGAGGCATTCTCGGGCAACTTTCATGGCGATATCCGTTTTTTGCGACAAGTGGACTCATTTTCACTGCTCTATTGCTTGTTTTCTTGTTTGTCTACGAGCCGACAGAAAAAAGCACACGAAAAGCAGCTAGTTTTAGAGAAATGGGACACCTTCTATCGTTTCCTCCGTTTGTAAAAGGAGCGATCGCCGCCATGCTCTATTATTACGGTTTTTTCGTTGTGCTAGCATACTCACCATTAGTGTTAAAGTTATCCGCTGTTCAAATCGGACTTGTCTTTTTCGGCTGGGGCCTCTGCCTTGCATATGGATCGGCAATTTTATCGCATCGTCTAGAAAAAGCATATACACCGAAACAATTGTTGCCATATAGCTTACTTTTGTTTGTAATGTTTCTATTTCTTTTATTCTTCGTCACTAACAAATGGGCATTCATCGTTTGTATTATTTTATCAGGGCTTGTATCTGGATTAAATAATGCCTTGTTTACAAGCTATGTGATGGAAGCATCGCCATATGAGCGCGGCATTACATCCGGTACATATAACTTTGTGCGCTGGATGGGGGCAGCGGTCGCACCGGTTTTGTCAGGAGTGATTGGGAATGCCTTTTCTAGCAAAGCGCCATTTATGATCGCGATGGCGTTGTCGCTAATCGCCTGTGCCTTTTTGTTGCCAAAGAAACAACATCATTCCTTTTCGCAAACAAGCTAACACCTATATAAATACAACTGGGAGGTTTAACTTATGGCGGACGAAAAAGTAGACTCCCTATTTTTTCGACTGTCGGAGGCAAGTCTGTGACTGGCCTTCGTCACGCCTTCGCGTGACAGAGGACCGAACAACCAACCGCTTCACAGACAAATGCATTTGTCTGGAAGCGGTGTTGTTCGGTCATCCGACAGTCGAAACATACCGATTACTCCATAAAAGACGAAAACGTTAAAGTTCCAAATTGCATTTATATAGCACCAGACTGGGTGGAAACTTTAAAATGAAACGGGGCTGACCAATGAACGGCCACCCCCGTTTTTCTATTTCTAATAGTATAAGCTTTCGGTGTAATGACATTTGACACATTTGCGCATGACAGGCGTTTCAAAAAACACGTGCCGGCATTTTTGCTGAATTTCTGCAATTTGCTGTTCAAGCTGAGCAATCCGCTCTTTGAGCCGAATCACTTCTTGCTTCAACGTCGCGACATCTTCTTTATTGGTAAAGGGCTGATCCATTCTCGACAAACTCCTTCGCTTTTTGTCTCATCCCTTCTTCTTTGACAGCCTTTTGCAAATCATGCGAAATCTTCATCGAACAAAACTTCGGTCCGCACATTGAGCAAAAGTGAGCGACTTTCGCTCCTTCCGCCGGCAGCGTTTCATCGTGGTATTCCCGCGCCCGTTCCGGATCAAGCGAAAGGTTAAACTGATCGTTCCAGCGAAATTCAAAGCGCGCTTTCGATAGCGCATCATCGCGCAATTGCGCTCCTGGGTGCCCCTTCGCTAAATCAGCTGCATGTGCCGCAATTTTATAGGCAATGACCCCTTGGCGTACATCTTCCTTATTCGGCAATCCTAAATGTTCTTTCGGCGTCACATAACAAAGCATCGCCGTCCCATACCAGCCGATCATCGCTGCCCCGATCGCCGATGTAATATGGTCATAGCCCGGTGCAATATCCGTTGTCAGTGGTCCTAATGTGTAAAACGGAGCACCCTTGCAAATTTCGATTTGCTTATCGACGTTTTCTTTAATTTTATGCATCGGCACATGCCCAGGTCCTTCGATCATCACTTGCACATCGTGCTTCCATGCAATTTCCGTCAGTTCTCCGAGCGTTTCTAACTCGGCAAATTGCGCTTCATCGTTCGCATCGGCAATCGAGCCAGGCCGCAAGCCGTCCCCTAACGAAACCGCAATATCATACGCTTTTAAAATTTCGCAAATTTCTTCAAAATGCGTATAAAGGAAATTTTCTTCATGGTGAGCTAAACACCATTGCGCCATAATCGATCCACCGCGAGAGACGATGCCCGTCGTCCGGTTGATCGTCAACGGAATGTAGCGAAGCAAAACACCGGCGTGAATCGTAAAATAATCCACCCCTTGTTCTGCTTGTTCAATGAGCGTATCGCGGTAAACTTCCCACGTCAAATCTTCAACAACGCCATTTACTTTTTCCAACGCTTGATAAATTGGCACCGTCCCAACTGGAACCGGGGAGTTGCGAATAATAAATTCCCTTGTCGCATGAATATTTTTTCCGGTCGATAAATCCATAATCGTATCCGCTCCCCAGCGGACCGCCCACAGCATTTTTTCGACTTCTTCTTCAATCGATGACGTGACCGCCGAGTTCCCGATGTTCGCATTGATTTTGACATGGAACCGGCTTCCGATAATCATCGGCTCACTTTCTGGGTGATTAATATTCGAAGGGATAATCGCCCGTCCCGCTGCAACTTCTTGGCGAATAAACTCTGGATCCATACGTTCGCGAATCGCGACAAACTCCATCTCCGGCGTAATAATTCCTTTTTTTGCGTAATGCATTTGTGTAACCGCACGCCCTTTTTTCGCACGTAGCGGTTTGCGTTGGAACGGAAGAACAATTTCTGATTGCTTTCCATTGCGCAGACCGTTATCTTCCGGCTTTACCGGCCGCCCTTCGTACTCTTCAACATCGCCGCGCTCTAAAATCCAACGTTTGCGCAATTCAGGCAACCCTTTATGAATATCGGGATGAAACTGCGGGTCCGTATACGGGCCGCTTGTGTCATAGACGCGGACAGGTTCATTTTCAAACGTCCCTGCCTCTGTTTTTGTTGAGCTTAATGTAATCTCTCGCATCGGAACGCGAATATCTGGTCTAGAGCCTTCGACATACACTTTTTTACTTGCAGGAAACGGCATAGAAGATAAAACGTTTTGCATGCAACTTCCTCCTCTTAATTTTTTTGATCCGAAGTTACACCAAAACGTATGGAAAAATAAAATCGGATTCTCTAAAAAGAGAACCCGATGGAATGTACAATAGCGCAAGTATATTACAATACTCCCACTATCTACTTCCCTACGCTGGCATAACCCAGATCAGGTTCAAAGGGTCAAAGAACTTCAACGCGTTCTTCTCTCAGTCCAAGCTATTGGACTCCCCTAGTAGATCAGTCATTTATTTATTTTTTTAAAATTTTAGCATATTTATTCATCCATGTAAACGTTTTTTGTACTTTCATGCGCTAAATCTCCGCAATAAAGATTGCATGTCTTCAGCCATTTTGCTTAATGAGGAGGCAGAAGAAGCGATTTCTTGCATGGAAGCCATTTGCTCTTCGGTGGCAGCGGAAATATTGGTCGAGCCTACGGACGACTGTTCCACAATCGCGGTAACGCTTTCAATCGAAGCTGCAACTTGTTGGGCGCTTTTTGTCATTTGTTGAATGACAGCAGAAACGTGTTCAATTTGTTCATTGAATCTATTGATCGACTGGTGGATTTGTTCAAACGAAAGACCAGCTGTTTGAACCGCATGAAGTCCTTGGGAAACCTCGCCAACGACCGTCTTCATCGATTCGATCGCGTTTTCTGTTTCTTTTTGAATATCGCCGATAAGCTGTGTAATTTGTTGAGCGGACTGTGCCGACTGTTCAGCTAGCTTGCGCACTTCATCCGCTACAACCGCAAATCCTTTCCCTTGTTCTCCTGCTCGTGCTGCTTCAATGGCAGCGTTTAATGCTAATAAGTTCGTTTGTGAAGCAATTCCGGTAATCACTTGTGTAATTTGCCCGATTTCATTCGAACGCTCCCCTAACCCTTTGACGACTTCTCCAAGCGCTTGAACATGTTCGTGAATAAAATTCATTTGTTCTTCCATCTGTTCGATCGATTGTTTGCCTGTCGTTGCCTTTACTAACGTTTCCCCTGCATTCGTGGATACTTGCTGCGTATTGGCAGCGATTTGCGTCAAAGCGCTCGAAATATCGTTCATCGAGCTCGATGTTTCTTGAACCATTTTCACTTGTTGTTCCGAATGCAATGCGATGTCTTCCATCGTTGTAGCGATTTGTTCAGTCGCTTTCGTCGTTTGCTCTGCAATCCGGGAAAGCTGTTCGGAAAACAACGCCATCTCATCGGAATGGCGCTTCATATTTGCCATGATCGCTCTCCACGTTTCAGCCATTTGATTCATGCAAACAGCAATTGGCTTTAACTCTCTGACGCGATCTATAGGAACGCGTATCGATAAGTCCCCTTCCGTCATCTTTTCCAAATGTGCATTAATGACAGCAATCGGCGCAACAAAGCGGCGATAGTTCAATGTCGCAGATAATGTCCCAAGAATGATGCCAAACAATACGGTCGCTGCCATCGTCCACCAAAAAGCCAGTCCATTCACACCATTTCCAATGCATACCCCTAAACCAATTAACGACGTACCCGGAATGACGACAAGCAAGGTACGAATAATATAGCTCGAAAGCGACACCTTTTCCCCCTCCAAATTTTCTGTAAATTAAGAATTTATTTATTATTATATCACTTCTCTTAACAAATGAAAGAGAATTTTTATTATAATATATTGTTAAAGAACGACATAATAAAACATATAAACTCCCCATCTTCTTTTTTTGTTTTACAGGTATAATGAAATAAGAAGGTTTAAGGCCTGTCGTTGTGAACGATAGGCCTCGATTATTTTCCATATAACAACAATTGTGCAATTCCGACAAAATACTCGGATTCGCGGATAATATGGTTCAACACGACTTTTGCGGTTGAGTTTTGGCTTACAGCGGCGCTTTCTGTTTTCAGCTGCCGGCATAGCTGGATAAAGGCTAAACTTTGTTGCAAACAGTATGCCACTAAGTGCAGCACTTGCTGATACAACTCGTTGGACAAATATGTTCCGGCGCGGACAACGGATTCGATATAGCGAACGATTTGCTGATGGGTAGTCGATAGCGCTTCTTCCCATCTTTGCAATGCCTCTACAAACGATTGCTCAAGCCCTGCCACAAGTTCACGAATGACAACCGTATGTTCCTCTTCTTGATGCTTCCAAAATTCCGCTTCATCTAAAATGCGCAACGGCATTTGCTGGCCGTAATAAAATTGCATTCATATCCCCCCGATCCGCTCTACTCGGTTCAATATATGGGAGAAAAGAAGCAAATATGAGTGAAATCCTTATTCATACGGTCGTTTTTGGTAAAAAAAGTTTGGTGTCACGATCGTATTGTCGTAGTTTTTATGGAAAATGTGCGTTGTCGCCGGCGAAACAGGTGGAATGAGCCATGTCCAATCCCCTGTTACGTGGCGGCACGCTTCTTGTTCTTTTTGTTCAAACAACTTAAACTGCTGCGCTGCCGTATGATGATCGACAATGCTAACGCCTGCTTTTTTGTAGGAATGAAGAACCGCCACATTCAGTTCAATTAACGCTTTATCTTTCCAAAGTGTTGCGTTCGTGCTCATATCAAGCCCGATACATGAAGCGATTTTTGGAAGCATGTTGTAGCGGTAATCGTCGGCCAAATTGCGGGCGCCAATTTCCGTTTCCATATACCATCCGTTAAATGGAGCGGCCATATAACGAATGCCCCCGATTTCTAGACACATGTCGGAAATAATCGGCACCGCATACCATTTCAGCTGCAAGTCTTGAAACCAAGCAAACTCTGGATGCACAATTGGCACTTCTAGCACGAGCTCGCGTGGGATTTCAAACCACTTCGGTTGCCGCCCTTTAATTTGAACGACGAGAGGCAATAAATCAAAGTTCGTTCGTTCTCCTTTCCATCCCATCTGTTCGCATGCTTTTGTAAAAGAAAGTGAGGACGAGTCACCGATCACGCCATGTTCTGTCTCATACCCTGCATAACGGATGAGCTGGTGGTTCCAAATGCGCACCTCTCCATTCGGCTTAAACACCGTAATCGTCGGGCGAATTTTTCCGCCGTTTGTTGCAAATTCAATATGATGAAATAAATGTTCTACTACGTCTTCCTCTGTTTCAGCGTTCCGCGCATCAAACACATACAACGTCTGCCAAAACAAGCGGCCGATGCAGCGGTTGCTGTTGCGCCACGCCATTTTTGCGCCGTGCTCCAGCTCTTCATATGTATGAATATACGTGCCGGTACGGAAAATATCTTGTTGAATTTCCCGCAAACGCCGTTCTGTTTCTTCGCCACTTTTTCCTAGTTCCTGATAGCATAAGCGAATAAATTGTTCTGCTTCGTTCCATAACCATTCTTGTTTGCTCAACATACGTCCCTCTTATCCTTTAATTAATCTTTTGCCACAATGATTGTACCAAAAAAACAGGCCCCTTGTCCGGGTGCCTGTTTCAAACTCGAGGTGATTTTATTTTTATCAATACACATCATTTCTTCGCTTCGGCGTATACCATCTACGAACTGGCTGGTGATTCTGTCGTTACATACGTTCCGGCGATAAAATCGTGAATCGCCCGTTTGTCCTCGCGCGCTGCGACCATAATCGCACTAATTAGCAGGGCGAAACCTAACGTAATACCATAAAGAAGAGAAGCAACAATCGAGCGCAAAAACATCGCGCCGAATCCGAGCTTTTCCCCGTTTATTTTCACAATGCGAATACCGATGATTTTTTTCCCAACTGTATAACCAGACCATATAACAGGAACAACCCAGAAGTATAAGACATTTATGATGGATGTAAAAGCGTCTCCTCCCCAATCTCCTTTTATCCAATAACTAATCACTGCTAACGGAATACCGATTATGATGCCATCTAAAAGGCTTGCGAGAAACCTTTTCCAAAAGCCCGCTGGTTTTGTCACCATGTATCTCTCCCCTTTTGACATAATTACTATTAACATATTCTTTACCAATACATCCGATTCGTGGAAAATACCGTCATTTTTATCATACATTCTTTTTCCACGATTCACAATATAATTCGGTAAAAAAACAATCGCCCGACCTTATAGAAATTGTATCTATTTGCCTACTGCCCAACCACTTTTATTTTTCGTTGCATCTTCTCAAAAAAACAATATAGCGGCCATCCGTTTGAATAAAACGATGACCGCTATTTTTTATTTAGCGAACGATGCATGTTTTCGAGACGTCCCTTGTGTCATGCGCAGCACGAACAAAATCACGACGATTCCTGCTGTCACTACGTACATGATGACTATTTCACGGTATTGCGTATCCGGTCCGAGCAATACTCCGTGAGCAAGCGCGAACAGATAGGCAGGAAACGAAAGATAGTGGATCGATCTCCATACTTTTCTCCCGAATTGTTTCATCCAATCGGATGTGACCATAACTAAAATGACCATATATAACGCGATGATCCCTAATCCGATCTGCAGTGAGCGAGTATGAGCTGCAAATGGAACAAAAATTTCTTTTAACGAAAGACCCTTCTCTTGAGCAAAAAATAAAACGAATCCGTGCACCATTCCAAACAACAAGCCAAACCAACCGGACGATTGATGCAAGATGTTAAGCGTTTTGCGGCCGCTTGGTGTCATCCACGAAAAACTTTGCAACATGCCGGCGACCATCGATACAAACAAAAGAACATACGAGGTGAGCCCCGCAGCTCTTGTTGTATTCCAAATTGGCAACACATCACTAACTGTTGCTAAAAACCTGTCCAAGTTTATGCACCTCCTCTGAATAATTAGACAGTTGTCCGCCTATTGCGATCGAACCGTCTGTCCGAACACCAATGGCGCCAAGATCAGCTCGTTTTTCTATCATCCATGCGATCCCATTTTCCCAACCAAGAATAAGCAAGCATTTTGCGTATACTTCCGCTGTTGTTACATCTGGGGCAAAAACGGTTGCTTGCACGAGATCAGAGTCGCTACATTGCCCGATTTGTGGATCGATAATATGATGAAACATCGTACCATTTTGGTCACGCCAACGCCGCTTCATCGTGCTGCTTGTCGCAATTCCTGCTTCTCGATGTAATTTCAAAAACAAAAGATCGTTCTCTGGGTGAAAGGGGTCCGCAATATACACTTCCCATCCTTTCTCATTTTCTCCCCATATGACAATATCTCCTCCTGCATCAATGACCCCTCGCAAAACACCGTTTTGTTTTAGTTGACGGCTCATCTGCTCAGCGCTCCATCCTTTCGCAATTCCTCCAAGGTCAACAGAGACGCCTGAAGATAATGTGATGCTTTTCATCCGTTGATCAATCATCACAGGCCGGGAAACTTCGTGTTTTTCTTGCCGCGTATATAAAAAATGAGGCGAGATCGTTTCAAAGCTGCGGTCATATCCGATCCCGCATAACACGTGGCCAAGATACGGATTAAACACGCCACCTGTTTCCACATAATAAAAATCCGCCTCAATCATAACTTGAAACAACAAATTCGAAGGTAAAAAAGGCCGGCCGTTGGAACGGTTCAATTGCGAAAGCTCGCTATCTTCCCGAAACCGGCTTAACGTTTTTTCCACAAACGCAAACCATTGCTCAACTTGCTTCCTTTCTTTTTCCCTCAGCCCAAACGTACAAATCGTCGTATTCATCGCGCGAAATTCATGCATCATTTTTCCCTTCCTTGTTAAGAAGCTCTGGAACGGATGCGGCCCTGATCAGTATTGCCGCTAAACGAATGATCTTGTCTAAAATCCCGATATTGACTTTGTTCATGATCTGTTTGAGGGGCTTGAAATGAATTTGGCCCCTCGATCGATGAACGGTCGTCAAAAGAAGTACCGAAATCAGGAAAGACATTTTCGCTATTTTCATTGTTTGTCAATCCTTGATCATTCGAATCGTTTGTAGCCACGGTCACACTTTTTTCATCATATTGTTGTGACAAACCGACAAAACCTGTAAACATCGCAACGCTTGAAAGGCCGACGAACCATTTTAACCATTTTCCATTTGCCATTTTCATCCCTCATTTTCATTTATATTTATTGACGTTCCCCGCGCTCGCTTAATTGAAGAGATACGGTCATACTTTTTCCATTGCGCAAAATCTGCATTTGAATGTTCTCCCCGATTTTCGTTTTTGTATATAAATACTTTCTTAATGCGCTCACACTATCGATGTTTGTTCGATTGATCGCTACAATGACATCTTTCGCTTGAAGCCCTGCACGGGAGGCTGGAGAAGAAGGCTCAACCGCTGTGATTACGACCCCTTTTGTTACATTTTCAGGCAAACCTAGTTGCTCAAACCGAACCTGTGCTGGAATCTCACTTAAATCTTGCAGCCCCACACCAAGGTACGGGCGCTTCACTTTTCCATATTGCATTAACTGTTCAATAATCGGTTTCACATCTTGGCTTGGAATCGCAAACCCTAATCCTTCTACACCTTCCTGCGAAATTTTTAAACTATTAATACCGACAACTTGTCCGGCGCTATTAATGAGCGCCCCCCCGCTGTTGCCTGGATTAATTGCCGCATCGGTTTGGATGACATTTAATTCCCATTCTCCTGCTGATGTCGAAACGGAAATCGTTCGTTTTCCACTCACAATTCCTTCTGTCACCGTTCTCGATAAATCTAGCCCTAGCGGATTTCCAATCGCAGCGACTTGCTCCCCGATACGAAGCGAAGACGAATCGCCAAAGCTCGCGACTTTTTGGACATGTTGTCCATCCATTTTTAAGACCGCTAAATCCGTTAACGGATCGGCACCGACAACAGTGGCTTTGACGCGTTCTCCTTTCGCAAAGGATACTTCCACTTTATCGGCTCCTTCGATAACATGATTGTTCGTCACAATATATGCCACGTTTCCATCCTTTTTAAAAATTACTCCTGATCCTGTACCTGCTTCTTGTTCTTGAGAAACGTTCGAAAACATATCCGTTTGTTTCTGAATGTTAATCACTCCTACGACCGCTTCCGCTACTTGATCAATCGCTTGAACCATGTTGTTCGAAGTGCTGGCCGTTTGCTGAAGCGGCAACGTGTTGTTTGTCTTCGTTTCTTGTTGTGCCACCGCTGTTTGCTTGCTTTCTACTTGCGTATAAATCCCTAAAACAGGAGCGATGTAAAGAGTAACCCCACTCCCTATCACTGCTCCAACGATCGAAGCGGATAAAAACGAGAAAAATCCTCTTTTTTTCGGCGGACGATTCGTATACTCGTATTGTTGCATGTTCATCGTACCACTCCTTTTTACTTTGTTCTTCCTTTTGCTGATTTCATTGTAAAAAAGAATGGTGAAAATATGGTGAAAACAACCATGTTTTTTACGTAAATGTGAACATCATTGACAAAAATCGAAACAATCGTTAATATACCTTATAGGGTATATGATTGGAGGGATCAACAGAACGAAATGGAGTTTTTGTTTTTTCTATTCATAGCAACCTTGATATACAACCTATATGTGCGATATGTTCCCGTTTGCCGTATTCCGACGGTCTCTTTACAGCAACTATCCATTATAAAAAAAGAAAACATTGCCGTCGTCGATTTACGCGATTATAACGATATGACGACGTTGCCAATCGAAACAGCGATTTCCTTGCCGCTATCGTATTTAAAGCGCAACTATGAGCAACTCCCTTACAAAGATGTCATTGTTGTGACATCGGATTCCATCACGACAAATCTGGGAGTGCGCAAGCTAAAGCGATACGGCTTTCGAGTCAAAGGAGTTTGCTGTGTGGAACAACAAGTTCAGACAAAGATAAAAACCGCGTAAATCTATATGGGAGGGGCTAGCTTATGAAAAAAATTGTGATTGTCGGCGGAGTAGCAGGGGGAGCTACTGCGGCGGCACGTCTTCGTCGGTTAAGCGAACAATACGAGATCGTCATGTTTGAACGAGGCGAATATATCTCATTCGCCAACTGCGGGTTGCCGTATTATATCGGGGAAGTCATTACCGACCGAAAAAAGTTATTAGTACAAACCGTTGAAGGAATGTCGAAGCGATTCCGTCTTGATATTCGCAACTTCAGCGAAGTGACAGCGATTCATCGCGACCGGAAAACGGTTTCGGTAAAAAATGTCCAGACGGGGGAAGAATACGAAGAAACGTACGATATCTTATTATTGTCACCGGGGGCAAAACCAATTGTTCCGCCGATTCCAGGAATCGAAGAAGCAAAAGCGTTGTTTACGCTCCGCAACGTGCCAGATACGGATAAAATTAAAGCATATGTCGACGAACAAAAACCGAAACATGCTATTGTGATCGGCGGCGGCTTCATCGGCATTGAAATGGCCGAAAACTTAGTCGAACGCGGTGTGAACGTTACACTTATTGAACGATCTAACCAAGTCATGGCGCCGATTGATTATGAAATGGCGGCGATTGTTCACGCTCATATGCAAGAACATGGCGTACAGCTCATTTTAGAAGATGGGGTGCAAGCGTTTGAACATAACGGCCGCCGCATCATATTAACGAGCGGACGTGTGCTTGAAGCAGATATGATCATTTTAGCGATCGGCGTTCAGCCGGAAAGCCAATTGGCAAAAGAAGCTGGTCTTGAGTTAGGCATCCGCGGCACGATTAAAGTGAACGAACATTTGCAAACGTCAGATCCGAACATTTACGCTATCGGCGATGCGATTGAAGTGAAAAACTATATTCACGGGTTTGAAACGTTCGTACCGCTCGCATGGCCGGCCAACCGGCAAGGACGCCTTGTCGCTGACCATATTCACGGGCTTGATGTAAAATATAACGGCACGCTCGGAACGGCGATCGCCAAAGTGTTTGACTTAACGGTTGCCGCAACCGGAAATAACGAAAAAACGTTAAAACAGCTCGGTATTCCGTACGAAGTCGTGCACACTCATCCGATGAGCCATGCAAGTTATTATCCAAACGCCCAACAAATGACGTTAAAGCTCATTTTCGATAAAGAAACAGGCAATATTTACGGAGCACAAGCGGTCGGAAAAGACGGAGTCGACAAACGGATCGACGTGATCGCTACCGCTATTAAAGGCGGCTTAACGGTTCGCGAATTGCCTGATTTAGAGCTTGCTTACGCTCCGCCGTTCTCATCTGCCAAAGACCCGGTGAACATGGCCGGTTATGTCGCTTCGAACATCATAGACGGAATGGCAGAAACCGTTCAATGGCATGAAATTGACGATATCGTCGCCAACGGCGGTTTTCTCATTGACGTCCGCACGCCGGGAGAAGTCGCGCACAGAGCAATTCGCGGCGCGGTCAATATTCCGCTCGATGAGCTTCGCGAACGGTTGAGCGAACTTCCGAAAGATAAAACGATTTATGTCACATGCCAAGTCGGCTTGCGCGGCTATTTAGCGACACGCATTTTGCAAGAAAACGGGTTTGCGGCGAAAAACTTAGACGGCGGCTATAAATTATATGCTTCAGTGTTCGGAGCAAAGTAAGGTGGATGATGTTCGAACATATACACCCTGAAAAAATACAATCCATTCTAGCAGAACAATGTCATACGGGAAGTACTTGATGTACATGAACATGACACAAGGGAAGATTCCCGAGGCACGCCACCTTCCGCTTGGCGAACGATTACAGCGCCTAAATGAACTTGACCGAGCGAAAGAATATATTATCGTATGCCGCTCTGGCAATCGAAGCAGTCTTGCTTGCGAATGGCTAAGTGAACGCGGTTTTCAAGTGACAGGATGAATTGGAAAGATGAAGTCGAATAAAAAGCTGTTAAAATAAGTGCCTGCCACCCCCGATTCCATCAAACTTAGAAGTGACAGGCACTTAATCTTTCCATTTATTCATGCTTTATTTTACCACTTCTTGCAGCACAGCTTCTGTTACGCTTTGTAAATCTTCCACGCTAAGTTCGATTAGCACCCCGATTTTTCCGCCGCTGACAACAATCTCATCAAGTTGAGAAGCGCTGGAATCAATAAAGGTCGGATAAGGTTTTACCATGCCGATCGGTGAACACCCTCCGCGAATGTAGCCCGTCAACTTTTGTATATCTTTCATCGGTACGAGTGCGACATTTTTCTCGCCCGTTACTTTCGCTGCTTTTTTCAAATCCAGTTCCGATTGTACGGGGATAACAAATACATAAATGCTTCCGCTGCTCCCTTGCGCTACTAATGTTTTATATACGCATTGAAGGTCTTTCCCAATTTTATGAGCAACAGACATGCCGTCGATTTTTCCATCGTGACTGTCGTAGACAATAACATTGTAAGAGATTTTTTTCTTATCAAGGATACGCATCGCATTTGTCTTTGCTTGCACCATTTTTTCTCCGTTACAGAAAACTTACAAAACCTTATAAACTATCTTGTAAAATTTATAAAGTTTACGTTTCCTTCCTTGTTCATCGCGCCCGATTTCGCCAAAGCTACTCTCGTTTTATGTGGCGCTCCGAAGGCTTTACTTCCCCACTAACGTATGGGTACATGTCGTGCTATATGATGGATGCGGCATATTGTTTCAAGTTGATGCTCGCATTTACATCGCGATCGATTTCCATCCCACATTCTTCACAGCGGTATATTCGTTCGGATAGAGAAAGTTTCTCTTTCACATGACCGCAATTGCTGCACCTTTTGCTGGAAGGATAAAAACGATCTGCCACGATCCACTCGATGCCATGCCATGCACATTTGTACGTCATTTGTCGTTTGAACTCGTGGAATGTTTGTTGGTGGATCGCTTTGGATAGCTTTTTGTTTTTTAACATGCCACTTGTATTTAAATGTTCCATCACGACATACGCTGGCTTGGTTTTCACCAACGCTGTTGTGATGTGGTGGGTGTGGTTTAGCTGTATGTTTTTCAGCCTTCGGCGTTTTTTCAACACAAGGAATTCAAGTTTCTTGATGTTTTCCGTTTTTCTGTAACGGAATTCACCTCCTTCTGTTTGAATGTTGTTCATTTCATATTTTCGCGACAGTTTTCTTTGTAGTCGCTTGATTTGTTTTTCAAGCTTTTTCACTTTCGGCGTATAGTTGATATTCGGAAATGCCATGCCATTGCTGACGGTAGCTAGAGATTTTATTCCTAAATCAATCCCGATGCCTTCCGTGTACGTTTCATGCTTCACTTCGACTTCTTCTACACCGATTGTTAAAAACCAATGCAACCCATCAAACACGATTCGTGGGTTCACGTATTTTACATGTTTTCCATGTGGGATACGACCTCGTTCCGCCAAACGAATCCAATTGAATTTTTGTTTGTTTTTCTTTTTCGAAGGTGTGAGTTTCTCTAGCTTCACGTGCGTATCGGTCACTTTGATTTTTGCGGTATCTTGATAAAAGCTTGGTCGCGTTCGTTTTTTTGTTTTAAACGTTGGAAACTTGGCCCGTCCTTCAAAAAAGTTTTTGTAGGCAGTTGTCGCATCTTTGATCGCTTGTTTTGTGATGTTGTTCGAGAATTGATTCAGCCAACCGTACTCTTTCGTTTGTTTCAGCTTCGTCAGCCTTTTTCTTATTTCGCGATCACCTAAAAACTTACCATCCTGCTTATAGCTTTCTTGTTCTTGTGCTAATGCAAAGTTATATGCCCATCTGGCAACACCAGCGCATTGAAATAGCTTTGTCTTTTGCTTATGGTTGGGCAGAAGCATGACTTTGTACGTCTTAATCATTTTCAGTCAGCTCCTTAATCATTTTCTTGGCTTGATTCGCTCTTTTTCCTTGTAGTTTACAGCTAAAAACGGTGATGATTTGAATCAAATCCTCGACAAGTTCTTGTTCTTCGGTCTTTTCTGTGTGGTCTATGATTTCAATCGCCGTTCCGTATTTATTGCATATATTTTCGATCAGTTCAAAGCCAAACCGAACAAGCCTATCCTTATAAAGAATGACGATCTTTTCAACTTCTCCATTCGTTACCATATCCATCAGTTTGTTTAAGCCATTTTTGTTATAGTTGATTCCACTACCTATATCCGTGATGATCTCGAATTGATAACCTTTCGCAATCATGTATTCTCTAACATATTGCACTTGTCTTTCCAAATCATCTTTTTGTTTTTGGCTTGACACTCGACAATAACCGATAACTTTTTTAGGAAGAATAGGTTTTCTTATGCCAAGAATTTGATGAAGTTGCTGTTCTGAATAATATCTAAACCCCGATGGTGCGACATACGCAGGTTTTAGAACATTGTTTTTGTCCCAATTTCTCAATGTTTGTTGTGTTTTGCCGATCCGTTTAGCAAATTCGCCAATGCTATAATATTTCAATCAAGATCACCTCTATATACAATTATGTCGCAAAAACAAAAATTGTATATAGAATTTTATAAAAAATTATAAAATTTATTTAACTGTTGGTTTACCTCCATGTTCGTTTTACTTCTTATGACTTATGTTACGGCTAAACGAAATGCAACTCAAGTTGACGACACAGTTAAGTGGATCTCTGTTCACTTATCGAACGGAACGGCACAAAAAAGATGATCTGCAGCAAACCGAATTCCCTGGCATCTTCCGTGCCAAGCAGATTGCTCATGCTGCCTTACATTCGGAAACCTACTATACCGCAATAACATCTCAAATAAAAACAAACCCAGTTTATCACTGGGTTTGTTTTTATTGCTTTTTTTAGACTAGTGCAGGATTTTCCTCATTCAAATTTGTTTCTTGTTCCGGCATCTCGCGAATTCCAAATGCCACACGTTTAATATTGAGCAGATGCTGAGCTCCAATATTGTCAGAAGTAATGTTATTACCAAACGAACCGCATCCCAATGTCAAGGATGGCTGGATTGCCACAGTGGCACCGATTCCGCCAAATGTCGTACCAGAATTTACAATTACACGTGAAACTGGCTTATCGATCGTGAACGCTTCTACTACCTTTTCGTCTTCAGCATGAATTCCTAAAGTGTGACCTAGTCCACCTAATTCAAGCAACGCTACAGCAATAGCGCTTGCTTCTTCCATACCTTTTACAGTATAGAAAGCTAGAACTGGAGACAATTTTTCTACTGAGAATGGATATTCTTTTCCTACGTTAGTCTCTTCGGCAACAAGTAACTTCGCGTCCGATGGAATCTCAATTCCAGCCATTTCCGCAATTACTTGCGGCGATTTTCCAACGATCTTTGCGTTTAACGCCCCATTTACCATAATGATGGAGGCTACCTTCTGTTTTTCCTCCTCAGTTAAGAAGTAAGCTCCTTGTTTCTTCAATTCAGAAACAACTTGTGCTTTAATAGATTCTTCAACTATCAGTGCTTGTTCGGAAGCGCAAATGGTTCCGTTGTCAAAAGTCTTACTTTGGATGATTTGTTGAACAGCTTTGGCAATATTGGCACTTTCATGAATATAGACTGGTACATTCCCAGGCCCTACGCCGTATGCAGGCTTTCCAGAACTGTAAGCCGCTTTTACCATAGCCATGCCGCCTGTTGCAAGGATGACGTCTGTTAATTTATGTCTCATTAATTCATTCGTCGCAGCCAATGTCGGTTGCGTAATGCAAGAAATCAGACCTTTTGGAGCTCCAGCGCGCTCCGCTGCTTCTTGCATGATTTTTGCCGCTTCCGCTGTGCATTTGGCAGCCGATGGATGCGGACTAAAAACAATGGCATTTCTTGCCTTAACTGCGATTAGTGATTTAAAGATGGCTGTTGACGTTGGATTTGTAGATGGGACGATGGCTGCAACGATCCCTACAGGGTGTGCGACTTCCCATACGCGATTTTGTTCATCGCGACGAATCACTCCAACCGTTTTCATATCTTTAATGGCGTTGTAAACGTCGTTAGCAGCGAACAAATTTTTCACGACTTTATCGGCAACTTTACCAAACCCAGTCTCTTCTACAGCCATAGCCGCTAGTCGTTCTGCTTCCTCACGTGCCGCTTTCGCCATGTTTTCAACAATCTTATCAATTTCGCTTTGTGTCATTTTTTCGATAATTTTTTGCGCTGATTTCGCTTGCTCAAGGTAGTCCCTTACTTCTTGAATCGATTGTAAATCAATATCCCGTATCATGCTTGACCGTCTCCTCTCCCTTTGATTCTTATCTTCACAGGCTTCTACTATAACTGATAAAACTATTTCGTCCCACGACATCGGACGATTATTTTTTCTCGATGTTCGTACTAGCAGCAGGTTATCTTTTGCGACAGGCGTGTTGATTAACCAATAAAAACCAGTTTGGATGGCTCTATTCCTAGCTTTTCTGCCGAAGTCGGCAAGCGATTCGCTTGCCGACTGGGCATGCTATACGCATGCCCTCCTCGAACAATGAACGCTTTGCGGGCAAATGAATTTGCCCGCTGGCGTTCTTGTTCGAGGGATGTGGCAGAAAAGCTTGTGTTCAGCCATACGATTCTGTATTTTTAAGTAAAATAATAGATAATCAACACTCGTGCTTTTGTGATTTATCACCTCCTTCATGTCCAATGTAAACGCTTAAAAAAATATCGTTATCTGTCCCCATGAATAATGATATTCTTAAAGACGGTAATGCACCCCAGTCCTTCTTCGTGAAACATTACGATTTACTAAGTCACTTTTCGGTCAGTGCTGGAAAGTGCGGAACAACTTCTTCTCCTAATTCTTCAATTACTTCTTCCACAGGACGATGGCCATATTTTAAATTGATCATCACGTGATTGACGCCCGCATTTTTCAGACTTTCAAGGAATTCAATGAGTATATTGCGTCCAACCCGGAATCCTAAATGAATAGAGACTGGCGGATGATTTGGGTCCTCCATCAAATCTATATACAAGGACTGACTGAATGGTTTAAACTCATCAGTGTGAGAGCGCCAATTTTTAATAAGTTCCGCTTGGAATCTCAAATTTCGTGGATAATACAGCCAACCATCACTGTTTTCGGCAATCCATTCGACGGATTGAGAACTGTGGCCGGTTACTAGCACCGGAATGTCCGACAGGCGCGGTTTAGGCAAAAGATCCCCGTTCAGCATATGGACTCGTGGTGATTGGATCGTAGGAAAGTTCTCCTTCCACGCTTTTTTCATTACCAATACAGCTTCTTGAAACAAAGTGGCACGCTTCTCAGGATCAACTGAAAAAGCTGGAAATTCGATCGGACGATCTCCAGTCGCCACCCCGAGAATCAAGCGTTCGCCAGATAGTTTGTCGACGGAAGCGGCTGCTTTCGCAATATGCAAAGGGTGGCGCAATGTTAAAATAATACTTGCGGTGCCCAAAGCAATGTTTTTAGTATGGGCGGCTATATACCCTAAATAGACCCATGGATCATAAATTTGGCCTACATCCCCAAAATACGGGTCATGTAACGGAACATCTCTGACGAACAATGCTGCAAAATTGAGCTCTTCCGCTCTTTTTGCCAGTTTCATTTGCTTTTCAATGTTCATCTCCGGAATGCTGCCCTCGTATGATTCGATCGGGAAAAACAGCCCAAGAGTCAGATGGTTTTCTTTAAACATGCGTGAATATCCTTTATGCTTATCAAATCGGTTCATCATCGTTCCTCCACATCTACATTTCTTTTTGCCAGTTCAAACTGCTTTTCAATGCCCACCTCTGGAATACTACCTTCATACGACTCCAAAGGAAAGAACAACTCAACAGTCAAACGGTATACGTCATTTATGTTTACCAAATCAGTTTATACTCATTATTCAATATCTATATTTACAGATATCTAGAATTATCGATATAATAATGTAAAAAATAACCATCTATGGATATCTTGTTTTTATAAATATCTAGAATTATCGATATAATAATATAAAAAAAAATAAAAAAAATCAACAACAAAATTTTAATAAGCTTTTAGCAATGTTGATTTTACAAGAGTTTGTGCACTCCCAATAGATCATACCAATCCCTTATACAGGATTGACACATCAGGGGGATACTCGTTTTTTCGTGAGTTCCGTTTTTTAAAAATTAATAAATAAAGTGATTTTTAGGTGAAAAAGTTTTGTCCCCAAGGGATTGGAAACATCGTAAGTGCCTCTGTAATCGTGCTTACGATTTAAGTGATAAGTGAGGGTTTTGATTTATAAATCCCTCGATAACAATTCAATGATTTTTTTGATGTTCTCCTCATCCCGTTTATAATAAGTCCATTGTCCAACCCGTTTTGCCTTGATTAATCCGGCATTTTGCAGTATGGATAGGTAAAGGGACACAGTCGATTGTGACAAGCCAATTTTTTTATGGATGTCGCTCACGCAAACCCCGTCCTCGTGTATATCCCCGTGTTGCGGCTTCGGAAAGTGAATTTCAGGATTTTTCAACCACTGTACAATCTGCAACCTTGTTTCATTGGACAAGGCTTTAAATACCTCCAAAAGTTCCATTGCTACCTCCAAGTTCATCAAATTCAATCTTATTTTTTATATTACATTACGGTACTTGAGTAAATCCACTAACATGCATTTTAGTCATAAAAGAAACATGAGTCGATTTGTTGTATGACCAAGCTACCCAGACAAGGAGGCACATGTATGGATAGATTAGCATATCGCTGAGAAATCGACAATATCTAACTCATCCCTAATTCCCCATCATTAACCGGTCTGGGATCACTTGAGAAACTCCTTATTGAATTTTTTCGGCATGGGGGTCTATATATAGAATGCAAATTAGTTGAAAAACAATGTCGCATATAATATATTTATCTCTGGTTAAAAATATTTTAATTCAAAGTTTGCTGGGTAAGTTGGGTAAATTAATCGCAAACTAAAATGACTAAAACTACATGAAAGGGAGAGACAACATGGCAAAAGTATTGTACATCACAGCTCATCCACTTGATGACACCCAATCTTATAGCATGGCAGCAGGAAAGGCTTTTATTGAAACTTATAAAGAAGTAAACCCAACTCACGAAATTGTGCATATTGACCTTTTTAAAGAAAACATTCCACAAATCGATGACGACGTATTAAGCGGCTGGGGGAAACTTCAATCCGGGAAAGGGTTTGAAGAACTTTCTTCTGAAGAGAAAGCAAAAGTCGGCCGGCTGTCAGAGTTATGTGAACAATTTATTTCAGCAGATAAATATGTATTTGTAACTCCTATGTGGAACTTTTCATTCCCACCAGTCATGAAAGCATATATTGATGCTGTTGCCGTTGCTGGTAAAACATTTAAGTACACAGAACAAGGGCCAGTAGGTCTATTAACTGATAAGAAAGCCTTACATATTCAAGCTCGTGGAGGTTTTTATTCAGAAGGCCCAGCGGCTGAAATGGAAATGGGGCACCGCTATCTAGGTGCAGTCATGCAATTTTTTGGCGTTCCTTCTTTTGAAGGTTTATTTGTTGAAGGGCATGCCGCAATGCCTGATAAAGCACAAGAAATTAAGGAAAATGCCATTGCACGAGCAAAAGATTTAGCTCATACTTTTTAAATGATCAAGAGGCTGTCTCAAAAAGGTCGATTTAATGACCCTTTGAGACAGCCCCATCTCCATACAGGTTTTTATACTCTTATCAGTTCCCTCGGAAAATGATTCAACCTTTCCGCACCGTTTGACGTTACAACAACAATATCCTCAATTCTTACTCCGAACTTCCCGCTCAAATAGATGCCCGGCTCGACGCTCACCACCATTCCTTCTTCCAAAAGCTGTTCATTATTCGAAGTCAAGTATGGCTCCTCATGAACTTCAATTCCTAATCCGTGACCGGTTCGGTGTGTAAAGAATTCCCCGTACCCCGCTTCGGAAATGATGCTACGAGCAACTTGATCAATGAGCTTCATTGGGACACCGGGTTTAATCGCTTTAACCGCTTCGTCCTGAGCCTTGCGTACAATTTCATACACCTTGACCATTTCTTCTGTCGGTTCCCCTATAACAATTGTCCGGGTCATATCTGAACAATAGTGATCCTTAATTCCACCCATATCAATCACAATCATGTCCCCTTCGGTAAGGCGAGTTTCATCGGATTGATGATGAGGAATGGCTCCGTTGGCTCCTGCTCCTATGATAGGTTGAAAGGATAGTCTTTCAACACCCTCTATTTGAAAGAGCCTTTTTAATTCATCAGCTACTTGCTTCTCTGTCATCCCTGGCTTTACAAAAGAAATGATCTTTTTCATCACACGATCGGCGATTTCTCCTGACTTTCGTAAAAGTTCAATTTCTGTTTCATCTTTCCTTAAACGAAGAGCACCTATGACTGGTGTACTCTTAACAAATGAAAGATGTTTACGAATGGACATGAGATCAATCAATTTTTCACTGGGCCACTGATTATCTACAGCGACCACACCATATTCCGGTAAAAGCCCGGCTAAAGTTTTTACAGCAGACTCCCCGTCTTTCCAAAGGATCAGCTGTACTTCATCTGGCAGTGAAATTTCTTCCCGTGACATTTCATGAACAATAATCGATGCCGATCCCGTTCTCGGAATAACGACAGCCTGAAGTCTTTCATGAGAATCCAGCCAAGTTCCTGTAAAATAGAAAAAATTTGCTGGAGAAGAAGCGATCACCGCCTCCCAACCGTTCTTTTCCAAAATCGCTTGCGCTTTTTTCATTCTTTGAACACATACACTCATCTATACTTACATCCTCCCTGTAAGGAGTTAAAGGGGCTGTCCACGAAGATGACACCCCCTTTAACTGTTCATCGTTTTACAAGCACCCAGACGATCTCACATTCTTCATCCCCGTCATTATAAGCCCAGTGGGCTTCTCCAGCGGGAATTAAGGATGCGTCTCCGGCATTCAGCCGGTATTCTTGATTATTACTCCAAGTAATAATGGATCCTTTTATGACAATAGAATACTCATCCTCCTCATGACAACCCGTCCCACTCAATGGAATTCTTGTTTTAGGAGGAATGGTGATCACACCAAATTTGGCTCTGCCGCCATTTAAATCCTTTTCAGAAAATAGAGTCTTTAAAGATACCGCTGGGCGATTGTCCGGTTTGACTGACCCTGTGTTAACTACGATCATAGCTGAATGTCTCTCCCTTTATTTTTTGCGTACCGGCGTCAGGCCTTCCACTTCAAATGTTTTTGGATTTAGAATGACGCCATAGATGTCTTTTGCTTGTTCGACAGAAATATAGCTGTTCTTTGCATCCAAAGCAACCTTTTCGGCCGGTCTGTTAAGAGGATTTCCATATCCGCCTCCGGTAGCGGTAATCAAACGAACTACATCACCTTTATTGAGCGGGAAACGTGCACATTTGCCAAACGGTCCAACTACTTCTCCATTTGTTTTTACAATTACAATTTCGTTACGAGAACCATCGTGCCCACCGCTAAAGCCCCACGGCAGGAATTTGTGACGTCCGAAAGTAGCTGTAACAGTTTGACCATCAGTCATTGCCCTATATGAGCGGATAACTCCACAACCTCCCCGGAACTCACCAGCGCCCGCACCGTCCGTTCGAAGGCTGTATTCATCAACCATAATACCGTAACGTGTTTCGGCCACTTCTACAGGTACGTTATAAGTTTCACCGTCGCCTATGCAGAATTGCCCCGATGCTCCATCCAAACCATCTCCGGCCCCCCAACCACCGGCGGAAGGCTCAACGATTAGGAACGGCTCATTCGTATCATGATGAATACCAGACAAAACCACACCACAAACAGATAATAAATGTCCGGCATTCAAACGGTGAGGAACGACAGGCGCAAGAGCTTTCCAAACCAAGTCAGCACCGTATAGCATCGTTTCCCAATACGTAGATACGGCAGCAGGACGTTCCGCAGAGAAAATAGAGCGGTCATCCGCGATGACTTTCAACGGTCGGAATACCCCATCATTCACATCTTGAGAAGGATTGGTCACGGCTAAGAAAATCGTACGTACAGCGGAAACAAGCGCTGTATAAGAACAGTTAACCGGACCAAGTACTTGCGGGTGACTTCCACGGAAATCACAAATAAACTCATCATCCGTGATGGTTACCTTCACTTGAACCTTGAAAGGACCGTTTCCAAGACCATCGTCGTCAATAAAGTCCTGTGCTTCAAACGTACCCTTAGGTAGTTTCGCAATTTCCTTTAAGGCGAGTTGTTCACCATGCCCCAAAAGATGGTCAATCGAATCCATCACCACGTCCTTACCATATTTATCACATAGCTCACGGAAGCGCTTTTCACCGGTACGAAGTGCTGCCACTTGAGCCCACATATCCCCGAGAGACAAATCCGGGAAGCGTACATTCGCAGCGATGATATCTACCAATGGTTGATTAAGTTTACCTTCATCGAACAATTTTACGCACGGGAATTGAAGTCCTTCTTGGAAAATCTCGGTTGAATCTGTTGTCCACGAACCCGGATCTTTACCACCTACCTCCGTCCAATGAGCTTTGTTTGCAGAAAAAGCTACTAGCTCTCCATCATAGAAGATAGGCATAACCAACCCGACGTCTGATAAGTGAGACCCCCCTCCACCGTATGGATCATTGATGATAATAATATCTCCAGGTTTCAAATCTCCCTCTTTACCGAACTTCTCCAATGTTTGCTTCACCATAAAGGTTAACATCCCAATAAATCCGGTAACCCCGTTTCCTTGGGTTAGTAGTTGACCCTTTGCATCCGTCAACCCGCTCGCAAAGTCAAGCACTTCATAAATAATAGGGCTCATCGAGGTCCGGGCGAGCGTGTGGAACATCTCTTCCCCGATAGCAATTAACGAATCTTTTACGATCTCAAGTGTAAATTGATCACGCTTCACTTTAGCCTCCATTGTGCGTTACACCCCCGTGTTAATGATTAAGTTGCCGTATTCGTCTACAACTAGAGTTTGTCTAGGATAAATGACAGTAGAAGAGGATTGTTCTTCAACAATAGCAGGTCCTTCAATCACACTGCCGGCATTTAGAACTTCTCTGGAATAGACTTTAGTATCAATCCATCCATGGTCTTCGAACAGAACTGGGCGTACCTCTTTTAATGCTTCTCCCGCATTGTCTCCTACGTTTTCTAGTCGAGCGATCTCCGGCTTTTGTACCACACCGAATGCGGTCAGGTGCAAGTTCACAATTTCTGTTGGCGCTCCATCTAATTTAAATGTGTAGTGCTTCTCGTGAAGGTTATGGAAACGGGAAACCATCTCCTGAACAGCTGCTTCATCCATGACACCGTTTGGTACCGGAACTTTAACAGCATGCTCTTGACCAACATAACGCATATCGGCATAGCGAACAAATAATACTTTATCTTCAGTAATTCCTTCTTGGGAGTACTGCTTTAGGGCTCCTTCCTCTAATTGATACCATTCGCTATTTAATTCATCTAAATTCAACTCGTTTACTCGACGGATGTACGTTTGAATGTAGTCATGCCGGAGATCAGTCATCAACATGCCCCATGCTGAGAACACGGAAGCAGCAACCGGAATAATCACTTTCTTCACCCCTAATTCCTTGGCTAGGGCTAAAGCATGCATCGGACCACCGCCGCCAAATGCCACTAAAGAGAACTCACGAGGGTCATATCCTTTGCGAACGGAAATCAATTTTAATGCATTCAACATGTTGGAATTGGCAATACGAATGATACCGAGAGCCGCCTCTTCCACGGAGATACCAAAATGTTTCGCTATTTTTTCATCAATCGCTTGCTTAACTGCATCCATATTAACTGTATTTTGAAAATTTTCAGGCGATAGACGTCCTGTTACGAGATTTGCATCCGTTGTCGTCGGATTTTCACCACCGCGGCCGTAGGCTACCGGACCCGGCATGGCTCCTGCGGATTGCGGGCCAACTTTCAGCGAACCTGCATCATCAATCCATGCAATGGAACCTCCTCCGTTGCCGATTTCAACGATGTCAACCACTGGTACCTTAATTGGATATCCAGCATTGCGGTCATCTCTTTCAATTTTGTATTCCGTTGTTACTTTCACTTCCCCGTTATCGATCAAAGAACACTTAGCGGTCGTTCCACCGATATCAAAGGCAATAATATTCTTTTCTCCAAGGATTTTCCCTAAAATGGCAGCACCAAAAATACCAGCTACAGGACCAGACTCTACCATGTTGATTGGGGTTTCTTTCGATTGTTCAAAGGTCGTCGTTCCAGAATTGGACTGCATGATGTATTTGTTTCCGGTGACTCCGATTTCCTGAAGATGTTTGTCCAATTTATCAATGTAAGAAGATGCAATCGGTTTGACATAAGAGTTTAATACAGCCGTGCTAGTACGTTCGTACTCACGCCATTCTCTGGTTACTTCGTGGGAAGCGGTTACAGCAACTTCTGGCCAAACCTCTTTAATTATTTCTACTGCCAACTTTTCATGCAGAGGATTCGCATAGGAATGCAAGAATGAAACAGCAATGGCCTCTACTCCTTCATTTCTCAACTGCTCAACGGCTGCCTTTACTTCTTCCACAGATAATTCGGTAATCACCTCTCCCTTATAATTCAAGCGTTCGCTGACTTCGAGGCGCAGATAGCGAGGGACAAAAGGCGTCGGCTTTTTATAGCGGACATTGAATAGATCCGGGCGATTCCCACGGGCGATTTCAAGGACATCACGAAATCCCTTGGTCGTAATCAATGCAGTTTTTGCTCCTTTACGCTCCGTTAAAGCATTAATAATAACGGTTGTACCATGAATAAACGTGGTGATCGCCTCTGGAGAAATCCCACTTTTCTTAATAACATCGATAACTCCCTGTTCAAAGTTAGGAGGAGTCGTATCACTTTTAGCAGTTCCGATACGACCGTTTTCATCCAAATAGACAAGATCAGTAAATGTTCCGCCAATATCAGTTGCTACGCGCATAAAAAACACCTTCCCTAATTATAAAGTAACATTTTGTTAATTTTTATATAACACCAGTTATTTCAAAAAATAGCTGGTGTTGTAATAGAGAGGATTTTTGATTTATGGGGCAACGGGTTAGACCAAGAATGTGGCAAACTGGATGGAAAATGAATTGATTCTCCAGCTTTAACTAAATACTCTTTCCCATCCACATTAAAAATTACTGCCCCTTCTAGAATGTAATAGAACTCCTCCCCAGGATGGCTAAATACATCGCCCTGAAATCCTGGTGCCAAGGTTACAATTAGTGGTTCCAGTGATCTTCCACTGAAATTTCCTCCCAATCGAATGTACTCCGCGCTTGAATCTTCTATTCGGAATGGTTTTTGACTTTCCAGCTTGACAACAAAATTCTTATTTTCTTCATTTTCAAAAAAGTCTGTTATTGGAACTTCAAGAGCATCAGCGATTTTCTTTAAAGACGTAATGGCAAGAGAAGTGGAGCCCCGCTCAACTTGAGAGAGAAAACTGATAGACAGCCCTGTTTTTTCGCTTAGCTCTTTCAGTGTCAAATCACGCTGTTTACGTATATCTCTGATTTTTTTATATATTTCTTCCATGTTCATCTCCTATTTATTTTCTCTTTTTTTCTTATGGAACTATTATATACAAAAATAATTGTAACGTCAATTCAAAAAATAACACTTTATCAAAATTTTCTGCATAATTTTTTCATATAACTGAAAATAAAAACCGGACAATCCAGTATGTCGGGAGAATTAGCCCATAGTCATCAAGTTTAGAAAAAATACTTTATAGTGACGACGAAAAGTTATTATCCTTTCTAACGAAATCAAAAGCTAGAAAAGGTGTTTTTTATGCACATCACTTGGTCGACGAAACCATGGATCGAAACGCTTCGCCAATGGTTATCCGCAAAGGAGTTAAATCATATGGCTTGTGAAGTGGGGAATTATTCAACGACAACGCTCTTTAACGGCTGAAGCGTTTTTTGTCTTATGTACATGGGGAGGATGCTTCGCTGGTCCTCACCCCTTGTCCGACTATGTACGAATTTAGAGCTTTGGCATGCATGCTCCCTAACAAGTGAAGGACTCTATCAACGATTTGCTTCCAAAGCGGTGGCGTTTTTAAGGGGAATCTTTTTGGCTAGATGTATAATTAAAGGCAACGAGGCTAAAAACGTGAAAAACTATAGATAAAATCAAGTCGACGAAAACAAAAATCGTACGGAGGGTTTATCTATAGCCTCTATCTCATTCTACCCCAACGAAACGGACGTTTAAACATCTAACCGCTTTATTGGCGCGGAAAAATTGCCGCACTCCATACGGAAGGAAAATCCATGCAGGTCGATGTGGTGGGTTGCCATAAGAACACCATTTCATGGGAGTTGAAGAACGGTCCGGTCACTCAAATTACATCGGATCTGAAGACATTTCAGACCTGCTTCCCCGAAACAGGGCAACTCCGGTACGAAGAGAATCGAAAGGCTTGTGGAGAGAAAAAGATGAAATTGAATCAAGCCATTGAGTCTGTCCAATTTGCGGAATCCAAGATCTTGGATGACCAATAGTCCCCTGACGCCGTTTCTGGCTATGTGAAACGGCATGGTCTCTTCGTGGGGACGACCGTCTGTACAAAAACACTGTATCACTATATTGACTAAGGCTTCCCGAGCATCAAAAACATGGATTTGCCCATGAAAGTTCGCCTCAACACGAAGAAGAAACGTTCCCGCCAACACAAACGGGTTCTGGGACATAGTATTGAGGAGCGTCCGATCAAAGTCAAGCAACGACAAGAATTGGGCCATTGGGAAAGCGATACGGTCATCGGGAAAAAAGGCTAGGATGAGGCTCTTTTCACCCTAACAGAGTGAAAGACGCGCAATGAGATCATCCTCAAGATTTCATCCAAAGCGAGCAAGAGTGTCAATACAGCGATGGTCGAACTCACAAAGGTCTATGGCTCTTTGTTCTTCAGCGTATTTAAAACCGTTAAGGCCGATAATGGATCGGAATTTGCGGATCTGAACCTCGCCATGGAGAAGGAAGGAACCGAGGTGTACTTTACTCATCCTTATACCTCCCTCTCCTGTGAGGAACGAATGAGTGTCACATGGGCTCATCCAGCGTTTTGTCCCCAAGGGAAAAGCGATTCCCTCCTTGTCGAATGCGACGATCTCCTATGTGGAAAGATACTGTAACCAACTATCACATAAGATCCTCAGCTATAAGACACACGCAGAATGCTTTCAAGAAGAACTGGCTCTCTTAGCCGGATAAGCCTGTTATCTTTAACCGCTTGACACGGAGCTCCTGCAGGCATGACTCCCCTGCTAGGAAACCAGCTTTGAAGGGAGCTCACTGCGGGTCAACAAGGCTATCATACCTGCCACTCCGTGCAAAGTGGTGGTACTGTCAAAAGTTTTAAAGACGTACCCCGATTTTTTGTTGATTTTACGCAATGAATGATAAAAAAAGCTTGCCACCCCTGTTGTTTGCGGTA
>NZ_JACHEP010000009.1 GCF_014201465.1 Anoxybacteroides tepidamans | reverse complement strand
TTCTCGAAAAATTCCGCATTTTCTAATTTGGCGATGAACATATCAACGTTCTTCTCTACGATCGGAATTAACTTATTGCGAATATCATTAGCCCATGCAACTTGCTTCTCTGTCCCTTTTAAAGCTGGCAACACTTTTTCTCCCATTTTCTTCACCTCAGCCCATACAGTTTTTAATGCTAATGCCATGCGAGCCACCCAATCACCAACCATTGTTTTTGCTAAAGCAACCGCTTTTTTCATGATCTCTTTTTTGTTCATTTCCTTCTCCTCCTGTCTTGTATTCAACCTTTCTGATTATATTATAACTCATTCTGTCTAAAATTCAAGACATTTAATAAAAATTTTTTTGATTTTTTAAAAAAAATAAAAAGGCACCTGTGTAGGTGTCTTTTTCATAATTTCCTCGCTACGTCCTCCAGCAAACGCGGGATATTCAATCCCTTCATAAAATAGATCGGAACATCATTCTGTAACGCATATGCTTTTGCTTCCCACATGGCTAAATGGGAAATGAATTGCGTCAATATGATAATAATGTCGGCTTGTTTCAATATATGATAAAAGTCCGGGTCTAACACTTCTCCTGAATGCACAAGAACCATGCAAGGATACTCTTTTTTCGATTGCTCTTGGCGACGGCCGCCGATGATAGCCACTGTTTTCCCGACAAGGGTATCTAGTATCTTTTGTTCTGCATCGACTTGCGCTTCTTCCAACTCCGACACACTAACTTCCTCTTGCGTCGGCTGCAATTCTCGAATCAGTTTGTCTTTTTCTTTCAGCTCGTCGATCAATTCGGAAACAAACGATTTCAACTCACGTATTTTTTCAATGTCTGCCGGGTCGCGCGTGACAATATTTTTGTTTTCTTTTTCTTTTCGTAGCTGCTCATATGCTTCTGATAACTTTTCCTGAAGCTTGGATTGCTCTGCCCTCAATTCCTCGATTTGATGAACATATTTCGTGATTTTCTGACGTGTTCGATTCAATTCATCCGTCAACATAGCGATGCGCCGGAAAAGAAAGTCGTTGTCTCCTTTTTCTTTCTTGATGAGTTGTCCAATCCATTCGGTTCGCAACTCCTCAAGTGCTTCACCGAGTGGAAAGTGTAGAACGACAAACCGCATTCGTTTTTGTCCATAATATTTCACATCTTTTTCGAGTGCCCAACCAAGCGGTCCGATATCTAGCAGATGGTGATAGATGAAATATTCATTCGCTGCTCTCCAAAAACGCTGCTTCTCTTCTACTGTCTTGAACCGATTCAGCGCATCTTTCCGATATTGGGCAATCGTACGGGCGCTGGTTTCGATTCCTAACTTCTGATATGCTTCCTGGAATTCAAAATCAACAAGCTCATTGACCATATCCCGCCAATTCGCAATCGCATAGTCCGTGTATTTTTCCCAAAATGCTTCCTTCTGTTCATTAAAAATTTCGTATCGCTTCTGGTGGGCTTCTTGCATTTCTTCCCCACCAACATCTTGGCCATAATTGATTACAGCTTCGCTAACGACGAGATTCTTCATTTCATCACGATATACCACACACTCCGGCATGGATTCCGTTCCACATTTCCTGCATACGATCGGTTCCACCTTATGTCCGGTGTTATCCAATTGTTTATCGAACTCTTCGAAAGTCAATACACCATAGTCATAGACCTTTTTCTCATTGATAAAACCGCAATATTTACATTTTCCCCTGAACCACACGGTAACGTGCAGTTTCTTTTTTAAAAACGGACGAATATCGACCATTTTACTTTCCTCCCCCTGTAAACCTGAAAAATGAAAAAAGGACGGGAGAAAACAACTCCCATCCTTCATCATACCGTATCCTTTTTCTCATCGCCATACACTTTCTGCAATGATGGGACTTGGGCCAAATTTTGACGTCTTCAAAATAAGTGAATCTCGATATTTTCTTTATCGATAACACGAATCTCTTTAACAACTTTGCGGATCAGCGTCTGTTTAATTTCAAAGTCAAATTCTTCTTTGTGATTCAGAAAGAAGTCAATTGCTTCTTGCAAAATGTGTTCGTTCGGCTTGCTTTCTTTCATTTCTTTGAGTTGTTGTTCCAGCTGGTTGTATTGTTCAGTCAGCTCTTTTTCGCGTTGCTGCAAGTTGCGTATTTCCTCTTTCACTTCTTCCAGGTCGAGTTCGTCGTCATCGGACATTGTGACAAGCGAAAGCAGGCGTTTACGCCCCTTTCTTGCTCGGTCAATCTCTTTTTCTAGCCTTTCTAGTTCTTTCTTTTCATAGCTATTTTCAACGTCAGCGACTGGTTGGAACTCTTGTATTCGTTCTGTATGGTTGAATAGATCAAGTAGATATGTCCACACCTCGTGTTCAATTTCGTCCGCGCGAACGACCATTCCACAGCCTCGGTGTTTTGCCCCAGCTGTGTGTTTTCTGTCCGTGTATTCGCGATGATATTTCCCCCAGTTTTTCATATATCGCCCGGTCATTGTGTTCCCGCATTGTGCACAGCGCAAAAGACCGGACAGCAAATAGTCACGCTTTGCTGTTTTTGCATAGCGCCTTCTCGCTTGTTCTAGCAGCATTTGCGCTTGCTGAAATTGCTCTTCTGAAACAATTGCCGGAACATCCACATAGATCCATTCATCTTTGCTCCGCAAGCGCATCGGCACTTTTTCATTGCGATACTTATTCGCCAGCATGCCTTCTGTATTCCACTTGTTTTGCGGCTTTTTTCCCATGTACGTTTCATTCATCAATATTTGCCGTACCACTTGCCGATGCCACACCGTTTTTCCCGTTTTTGTCGGTATTTTTCTCTCAGTCAAATGCAATGCAATGCCGTTTACGCCTTTGAAACGCTCTTGAACGAAACTGTCAAATATGAAGCGAACAATTTCGGCTTCACTTTCATTTATTTTGAGCTGTCCGGTTTGTTTGTCATAGTCGTAACCATATATTCGATCGTTCTTCACGACTTTTCCTTGTTTCGCTTTTCGTTTCCGCCCTGCCATCGTTCTTTCACGGATTTTTGCTTTTTCAAACTCTGAAATAGCTCCGCGCATCGAAAAAAACAGCTTCCCTTCCGGCGTATTTGCATACTCGCCGTTCACAAAAAGCAATTCGACATTATGCTTTCTAAACTCATCATCTAGCAGCAGCTGGTGCATGAGATTACGCGCCAGCCGGTCGGGATCGTACACAATGACGGTATCGATCATTCCGTTTCGTATATCGTTTCGCAAGCGTTCCAGCCCTGGACGCTCAAGAAATTCGCCGGAAAAGCCTTCATCGGTGTATATCATTACATCGTCCGTTTTCGCCTTTTTCTTCGCTTCTTCGATCTGATGAGCGATTGAATATCCTTTCTGTGCCGATTCTTCCGTCGATACTCTTGCGTAGATAGCTTTCATTTCTCTTTGCTATCTCCCTTCTATATATCTTCACTAAATAATGATAGCAATCTTGAATATTCTTGTCAGTATGCTTTCCTTTTATCATTCGTACATTCATCGCGCATACCTCCTTGGTTGAAGATATGCACGCGCTGGTTGTACGAATGAAAAAAAACAGATAACATGTGCAAACATGCTATCTGTCTATCTGTTTAATCTAAAACGATTCCGTATTTCTTATAGCAAAGATTCTTGATTCGCCTGACTTCTCGTTTATAGTGTTCAATTAGAATCGTGCTATTTTTTTTGTATCCTTGTCTAAGCAAAAAACACTTCCGATTGTATTCCTTCACAAGCGCGTATAGTTCGTCAGGATGAACGTTGTACTTGTCCAAGTTCGCGCGCCTCCTTCAGCGCTTCTTCGAGATAGTACGTCACTTCACGGGCAAATTTACCGATGAAAAAGCCGATTGCTACAAACATTCCGCATACAGCCGTCAGCTCTCGATTCGTGAAAACTGCAATCATTCCAGTTGGATTGACTGCTATGACAATGATAAAAACAGCTGGGATTGAAAGGATCGTATAAAACAAGCTCAACAACAAGTCTTTTTTCTTCATGCTGCACACCATTCCTCGACTTTTCTTAGCACCGATTCAAGCAGCTGCAACGTTTCGTTTTCTTTGTAGTCAATGTTTTCTTGTTCGGCTTGTCGTTTCAGTTCTGCTGTATAGAAGGAAAGAAAAGAGTGCAGCATAGTAGCTTGTTCATCGTTTAATTCGATGTTGTACGAGTCACATTCCCCTTTTTGCTCTAATTGCTCGCTAAGCGTAGCCGTAATCGAATCATAGCAAGCAACTTTCTTTTTCCCTTCAAAAAGCCCGTAATTTCGCTTGAGCGCTTTTTTAATCTCTTTTCGCATGATATTCATATGCAAAAGCAACATAGCAAATTCTTCATTTGTGAGAAACATTTCATTTCCCCCTGTCGTTTTTTCGTATTTCATCTAAGTATTCTTGTAGCTTCCGATTTTCCGTTTCCGTCAGTTCGTCCGGCTTCATCATGAAAAATGAGTTTCTTCCTATTCTAATTCGTCGGTCAGCAAACTGTTTCACTCGTTCCCAGTGCATACATACAGACGGAAGCAAAATATACCCCATTCGGTTGACAATGTCCTGCGCTATTTCAAGTTGTTTGAAAAAATAGAATTTCTGCGTGATTTTCGCGAATTTCACGACTGGAATGGACGGAAAATGATACAACAACGTACGTGGATCTTTATCTTTATAGTGCTGCGGCACCAGTGAGTAGTTCATGGGCAGCCCTCCTAACTGTTCCACGAGCTTGATCGTGTATTTCCTCAAGCGTACGGAAAAATTCGTTTCCCTCTCGTTCTGTCGATGGAAGAGGGAAGCCTAGCACCATTGTGTCCGTATCGTACAAACCGAGTTTGAATATTTTCTTTGCCTTCCACATCGGAAGGAACTGTTTGTGCATAAATTCGCCCGTCTGATAGTCGGTGAAGTGAATCGCAAAACCGCGTTCGCCGATTTTTCGAACGTTGATAAGCACTTCGACAATTTGCCGAATGCGGCTGTCCACGTTGTTAATTGACGGCGAACAGTATATTTGCACGCTTTTCATTTTGCGTGTAAACATCATGACTTCTGTTGCGATCGTCGCGCCATATTTCGACCATTTGCGGTTTGAAAACGCCATTTGCGCTTCGTCCCAGCAACAAATGCTGCCTTGCGCTTCTGCTACCTTATACCAGTCTGTGTAATGCTCTAAGGGGATAGAATCTTTCAAACCATAATTGCTGAACAACTGAATATCACCGCCACGCGCACGCACTTTTTCTCTCCAATGATGCGCCAAAAGCGACATCATCAACGTTTTCCCAGCGCCTAACGGACCTTGTATGAAGAAATGATGTGCCACTACCGTTTCCCTCCCTTCTCAACACCATTCGGCGCGACAATGACCGGCTTCGGCGGTTTCGGAATAAGCGCTTCGATCGTGTCGATATAGTATTGCGGATCAGCGACAAGCACCTTGCCTTGCATAATGAAATTGATAATTTCGCGATACGGATCGCTTTTCCCATGTAAATATTCATTTTTCGATAGGCTTTCGAGCAACAAAATCGCTTTAATTTGCCACTCTTGCAGTTCCTGCGCTTTTGTTGTCATCTCTTCGAGCACTTGTTTTACGTCCGATATGTGTTGCACTTGCGGAAACAAGTCATCGGAAATGACGCTTTGTAGTTTTTCAGCATTGCTTGTTCCTTGCATATGCGATCACCCCTTTACAAGTTCGACAAGCTCATTGACCTTCTTTTGAAGACGCTCGATGCAAGGATAATTCCATTGCTCATCTATGCTCGCCATTTCTTCGATTGTGTCTATCATTCCTTTCAATTCAAAAATAAGAAATGCAACTTGATTCGACATGATTACTTCCCTCCAGCGCAGCTTGAAATACCAAGGATGATGAATGCAAAGAACACAAGCCCGAATAGAAGTATTTTCGTTAAGTCGAATTGACTTTGCGGCTCTGGCGTACGATACGATGTTATTTGCCGCAATACAATGCTTTTTTCAAGCTCCGCAAGTCGTTTTGTTTCCTGGACAGAACGCGACGGCGCGCGATAGAAAAAATGTCGTCCTTCTATTCCTGTCGTTACCTCGCAATCGTGAATCGGCACGCAATACTTTCCGGTGACATATATCGCATTGTCACGAATTTCATCGATGCGTTGAATGTCGCTTGTTTTTTGTTCGTCGTCGAACACTATGAGAATGTCGTTTGTTTCCGGAAAAAACTCATCTTTTTCTTTTCGTTTGAAAAATGCCATTATATGACCGCCTTTCTTTGTTGTTTTTTCTTTCTATTTGAAAACTGAACAACCTTCCAACCGAAAAATGCGACAACGCCAACTCCGGAAGCTGCTCCAGCGCCTAGCGTAAACATATAGAAAAACGCATCTACCACCATTTCACACCTTCTTTCAAAGAATAATAGAGCCTCATCACAGAACGGAAAATAAGCAACGAGCCGAGTATGACGACCGACATAAGCGCTGATGAAATGACCAACTGCCATGCGGTCGGCATATCGCCGAAAATCGATAAATATTTTCCGACATTCAGCCCTTGCGCCGTTATTTGCCTTACCGCGCGCAATTTTTCTATCGCCATATCTAAAAACGTGATAGGAGGATTAAAGATTTTATCAATGAAACTATGAATCGAATCTTTAATATTCATTGTTACTCTCCTCCTACCCGGATAGACGATAGCAATTTAATCGCCGCAACGGCGGTAAACATCCATAAGATAAATAGCAATATATACGCAATCGGCTCTAATTTTAACGGCTGCATTGCGGTAAAAATTTTTCCAAGCATTTCTGAATAGCCGTTTCCACTTCCGCCGCGCGGGACATATACAAGGCTGGCAAGCGTTTTTGCAAAACCGACAAATAAGGAAACAATCATTTTTGCCAGCTCAAAAAAGAGCAAAAACAGCTTCACCGCCAGCACGCCAATTTTGTAGAGAAAATACAACAAGCCATCAATCAGCGCATAAATGACCTCGAAAAAGCCGATGAACAAGTCAACAAGCCCTTGAAATAGCTTTTTCAACAATCGTCCGATCCATTTAATTCCCGACCATATCACGTCGAATAGCTTGCCGAACGCGTCGCCTAAAATTCCGCCTAACACAAAAGGAAACATCTCTATCACCTGCGGATTACGTTATATAAAAAGCTGATAAGTCGTTCGCCAAACATAATGACAACAAAAAGAAACAGAACGGGCGTGAGATAAACCATGTATCGCTGAAAAACGATTTCTAGCACGGCTTGCAAAATATCAAAATTCATTGTTTCACACGCCCTCCTTTAGCATTCGCAAGCATTTTTTTGATAAATTCGACGAGCGGTCGCCAAAAGACTAAGACAAATGACAGTAAAATCAACGGCGCTGCCCATGCAAGGATATTAATCACCGTCTGTATAAAATCATTGAACGAAAACGGAAAGTCGATTTTCGTTTCCCCCACGGTCGGCACTTGTACCGCCTCGCCTTCTGTACCAAATTCCCCGATCGGAACTAATTTTGTGTCATAGCCACCGAAAAAGTTCAGCTTCATATCTTTTTTCGGTATGATGACTTGTTGCGTCGCAGCATCGACTACTGTATATTCTTGACCATCAATCAGCACTTTCACTGTCCCTTTTGTCGGGCTTGTCCATGTGACGACATAGTCGCCGTTTCCATTTTGCGTTGTCGCCACGCCAGCTAAGACTGGAACAGGCTCAGACGGTGTTGTCGTTTCAATCGTTACCCCTTGCGACTCATTTCCTTCTGTATTGACCGATGTCACCTTATACGAATATGTCGTGTCCGGTGTGACGGTCAAGTCTGTCCAGTACGTTCCGTTTGTTTCAAACATCGGCGTATAGCCATCCGATGTCGTCGCGGCGGAAACGGCTGTCGCGCTAAACAATTGATCCCAAAACGACTGTTGTTCGACCTTTTTGCGATAGATTTTCACGTGATGGAAAAACTCACTATCCGGCGGTGTCCATGATAATTTCACACGGTCGTATTTTGCATCGGCTTGGAGGTCGGTGATATCTTCTACTGGAATTGTTGTCTTTGCTGTTGCTGTCTGTCCTGTCGATGAGTAACCACCACTGAATTTAGAAACAACTTTTACAGTGTATGAAGTGTTTAGGCTTAGATTAGTAAAGTTATATGACGTTGCATCTTTATCTAATGAAGTGATAAAGTTTCCATCTAAATAAAGGTCATTTCCTATAAATCCCGAATCAACAGGATTTATCCACTGCGCTAAAATCGAATGAGTTGAAGGGAATAGTTCTAAGTTTGTAACATCCGGCGGCGGTAGAGTTTTAACTGTTGTTGTTACACCATTTGATTCATTTCCACTAGTATCAAATGTAGTAACTTTGATTGCATATGTTGTATTTGGCGCTAAATCAGTAAAAGAATAAGATGTTTTTGTTTTTTCCAAAGTTGCATTCAAAACACCATTTAAGTATATTTTTGTTCCATTTAAATCAGCGTCAGTAGGATTCGTGAACGTTAAATCAATTGTAGAATATCTAACAGATGTTTGTAATTTTGATACTTCGCTAGGTGGCACAGTATCAGGTATATCGCCAGAATATACGTCTATCTCATATATTTTCGTGTCAACCGTTTGCACTCCGCTTGAATGGAATCTTACTTTTTTTACGTAATGAATTGGACTTATATATGTCTTATTTTTACTCGAAATAGAAGTTATCCCATCTCCTTTATCCAAAACCTGATATGACGCCAAAATTTTGTCATTTTTATCAACAAGATCTACATAATAGCTCATTCCTCTTAAATCCATGTTTAAATATATTGAAGTTATTGTATATTCTTTATCAAGTGTAAAAAACGTATCCAACCCTATATATGTTTGCGGAATATATCCATAGGTAGATAGATTATTATCAGTCATTTTACTGGCATCAACTAATCTAGCAAAAGTAGTAGTAGGCGTTTTTCCTTCTAAGAGCCCTTGCTGATATGCATATGACTTCCCACTAGAAAAAAATATAGAAAGAAATCCAATTATAATAATAAAAGCTCTTCTCATTATCCTCCCTCACTCCCATCCGGATCATCAGGGTGTTTTTTGTAGTATTTTGATCCTTGTATGCTGTCGTCTTGGTTTGGTATTGGCGCGTTGCCGCCATTGTCGCCTGGGCTTGGCGGTGTGTCGTTGTTTTGGCTTGGTATTGGCGCGTTGCCGGTGTCCGGTGTGCTGTCTTGGTCTTTTGGAATCGGCATTGGCTGGTCATCCGGCTGTTGCGGGTGTCCCGCGTCCCATCCTCCTGCGTCGGTGTTCCCCGGCTCTGGCATTTTGTCGGGCAATGACGGCAAGGTGTCGATTGGATTCACGATGTCAAAGCCGCCTGAGTCATCGTTTCGAAACGGAATTTCCGGCGCTTGATTTTCGATATTTTGTTTCGTGAATCCTGACGTATCAAGCCCCGAATCGGGCATGCTTGGCACTTGATTTTCAATTCCGCCTGTATCGACTCCCGACAAGTCCGCAGGCTCTGCCGGTGGCGACGGCGCTGTCCCCAACATCGTCTGCATGTCCGTCACAAGTCGTGGCACAATCGTGTCGCGAAACGTCGCGGCGACTTGATCCCAATTCGGCGCTGGAGGAATTGCACTTTTTATTTCATCTAACTTCCCCATGTATTGACTCCATCCTGGGCAATTAAACAGTTCGCAGCCGGTGCATCCTGAATCCGCAGAATCCGCGCCCATAAAGACAATATGAAACGAATTTGGATTGTCAGTCCATGCCTCTAATGCATGAAATTCTCCGACCGAAGCAACGATCTTGAACCCTTTCGCACCATCAGGGAAATTGTAATCAGAAAATCCCGCTAAAGCAGAAGATCCCAACAGGTTTCCGTTTGCATCAAACCATTGCAACGCGCCTTGACCTGAACCTTGAATCTTGACGCGTGTAAAATTATCGTCATGATATATGACATCTGCCCATAGGATTTCATTTGAACTCGTTTTTGAGCCAAAGTAGCCATAGACACATTCACCGTTTGAACAAACTGCGTCCGCAGCCTCCGCCTTAATCGGCGCTAGCGGCGCGATAAACAACGCGAAAAGAAGTCCCCAGTTGATTATTTTTTTAATCATTTAATACATCACACGCCTTCCATACTAAAAAAGGAGGATTGCTCCTCCCTTTTTTAGTGTTACTTCGCTGTTGCGCGACCAAGAATGGATCGAATAAATGCAATGATTTTTGGCGCAAACCCAAGCGCAAGTGCCAAAAGGATGAATGGACCCACCCATGCTACTAAGCTGTTTACGCTCCCGATTAAATCTGAAACTGTAAATGGTAAACTCAATCCTGAAAGATCAATAGCTGCACCTAAAGCAGGCATTGTAAATTCCTCCCTTAATTTAATTTTTATATTTCACTAGCAGACGCTAGTTGAAAACTTAGTAATGGCGAATTTCATAGTCATCGTCTTTTTCTTGCTTCCCGACTTGATTGGTGTTTGCAAAAGATTTTTTCATGATTGCAACTAGCATGGAAATCGCCCCAGCTGCCGCAAAAATCATAATCATCGGAGCAACATAGAAAAGCAGCCATTTGACGTAATACCAAAATTCATCTAACCGCGCTGGAGTGAAAAATGTCTGAAATTCCGGCATATCATCACGACCTCGATCTGATCGCCACGATCACGCCGTGAAGTAGCATGCCGACAGCAACAATCGCGACAACTAACATGATGAAGGGAGCAACCGTTTTTAAAAGAAACCCAAAAACGCCCCAAAAGAACGCCCAGTCAAAAACATTTCCAATACTTGACACTGTTACTCCCTCCTTATCGCGCAGATTTATAGATTGCTATCGAGATGAAAAGAAGTGTTAGAAAAATCGCCCATGCGCTAAGCGCGGTGAGAATGTCGCCATTTCCGAATACAATTTTAAACGCATACGCTACAAGTGTTCCTGTGCTTACCATCGCCGTTTTACCCCTTTCACTGTTTCAACAAGAAACATCGTGACTGGAAAAGCGACGAGGCAGGAAGCCATCAGCACGAGGTAGGTCGCCAGTATCTCTTTTGGACTTGCCGAAAATAGAAGGCTATACATGTCTACCTCCTCATAAATCGTTCCAGCACCATGAAAATCATCATGGCAGCAAGAAGAACGGAAATGATGACATCGCCAAGAGTGATCTCATGAATGACCGCGATATTTCCTTCTTTCGTTTCAATCAACGTATGTTCTCGCATATCAACAAAATTGATATTTGATATTGTTGACTGATCTGTCGTTGATTGATTTGTCGTTGACTGATCCGTCGTCGATTGATTTGTTGTTTGTTCCATCGTTGATTGATTTTGTTCATTCATGTGTATCACCCCACGATTCAAATATACAGAGAATTTTTTCTTTTTCATATCACCAAAAAATTTTGGTCATATAGCAAAAAAAATCGAGCGAAAAAGAAAATCTTTCGCCCGATTGAATAGATTTTATTAAATAAAATATTTATGGTTATATGGTTACAATCAACAATACAAAATGGCGCGGCGTGGATTTTTATAGATATTATTATATCTTTAAAATACTGCACGTTTTTGAATCATTACCGGAAATTTTCTTCCCTTCGGAGTGATCCCTGTTTCTAATGTTTGAATCCATTGTTCCAAGTCTTTCATACCGCAGCCAAGGTCAATAAGTTCTTGGGGAAACTCTGTGAATCTTCTTTTCCAGCGCTTCATCTGCACAAGTGCTCTCCTCGCTTCTCCAAACGCATATACACGCTGTTCTTTTCTCGTCGAGTATTCTTGCGCTCCTACATACATACAAAGGTAAATGTACTGTTTACCGTTCGACTTCACTTGAGAGAGGTACGCCATATGTTTCCCTCCATTCCTGGATCATTTCTTTGCGTATTTTCGAAAGACTTGTTACTTTCATGTCGGTTTCATGCTGTATGTAGTACGGGTAAGGATTTTCGTCGTGATGAGAAAGAAACGCAATGATTAACGTGAGAATGAACGCAAGCCAATTCATTTTTTCGCCTCCTAACTGGATAGATAATAAAGGAAAATGTACATCACAAAAGCATCATCGTTTGGCTTGACATACATCGCACCGTTAAAATACCCGATTTGCATTGTTCTTCCTCCATTCGTCAATCTTTTGGATAATGTCATTTGCATCGCAGCAATGAAAATAATATGTTTCTCGATCGTACCCGCAAGCTACAATCGATAGCAATTCCCTGATTATTTCAAGATCTTCTTCGTTAAAAATCAACTTCCTAACCCCTTTGCTTTATTTTCGCTGTATAAATCCTTCCTTTTCCGCAAACTCACGGATTTTCTTTACTGTTGCTTTTCCGATGCCATTCCCTGTGCCTGACATCATATCTAAACGTCTCAAAAACTCTTCGATCACCTGAGCCTTTTCTTGCTTATTCATATCCTGTTACCCTCCTTCGCATTATGTGTCTACTGTGAAACACAGTCTAAAAAACGCCCGCATGCTTTCCAGTTGACGCGATGATCTGTTGCAGGTCCGTTCGTGTTCGGACGGAGAGCACACTTCCAATATTTTTTAGAAAACTGTTTATAAAATAGGTGCGTACACTGTTTGCATTTTTTGTTTTCCGGACCGTACCCATACAGATTGACCATCGGGTTAGGATCGAGCTTACTTTCATCAACTTGAATACCTAAATCAAATTCCATCTGTTCCATTTAGATATCGCCTACCTCAATGTTCGCTTTTAATCGTTCTAGTTTTTCTTTCCAATCTTTTCGTAACCGCCATCCCCAGCCACACCCCCAAAACACAAGTTCATAGCCGTTGTCTTTCATCCATTTACGCATTTCCCGATATATTTTCTCTTGGCTCAGCAAGTGAGTGTTTGGAACATTGCTTTTATAATATTTTGAAATATACGTTGATTTCTTTTTTAGACCAGAAATGAATGTACACAGTTCCTCCCACTCTTTTAAGTCATCGACAGTAGGTTTCATTATTCTCCCTCCTCAAAACGGTAAATCATCTTCATACGGCCATTTACAGCATGCTCCCCAGTTGTCAGGATTCTCACGCCAGCGTTTTTCTTCGATTTTTCTAGCTTCGATTATCAGCTGTTCAAAAAATGTTTTTGTCTGAACACTTATTACATCATCCGGGATTCCTAACCACGCTATATGACTTGCTATTTCGATCACATCGTCTTCTGTCACTTGCACGTTCAGCGTTGTATGTGAGTATTCAAAAACATCTGATTGACAAAACGGGCAGCACGTTGGCTGCTCGTTTTCGTCAGTTGCAAAACCTTTGCCGCATTCACTGCATGTGTACACGTCGAATCTCACGCTTGTCCCTCCTTTTCTTCGTGTAAAACGTACAAACCGCAATGACATTTCAATTTCGGAATGACTTTTATGCTCCAAACTTCGAAACCGCAATCATCACAAAAAAAACGATACATCACTTACCGCCCCTTCACGTAATCTAAATAAGCTTGATAACCTTCGCTAACAGCAGAAATCATTCGAGAATATAAGATATGTGCTTCGTGCGATACGAATCCCCCTTGATAAAGAATGGCAAGTGCATGTTGCAAATACTGGTCAACGAAAACAATTTCTTTTTCGTTTAAGAACATCTAGAGCGCCTCCTCATTTCTTTCATGCACCGATACTCATGATCGAGTGTCAACTCGTAAAGCTGTCGCCCGTCCTCCATTTTCACTCGTCCTAGTTCAATGAGCTGTTCGATCCGTCTGTCTTTTGCGCGCTCGATCGCTTCGCGTAAATACGATTTAAACGGCTTTGACATTTGAATCACCCCACTTTCGTTGCCGTTGCAGCCACTCGATGAAGCCGGCTGCCTCTTCAAATGCTTTTTCAAACGGTACACGATCGGCTAGCGTCTTAATTTTGTATGGCTTTTGTTCCTCTGGCATGTAGTTTGCTCGCCAGGCATGAGCAAGTTCTCCTTCACGCTCGATGAAAAGATATGCACCAGCGCCGTAGCGAAACTCGTAAAACTCGCCGTATCGATGCACTAAAAAACCTTTTGCACGCGCCCTCTCGTTTTCTTCTAGGCGTTTGATGATTTCATATTTGTGTTCTTTGATGGCTTTTTTTAATTCCAATGGCAATGTGCCTTCTTCATATATCAAACTTAGTTTTTTGTTTTTTATTTTTATTTGAATATTTAGATTATCTATTTCATAAAAAATGTTATATAACATATAAAGCCTCCTTATAAGTTACCTAGTTACTTCAAGTTACTTAAAATAGGGTATTTTCCTATATATCGCTATATATAAGATTTACCTAGAAATGAGTAACTCATGGTAACTAAGTAACTAAATTTCTTCCTCAACAAAGTTACTAGTTACCTTGAGTGACTTATTTTCCTGTATTTCCGTAAATGTATCGCCTATAAGCGATTTACCCGAATTTGAGTAACTAGTGGTAACTTTGTAACTTTCGGTTGAAAGACCGATGCCGAAAAAGAACGTTTTGTTTCCGGTGGATTTCCGTTTTTCGAATCCTCGCAGCACTAAACGCGCCGAAAACTTTTGCTTTTTCATCGCAATCTCGCTGTTTTCTTCGCACCAGTCGATATATTCTTTGTACAGCTCGTTCAATTGGACTTTCGCGCCTGGATGAATCACGCAGCAATCATTCAAGAAATTGCTGAGAAGATCCATTTCGTCTTTATACTCGCTCGTTGCGTTTTTGATTTCCTCCGGCTCTCCTAAGCCTTCTTTTTGCCATTTCAAGCATCCTTCGACCGCCCAGCGTAAGATTCCAGGAAGCTCATTCATCAATTTTTCTGGAAGATGCTTGTCCACTTGTTCTTTTGGAATGGTGTACGTGAACGGCACAAGGCGAATGCGTCGCCAAATTCCTTCGTCGTCGCCTTTAATAATCGGCTTGTGATTAGTCGTAAAGAAAATTTTAAACTCTGGCACAAACTCGAAAAATTCTTTCCGTAAAAAACGCGCCGTGATCGGCTCACCGCCTGTAAGTTGTTTGATTAAGGATTCGCTCAATCTTTGGCCATCTTCACTTTCGACAGCTGATACAAAGCGTGAGCCGTGTAAACGGGCAATGTCGTTATTAATACCGGAATCGTTCATTTTAGCCGTGAACGTATTGGAATTGGTCTGCTTTGCATAGTCGCCCAGCAAAGCCTTCACGGTGTTTATAAACGTCGATTTTCCGTTTCTCCCTGTTCCCCAAAGGAAGAAAACAACCTGCTCGCTTATATCACCTGTCAGTGCGTAACCAATCGCTTTTTGAAGGAAATTGATAATGTCGTGTTTCACTTCCTCGCCATCGCGAAAGATGGACTCAAGAAAGGCAATCCACGTCGGGCATTTTGCATTTGGATCGTATGGAATATGTGTGTTTTTCGTCATCATATATTTGCGATCATGAGTAAGCAGCTCACCTGTCCGTAAATCGACCACACCATTTGCGCAATTCAACAAAAATTTATCCATATTTAGTTCCTCCTGACTTATTGGCAACATCGCTTCTGCCCTTGCAATTGAGTTGAGAAACACCGAACTTTTTTCACTCGCCTTCGCCCATTTCAGCAACTCGTTTCGCGCGTCGTTGTTTTCTTCGTGCGCCGCCTCGGCGTACATTTCGCGGAACGTGCGAATCGCAATGCGTTCAATTTGCTTCCTCTTGTCTTCTACCCACGTTTTTCCGTCCCATATGAGCCATTCTTCAAATTCGACACAATAGCGCAAGTTTTGACCGTTCCGAGCGACAAGTCGTTCGGCGTTGCCCATTTCCGTTAGGTTGAACTTTTTCGGTTCTCCTTCTTTCCGCGCTTGAGAAGTCATCGGCGGCGGAGAGGAATAGTTCGTTCCGCTTGGCTCGTGTTTTAACGCACTATTCAGCGTGTTTGCAAATTCGCGCTGGTCTAAAGGGGGAAGGAAAAAATAGCGATTTAGGAAACTAGCTATTTCGTGCACTTGCTCTTGTGTGTAGCCAAATTCAACAAGCCGGCAGCAATGCGCGTACAGCGCGTTGTTTCGTCCTCCCTCGTGCATCGGGATCGGAAACGGGCGCTGCGTTTTGTCGATTTTTTTTAATCGTTCGAAATAAATCGGCATCGGCGAAAGTTCCCCGTCTGCAATATGTACCCATTCGCGTCCGCCTGTATTTTCGCTTGGAAGAACCACTTGACCGCGCCCGGAAAGACGATAGTCGCCGACAAAGCCGCCAGCCATGAGCACTGTCGCGTCTTGTCCTTTGATTTTTAATGTCGAGCGAAAGAAAAATTGAAAGCCTCGTATTGTTCGAATCGCATGAAATTTATATCCTTCCCGCAAAAGCGCCTTGAAAATCAGTTCCCCTTCTGTCTGTTCGTCGATGTCAATCACGTCATAACCGTCTGGAATGACAAGCCCTGTCCATCCTTTTTGCCGCAGCCAGGAACGAATCTCTCCTTCTGTCATGCCTGGACGATTTAGATCTTGCCAGCCTTTCATACACGGTCGTTTTGCGACGCTATACGCTTTGTTCGGATCGTTTTCCGTGTTCATACGCGAATAGCCGATTAAACGAATTACTTTTAACGGCTTTTTCGCGGAAGGAAAAAGCCGTTCAAGTCCTGATTGTAGGTCAATCGCTGCTTGCATTTTCGTTCCTCACTTTCCTGTCGGGAATGTGTATTTGACTTGCTCTGTCCAAATGTCATAGAAAACGACCATCGTGTGCCCGTTTTCGTCTCGAACGAGCTTTCCAGCTGGGAAAACAGAAAAATCTTCGACTTGAATCGCGCTCATATCAAACGTATTTTCAATCCAACGCATGACCGCAGGAACGTATTTTTCCATCGGATTTTCATTTGTCTTTGCTTTTTTCATTGAAAACACCGCCTTTTTTTGAATTGCGAGGCTCTCTTTTGGAGAGCCGAATATGGAAAAATGCCGCGAAACGTGCTATATTTTCAGTAAGAATATTTTTTCTGTGCCTTGCAGTAAGTGTTGCCGCACTTGCTGCTTTTTTTATGAAGCTTTTTCATTGTCGCTTTCCTTCACTTTTTGATATTGATCTGGAAGGACTTTTGCTAAATAGGCATACACTTCTTTTTCAAGTTGGTTGAACAATGGACCTTTTACAACGGTGATTTTCACCCCGATCCCCTCCCCGTTAAGACGACAATTTCGCTGCAAAGTCGATTTTAATTCCGCGCTGCTGCATCTCTTTGATTATTTGTTCCAGCTCCGCGCGGCGTGCTTTTTTGACCTCGATTCCTTGCAACTTTTCAACGATGAACAAAAACTCTTTCGCCTCAAGCGCAGCCGTTTCATAATCTTTTTGAAAAATCGCGTCGAGCATATAGTCAATGCACATAATCGCTTTGTTTTTATGCTCAATCTCTTCAACAAGCGTTTTTTTGAGCATTTCGACACCTTCTTTCGATATTTAGTTTGATTTACAATGATTACAAACAAATGCAAGTTCTTGTTGGGCTGTGCCATAATCGTTTAACTTTTTGTAAAAAAAACACCTCCTATCGTTATTAAGCTGAGCAATTTTTAATACGCAAAACGTGACATTCATCATCAAAAAAAATTGTCCAATCAAATTTAAGAGCATCGGCAATTCTCTTTGCTACTGGAACACTTGGATTTCTCTCGCCATTTTCAATCATTGCGTATGTGCTCCGAGAAATTCCAACTAATTTAGCAATTTCTTTTTGCGTTAATCCTGTGTTCAATCGTTTATTTTTGAGCCACTCTCTCATTTTATCACCCCCTTACAATGTCACGTTTTGCGTATTGATAATTCAAGTATATGTCACATATAGTGTAATGTCAATATGTAATTACACATTTTGTGTAAAATATTTTTTGTCACTGAATGTGACGTTATAATTAATCTTAAAAAGGAGGAATCTCTTTATGATTAGCTTCGGTGATCGCTTGCAAGAACTAAGAAACGGAATGAAGTTGCGACAAGAAGATGTGGCAAAAAAAATAGGAGTTGGAAGAACTACATATGCAATGTATGAACAAGGAAAGAGAGAGCCTGATTATGAAACACTTTTAAAAATTGCTAACTTTTTTGGGGTTTCAATTGATTATTTACTAACTGGTCAAGATAAAACAGACAATGAAAAAAACCTTTTCTTTTTTGACATGGAAGGACTGACAGAACAAGAAATCGAGGAAATAAAAAAGCATATTGAATTTATAAAGTGGAAAGCAAAACAGGAAAGGGGAAATTAAACGTGAGTAAAAAAGATAGGCAACTTATTGCTGGTTTAGTGGGATTCGCGTTTCTCGCTGTAATCCTGCTGAACTATTCTAAGTTCACTAACGTATATGCTTTTTGGGGAACGTTGTTGTTTGGAATAATTGTTATCCCCGCCTTAGTTGAAAGAATGCTTCCGGCTAAAAGCTCTCCAAAGAAAAAAACTCCTCAGAAAAATGCTTCAAAGAAATCAACAGCTAAGAACTCATTAAACGAGAACAAATATGGTATCCGATCGGATGATGAAATCATTTCTCTACCATTGCGTGATTTAAACGGTTATGAATTTGAACGGCTTTGTTATTTATATTTCAAAGCAATGGGCTACAATCCAGAAATCACCCCTCCCTCACAAGACAAGGGAGTTGATTTAATTCTTACAGACAAGAAAGAAAAATTTAAAATTGCCGTGCAATGCAAACACTATATAAATTCGGGAAGACAAATTACGGTTAAAGAAATTCGCGAATTAGTTGGCGCAAAGCGTAATCATCGGTGCATAAAAGGATGGTTTATTGCTACTACAACTTATACGAATGCAGCACTTGCAGAAGCTGATACACATCATATAGACTGTTTTGCAATTGAGTTTGTTGAAAATAAAATTGTAGCATGGAAAGAGCGAGAAGCAGCAAAACGCCAGACGGCAGCTGCGAAAAAATAAAATCCCTTTTGGTCAAACTTAGGGATTTTTCTTTTTCTTGTAAATAAGAACATATGTTTGTATAATAAAAGAAAAAAACTTTTGGGGGATGAGGTGGAATGTATTTATATAAGCCTTGCGACTTAGAAAAGCGTATCTCGGAAGCATATAAGCAAAACAGGATCATCTATCCTTCCCAGCTCGATGAAGAGTATATCGCAAGGAAATTCGATATTTTACTTGTCGAGTCAAAATTCGGATCGTTTGCGGAATACTGCGACGACTTGAAAATTGTAGCGCTTCATCGTGATTTAGATTCGCTCAAACGCCGTGAAGTATTTTTTCATGAAGTCGGGCATTTGTTTTTACACGTTGGCGACCAATCGCAAATGACTGACTCATTTCGGTCTTTTCAAGAATCACAAGCAAAACGCTTTACGTTATTTGCAGCGATCCCTTATCATATGCTTACATATATCGATTTTTCAAAAAAACGCGACTTTATCATTTATGAAATGCAAGAAACGTTCCGCGTACCAGCTGAAATTTGTGAAAGGCGGCTGGATTATATCGAAAATAAAGTGCTCAGTACAAAACTAGAGGCTGCTTGTTTGTAACTGTTATTTATTACCGCTTACTATTGACATTAGAATTGAAATTTTGATGCATCTTCGCTCACTAAAAAAAACGAAAAAAGATGTGTCTTTGCATGAACCGATCGGGCAAGACCGCGACGGAAACGAAATCAGTCTGATTGACGTGCTCAAATCAGAAGGTGAAGATGTGGCGGATGAAATTCATTTAAATATGGAAATCGAGCAAGTGCGAAAGTATATCGAAGTGCTCGATGAGCGGGAAAAAGAAGTGATTATTAGCCGGTTTGGGCTTGATTTGCAAAAGGAAAAAACGCAGCGCGAAATCGCCAAAGAACTCGGCATCTCGAGAAGCTACGTCTCCCGCATCGAAAAGCGGGCATTGATGAAAATTTTTCATGAGTTTTACCGGAATGAAAAAGAGAAGAAGCGGTAGTTATGTCCACAAATTCCGTTGAATATGCACCTTGCTTTGTGTATAATGGTGCTAAGAAAAGCATAAAACAAAAAAGACCGGGTGTTACAAACACCCGGTCAGCGCAACTACATGCCGCAAGAAGAGCGGCCAGCCTTTAAGTGCGATTGAAATAACCGTCACACCTTTGGCCTAGGGGGACGGTTATTTCTTTTTTATATAAGGGTTTTATTCCATAGGGTTTTGGCAAGGATTGCTATCTATTTTGTCCATTGCTATTACTTCGAGTACCATTAGCCATTTTAAAAACAAGATTGCCATAGCAACAAATCTACTGCAAGCAATAGCCATGTCAATCGATATCCGGTCAAGACGACCATCGGAATGAACTAACACTCTACTGCAACAAGCATTCTTATTCAGGCAGAGAACGACAACACTTAACAGAAATAATGTGCCCATTCGCCCTTGTACCATTCCACACATGGAAGCCATCTAATCACTGTGCACAAACGACAAAGCGGCCCCTTTTTAGAGGCCGCTCTTATTATGCTTCTACGCTTACTTCTGCGCTAATAATTAATGCAATTGATACTGTAATGACAATCCCCATCACCATTGCGAACATCCCTATTTCCTCCCTCTCGCCGGTTCTTTATTTTTATTTTACACGGAAAAACGGGCAGCTCCGGCGCAAGGTTTTGAACAATTTGTGAATTTCAAAACGTGAATAACTAAAGGTTTCTATATACCTCGCCAAAAAATCTCTCCCACTACGTTCAGATAAAACGGACAAGCTTCATCACCGAAAGAGGCGTCTTTTCCGCCTTTACATCCCACTACGTTCAAATAAAACAAACTGCTGTTCAATGAATCGCTCAGACATATTCGGTCTTTACATCCCACTACGTTCAAATAAAACGAAACCGGAACAAATGATGTCATTGAAATACAAGGCTTTACATCCCACTACGTTCAAATAAAACCCGGTAGGTTCGTATGTTTCCCCGAACGTTGCGCATCTTTACATCCCACTACGTTCAAATAAAACCCACAAAGTATCAAAATTGCAAAAGCCGTATTTCGCTTTACATCCCACTACGTTCAAATAAAACAGACACTAACAAATTCAGTTCTTCCACAATATCAATCTTTACATCCCACTACGTTCAAATAAAACTTGGGCCTTTGGCTGTAGAAGGAAGCCCTTCTACATCTTTACATCCCACTACGTTCAAATAAAACGCGAACGCGGGACCGTGGGTGACGGACTACGAGGAAACTTTACATCCCACTACGTTCAAATAAAACGCCTTGTTTTCGCCATTGCAAGTCGAATTTTGCTTGCTTTACATCCCACTACGTTCAAATAAAACCATGTGCCCGTATCAATTCCGGCTGCGAAAATCGCTCTTTACATCCCACTACGTTCAAATAAAACAGTTTTAAATTCCCTGCCGTCAAATCATCCTCTAACTTTACATCCCACTACGTTCAAATAAAACTGAAAGTTCTGATATGCGATCATATGAGTTTTCCGCTTTACATCCCACTACGTTCAAATAAAACTCAACGTCAGCGACCGGTTGGAATTCTTGTATTCGTTCCTTTACATCCCACTACGTTCAAATAAAACATACATGTATACATTATAATAAAGGTAGGGAATAACTTTACATCCCACTACGTTCAAATAAAACTTTTTACCATAAAACAAAATACGGCGATCTGTTGCCTTTACATCCCACTACGTTCAAATAAAACAGTAGATAAATTTATTGAGCATGTTAAAGAAAATGTCTTTACATCCCACTACGTTCAAATAAAACCTCGCTGCGCGAGTCCTTCACTCCGTTCCGGCCCTTCTTTACATCCCACTACGTTCAAATAAAACTATGACATTTTAAATCTCCTCCTATTACACATTTTCGTCTTTACATCCCACTACGTTCAAATAAAACGTAATCGTGAACGTTTTGGCATACTCTCCCGTTCGTTTCTTTACATCCCACTACGTTCAAATAAAACAAACAAGCGAATTAGAAAAACTTATGAACAATTCGCTTTACATCCCACTACGTTCAAATAAAACGATGAATGATTTGCGTTTTGTTTATCGTTTATCATTCTTTACATCCCACTACGTTCAAATAAAACGGGAGGAAGAGTGATGAGCAAAGTCACGTTCACACCTTTACATCCCACTACGTTCAAATAAAACTTTTTATTAAATTAATTGTAGAATTTGCTTTAATACCTTTACATCCCACTACGTTCAAATAAAACGCTGTTGTCTTTTACAACAGATCTGCCACTCACTGCTTTACATCCCACTACGTTCAAATAAAACATATTTGTGTTCTTTGATGGCTTTTTTTAATTCCAACTTTACATCCCACTACGTTCAAATAAAACGATAATGACCATAACTTAGAGAAGATAGTAATTCACTTTACATCCCACTACGTTCAAATAAAACGCTCATACAAGGTAAAATCACGTTTTACGTATCAAGTCTTTACATCCCACTACGTTCAAATAAAACATGAAGATATATTGCTTGCGTTTGAAGAAGAGTTATCTTTACATCCCACTACGTTCAAATAAAACCATTCGAGACAGCGATCAATCCATTACATGATTACACTTTACATCCCACTACGTTCAAATAAAACGCAGGCGACTGGTGTGCGGTACTAACTAATATTGCAACTTTACATCCCACTACGTTCAAATAAAACAAAGAGGACATTTCAACGATCAAAAGCAACACAACGCTTTACATCCCACTACGTTCAAATAAAACGAAAAGGGATTTAGCATCCTTCGGGGTGCTTTTTTATTCTTTACATCCCACTACGTTCAAATAAAACTGGAGAATTAGCAAACGAGTTACCGGAAGTATTCAAGTATCTTTACATCCCACTACGTTCAAATAAAACACAAGCTTGCTTTTGCATTGCGGATTGAAGTGTATCGCTTTACATCCCACTACGTTCAAATAAAACGGTGTCGGTGATGTAGAGGACATTCTATCAACCGACTTTACATCCCACTACGTTCAAATAAAACATTTTCCCAGAAAAATATTAAGATTAGGGGGAATTTATACTTTACATCCCACTACGTTCAAATAAAACGGTGTCGGTGATGTAGAGGACATTCTATCAACCGACTTTACATCCCACTACGTTCAAATAAAACTTGTCAGAAGTGTTCACGCCGACATTTCAAAAAGTGCTTTACATCCCACTACGTTCAAATAAAACCTTATTGGAAGCGACTTTGAAAGCTGGGAGGCATCCTTTACATCCCACTACGTTCAAATAAAACTTAAAGGCGCCAAGAAAGGCCAAGGGAGCGTGGAGTACTTTACATCCCACTACGTTCAAATAAAACGATATTCATGAATACTCGAAGTGACACGTTAAAATTGATCTTTACATCCCACTACGTTCAAATAAAACAAGTTTAGGGCTTGAGAAAGAAACGATTGATAAAATTACTTTACATCCCACTACGTTCAAATAAAACACAAGGTGATGAAAAAGATGCTGTGTTGGTCAATGTCTTTACATCCCACTACGTTCAAATAAAACTCGGAACGTTTGAAGAAACGGGATACAAAATACCAGCAACTTTACATCCCACTACGTTCAAATAAAACGGGTGGCCAAATACAGATATGTTCATGTGTCATTTCTTTACATCCCACTACGTTCAAATAAAACCAAATACACCAGAAATTGAAACTGACAGAAGAGTTTTCTTTACATCCCACTACGTTCAAATAAAACTTTTGTCGTATGTTTGGTTAACAGACTCAATGACACTTTACATCCCACTACGTTCAAATAAAACTATACGCCGATGTTTGAAACAAACGGAACGTACTGGACTTTACATCCCACTACGTTCAAATAAAACTACGCGAGAGTATCGACAGAAGAATCGGCACAGAACTTTACATCCCACTACGTTCAAATAAAACCACTTGCCAGTTTAGTGTACGTTCCGCGCGGTGGAAGCTTTACATCCCACTACGTTCAAATAAAACACGAGCTGTTCAAACTCAAGTCCTTCTAATTCTTCTAACTTTACATCCCACTACGTTCAAATAAAACACTGTTAAATGACAGCACAGAAGCCATTGTCAATACGTCTTTACATCCCACTACGTTCAAATAAAACGGCTACTTTTTTAAATTTAATGTCAACGTCATCCTACTTTACATCCCACTACGTTCAAATAAAACCATCCTATCACCTCGCTAGACGCTTTATTTCGCTCTGCTTTACATCCCACTACGTTCAAATAAAACGAAAAGGTTTCTCCCTTCTTTACTATCGATAGTTTCATGCTTTACATCCCACTACGTTCAAATAAAACACGGATGACGACGCATTACTGACTACCTTAATTAGCGCTTTACATCCCACTACGTTCAAATAAAACTATCGTGAAAGTAAAGACGCTCTGCAAAACTTTATTACTTTACATCCCACTACGTTCAAATAAAACCGCGCTTCACGTTTCTAAGTTGAAAATAAACTTCGCGCTTTACATCCCACTACGTTCAAATAAAACCAAACGGCACACGCTCGGCTAGCGTCTTAATCTTGTACTTTACATCCCACTACGTTCAAATAAAACGATACAACAATGTACGCGGATCTTTTTCTTTATAGTGCTGCTTTACATCCCACTACGTTCAAATAAAACTCAGCTACCTTGTACCAGTCGGTATAATGTTCTAACTTTACATCCCACTACGTTCAAATAAAACATAGACCGAGCTTAAAAATCTTTTTCGCTTTCCACATCTTTACATCCCACTACGTTCAAATAAAACCAACTTTCCAAACATACTCAAAGAAACAAAAATAGCTTTACATCCCACTACGTTCAAATAAAACTAAAATGACGATCAGCAACAGGTGCTGGATACTGACACCTTTACATCCCACTACGTTCAAATAAAACTTCCGAACTTCAAAGAAATCACGCCAGTCCGTCATCTTTACATCCCACTACGTTCAAATAAAACTTGAATCGCTGTAGCGACAACACCAGTGTTATTACTGACTTTACATCCCACTACGTTCAAATAAAACGATTTGTTGGCAATTGATTATAATTTTCGTGTTGATTGCTTTACATCCCACTACGTTCAAATAAAACGTTTGTTCATCGGAAACGGCTTCATATAGTATTTATTCTTTACATCCCACTACGTTCAAATAAAACTATTTTGCCTTAATGCTATAAGCCATCTTTTACGCTTTACATCCCACTACGTTCAAATAAAACTCTAATCGCTCCATATCAGATATTTGTTTTCCATTTTCTTTACATCCCACTACGTTCAAATAAAACCACCAAAACCATACAAACATTTCACCTTCAACAAACTTTACATCCCACTACGTTCAAATAAAACATGACATAAGTTTCAATATCATCAATATCAATGTACTTTACATCCCACTACGTTCAAATAAAACTGTTCCGATTCAGTTACATATTCAGACTTTAAAGCACTTTACATCCCACTACGTTCAAATAAAACGCTGTCAGTACGATAAATAAACACTTTTTTACCTTGCTTTACATCCCACTACGTTCAAATAAAACGTCACCGTATTGTTGCTTGTATGCTTCGTATTCATCCTTTACATCCCACTACGTTCAAATAAAACGGCTCTTGAAATCCGTTATATTCTTTTAATTTATGCTTTACATCCCACTACGTTCAAATAAAACACTTTCTTTGTCGTGTTGTAATTGTGATAAAATCGATCTTTACATCCCACTACGTTCAAATAAAACACTCTTAAGAGTAATGATAGGAATTTTGATATTTTTAACTTTACATCCCACTACGTTCAAATAAAACCGGTGGATTTCCTAAAACAATGTCAAAATGTACATCCTTTACATCCCACTACGTTCAAATAAAACTTTAGTCAAAATAATAAAAGCAACCTTTCACACTCCTTTACATCCCACTACGTTCAAATAAAACATTGATACTGATTGCAGTGCTTACAATAAATACATTTCTCTTTACATCCCACTACGTTCAAATAAAACAGTTTCAGGAATGGGAGAAAAAACAAGAACAAAAAGAACTTTACATCCCACTACGTTCAAATAAAACAAGTAACCGATCTATAACTGGCTCGACTTCTTCCGCATCTTTACATCCCACTACGTTCAAATAAAACCTTTCAAGCGATGTTTAGCAAGTAACCGATCTATAACCTTTACATCCCACTACGTTCAAATAAAACCCTAAAATCCAAAAGCACAAAGTACTGTCATATCAATGATTTTGGAGAATGGTTGATATGACAATTTTCTACGTTTTGCAGTAAAGTGCCAGTTGTGTTTTTCTTCTTCTTCAAAAATACCGCATTTTTCGTTGATATATCAAGCATTTTGACCCATTTTTTAAAATTATAGGTTCACTGCAAATGTTAAAGAAACAGTTCGTCAAAGTTTTTTTCTTGTCCAAATACCTGTTTCTTAATGTTCTTTGGATTAGCCACTTCGTAAATATAAATGGAATCCTCATCTTCATCAATGATTTGATCAATTTCGTTTAAACATTTCATTAACAAACTTTTCGTGATTTCCCCCTCGAACACGGAGTTTTGCGTCCATGTTAAGTATTCCCTTAATTTTTTGCACACTTTATTTACACGTTTTTCTCCAACATCGTACGTAATAATTACAAACATATTACCACCATGCCTTCAATGGTCTATAAGGTTCATCGCCAATGAAATGCTTAATCAGCTTATAACATTCTAAACGAATAAAATATCGATAACTTACTTTTCGCTTCAGTTTTCGATGTTGTACGGTTGTTGATAGTTTCTCATCCCACTCTTTAATAAAACGCTTTTTGCCTTCTTCATTTAGCAAGACCATCCCATCTAAAAAGTCAAAATGCTTCTGAGTAATAATGCGGTTATTAATGCAAGAAATAATCACTACGTCGACAATCAATGGCTTGAAAATCTCCGCTAAATCTAGACATAAAGAGAATCGCTTCGTTGATGGCTCATGTAGAAAGCTAATCGTCGGATCTAATTGCGTTTTATAAATTTCTGACAAAACAGTCGTATAACAAAGCGAATTTCCAAACGAAATAAGCGCATTTAGCGGGTCTTGTGGCGGTTGCTTCGTTCGTTTTTCAAAGATAAAATCTTGTTTTAAAATCGCATTAAATGACTGATAATAATGTTGACGAATGCGCCCTTCTATCCCCATTAGTTCTTGAACTGTCGTAGCACACTCCATTTTTTTCGCTTCCTCTTCAATATTTTGTACATATTGTTCCGTCTTTTCTTTATATCGTCGAATATTCCTCAACATATGATGCACTGCGCTTTGCAAAAACGACTTTGCCATATATAACCGTTTTTCCGGATCTAGATAATGAGCACTTTGTTGTACCACAGTAAATCCTGAAACTTTTTTATTTCGTGGACAAAACGTTCCCGCATAAAAGCCATAGTAATTAAATACATGAAGATGAACATCGTGCTGGCTCAATAAATTTAATAACGACGAGTTTAAATCTACTTCTCCAAATACATATAAATTGTCCGTTTGATGGACGGGAAGGCTTTTTTTATTTTCTTCTTCATCGAAGAAGTATAACGTATTGTCTTTTCGTTTCAGCCTCCCGTTAGAAAAAATATAGTGGTCCCTTAACATTTAATCATCACCCTCTAACGCAAAACAAAATTCATAATACGCGCACTTTGTACAATAAGGAAGTTTTTTTAACCGCGGCGGGGAAGATGAATGCACGATTGCATAAATTTCCTTTATCGCCCTCTCAATCGCTTTTTCATCTTTTTCCGTTAGTTCTACCTCTTCTGTTTTCCGCTCTTTCGTATAGCTAATTAGCCCCTTCTTCTTAACACCTCGCTTCTTTAGCTCATATAAGTAATACAACATTTGAAAACGATCAGCATCTGACATTTTGCTTGAAAGTTTAATTTCGCGAATGTACTCTCCATCCAAAGCATCTAACTTAAACGAATCGTCTACTAAAATTTCTCTTTCTTCCAAACGTGGATATGCACGTTCGTGTAGAATCTTTCCTTCTACCACTCGCTCATGTTCATTTTCCATCGCAATTCCTTTTGAAAACAACCATAACTTTCGCTTGCACACTTTGTAATACTGCATTTGCACACCGCTAATCATCGACATAAGCCTCTCCTCTTAGGAAAAATTAGAAGAAGGTTTATCCAGCAAAATTCCCTTTCCTTTCAACTGTTCTCGATTAAAGTCGTATTCAACTTCGGCAATATATATATGATCAAATGGCTTTGGCAAGCGCTCCGACACATATTTTTCTGCTACATATCGCTGAACGCTAACCGTTTTCTTTTCAATTTCCATCCGTAATTTCAATCGCTTTTTCCATTCTTTCTCTTTCTTATATTGCTCGAATAGATGCTCGATTTGATCATATATCTTCCGAGTAATGACTTGAATGTTTTGAATATCACGTAGTTTTTGTTGCGCTTCTCGTTTATCCATTCCGTATGGATCAAGATTGTCAAACATGTATAAGGCATCTTCAAATTCTTTCAAAAATGATGTTCCCTTTAATCTTTCTCGATCATATAGTTGCTTTACCATTTCTACCTTAGTACGTTCGTCAACAATTTGGTAATTGTATTGCTCTAACAGCCGAATGCTCTCGTTTACAAGATGTTCGTTATATATTCTCGGAATACCGGAGATATTTTCAGTGAAAATATGAATGTTGCAACTGTCATGGTCTAGCGCTCTTTTACGGTAACAACGTCCAAAACGTTGAAATAAGCTATCTAACGTTGACATTTCTGTAAACAAATAATCAAAATCAATGTCAATACTCGCCTCGACAAGTTGAGTCGTAATCCAAATTCCTCGTTCATTATTTTCATTAAATTGTTTAATACGTTTTTCTAATAGCTGACGATCCTCTTGTGTGAATTGTGAATGAAGTAAGTAGACGGGAGCTTGTGTATCACAATCTAAAAATTTATCGTAAAGACTCATTGCCTTACGAACTGTATTGACAATGACAAGCACTTGCGATGTTTCTCCCAAGTCCAACACTTCCCCCATCGTTTCCTCAATACACTCGGAGCGAAGGCAAATACGATGACGGTGGACGCTTGTATCAATGAACTCCCCGATAGCAATTTCATCGTCGTTAATCACATTTCGCTGTTTTAGCTCTTCTAAATATAAAGTCGGAAGTGTGGCAGTCATAATCATAAATTTTCCGCCTACATGATGAATCATCTCGAGCGATTTAATCAACATCGCTGCAATCCGTGGCTCATATGCTTGTATTTCATCAATAACCACTTTCGCATTCGCCATTGCGGCTAGTTCTTTTTCAAACCCTTTATAGTAAAAAGGAAACTTTAAAATTTGATCAATTGTTGTAAGCAATAGCTTCTTCGCAAAATGTTCAGACTGTTGCTTTAATTCTTCCCAATTTTCCTCTTTGTCTACTAAATAATGCACACTTGTTGAATGTAGCAATCCAACGGCATCATAGCCCATTTTTTCTTTTATTCGATCATAAATCGCATTTATACTTACCCGAAGTGGTAACGTAAAAAATGCTTTATCATCTTGAATCCATAAAAGTGCCGCTTCTGTTTTCCCCATTCCCGTTTGGGCAATCGCGATCACATGCTTATCGCTATGCCGTTCAGCAAATTGTTGCAAATCGTTTTTATGAAATCCTTGTTTTTTCATATATTCATTTACGTTTATGTAAATCGACTTTTCCACATCTCTTTCAACATCAATATGAGCAGACGCCGCATGGTCTAAACGATGTAACAACCCTTTAATCATGACATATTTCCAAAACTCTTCTCCATCATGATACGTATATCGATTTAATAATCGGTCAATGAATCGATATGAAAATTTTTCTGTCATTGGTAAACGCATGTGTTCACTTAGTTGCGGTAACTGCTTTTTTATATCGTTTTCTAAAACATTACGAATCATTTCTTTCTCTGGAAGTTGCTCTCGCTCATGATGATAACCAACCGCGTGAATAAGTAGCCGCTCTTCTTCTTTTGTGAGATCTAGCTGTTTTAGAGGGATACATCCTACTGATAAATAATTGTGAGGTACATTTGTTTCAATATCGGTTTCTAACATGGATTCACGAATCGCCTGACGAATTTTGTTTTGAAATACCGTATTTGCTTTGCCAACATCATGATATTGTACGGCGATTTCTAACAGCTTCCACATTTGTTCGTCCATTAACATGAATTTGTAACCGTAAGCGTTTTTTAACAAATTTAAATTATGAAGGAGACGATCCGTATGTTCACGAATCGTCTCTTTTCCCTCCGATTTTGCATAAAAAGTCATCGTTGCCCCTCCTATAGATGATAAAAGACTAATTCCCCATCTTCATCATTCCATACTCCTTCTGGCACCTCAATCCCTTTTTGCACATACCCAACATTGATTTTTTCCCACTGCCGAATCCCATTGACAATTTCATACTTCCAGTTAAGCTGATAAGGAATACTTTTTGTTTCTCGGTCAAGAAGATGGATTGGAATATAAGCATCTCGCTGTAAAGTTTTCTCTTCCTCAAGCTCTTGAACTTCCACAAGTTTATACTCATCAATCCGAACTAAATCTTCCCAACGTCCAAGGCTGTAATGAGTCGTACTATGTTCGATAGCATGAATGATTTGCTCTAATATGTGTTGCTCCGCTTCGATATGGATTAATAAATGAACGTTGTGCAATAAATGCGTGTACATTGGCATCGTCGTAATTTCGTTTTTATCGTAAGAAAATTCCATTCGCGCCAATCCATCTAGTACAAGAGGGAAGCTTGATAGTTCTTTCTTTTTGAAAAAGTAGTATCGCTGATAATCAAGCAACTTTGCTTCATACGTTCCTTGCACACTCAATCGCATCGGAATGAATTGATTGGCATCAAGCAAAGCATGAATCATTCCTTTTACGGTTGAATATGGAGGAAGGGGATATGTTTCCGCCACTTTGGAAGCAAACGGCTTTTTGTAGCACGCTGTTTCTTGAAATAGTTTTAATCGTAACGCTTTCATATTTAAACACCGTAATACGCTTGAATTTGTTTTGAAACATATTGGAAAAACGGTTCGACAGGCATCACTTGCTCGTTGAATAAATCGTACAACTCTCCTTCATTTGCAAAAACACCGCTCAATATACCGATGCGTGTATCTTTGCCGATCGCTTCCCCAGCAAATGTTTGTTCCATCGTTTCTTTAATTGGTTTCGTTTGAATGACCCATCCGTTCCCTGTTACACTTAGTTGCACGCGCCCGAGGAAAAACGGATTGGCGACATTATACATTCCACCGATGACAAAAAGAGGAGATAAATTTTCTTGTCGTCCGCGAATGTTACGGTTTAGCACTTTTAAAACTTCAAGCAGCTGGAGTACACGATTCGCTTTTTCTTCGTTTGGAAGTTCAATCTCTCCATCCACACCAACACGGTTTAAGTCAATGGTAAGCGTGTATGTATAAAAACTATGGTGTTGTTCTATACTTACCAAATCAGCATTTTGTCTAATTCGACTTGCAAGCCCCATGCTATTTAAAAATTCCAAATCACTTTTATACGGTTCAAGGGAGATCGCATGGCTCAGACGAACAACGGCTGGACGTTTTTCTCCTTCTTCACCTTTTTTTGTTTTTAAATATCCAAATAGATCCATTTCCACTGAATCTCTGATTGAAATATCTTTTTTGAATTGAACGACACTTTTTCCTCCATCGCTCGCCTTTGTAACAGTATCTAAATTCCATCCAAACAGCTCATTCCCAAGGCGAACGATATCGTAGCGAATGCTCTGGCGTGATGCGTACGTATATACTTCGCCATCGCCACGATGAAATTTCTTTAACTCTGAAATATTAGCAATTCCTTCTCCATAGTTTAATGAGTTTGCTTGAAAAATGACGGTCATCGTTAACGCTTTTTTCATGCTTGAACTTCCTCCTGTTCTTCTTTATACTGATTTGCTAATAACCCAGCAATAAACGCATTCGCAACTGTCGCAAAGTCTAAGTCCCGTTCATGTAAAGCATTTAAGAAAATAGGCGAAATAGGGCGATCTGCCGACATGTAAATACGCAAAAGCGTGTCCATAAAACTTTTTCTATTTCCTGCTTTTGCAGCGTTTAATAAGCGATACGCAATGCTTGTTACTTTTTTCTCCGAACCGCTTGAACGCATAATCGCATCACGGATTTCCCGTCCTTGCATAAACAACGCGCTCACTCTTTTATCTGTTTTATCTGTCGTGGCCATATCTCTCACTCCCTTTTTGAACTGCAAAATTCGATTCCGCTCCCGCACGGCAATGTACGGGCCAATCGTACTTCTTTCATTTTTAATACAATCGCGCAAATAGTTATAGATGACATGAATTGGATCCGCACCACGCAACACATATTGTACGAACTGTTCGCGATAATCATATGGTTTGATATAATCGAGCGTATCTGCATGTTGCTTGAAATAATGGGCTAAGTACATCGGCAAATGATAGTAGTGTAAATGTGTTTTTTTACGATCCTTGTATTTTGATGAAAACTCAATAAAAAATAAATGTTCAACTACGTATTCAGCTTCTTTTCTTAGCGGACGTAGTAATTTGCTAACAATGCTGTCAAACGGTTCTTGGTTTTGTTTTAGCTGTTTAAAGTGATTATTTTTTTGTATAATCTCTTGAAATGAACTATCGAGCTGAACAAATGCACTATAGTCTTTATATAGAATCTCATCGTTGATTCTTTCTTTTTTGGAGTAAGTAACAGTTCCTGCTGGTGCAAATAACAATACAAGTTTCGCCAAAGAAGAAACGGGAACTAGACTATCGTCTTTAAAATTCCAGCTAAAGTTAATGTTTTCTCCAGAAATACCCAATGGATAGAAAATACTTTCAGTAAAGTTATAGAAAGCAATATGATCTGAAAAAACGGAACACTTATTTAAATATGATTTAGAGCTAGAATGTATTTGTTCTAAATCTAATTTTCTCCATATTTTTTCTAATTTTTTAAATTCGCTGCGATTTCTATAGTTAGAAAGAAACGAAATAATCTTATCTGAAGACTGCGCATTCTCTAATACATACTCAAACTGTAAATCTTGTAAAACAGGAGTAATATAGTCTTTTAAAATTACTTCTTCAAAATCTTTTTTCCTACTGCTATTATTCAAAAACGAAGTTTGCCCTAAAAAGTTTCTTAACATTTGGTCTTTTATGTTTTGAAAAGTAAGCTTTTGATCAACCTTTGGGTTAACAGAGATATTTTGAAATATTTGCACACAATCATACAATTGCTCTATATGTTCATACCTATTTATTTCCCTTAACTTTTTTAGCATATTCTCTAGTTCCTCGTTAGGGAAATACTCTAGTATATTTTTGCTGTTTTCTTCGATAAGTTTTTTTAGTTCTTTTACCTTTTTTTTGAACTCAGACTGTGTTTGAATTTCTTCGATATATATATTGATTTTCTCTCTAGCTTTCCTTATCGAACTATATTTATTACCATACTCCTCCAACAAATACAAAAAATATGCCTTTGGCAATTGCGGAAGTACATCGGTATCAAGTTCAATTCCCCACGGCTTAGCTGTCACGCTATCTTTGTATTCATCGCTAATTATTCCGTTTTTTCGTCCATATTCAAACACACGATATAATCCAACAAGCCCCATGTTGACCATCCATTCGCCCATGTGCAAATCGACCTTCATTCCCTCACCTCCTCTACTTCAAGCATTCCAAATCCTTGATTGCGCCGTTTGGACAAACCAAGCTGATAAAGTAATTGTAAATCAGCAGGATCCCCACTTACCTTAAACAAACCGTGATAGGTGGTAAAAAATAAATGTTGTTCTTCCCCATACTTTTCAGCAAATTGATGATTAGATTCTTTGATAACCGTCTTTTTAAATCGAATAGGTCGTATCGTTAACGGTCTGCATAATCCTTTGCCACGGTATTCATATAAAATCGTATCGGCTAAATAATTGATATGTTTTTCATAATTCTTGTCATCTGGTGCAATTGGCGATTTGTTTTCATCTTCTACTAACAAAGGCGAGAGCGTTCGAAAGACAACAGTAGATGATGTAATCTTTTTTTCATCTCCCATTACTGTTTTTCTCCGAATAAATTCGTATCCTTTATATTCAAACCTTTTTTTACTTTGCAAACCGTTATACACATGAAGTAAAAACTCATAATCAGGCGAGCTAATAGTAACGCGTAGTTCCTCTAACTCAATTTCATTGCCTTTGAAGTGAAAGTTTTTCAAAAAAGGCGAGAAAACGAAAGGTTTTGTTGCATTTGCTTGAGCGTATAGCCGCTCGTAATACTCCTCACTGGATGCTCGTATACTTTCTTTAAGGATTGAAACAATCGCCATCCGATAATGAAGCGGTATTTTTTTCACTTGAAATGAACAAATGATTCTCATACTACACCTCCTTCTACTTCATTTTATCGAAAAGAAACGGAAAATGTTGTCGTTTTTTGTCAAATATAAACATTTTTCATAAAAAAACAGCCCCATCCAGAGGCTGTTTGTTGTTTTTATGTTTCTAGCAAACAGGGGTTGTCGTTACTCTCTACAAAAATTCATCTTCTTCGTTTCAATCCATCATTAAAAGATAGAGACATGACAGAAAACAACATGGTAAAATTTATGTATAAATCTTTTGAAAAGGAGAAATGAAATTGCCAAAGCAAACAAAAAAACAAAGAAAAGATACTGTTTTTGGAGCGGTGAGCGGTCTTGTCTTTTTATGCGGATTTAGCATATGGTGGCAGTTTCATCTCAGTTTTTATTTCTTAATAGCTGTTATTTTTATGTCTGTAGCTTTAGGAGCAAAAGCCGCATCTTATGTGCCTGACATGCGCAAAAAAGAAAACAAAAATAAAAATCCGTATACAGGACTTCCGCAAAAAAAGAGTATGAAAAAAACTGACAAACTGCCTTCATCTAGGCAGCGAACAGCCGAAGCAACTCCCTCTTCTTCAAGTGATCGAGCACGAAAATACAACATTCGTTCGGATGATATGATTTTGCAGTTACCTGTTTTTGCTAACATAAAATTGAGCCACTTCGCTCGTAAAAACGTGAGCCACTCCATTTCCAGCGAAAACACCGTCTTGATATGGAGTGAGAGGCATGATAGGCTTGTTGCCTATCGAAACACCTTGATGTGTCGCCTTTCGAGTGAAATCATGCCTCTAGAGGCTACATGTCAAGACGCCCCAGATTTACCATTTGTCAATTTTTAAGTGGCTCACAAGGATGTAATCGGAGTGGCTCAAAATTCAATTAGCAAATACAACCGCTGAATCAGTTATCCGATCTTGAATTTGAACAACTTGTATTTCTTTATTTTAAAGCAATCGGTTACAAACCAGTGAAAACACCGGAAGCAAAAGACGGTGGTGTCGATATGGTTTTAACGAATAAATCTGATGGGGTAAAGATTGCTGTTCAAGTAAAACATCGTTATAAATCTAAAAATCAAATAACTGTGAAAGAAATGAGAGAGCTTGACAGCGCTAAAAAAACCATCGCTGTGTTGCCACTTGGTTTATTACATCAGGCACGTTTACGAATGATGCGCTGCAACAAGCAGATGTTTATCGGATGAAAACGTCTGATATTACATACGTTGAGGGAAAAATTATTCCTTGGAAAGAGCGTGAAGTAGCTAAAAGGCGGGTAGCTGCGGAGAGAAAGTGAATATCTATCAAAAAAGCTCTAAAAAATAAAAGCTCCCTCTCTCTTGAGGCAGAGCTTTCTCTATTCATTATCCCATCGATAAGAAATTTTTAATTTATTCAGTATAGATCGAAAAGGAATTATACCATCATGCTGGAGTCTACCTACCACAATTCCAGGGGCAATTTGTAATTCGTCTGCAAATGAACAGATAGATTGTGTTGAAAAATCATTCGCTTCAATAAATTTTTTATATTTTGATGGAGAAATTAAAAAGTTGGCCGCAAACTGATTAGCTTCTTCTTCTAAATCCCCCTTCTCGTTATTGTCTTCGAGATCAACAAATGTTTCTTTTTTACTGTGAAGCAAAATGTGTCCAGCCTCATGAAAAAATGTAAACCATAGAGAATCATTTCTTCTGTACCGAAAGCTAAGTTGGATTAGCGCTTTCTGTGGATTTAACCATTTAGTAGCTCCGCTAACACGGCTTTTTGGAGTTTCGGGAACAAAAACAACAGCTACACCACATTGCGAACATAATCTAACCAACTTAGGGACAAAAATATCTGGGGTTTCCGACGTAAATTTTCTAATTTCCAATAATGCTTCTTTAAATTTTTTTTCATTATAAGGTTCACACTCGATCTCACGCGCTAATATCTCCCCCCTTCTTAACCAAACAGCAACAGATTCTCGGTTTATCTCAAAAGCACCCGTTTGTCTAAATGCCGTATCTGGATTAGACAATCTTATTTGACATACTTTTTCGAAAGCTTCAAACGAGGCCACACCAAAAAACTTAAACAATTCTTCAAGTTGCTTTATTTCATCAGTATGTTTTTCTATCCACCTATTTTTAGTCATAAATGTGATCGGAAATTTTTCTAACTGGTCTATTTGCCTTTGGAGATGTTCATTTTCCGCTTTTTTCGCCAATAATTGACGATAATTGCTTTCAAGATTGTTCCAAAAAGCTGCACTCACGTTGAAAACTTTTTCCAACTGCAAAGCTGTTTCCGGAGTAATAGGTGCTTTACCTTTAATAATTTCATTTACAGTTTTTGTTGTTTTACCAATTCTATTGGCTAATTCAGCTTGTGTCATTCCATAATAGTCCAGTAGCTCAGCTAAAGTTTCTCCAGGAGGAATGATATAATCAGGATTAAATTTATTTACCATGGTAATCCACTCCAACTTCAATAATTTTGATCGCCGTAACCATTGAACGATCTATTCCTCCGTCGGGTTTTCTAGGAATAGGATCATGATTAGGAACAAAGACTATTCGAAAAGGGTGTTTTACATCAACAGCAAATTGCTCATCTCTTTCACCTTCTAGTTGATGAAGGCGAGGAGGTGGTAAATGACTAATATCATTTAAGCAAGGAGCTGCTCTTAATTCGGCTAGCCTTTGTTGAATTTTTCTTGTCAGCTGACCATATTCTTTTTGCATTGCTGAATTGGAATTAAGCACTTTTTCCATTTTTTTGTTTTTGAACGAAATATCCATTTCCGACCCCTACAACATTTTATTAACGTATTACGTTAATAAAATACATTACACAATAATATTAACATGATAAATTTATTTTTGTAAATGAATTATTGATTATGCTTTTTTCGCTATGTAAACCAATTAGGTACATCTTAGGGACGTGTATAGGAACGACGTCTAACTATTCAACATCTAAAAAATTTTTAATGAAACTGTATTTTTCTTCTACTGTTTTTCTCAACTCTTCTGCCCCGATGTATTCATCGCAATCTATTCTATGAATCGGATCTGGTTCGTACCAGCCACATGCTTCTGAAATATCATCAAATGCGTCGATGTACTGTTCATCTATGATTTCTTCAAGAAACTGAAAGTATATAGAAGGGAAATCGTAAGAAAATTGTTCTGCCGATAATTTGCCGGTAAGATATTCTTCAATACAACGCAGTAGCTCGTCCATGCCTTTCCTCCGTTTCATAATGAATAGCCCTAGCATTTCCAAAGCTAGGACTTTATCAAATTTATTCCTCTATTTCGATGCTTCGCGCCGCCTCATACACCTCATTTAAGAACGCATGCAGCACCGTTTCTTGAAAGTCTTTGTCCGTAAATAGCCGCTTAAATAGCTGTTCGTTGGAGTTTTTTGTTGCTAGGAAGCTTTTTAATGCCTGCGGGGTTTTGGAGCGAATAAAGTTTTCCAGTAACTTTTTAAGCGTAAAATTCGACGTATTGTAAAAAGGCTGTTCCGCTGCTTGTTGAAGTAAAAAATCCCCGTCTTCAATCGTCATTCCCATCGCTTTTAATTCTTCCAATTGCGAAAGAACCGCTTCTTTTGTCGGCTCTAGCACCGCATCAATACGCCGAATCACGGTCAAAGGCAGAATGACTTTTCCGTATTCCGATTGTTTATAATCTCCGCGCAATAAATCTGCATTCGCCCATATAAACGACACTTTATCTTGAAATTGAATGGAATCCATGATGTTACCCTCCTGCAGCTTCTATCTTTCCTTTATTTTACTACTAGATAACTTTCGTGTGAACAAATTCGACAAAATTCGTTATCTATGATTTTAAAAAACAAAAAAGAACAGGAAGCCCTGCCCTTTCCGAAGCGAAAGTGAAAGCGAATCGTTTAAGCGAATAAGGAAAAGCGAATGGAAATGTAAAATTACTCCCATTGAAAAGTTTGGCGATTCCACGTTTTAAAAAACTCCGTTTCATGTAAAATGGAGTCATATATCGGAAAAAGAAAATCCCTAATTCTTCCCATTACTAAGGAGAACGCTAAATTTTCTTGCACACCTATCCTTCGTAAAAATGCCTTCCACTGCTTTATTCTTCCTTCATCTTCTACAAAAGAAGGAGAAAATATAGGGTGCTCTTTTTCTAAATTCGTCCCACGTCTTTGAAACGTTTCAAAGATTGCCTCCCACAAAACACGTCCATCAAAATTCTCGGTTGATAAAAGCGTGAAAATATCATAAAAATCCTTCATTCTGCTATTCACAACTGATAATGAAATCATTGCCTCGAATTTTTCAGCTATCACTGAATAAGTTGAATAGACTCGAATTTCTGGAGGTTGCATATTTAGCAAAGTAGGATATTGTATATCTTGTGATTTTGGAATAACCACATCACCAAACCCAATATCTAGCTGTAATTGCTTCTTCATTCTACCAAGTGATGCTAGGATTTTAATACGTACCCCTTCATAATTAGCACCCTCTTTGATTCGTTCAGCAGTAATGCCATTTACATCAAATTCGACTCCATCCTCTTCCACAGGTAACGCACAAACAGACTCAAACGCAGACTTGATATATTGAATATCATTCGAAATTTGTCTGGCTAAAAAATCGATATCTTTCGTTGGTCTAGATTTGAATTGTGTTAGAGAAAACAAAAAGAGACCGCCCTTTAAAACAAATTGTTCCCGATAGCGGGAAATAGAAAGCCGATATAGCAACCTTTCTTGAAAATATAGCAGTAAAATGGAATCAAAGGTTTTCCCGCTTTGTTTAGCAATATTTTTTAATCGTTCGCTAACTGATGCAGGTATATTTTTCACATCTCCCATTACAAAAGCACCTCTAAGTATTTGAGTAAAACCGTCTTGACGCGCATTACTTCCGCACATTCCATCAATTTATTGATATTTTTTTCCGGACTTTGCAAATAATTTCGCAAGCCTTCTTTCATTAAATCGATCCCTATTTTTTCTCTGTATCGAATAATATCGCAAATTGTTTTTTCACGATTATAGATACTTATTTTATGGCCGCCTACCTCCACTTCTTCCATTCCATATTCAAACTGTTTTTTTGAAAAGTAAAAAACTTTAATTGGTGGATAATCTGGTAATCTCGGTTTCCTTGATTTTCTTTCAATAGCGATTTGATATTCCCACGGATTATAGGTGGTTAACTCATAAAAAGACAATGCCGACAAAAGACAAAGAACACCATTCGGGATCACTTTCGCTACTTCAATCATTTCGGCATGTTGATCATTTTCAAACTCAGCATAACGATAAATCCCTCGTTTTATCCTAATGATTTCTCCACTTTGCTCGTACTTTCGAATATAATATTTGCTTACTCCTTCTCTCGTTAAGTCTTCTGTCCTAGCAATTCCTTTTTTCCGCGCAAAAATATCTTTTATGAGCTTGTTCACTTCTCTACTCATTGTATCACCACTTTTTTTACCTAAAGGTCGGCATTTATTATTAATTGCAAACGTTTAATATACTTATTCTCAATTGTTCGAAATATTCCTCTTTTTTCTTAGCGCATGCATTTATTATTATATGCCGACAATAAATAAAATTTCTATTATTATTTTTAGACCTCCTCTCCCACTTGCCTGCAGCGGAAGTGGGGGCTTCTCGGTTACAATAATAAAAAACAGCCCCATCTAGAGGCTGTTTGTTGTTTTTATGTTTCTAGAAAACAACACCTATCGCTGCTCGCCTTTTTCGTTCATTGACCGCTTCCATTGGCAAAGATGCCCTTTACAATTATAACTGTTCCCCATTTGTGGCGATGACGTTTTTGTACCAGAAAAACGACTTTTTCTTCTTGCGTTCCAATGTTCCGCTGCCGTCGTCATGTTTATCGACGTAAATAAAACCGTATCGTTTGGAAAATTCGCCGGTAGAGGCACTGACTAAGTCGATGCATCCCCATGTCGTGTAGCCCATGAGCTCCACTCCGTCTTTTAGCGCTTCACGCATCGCTTCAATGTGGCTCCGTAAATATTCTATACGATAGTCGTCGTTAATCGAGCCGTCTTCCTCCATTTTATCATAGGCTCCCAAGCCGTTTTCGACAACGAACAGCGGTACTTGGTAGCGATCATAAAGCCGATTCAAGATAATGCGCAAACCGGTCGGATCAATTTCCCAGCCCCAGTCACTCGCTTTTAGGAACGGGTTTTTCACTCCTTCAAGAATGTTCCCAGGAACCTTCTCCTGCTCTGTTTTGTCTTTTTTCTGCGTAATGGACATGTAGTAACTAAGGCCAATGTAATCAACGGTATGCTCTTTGATTAATTGTAAATCCCCTTCGCGAATATCAACGGTGACGTGATGTTCGTCAAAAAAGCGCTGAATGAACGACGGATATTCCCCGCGCACTTGGACATCTGCGCAAAAATAATTGAACAATCGCTCTTCCTGCAACGCATACATGACGTTTTCCGGATGGCAGTCATACGGATACACCGGTGCAGCGAGAATCATGCAGCCAATTTTTGCATCGGGAATGATCTCACGGCACGCTTTGACGGCAAGACTGCTGGCCACAAATTGATGGTGAAACGCTTGAAACAGCTCTTGGTGCTTTTCTTCCTTTTTCGGCACAAATCCCATGCTCATCATCGGAAAATGGAGGGCACCGTTAATTTCGTTAAACGTCATCCAATATTTCACTTTATCTTTGTACCGGTGAAAAATAGCTTTGGCATAACGTTCAAAAAACGTCACAAGTTCCCGGCTTCGCCAACCGCCATATTCTTTTACGAGCGTTAGCGGCATTTCGTAGTGGGAAATCGTCACAACAGGCTCAATCCCGTATTTATGTAACTCATCGAACACCCGGTCATAGAAGGCAAGCCCTTCTTCATTCGGTTCCGATTCCGTGCCGTTCGGGAAGATGCGCGTCCACGCAATCGACATGCGAAACGCTTTAAACCCCATTTCCGCAAACAGGGCAATATCCTCTTTATACCGATGATAAAAGTCAATCGCTTCATGGTTTGGATAAGTATATGTTTCGTTGTCGATTTCAAAGGTAAAACCAGGTTCTTTCAATAGTTTTACCCGTTCTTTCCCACCGGGAAGAACATCGGCAATACTCAAACCTTTATTTCCTTCATTCCATCCACCTTCAATTTGATTGGCAGCCGTCGCCCCTCCCCATAAAAATCCTTCTGGAAACTTTTTATTCATCGGTTTATTCCTCCTTCTCTATATGCCCATAATAAACAAGGAGAGCAACTCCCCGTGCTCCCCCTCATTAGTTTACCACAAATAACCTTTGCTAGCCTAGCAATAGCAAGTTTACACACTTGCTTCCTTTGCCCGTTTATTTTTCAACATCCGTTTTTCTAGATACTGAATCTCCCAACGACTAAAGTCACGGGGTTCTTGCGTACAAAAGGGTTTCTCGTACACCTGCGTGCAGAACTCACCCTTGTTCCGCAAGACTTTCATGGGCAAACACTTCACGAGTGCTTTGCGCCCTGTGCGCCCGATTCAAGACGCTGAACACGATTTAAACTCCCATGCTACTTACAACACATGGATGAAGACGAAGTCGTTCCATTTCTTTATTGTGTAGATGGATAAAGCTATCCCATCTGTCTAAACATTTTTGTTGGTCTATTTCTTTTCGGTTATCTTTAACGTTCATGATTAAAAATGCGCTATATAAATCACGTTGTATTTTACACCCATTTGTTTCATGCCATCGTTGAGAAAGTGTTTTCTTTTTGTACTCGTTGTTTTGATGGTCGTATTGACTTGCTTTTACGCTGAATGTATCAACAAAATGAAGCGGTTTATTTTCGTATTGTAGTTTTTGATTCAATATGTTCAAAAACAAACTTGGCGCACGATTCGCAATGCTTTTTCCAAATCGTTTTTTCTTTTTGTATTTTCCGTTGGCATCGACTTTTGTTTCTTTGGCTCTTTTTTGAAGTGCTTTAAAGTTCATTGTTTCTACTTTGAAACAATCACCAAGCGTAATCATCCAATTCGCTAGTCGATGGTGGTCTTGTTTTCTTTTGTCTGCCATCTTTCGTTGTAGTTCAGCTAGTTGATTTTTTGTTTTTATATAGTTTTTGCTCCAAATCCATTTTTCTTTGTTGTCTTCTTTTTTTATGGTGCCATCTTCATTGTATTTATGGGGGTTATTTGCTCGTCTTTGGCGGTCTAGTTTGCGAAGAAGCACTCGTTTCTGCTTTTCGAGGTTTTCTACGCTTGGCGCAAGCATAAACAACTTGACATCGTTTGTTGAACAGACAGCAATTGTTTGCGTTCCAATGTCGATGCCAACATCACCTTGACCAAGCGGATACTTCATGTTTCCTGTTTCTTTATTCATTTTTTTAGGGGGGATGCCCTCAAGAATAAGCTGAATATCATATTTTATTTTTCCTCTGATTCGTTTGCGAACAATACGGCAATATTTTACTCGGTCTTGCAAAGCGATATGTGCGTATATATCGTTTTTACGAACAATAACAGGAATAGATAGCTCATGCCATAAAAGGCGACCATCTTTAAAACGAATCCCTGTTTCGTTTGTTTTGCTTTCTACGGAATCCATTTCGTTTTGTTTTTTAAAATACACTTGATTGGCGTTTCCAAATGCCAATTTTTCAAAAGCCAACCACGCTCGTGTAGCGATCTTTTGCGCCGTATGAGAATCTATGTGTTTTTTAAAAGGATATCGCATTGGCTTGATAAAATCGTGCAAGGCGTATTCAGTTACACCATAAAAACGATACAATTCATTTAGTATTTTGTTTTTTTCTTTTGATGTTGGTTGTTGAATGACTTGTTTATATTCGCGATCGTGTTGTAATTTTTTATATCGCTTTAGACATTCACGCAAGCAAGCATTATATAACTTTCTTGCGATTTCGAATCGCTTTTCAAGCACATGTTCTTGCCATCTTTCTGTTTTTAGTTTTAACGTCAACACATAACTTTTTGTTTTTGATTTTGCCAATGCGATACACCTCCCTTTACACGTTTTTTTGATTTTCAATATATTGCTTTATGGCATCTTCTGAAATATATCCAACTGTGCAACAAAAATAACTTCTCGTCCATAACGACGGTAATCTGCTTTTTAATGAAGGATATTTTTCTCTTAATATTCGGCTACTTGTTCCTTTAAACGCTTGAATGATTTTATGCAAATGTTGTCTAGGATCAAAAGAAATAAACAAGTGCACATGATCTGGCATGACTTCTAACGCTTTCATTTCTACATCGTGTTCTTTGGCAACTTGATAAAAAATTTCTTTTAAATCTCGCTCAATATCTCCGACCAATACTTTTCTTCGGTATTTTGGACAGAATACAATATGATATTGATTGAGATAGACAATTCCTTTTTTATGGGTGTATTTTTTGTTTTCCAAAATCAATCACCTCTATATGAAATATACCATAAATATTAGATAAATGGAACATATCTAATAAATTGATTCAAAAAAATCAGCGATTCATCCCTAGCCTTTAGGCAGGGGCTTTCTCGCTAAAATTTTGTAAGTAGGGACGATAATCACCGCCCAAATGGCAAAGTAGTTGAGTAAGACAAGCAGTGGGTTGCTGCTGCCGCGTTCTTTGCGGAATTTGCCGTCGCGAAATTCTCCATCAGGTGGGGTTGGCGCTCCTTGTCCAGCAAAAGTGAACGCGTTTTGTTCCGCGAATCTCGGTTTGAAGTCCCCTTCACTCGGTTTTACGTTTTGGGAAATCCAATACATTCCGCCCGCCAAAAGGGCAAACGTCAGCACGCTAGAAGCAATCATTCCTTTTCGCCACGTTCCATCCTTTGTTTTGAACACTTTTTTACTAACGCCCATTATCCACTGCCAATGTAAGCCGAGATGAAGACCGACTAGTGCAAGCGTCGTGTTGGCGGAAAGGTTGTGAATTCCGCGAACGAAGTGATTCCCTTCTAGCGCAAGGTTTGGAAACACGACGCGCGAAATCAAAATTCCCGATACAATAACCGTTGCCATCGACAGCAACAACAACACATTTAAGAAAAAGCCTATTCTCGTTTTCTTCGGAAGTTCGGAAGAAAAAATTTTTTTCGTCGTGTTAATTACCCAACGATAGTTTAATCCGATATGGACAAGAATCGCGATGCCAATCACAGTCCCAGCAATTTCGTGAAACGGCAAGCCGTTGAACACCCTCGGGTTCATTAATAATAACACAAACGTAATCGCGAGCAATAAATCAAGCACGATCTTTACATAATTTTTCCTCACTTCATTTCCTCCTAACCTTTTCTACTTTTAGCGAACATCGCTCGTACTGTTTACAGTTTACTAGCCGATGGTGAAAATTGCGTGAAAAGGGAGGGAAAAGTAGGTGGATTTGATTTCGCATCGCCCCCATCTTAATAGATGTCAAATATGTGGCGGACTGGTGAGAAATATTCTATCGAAAATTCAATTTTCATCTACAAAATTCTCCATTTCCTTCTTTATTACGCCTATTTTCGTCAAAAATGTGCTGCAAAATTCAATTTCCCACATTTGCATTTCCCTTATTATGATCGCCATCCTCAACTATCCTCTCTTTCCACACGAAACAGATCGCTTCCATACCGTCTTTCACATTCGCGAAGATGGAGAACAGTTCCTTTGGAGCCATCACCTTGAATTTCATGTGCTTGATTTGTCACAATTTATGGTAAAATGGAAGAAATACCGTCGGGAAGTGAAACAATCGCCTGAATGGCCTTGGTTGACGATGTTGTCGGCGGTGGACAGCCGAACGAAAAAAATCGACGAAGAGATGGTTCGCGAATTGGAGGGAATCGCGATGACAGAACAAGAAATTTTAGAAGCGTTAGAGGAATGGCAAAATTTAAGTGTTACCCCCGAAAACCGTTATGCATACGAAATGCGGCTGAAGTGGCTCCTTGATCAGCTATCGAACATTCGTAGCAGCCGAGAAGAAGGACGTCAAGAGGGGATGCAGGAAGCGATTAGAAAAATGAATGAAAAAGGTATGAGCGTCGCGGAAATTGCGAATATCCTCGATATGACAGAAAAAGACGTACATGAACTCTTGAAAGGTTAAGCCATACGAAAAACGCCAGCGTGCTAGATGCTGGCGTTTTAGTTTCCAAAATAAAAAACACCCCCCTGTTCAGAGACTGTTGTATATAATAAGCCGATGGTTACTGGGATGACCCGTTCACGTACTTTTCTGTTGTTTTTGTTCCGTTCGAATTTATAGCGCGTGTTCGTCATCTTCTAGTTTCCGTACGTATACGTTTGACCGATGCGAGAAAAAAATAGAAGCGAGCATGAGAACGAACACTGCTCCAAGTACGAGTAGTCGCTTCGTTCCGTCGATGGCATTCGGGATGAGTGTGCCGATATATAAAAATGCGCTAAGCGCAAATAAGACGAGACTGTATGCTTTATAGTCACGCGCTTTTCCTAACCAATTTCGCTTTTGTTCATCCACAACAACCGTCCCCCTTTCCTTTCTTCAATGTACCATAGGAAACGCGAAAGGGGGCGATGTAATTTATGCCAATGCTTGCGCCAAGTCTTCGATTAAATCGTCCGCATCTTCTAACCCGACCGAAATGCGGATCAGTCCGTCAGTAATGCCAAGCTCGTCGCGGCGCTCTTTCGGAATCGACGCATGCGTCATTTTCGCCGGGAGGGAAATTAAGCTTTCCACCGCACCTAAACTTTCGGCTAATGTAAAGTAGCGGACGCGGGTTAATACTTGCTCCGCTTTTTCAGCGCTACCAACGTCAAACGATACCATGCCGCCAAAACCGCGCATTTGTTTTTTCGCGATCTCGTAGTTCGGATGCGTTTCAAGCCCTGGATAGTACACTTTTTGCACCGCTGGATGGTTCACTAAAAAGTCAACGATTTTTCTTGTATTCGCCTCATGCTCTTCCATCCGAATGCCGAGCGTCTTGATGCCGCGCATAAGCAGCCATGAATCTTGTGGGCCGAGAATGCCGCCCGTTGCGTTTTGAATAAAATGTAAGTCGGTTGCAAGTTTTTCCGAGTTGACGACGACAAGTCCAGCCACAACGTCGCTATGACCGCCTAAATATTTCGTCGCACTATGCACGACAATATCGGTACCGAGCGCAAGGGGCGTTTGCCAATACGGCGTGCTAAACGTATTATCGACGATCGTAAGCAGCCCGTATTTCTTCGCCAATCTAGCCGCTCCTTCAAGATCAGTAATTTTCAATAGCGGGTTTGTCGGTGTTTCAATGTAAATTGCTTTCGTGTTTGGTTGAAGATGCTGTTCAATATTCGCTAAATCGCTCGTATCGACAAACGCCGATTCAATGCCGAGACGGTTTAATACTTTCGTCATGACGCGATATGTACCGCCGTACACATCGTCGGTTAAAATGACATGGTCGCCGCTGTTAAAGAGCATCATCACTGCTGTAATCGCCGCCATCCCTGAGCCAAACGCAAAGCCAGCGTATCCTTCTTCTACATCTTTTATTAACTCCTCTAATGCATGGCGCGTCGGGTTGCCCGTTCGTGAATATTCGTACCCTTTATGTCCGCCGACTCCTTCTTGCTTATACGTGCTCACTTGATAAATCGGCACCGACACCGCCCCGGTATGCGGGTCACCGACAATGCCACCATGAATGAATTTCGTTTTTCTTCTCACGTTACATCCCGCCTTCATAAATATTTTTGCTTAAATACCGCTCGCTGCTATCTGGAAAAATGACGACGATATTCGTGCCCGGTTTTGCCTGTTCGGCTTCCAAAAGCGCCGCATGAAACACTGTGCCGGACAATCTTCCGGCAAGCAGTCCTTCTTTTTGCGCCAGCTCTTTCACGCGCCGGAACGCAAAAAATAACGTTGACGTTTTTGCTGATGGCCGCTAGTGCTAGCCCGATTCCGGTATTGCCGGCCGTCGTTTCAATAATCGTCCCGCCTTCTTTTAGCTTTCCTATTTCCAGAGCATCGCGCAACAATTCTTGTCCTAAACGGTCTTTAATGCTTCCTCCGGGGTTGAAATATTCGAGCTTGGCAAAAATACGTACTCCTTCCGGAAGCGGAAAGTGCGTAATTTCCATAAGCGGCGTATGGCCGACAAGCTCGTGAATATTTTTCGCTACTTTCAGGTGCCACCTCTTAAAGATGAAAATAAGGAGAGGGGGACTCTCCTTATGAACGTTTTAATTCGTCCAACATCGCCTGCACAAGTTCAGATGAATGAAGTGCTGCTTTATGCAAAAACTGTTCGAACGATACGTTTGATTCTTTGCCGGCAATGTCCGAAAGCGCGCGAATGACGACGAACGGAACGCCAAACTGGAAGCACACTTGCGCAATCGCCGCCGCTTCCATTTCCACCGCATAAAGGTTCGAAAATTGCGTGCGGACGAATTCAACACGCGCGGGATCGTTCATAAACGAATCTCCTGTGGCGATTAAACCTTTCACGACTTGAATGTCGCGAATGTGCGCCGCGCTTTTTTCCGCCGCTTCAATTAGCTTCGTATCCGCCGTATAACGAGCCGGCATGCCCGGCACTTGACCGTATGCGTAGCCAAAAGCGGTCACATCGACATCATGATGGACGACTTCCGTTGAAATAACGATATCGCCCACATTTAATGAAGACAAAAAGCCGCCGGCTGAACCGGTGTTAATGACAACATCCGGTTGAAAACGTTCTAACAAAATCGTCGTTGACATTGCCGCATTGACTTTGCCGATGCCGGATTTTAATAAAATGACATCGACGCCGTTTAACGTTCCTGTGTAAAATTCACAATTCGCGACGACCGTGTCCTCGCGGCTATCGATTTTCTCCCGTAAAATCGCAACTTCTTCTTCCATTGCGCCAATGATTGCTACTTTCATTCTTTCTACCTCTTTCACTTATTGTTTCACAGCCTCGATCAACCAAATGAAACCGAAAAACCGTTGTTCACAAACATATGATCTAGCGCCGGCAATGTGTATAATTTCACGCTCTAAATCTTCGGCTAAATCGTGAAAGCCTTTCGCTTTTGCGCCGGCAATCATTTGGTCGTGAGTTTGATGATTGACAAAGGCTGTATCCGTAAACACTATTTTACCACCTTTATTCAACAGCTTGCCACACTTACTAATCGCTTTCAGTTAAATGGTGAAAGGCGTATGTACTAACGATCATTCAGCAACGGGAAATGTAAAAAGTCGCTGTCCTGTATCGACGCACCTGCTAACTTCTCCAGCGCTAATTCCCGCATTGGCGCCGACGGCTCAATGCCGTATACCGTTTTTCCTGCTTCAACAAGCAGTTTTTTCATTAAGTTGCCTGTGCCAACCCCAAACTCTAGCACTACGTTTCCGCTTTTGGCAACGACTGTATATGAACCTCTCCCACCTATCCTCCGTTTAGAGATAGGAAACTTCTTAGGAAATTATGTTAAATAACGTTCTGTTTTCTACCACACTTTTTTCGTTTCTTCAATGGAAATATGCTAAACTACAGATGGAAAGGAGGAGAACGATGCTTACGTTTGATCTCATTCAAGATAAGGTAGAATTTTTTGAAGCAGCGGATTTAAAGACGTTAGAGAAAAAAATAAACGAACAAATTGAACAAAATAAAGCGCTTATGTTAGAAGTACATCACGTGTCGCACCAAATGCATGTCACAGAAAACGGGCAGCGTTTTTACAGTGCCGTTGTTCACTTCAAAGCAAAAAAATGAGCGGATGTCCCGCCATCGGGGAATCCGCTATTGTTTCAACTGCTCGATTTTTTCCGGCTTCCAGCCTTGATGTTCCACCCAAGCAATATACACTTTATATTTCACGCTTTTATCTTTTGGCGATACGGTAGCTACGGCTTTATTCGGACCGTTGTTGCCGATAAACCAGACGATCATATTGTCGCGCGCTAGGCCGGTCGCATAGCTCACCGCATCGAGCATTTCTTTCCAATCGACAGAGTTTTCGTCAAACATCGTGACATGCGGCTCGGACTGCGTTGTGCCGATCGGCTGCCATGACGGATCGACAATTTCTTTTTCGACTCCTGAAGCCGGATCGCCTGCCGTTTCAATTACTTGTTGCGAGGACTTGGTTTGTTCCGATGATGGCTGATCTGTTTCGTTGTTGTTTTGCAGCGCGCCGCCAATTTCGACTTCGACTTGATCGTCCTTCGGTTTTTTCGCTTCCGCTACATTCGTTTTTCGCTCAGATGCTTGGTTCGGTTCGCTGTCGTTTGCAAAAAACAGCTGCCAGCTGAAAAAGACGATCAACAGAAGCACGAACGCGAGTGCGACGTTTAATAGTCGGTTGATTTTCCGCCGTTTGGCGCGCTGTTCGAAACGGGAATGCATATTAGCCAAGCGCCATCCCTCCCTTTGTTCTTGCGGTCGTATTTATTTTAGTATACAATAGGCCGCCTTGTCATTTCGGATTTACGTCCTGTGCGTTTTGCTTCGCTTCCCACTCATATATTCTCTTGACAAGGTCATCAAATACATCATTTGTCACAGCTTGTGAACTTGGGCTTTCCAAATCGACGACGACGAGCGCATATTTCGGCGATTGCGCCGGAAAATAGCCGGCAAACCATTTATTAATGAGCGCTTCGCCTTGTGGTGTCGTTTTTCCGGTTTGCGCCGTTCCTGACTTTCCCGCCACCGCATAAGGAAGCGTCTGAAACCGCCGTCCGGTGCCGCGCTCGTCGGTAACGACGCTGCGTAACAGTTCTTTTAACTTCATTGCCGTCGAAAGCGAAATCGGTTCTTCAGAAGTAAACGGCTGTTCCGGAAAAGTAAAAAACGTTGTCCCGTTTTTATACACCATTTTACTGACAGTCCGCACTTGCTTTGCTTCTCCATCTCTAGCGATTGTTGCCATCATATTCGCGACAGCCAGCGGGGAAACGCGGACGTTTTTTTGGCCGATCGACGTTTGTGCGACGGCAAGCGGAACGTATTTGTCGCTTTTGTCGTACCAAATCGTGCCGCTCTTTTCTTCCGGAAGCTGGCGAAAATCGGCGATGTGGTACACATCGCCTTGCCAGCCGGCGAGCGGATACAGCCCGAGTTTTTGCGCATATTGTTCAATGATGTCTTTGTTTTGTTCGACCAGCTGTTTTCCTAACGTAGCGAAGGCGTTGTTGCAGCTAACCGCAAAACTTTTTTCAAAAGACAGCATCCCGTATGCATGCTCAGTATCTGGAGTCGTTCCGTCAATTTTTCTGCTGCAGTTAAATGTTCGTCTTTTTGTTGCGATTCCTGTTTCGATCGCCGCAGCGGCAATAACGGTTTTAAACACCGATCCCGGAATTTGCGGCAATAGCATCTGATTTTCTGCGCCATTGTTTTTATACGGATCGCGCGGGTTCATCGCCGGACGGCTTGCCATCGCTAATATGCTATTGGTTGCCACATCCAGCAGTACCACGCCGCCTTTTTTCAGCTGATGTTCCTCTAGTACATCTTCAGCCATTTGTTGCAAATCGCGATCAATCGTCGTTTGCACGGAAATCGGATAAAACGGGTTTCCGGGGTCGCTGTACTTGACATCGATGCCAAAGAGCGGCCCTCCTTCCGCATCGACGTGGTATAAAAGCCGCGTTTCACCTTCCGGAAGCAAAAATTCATCGAACGCTTTTTGCAAGCCGTGAATGCCGATTTTTGTTTGCGGCGAGAGAGAACGATCACCGTAACGAGCTCGCAACAGCTGCGGATCTTCGCGCGTAAAGCCGATCAGTTGGGCTGCGTACAGACGAACGAGCGGATATTGTTTTTTCACCGCAAGCACCCCGGGAAGATGAAGTTTATTGATTTTGTCCATTTGCGCATCCGTCAACGAAAACGGTTCCGCCCCGCTCGAAAAGACAAACGGTTCCTTCGCTTGTTGAATTTGCGCAACAATTGTGCTATCAGAAACATGAAGAATGTTGGCTACCGTTTCGACCGGCCAGTCCATCGTTTTTAAAAACGGAAATAAAACAAGGACAGGGATTTCCTGTTCGACGAGCGGTTTACCATTGCGGTCGACAAACGTTCCGCGCCCGTCGCTCACAACCATTTCTTGCGTCCGCTGGGCGACGCTAGCTTCGATTAAGTTCACATGTTTTTTTGAAAACGATTCGGTGCTCACTAATTGAAGCTGAACAAGCCGGCCAATTAAGAGAAAGATGCCGAGCTGAATAAGCAACAAAATTGCAATCGTTCTGTTTTTCCGCATAAAAAACACCTCGTCTTCATTGTTGACGAGGTGTGCCAGTTTAAAACCTATTTCACCGCCACGATTTTCACGAGCATTTCTCCGCCTGGTGTTTGCACGCTCACTTCATCGCCGACTTTTTTGCCAATAAGCGATTTCGCAATCGGAGAATCGTTGGAAATTTTTCCTTCAAATGGATCGGCTTCGGCGCTGCCGACGATCGTATACGTTTCTTCTTCGCCATCCGGCAGCTCGATGAACGTCACCGATTTTCCAAGCGATACGACATCCGGATTCGTTGTATCTTCTTCAATAATTTGCGCATTGCGAATCATGTTTTCGAGCGTTTGAATGCGCGCTTCCACGAACGCTTGCTCGTCTTTTGCCGCATCGTACTCAGAGTTCTCAGAAAGATCGCCAAATCCGCGGGCAATTTTAATGCGCTCAACGACTTCTTTTCGCTTCACCGTTTTTAAATATTCCAATTCTTGTTCCAGCTTCTCTTTCCCTTCTTTTGTCATCGGATATTGTTTCTCATTCGCCATATCCTTACCTCCTTGTTATTTTTATGTATAGAAAAGGTACGAACGGCTGAATGCGTTCGTACAAACGAGATCGATAACTGCGGTACGCCAACTTTAGCCAAAAACGATAAAGTATATAATGGTATCTATGTTATGTTATTACAAAAAAGACTTTTGTTCAAGAATTGTTCGAATTTTTGTAACCATTAAATCGATGGCCACATGATTATGTCCGCCTTCCGGGATAATAATGTCGGCATACCGCTTTGTCGGCTCAATAAACTGATTGTGCATCGGACGAACGACGTTAACGTATTGGTCAATAACTGATTCTAACGTCCGCCCGCGTTCATTAATGTCGCGCAATAAGCGGCGAATGATGCGAATGTCGGCATCGGTGTCAACATATACTTTAATATCCATTAAATTGCGCAATCGTTCGTCTTCCAATACGAGAATGCCTTCTAAAATAATGACATCTTTCGGTTCGACATAAATGACTTCGTTCGCTCGAGTATGGAGCGTATAATCATACACCGGTTTTTCAATCGGTTCGTAATTCAGCAGTTTATGAAGATGCTCGATTAATAAGTCGTTATCAAAAGCAAGCGGATGATCGTAGTTCGTTTTCAGCCGCTCTTCAAATGGAAGATGGCTTTGATCCTTGTAATAATAGTCTTGCTCGAGCATTAAAATCGAATGCCCTTGAAAATGTTCATAAATCGCTTTCGCAACGCTCGTTTTCCCCGAACCGGAGCCACCCGCGACTCCGATGACAACCGGTTTCTTCCCCATCTTATTGCTCCTTTCTCATCATGTTGTATGGGAAGACTTCTTTCTCCACTTTAAATTTCACGATTTGCAGCGGGTGGCGCGCTGCATCGAGCTCGTTTCCATCTTCGTCCCAAATCGTTCCGACCGTTTGCGTAAAGTTTTCAATTTCTGGTCCGAAAAATTCGACCGTATCGCCCGGCTTAAAGAAGTTGCGCTGTTGCAATGTCACGATTTTCGTTTCGCGGTCGTAATCCAATACAAAGCCGGCGAAGTCGTACGTCGTTTTTTTGCTGTGGATGCCAAACATTTGCTCTTTATAGCCCGGCACTCCTTCAAAAAAGGCCGGCGCTGTATCGCGATTGGCGCATTTGTCGAGCTCATCGAGCCATTCTTGGCGAATGACAAAGTTGTCCGGGTCGGCACAATACGCATCGATGACTTTGCGGTATACGCTGACGACGGTCGCAACATAGTGAATGGATTTCATCCGTCCTTCAATTTTCAAGCTATCGATGCCTAATTCAATCATTTTCGGAATCGATTGAATGAGATTGAGGTCTTTCGGGCTCATCGCAAACGGATCATCGTTTTCATCAAATAAAGCGATTTCGCGATCGCCATCGAGCTTGTACAAGTCATAGTCCCAGCGGCACGATTGACAGCAGCCGCCGCGGTTTGAGTCGCGGGCAGTCATATGGTTGCTTAATACACACCGACCAGAATAGGCAATACACATCGCCCCGTGGATAAACGCTTCAATTTCGATATCCACTTTCTCTTTAATTTCACGAATTTCTTCGGCGCTCGTTTCGCGGGCGAGCACGACACGCTCGAGCCCTTCTTCTTTCCAAAACTGCACCGCTTTCCAGTTTGTAAGCGACTGTTGCGTACTTAAATGCACTTCGAGTTTCGGTGCGACGCGGCGAGCCGCTTCAATAATGAGTGGGTCAGCGACGATAATGCCGTGCACGCCGGCTTCTTGAAGGCCTTGTAAATACTCTTCCAATCCCGGCATATTTTCGTTATGGGCATAAATGTTCGTCGTCACATAAATTTTCGCACCATATTGGCTCGCAAAACGGACGCCTTCCGCCATTTCTTCGAGCGTAAAATTATCGGCATTCGAACGAAGCCCGTATTCTTGCCCGCCGATAAAGACGGCGTCTGCTCCGTAATGAACGGCCACTTTGAGCTTTTCGAGGTTTCCGGCCGGCGCCAATAGTTCGGGCTTTTTCACGATGACGCGCTTCCCGTCAATGATTTTGGAAATTTTATCATTTTTCAACATCATTCATCCCCCCTTCTCGTTCATTTAGTACACCGTTTCTTTAAAGAAAAATCCTGTATCTAACGGGCGATGTTTCGGCTGAATCGCTTCGATTTGCGCAAGTAGCTGTCCTTTTTCCGCTTCGTATCGCTCTCGATGTTCGGCGCATAAATCAATCGCGCGGCGATACAACTGCGTCACTTTTGTAATGTAGTCCTGTTCATGAAGCACGCCATCAATTTTAAAGCTGTCAATGCCCGCATCGACCATGTCTTCGAGCTCGTCAATAATGCAAATGTCGTTCGGGCTCATAATGTGCGTGCCGTTTTCGTCTTCGAAAATCGGGTATTTGTTATCGCGTTCTTTATCGTATAAAAACATGCCTTTTTCATATTTCTTTTTCTCGATTTCCATTACTTTTCCTTGATATTCGAAATAGTTGCCAATCAATGAACGCTTCGACTGGAACATGCACGCCATGCCATGCACTTGCACTTCAATTTCGACTTCGGCATGTTGTTTAATTTCGATGATTGCGTCCATGTTCAACTCGCGGGCCAACACAGCACGCTTCGCTCCTTTTCGCCCCCAATAGTTACACGCATACCAGTTCGTTGCCGTCGTTTCTGTATTCCAATGCAGTTTCATATGCGGCGCGGTTTCCCTCACGGTCATTAACACAGCAGGGTCGCCAAATACGATCGCATCGACACCTGTATCTGCCAAAAAGCGAACGTAATCGCCGAGTTCATCGACTTTGTCGTTATGAAAAAGGGCATTCATCGCCACATATACGCGAATGCCATACCCGCGCGCCACATCTACCGCTTCTCGAACGTCTTTTCGGGTAAACTCGCCAGCAAGCCGCAACCCGTAGCGCTGCTCGCCAATTAATACCGCATCCGCCCCTGCTTTCGCAAGGCCATGAATATGAGCAACGCTCGTTGGGGTGACTAACAATTCCGGTTTTTTCACTTCATTTCACCTCGTTTTTTCGATATAGCAATGCCGTCGCCGATTGGTAAAATGACGGTGTCATAGTCTAGGCGGCGCATCAGCCATTCGTTATATTCGCGAATTTTTTTCGCTAATTGGCGCATTCGTTTATTTTCAATCGGTGCATCAGCTGCGACAAGCCCTTTAAATAGCACGTTATCCGTAATCACAACGCCGCCGTCAGCTAAAAGCGGTTCATACATGCGAAAAAAACGCTCATATTGCCCTTTTGCCGCGTCGATAAACATGACATCAAACGGCGCGTGCTTTTCCACTTCATTGTATAATTCAAGCGCATCACCAAACAACACATCAATTTGATCGCACGTTTTAGTTCGTTCCATATAAAAAAGCGCCCGTTCATATCGCTCTTGATCCCGTTCAACTGTCACGATGCGCGCATCCGGCAGCTTCATCGCCATACGAATCGCCGAATAACCAATCGCGGTACCAATTTCAAAAATGCTCTTTGGCTGAATAATCTGTAATATATACAGCATCGCTTCGATCCCGATGATGTCCATAATCGGCACGCGATGTTCTTTGGCATACGCTTCCATCTCCTGAACGATGGGCTCACGGTTGGGGATGAGCGTTTCTACATACCGCACCAGTTCCTCTGATAACAATACAATTCCTCCTCGTAAAAATAAGAGTCCGAAACAGACTCTTATGAAGGGAATATATAATGAGATATACCCATAACTTTATATATACTATCATAAAACGAAACGAAATGCGAAGATTTTTATTCTTTTCTAATATATTTTGCTTTTTCGCGGTTATGTTCCGCCAAAGTGTTCGTAAAGATGACATCTCCTGCTGGAGTAGCCAAAAAATAAAGGTAAGTTGTTTCCGCTGGTTCGAGCGCTGCTTGAATCGACATTTCTCCTGGACTGGCAATCGGGCCCGGCGGCAGCCCTTGATGAATGTACGTATTGTAAGGAGAGTTCACTTTTAAGTCTTCATAATAGACGCGCTCCTTATGCTTTCCGAGCGCATAAAGAACGGTCGGATCTGTTTGCAACGGCATGCCGATGCGCAAGCGGTTATAAAACACGCTCGCAATTTTTTGTCGATCGGCTTTTTCTGTTGCTTCCGCTTCAATTAACGACGCCATCGTCAACAGCCGATGCGGAGTAAAGTCCATATCCCCCATTTCAACTTCGTATTTCGCCAGCACATCCGCCGTTTTGGCAATCATCGCTTCAATGATCGTTGGAAGCGGTGGTTTTTCTTCCGGAAAAGAGTACGTGGCCGGGAATAAATATCCTTCGAGCGGATACCGAATATTTTTATTTAGTACTTCCGTTGATAAAACCATTGGATATTTTTGAATCAGTTCTTGAATGTATGAGCGGTCATTCAGCTTTTTCATCACATCTTCTTGTTTATATCCTGTTTTTTGGGCAATAATGGTAGCGATTTGTGTCAATTGTTTTCCTTCCGGAATCGTGATTTTCAATTTCATTTCTTCCACGACTTTTCCCGTTTTTAAAGCAGCGATAATCTCCTCTAACGTCATCGCCCTAGTCAGTTTGTAATCCCCCGCTTGGAAATCGGCATGATTTTTAAATTTGACATAATAGCGAAACACGGCGGCGCTTTTAATGACCCCGTTTTTCTCCAGTTTCGCCGCAATATCGCTCACAGAAGAACCGATCGGAATCGATATATGAACAACACTTTTGTCGTTCGGATTGACCGGCTGCAATGCGGACTTAATATATATATAACTTCCTACAACGATCGCCGCCACGATCAAAACAATCGCTGCGCTGATGATCAATACGGCTTTTCGCACTATTTGCATATCTTTTGGAACAAGTCCGTTCTGCTCCATCAAATCCTCCCTCCATTCTCGACATATTATACTACAAATTTTTGCATTTTTCGCTATGACTTTTCTTTTTCTGCAAAAAAAAAGATGGCTCGTTCAGCCATCCTTATTCTTCGTCTTCTTCTTGCTCAGCGCAAAACGTGTTCCACACTTCTTCGATCATGTCCCATTCTTCTTCTGTTTCGATCGGCTGAAGTTCTCCTTCTTGCTCACCTTCGCCAGGGATAAAGGCGGATACGTGAATTTCTGTTTCTTCCTCGTCATCATATTCTGCGCCAATCGGATAGTAAAAGACGTATGACTTTCCGAAGTCTTCCGATTCAAATGTAAATAATACTTCGCATAATTGCTCATTTCCGTTTTCGTCTACGACGGTAATATGTTTTTCACCGTGTTCCATATTCATTTCCTCCATTATTGTTTACTGTCGAGGTAAGATTGCAAAATCATCACTGCTGCCATCTTATCAATTACTTTTTTCCGCTTTTTGCGGCTGACATCGGCAGCGATCAGCATGCGTTCGGCCGCCATGGTCGAAAGACGCTCGTCCCATAAAACGACCGGCAAAGAAAATTCTTTTTTTAGCAACTCGGCAAAACGTTCACTCGCTTCGCCGCGCGGCCCTACCGTTCCGTTCATGTTTTTCGGAAAGCCGAGCACGATCGTTCCCACGTTATACTCTTTAATAATCTCGCGCAACCGCTTTAAGCCGAACTGCTTTTTTTCCTCATCGATCGGAATCGTTTCAATTCCTTGAGCCGTCCAGCCTAGCTCATCGCTTACCGCTACCCCGAGCGTTTTCGTTCCTAAATCAAGCCCTAATGCGCGCATACGTCAATCCTTTCAGTATTTGTTTCCTTCCATGCAGCTCCGTGACAACGTCCGCTTTTTAGCTACTACGCTCATCTGTTCGCATGTCCGTTGTTAATTGTGTTAGCGGCGTGCTGTCGTTAAATAGAATTTCACCAATTCCTCGATTAATTCATCCCGTTCAATTTTGCGAATGAGGGTTCGCGCGTCTTTATGGCGCGGGATGTAAGCGGGGTCGCCAGATAATAAATAGCCAACAATTTGATTGATCGGATTGTACCCTTTTTCTTGAAGAGCCTCATATACGGTTAATAGTACTTCACGGACGTTCGTTTCTGCAGGCTCTTCAGGAAAATTAAATCGCATCGTTTGATCAAATGAGCTCACCGTCATGCACCTCGCTCTCGATTCAGAGAAATCTGGCATCTCCACCTCTTACATCCATTGTACACCATTATGAAACAATTATAAAACGGATTTTACCCATTCTTCGACAAATTGTAGCGCTTCGCCCACTTTGTTCGCGTCTTTTCCTCCGGCTTGCGCCATATCTGCACGGCCGCCGCCGCTGCCGCCACAACGGGTGGCGACTTCTTTAATCAATTTACCAGCATGGAATCCTTTGTCGATTAAATCGTTCGTAACGCCGGCAATCAAATTCACTTTTTCGCCTTGAACGGAAGCAAGCACGATTATGCCTGAACCGAGCTTTTGCTTTAATTCGTCCATCATCGTACGTAAACTGTTCATATCTGGTGCGTTCACTTTGCTTGCGAGAACGTTGATGCCGTTTACTTCTGTCGCTTTATTGACAAGATTGGCTGCTTCCATATTGCTTAGGCGTGCCGCAAGCGATTCGTTTTCGCGCTGCAGTTCGCGAATTTCGCTCATTAATGCGTCAATCCGCCCGATGATATCTTTCGGATTCGTTTTTAATTTTTGCGCAACTTCTTGCAATAATGCAAGCTGATCGTTCATAAAGCGGTAGGCCGCTTCGCCTGTCACCGCTTCGATGCGGCGCGTGCCTGCGCCAATTCCTGATTCGGATACAATTTTGAAGAGACCAATTTCCGCCGTGTTTGTGACATGGCAGCCGCCGCAAAGCTCTAAGCTGTATTCGCCCACTTGCACGACGCGGACGATTTCGCCGTATTTTTCGCCAAAGAGCGCCATCGCGCCCATCGCTTTCGCTTCATCGAGCGGTTTGTAGTCAATTTGCACAGGGAGGCTTTGCCAAATTTTTTCGTTCACAATCGCTTCGATTCGCTCTAATTCTTCCGGTTTCACTTGACCAAAATGCGAGAAGTCAAAGCGCAAGCGGTCTGGTGCGACTAAAGAACCTGCTTGGTTGACATGGACGCCAAGCACATCTTTCAACGCTTGGTGCAACAAATGCGTCGCCGTATGGTTTTTTACAATATTGGCGCGCTTGTCTTCGAAAAGGTAGGCTGTATACGTCTCGCCTTTTTTAAGCGTTCCTTTTTCGACGATGACGTGATGTAAATGTTGTCCGTTTGGCGCTTTTTGCACGTCTTTCACATACACTGTTGTCGTTTCATTTTCGATAAAGCCTTGATCGGCAATTTGGCCGCCGCTTTCCGCATAAAACGGTGTCACGTCTAACATAATTTGTGCTTCTTCGCCTTCGCTGACTTCTTCGGCCAGCTCCCCGTTTTTCACGATGACCGTCACAATCGATTGCGTACGAAGTTGATCGTAGCCGACAAATTGGCTTTCGACTTTAATATTGCCGAGTACACCGCCTTGCACTTGCATCGAATCGACTTCTTGGCGTGCCGCGCGCGCACGTTCCCTCTGCCGTTCCATTTCCCGTTCAAACCCGTCGTGGTCGACGTTCATTCCTTCTTCTTGCGCATATTCTTCCGTCAATTCAACCGGAAAGCCGTACGTATCGTACAGCCGGAAGACGTCTTCGCCGGAAATCATGTTGCTGCCGCGCGCTTTTTCTTTTTGAATGACGCTTGCTAAAATCGCCAAGCCTTCATGAAGCGTTTCATGGAACCGTTCTTCTTCGTTTTTAATGACTTTTTGGATAAATTCTGTTTTTTCTTTCACTTCCGGATAGTAGTCGACCATAATTTCGCCGACGACCGGCACTAATTCGTACATAAATGGACGGTTAATATTGAGCTTTTTCGCATAGCGGACGGCACGACGCAACAAGCGGCGCAAGACGTAGCCGCGTCCTTCATTCGACGGAAGGGCGCCATCTCCAATTGCAAACGTGACTGTGCGAATGTGGTCGGCAATCACTTTAAAGGCCACATCTTTTTCTTCATCGACGCGATATTTCTCACCGGAAATTTGTTCCGTTGCTTTAATAATCGGCATGAAAAGGTCCGTATCAAAGTTCGTTGGTACATCTTGCAAAATCGAGCACATCCGCTCTAATCCCATGCCGGTATCGATGTTTTTCTTCGGCAGCGGTGTATATGTACCGTCTGGATTATGGTTAAATTGCGAGAATACGAGGTTCCATACTTCTAAATAGCGTTCATTTTCGCCGCCTGGATATAATTCCGGGTCATTTAGGTCGTTGCCGAATTGTTCCCCGCGGTCATAGAAAATTTCCGTATTCGGTCCGCTCGGCCCTTCACCGATATCCCAGAAATTCCCTTCTAACCGAATAATGCGTTCTTCCGGAAGGCCGATTTCTTTATGCCAAATGTCAAACGCTTCGTCATCTTCTGGATGAATGGTGACCGATAAGCGGTTCGGATCAAAGCCGATCCATTTTTCGCTCGTTAAAAACTCCCATGCCCAATGAATCGCTTCCCGTTTGAAATAGTCACCGATCGAGAAGTTTCCGAGCATTTCAAAAAACGTATGATGGCGCGCCGTTTTTCCGACGTTTTCAATATCGTTTGTGCGAATCGATTTTTGCGCGTTGCAAATGCGCGGATTGTCTGGAATGACACGCCCGTCAAAATATTTTTTTAACGTCGCAACGCCGCTGTTGATCCATAACAAAGAAGGATCGTCAATCGGAATGAGCGAGGCGCTCGGTTCTACAGCATGGCCTTTTTCTTGGAAAAAGTCTAAAAACATTTGGCGAACTTGTGCAGATGTTAATTTCTTCATAACAACTTGCCTCCTTTATCTTTTTATATCAATAAAAAAACTCTCCATCCCATTCAGGGACGAGAGTTATGCTCGCGGTACCACCCTGTTTATGGACAAACGTCCATCACCTCTAAAAGCCGTAACGTGGCTTCGCCGTCAGGTTTTACCTGCGCTCCGGATTAGCGTTCTGTTACCCTTCATCTGGAATTTCTTTCAGCCGCGGAAATTCCTCTCTGTGCGCGTAATGCGCGTTAAGATGGACTGTAACATACTCGATCCGTCATCGCGTTTATGTATAAACCTTTTCACACAGATTATAGACAAGCTTCCTTTGATTGTCAATGTGTGTGAAAACGCTCCTTTGCATGTAAAAGTGACACTTTTAAAATGGCGACGAACGGGACAGCGATAATCATTCCGATGACTCCCGCGATTTCACCGCCAAGAAAGAGCGAAAACATGATGACGAGCGGATGCATATGCAAACTTTTCCCGACGATGAGAGGCGATAAAATGTTGCCTTCTAAAAACTGCAAGACAAAAATGATGCTAATGACAATGACCACCATTTTTAGCGAAACCGTGGCCGCTAAAAGAACGGCTGGAACTGCCCCGATAATCGGCCCGAAATACGGGATCACATTTGTCACCCCGATGATAAACCCTAACAAAAGCGGATAATTCATTCCGGCAATCCAAAAGGCGAGCGCCGCAACGCTTCCGATTAAAAAGCAGACGAGCAGTTGGCCGCGAATATAGTTGCCGAGCGATTCATCGATATCTTTTAAAAATGCGAGCCCTTCTTTCCGCCATTTTTTTGGCGTCAGTTTCCAAACCGCTTTTTTGATAAGTTCGATATCTTTTAACATATAAAAGGCGATAAACGGTACGAGTAAAAAAACGAACGCTGAGTTGAGCAGATGTTTTACGTTTGTGACCGTTTTCGTTAGCCATAGCCCTAGCAATGCCTCGACTTCGAGAATCGTTGTCTCGACGCGTTGATGAATCTGTTTCGGCCAAGTGGCGGTTCCGTCGTGGATTTTGTTCGTCCACCATTTATATGTATGGACAAGCATTGGCAGGCTTTCTGTCATGTCTTGCAGCTGTTTGAGAAAAATCGGGATGCCTTTGTACGCCCCATATCCGACCCCACCGAAAAAAAAGGCATAAATGAGTAAAATCGCCAGCGCCCGCGGCCATCCCTTTTTGTGAATGTACTCGACAATCGGATGCAGCAAGTACGCAATAAAAGCAGCGATCAAAAACGGCGTCAGCACCGTCAAGATCACATTTAAAATCGGCAGCCAAAACCCTTTCATCCTCATGATGAAATAAAGCAACACAACGACAAGCAACGCTTTCGTCACGCGAATAAAAAAGCGCAATTGCTCATTTTGCACGTGCATCCCTCCTACACGTTAGTGTGGAGGATTAGCGGATAATTATGCAAAAAACAGCACCCCTCTAGGTGCTGTTTTTTACGTGAATGAGCGCATGAGCTGCCGGCCCATTTTTCGTACGTTGCGCATGTTCATGCCGCCGTTGCGCCGGGCCATTTGGTAGGCGGCAACGCCTAAACCGATCGCCATAAGCGATGTCATCGTCCGGTTCATCGTCAGTCCCCCTCATGTTATGACGAAAGCGTTCGTTCTTGCTCGCTGAACAAATCATCAAGCGAACTGAGCGTTCCGTCTTCTTCGACTTGATGCGTGTAAATCATTCCTTTATGAACAGAAAGTTCGATAAAACAATTCCAGCAATAATATTGGTTCACACCAATTTTTCCTAAATTTTTACTTTGGCAGTTAGGGCATTTCAACACAAAAAGGCACGCTCCTCTTTCCATTTTACCTTTATTTTTGTCAATTTTTTCAAAGCTTATACATTGGAAGAGGAAGCGGCCTATGATGTGCGGCTTACATCTTTATCTTGTTCCCTCGTTCATAAAGTCATACGGTGAAACGTTTTCCATCCCGATGTTGGCATCATCAAGCGGCAGTTCTTCTTCTTGCACTGGCTGAAATACTTGTTTGAGCTTTTCCGCGAGCGTCGTTTGCCGCACACTGTCATCGTAGCGGGCAACTCCCATCTGAAACGCCTCTTCCTCACCGCATAAGACTAGAAATTTTTTGCTGCGCGTCACCGCGGTATATAATAAATTGCGTCTTAACATTCGATAGTAGCTTTTTACGACAGGCAAAATGACGATTGGAAATTCACTTCCTTGCGACTTATGAACGGAGCAGCAATACGCATGCGTAATTTGCGTTAAATCTTGCCTTGTGTATGTCACTTCGTTCCCGTCAAACGACACGACGACTAAGTCTTGCTCCTCCGTATTTTCTTTCGCATAAAAGATGGCGACAACTTCGCCGATATCGCCGTTAAACACGTTTTGCTCCGGCTGATTGACGAGCTGCAACACTTTATCGCCAACGCGGTACACCGTATCCCCCACTGCCAGTTCACGCTTTTTGTCTGCTTTTGGATTGAACAGCTCTTGTAGCGCCTCATTTAGCCGGTCGATGCCGGCAGGTCCGCGGTACATCGGCGCCAATACTTGAATATCTTTCACCGCATACCCTTTTTTCCACGCGTTATCGGCAATTTGCCTTACAACATCGACGACTTGTCCTGCGTGGCAACGAATAAACGAACGATCCGCTTTCGGGGCAGCCCAATCAGGCGGAAGTTCCCCGTTTTTCATGTGATGGGCGAGTTCAATAATCGAGGAACCTTCCGCCTGCCGGTACACTTCAGTCAAGTGGACAGTCGGGATAAGGTTTGTTCGCAGCAAATCTTTTAATACTTGTCCCGGTCCAACCGACGGCAATTGATCTTCATCACCGACGAAAATGACTTGCATGCCATCAGGAAGCGATTTTAACAGTTGGTTTAACAGCCACGTATCGACCATCGACATTTCATCGACGATGAGCAACTTCCCTTGAATCGGCGCCTCTTCATCGTGCGTAAACCCTTCTGTCGCATTGTAGCCGAGCAAGCGATGAATCGTCACCGCCGGCAAGCCGGTCGCTTCTCCCATTCGCTTCGCCGCCCTTCCGGTTGGGGCAGCCAATAAAATCGGAAACGGATTTTCTTTATTGTAATGTTTAGGGTCAAGCGAAAGGCCATGCAGTTCGGCAAAAATTTCGACGATTCCTTTAATGACCGTCGTTTTTCCTGTCCCTGGCCCTCCCGTTAAAATAAAGAGCGGCGAAGAAAGCGCCTGCTGAATTGCTTCTTTTTGGAGCGGAGCATATTGGACGGAGAGGCGTTCCTCGAGTTGCCCGAGCGCTAATAAAAATTCCGACTCTGGAAATGCCGTCACCGTCTGTTGCAAAAGCCGCTTTACGTTCGTTACAATTCCTTTTTCCGCAAAATAGAGGGAAGGGATATAATATTTATCGTCTTCGCTAATCAGCTTTCCTTCTTCTGTCAACATCAACAACACATGGGCGATATTTTCTTCCGGCACGGCTTCGTCGCGCTTCGCCTCTAATAGCTCTTTTACTTTGGTTAATAACTGCTCCTTTGTTAAATAGACGTGCCCTTCCTGCAAACAATCGCTTTCTAGCACGTACAAACAAGCCGCACGAATGCGATCCGGATGGCGGCCAGAGATGCCAAGCTGGTGGCCTAATTCATCTGCGCGAACAAATCCGATTCCTTCGACATCTTCGACAAGCTGGTACGGGTTTTTTTGAATGATTTCGAGCGTCATGTCTTGATACACTTGATAAATTTTCATCGATAGCTGCGGACCGAAGCCGAGCCGCGACAGCGCAATCATGATTTGTTCAAGTCCTTGGTGCGCTTTTAACGTTTCGTACAGCTCTTGCGCTTTCGCTTTCGACAGTTTCGGCACTTTCGCAAGCGCTTCAGGGTCGGCTAAAATAACGGAAATCGCCTGTTCTCCAAGCGCCTCCACGATCGCTTCCGCTGTTTTTTTGCCAATTCCTTTAAATAAATCGCTCGACAAATAATGGATGACGCCTTCTTTCGTATGCGGAACGTCTTTGCGGAAATAATCAGCGACATATTGCCGTCCAAAGCGTGGATGTTCCTTAAACGAACCGTAAAACACATACGTCTCTTGCTCGTGCATACGCGGAAAATAGCCAGTAACAACGACTTCTTCGTCGTTGCACGCCTCGTTCGTTTCTTCGACACGAATGCGCACGACAGAATACAAATTGCTTTCGTTATGAAAAATCGTGACGATATGTGTTCCTTTTATAAATGATTTTTCGTCTAAGGCAAACGATCCTTGTTGTTGCAATGGGAATCCCTACCTTTTATCGTTGTCCGAGCGCTTTTTCCATCAGTTTTTTTCCGTGTCCAGCTAACAAATGATCCGGCTGAATCGAAAGCGCTTTTGTAAACCATTCAAGCGCCGTTTGCGCCTCGTCTTTATACGCATACGCCACCCCTAAGTTATAGCAGGCGTCCGCATGATGTTCATCTAACGCGATCGTCCGTTCAAAATAGCGCATCGCTTCGTCGACAAACTGGAGTTGTGCCAAACAGAGACCTAATTGGAAAAGCGCTTCGACATCGCGCGCGTTCAGTTCAACCGCGCGCTGCAAATACGGCAAAGCAAGCCGCGGCTGTTCTAAAAACATAAGCGACATGCCGAGCATAAAAAAGACGTCGCTGTCGTTCAGCCCTTTTTGCACCGCCTGTTCAAACATATCTTTCGCTTTAGCAAATTGCTTTCGGTTGTAATAAATCGAGCCGAGCCCGTAATACGCCGTCGCTGCTCGCTCATCAAGCGCAAGCGCCTTTTCAAAAAAGCGAATCGCTTTTTCTTCCTCGCCAGCGGCCGCTAACACGTTCCCGAAATTAATGTAGCCGACGGGGTCGTTAGGATTTTCTTCAATCGCCTCATGAAAACATTTTACCGCTTCTTCGTACTTTCCTTCCTGCATATATTGAATGCCTAGCGCATTTTTATTTTCCATATGTTCATCTCCTTTTCATTATACCATACATAAAACCCCAACTCCGCCAAGAGTTGAGGTTTTATGATCCATTTTTACCCAACATACGAAAGTTTTTCGCCGTTGCGGAAAATTTGGTCAATCGTTCCGCCGCCTAGACATTCTTCGCCGTTGTAAAAGACAGCCGCTTGGCCGGGCGTCACCGCGCGAACAGGTTGGTCAAAAACGACTCTTACCGTATTCTCATCAATAACATGAACCGTTACCCCTGTATCCGGTTGACGGTAACGAAATTTGGCAGTACATTTCATCGGCTCTGTTGGAATTTTACCGGATACCCAGTTAACGTTTGTCGCAATAATCGAGTCTGAATATAGCAGCTCATTATCAAATCCTTGAGCGACATATAAAATATTTTCTTTCAGATTTTTGCCGACAACAAACCATGGTTCTCCGCTTCCGCCAATGCCAAGGCCGTGGCGTTGTCCGATCGTATAATACATTAATCCGTCATGTTTTCCTTTCATTTCGCCGTCTAACGTCTGCATAGTTCCTGGTTGAGCCGGCAAATAGTTGCTTAAAAACTCTTTGAAGTTGCGCTCGCCGATAAAACAAATACCGGTGCTGTCTTTTTTCGTTGCCGTAGCAAGTCCTGCCTCTTTTGCGATCTCCCGCACTTTCGCTTTTTCAATATTCCCGATTGGAAACATGATTTTTGAAAGCTGTTTTTGTCCTAGTTGATTTAAGAAATACGTTTGGTCTTTGTTTTGGTCAACGCCGCGCAACATTTTATATTCGCCATCGCGATATTCGACGCGTGCATAATGCCCCATCGCTAAATAATCCGCTCCGAGAGACATCGCATGCTCTAAAAACGCTTTAAACTTGATTTCCTTGTTGCACATAACATCCGGATTCGGCGTGCGGCCTGCTTTATATTCATCGAGGAAATACGTAAACACTTTATCCCAATATTGCTTTTCAAAATTTACCGCATAATACGGAATACCGATTTGGTTGCAGACGCGCATTACATCTTCGTAATCTTCCGTTGCCGTACATACACCGTTTTCATCGGTATCGTCCCAGTTTTTCATAAAAATGCCGATCACATCATAGCCTTGTTGCTTTAAAAGAAGTGCGGCGACCGATGAGTCAACCCCGCCGGACATGCCGACGACGACGCGCGTATCTTTTGGTGCTTTGTTCACCGCTCTCACCGTTACAGAAAACTTATAAGGCTTTATAAGATAGTTAAAAAATCTTATAAAGACCTATGTTTCTTTCCTTGTTCATCGCACCCGATTTCGCCAAAGCTACTCTCGTTTGATGTGGCGCTCCGAAGGCTTAAACTCCCCACTAACGTATGGGTACATATCCATGATCGCGTGTGGTGCTAACCCATGGATTGGGCATAGTTTTTCAAGTTGATGCTTGCGTTCAAGTCTCGATCCATTTCCATCCCACATGCTTCACAATGGTACATCCGTTCGGATAAAGAAAACTTCTCTTTCACATGACCGCAACGGCTACACCTTTTGCTTGAAGGATAGAAACGATCCGCAATGATCAACTGAATTCCATGCCATGCACATTTGTACGTCATTTGTCGCTTAAACTCGTGGAATGTTTGTTCTTGTATCGCTTTGGACAACTTTTTGTTTTTTAACATTCCACTTGTATTTAAATGTTCTATCACAACATACTTCGGTTTGGCTTTCACCAACGTTGCTGTGATGTGGTGGGTATGATTGAAACAGATGTTTTTCAGCCTTCTTCGCTTTTTCAGAACAAGGAATTCAAGCTTCTTGATGTTTTTTGTTTTTCTGTAACGGACTTCACCTCCTTTGATTTGGACTTTGTTCATTTCGTATTTTCGTGATAGCTTTCTTTGTAGTCGTTTGATACTTTTTTCAAGCTTTTTCACTTTGGGCGTTTTGTTAATGTTATGAAATGTCATTCCATTGCTTACGGTAGCTAGAGATTTGACGCCTAAATCAACACCGATGCCTTCGGTGGAGGCGTCTTGCTTCCCTTCTACTTCTTCTACTCCAATGGTGAGATACCAGTGGAGTCCGTCAAAAATGATTCGTGGATTCGTATATTTTACATGCTTTCCATGCGGAATCCTGCCTCTTTCCGCTAGCCGAATCCAATTCAGCTTTTGTTTGTTTTTCTTTCTCGAAGTGGTGAGTTTTTCTAACTTCACATGTGTGTCAGTGATTTTAATTTTTGCCGTATCTTGATAAAAACTCGGTCGACTTCGCTTTTTCGTTTTAAACTTTGGAAACTCGGTTCTCCCTTCAAAAAGTTTTCGTAGGCGGTTGAGGCGTCTTTGATCGCTTGTTTCGTGATGTTGTTGGAATATTGATTGAGCCACGCATATTCCTTCGTTTTTTTGAGTTGTGTCAGCCGCTTTCGGATGTGATCATCGCCTAAAAATTTGCCACCCTGTTTGTCGTTTTCTTGTTCTTGTGCTAATGCAAAATTGTACGCCCACCTGGCAACACGTGCACATTGAAAAAGCTTCGTCTTTTGCTTATTGTTGGGCAGAAGCATGACTTTGTACGTTTTGATCATCTTCTCCCAACTCCTTCGCTATCTTCTTGTCTTTTTACAAATATTAATAAATAATTATGAGATGTTTATAAATATTTGTAAATGTATAACTAACAGTTAAAACCTCCGTTATTCGCTTGTTAGTCTTTTAACAATGTTCACCGTTTCATAAGCCGCTTTTTCGATTTGTTCTTCTGTATTTCCAAGCCCGAAGCTGAACCGAACCGAAGAACGAATGCGGTCCGAGTTTTGACCGAACATCGCGACAAGAACGTGCGATGGGTCGATCGACCCCGCTGTACACGCAGAACCGCTCGATGCAGCAATCCCTGCTAAGTCTAAATTGACGAGCATTGACTCCACATTTGTTCCCGGAAACGCCACGTTTAAAATATGAGGGAGGCATGCGTCTTGGTCGCCGTTGATTGCATAACGAATGCCGCTTTGTTCGAAAATAGCGACCATCTTCTCTTTTAACGCCCGGTACTCACTTTGTTTTGTGGCCATCGTTTCCAGCGCGATTTCCACCGCTTTCGCCAAGCCGACAATGCCAGCGACGTTTTCCGTTCCGGCCCGGCGCTTCCGTTCCTGCTCGCCGCCGTATAACCGCGGCGCAAGCTTCACGTGCTCGCGCGCATATAAAAAGCCGATTCCTTTTGGCCCGTTAATTTTATGCGCGGAAACAGAAAGAAGATCAATGCCTAGCTCATTGACATCAATCGGAACAAGCCCGTATGCTTGCACTGCATCGGTATGAAAATAGGCCGGATGTGCTTTCAACATCTGTCCAATTTCTTGAATAGGTTGCAATACGCCGACTTCATTGTTTCCAAACATGATCGAAACAAGAATCGTCTCATCGCGAAGCGCGTTTTGTAAATCTTCAAGCGCAATTTTTCCTTGTTCGTTGACCGGAAGATAGGTGACTTCAAATCCTTGTTTTTCAAGGTAATGACATGTGTGCAATACGGCATGATGCTCAATCGCCGTCGTAATAATATGCCGGCCTCGCTGCGCGTTCGCCATCGCCGTTCCGATTAACGCCAAGTTATCCGCTTCCGTTCCACCGCTCGTAAAAATAATTTCTGACGGCTTCGCCCCGATGCTTTTCGCCACCGTTTCGCGCGCTTCGTCGATCGCATGGCGGCTTTGTCTGCCAAAAAAATGAATGCTCGACGGATTGCCGAACCATTCCGTCATAAACGGGAGCATCCGCTCGACGACAGCCGGGTGCGCCGGCGATGTCGCCGCGTGATCTACATAAATGCGTTCCAACGCCCATTCTCCTTTCTAGTTTCTAGCCGTCAAATATAGAACATATATGACTCTTCGTCACCGTCGCTATACTTTGCCAAATCTTCAAGCGTTGTGCTATCTAGCACTTCTTGTACTGCGTCGCGAACGCGAATCCATAATTCCCGTTTGGCCGGTTCTTCTTCGTCTAACCCTTCAACTGGGCTAATCGGTCCTTCAAGAACACGAATGACGTCTGCGGCCGTAATTTTCGCTGGATGATCGGCTAATACATAGCCGCCGTATGCGCCGCGAATGCTTTTGACAAGACCGGCGTTGCGAAGCGGTGAAATTAATTGCTCTAAATAATGTTCCGATAAATCGTGCGCTTTGGCGATCGATTTTAATGAAATTGGGCGATCCCCATATTTTTTCGCAAGCTCAATCATAATCGTTAATCCATATCGGCCTTTTGTTGAAATTTTCATCTTATCCCCCCTAACGACTTAGCATTCGTTTCCGCTTTAATCATCATCATTCGTTCCGTCATTTGCCTGCAATGCGGAAGCGCCATGCCAACTAGTGAACCGATCGTCACGCTAAAAATGAGCGTCCCAAGCGACACAGGTCCACCTAACATCCAACCGAGCAAAAGAACAAACAATTCCATTGTAATACGGATATGCGCGACTTTCCAACCTGTCTTCTCCGTAAGCACGAGCATTAAGCTATCGCGCGGGCCGGCGCCCATATTCGCTGAAATGTAAAAGCCCATTCCATATGCAGTAACAACAATGCCCATCAATAACATGAAAAGTTTTCCGAAAAATGCACGCGGAGTTTGGAGATATGGAATCAGCATATACAAATCAATAAAAACTCCTACGAGCAACATATTAAGAAACGCCCCGATTTTGGGCCATTCTTTCGTAAGAAGCGAAGAAACCGTTAAAACAACGGCGCCTACAATAATGGACCATGTGCCAATGGTTAATCCAAATTGTCGATATAATCCGATATGAAGCACATCCCACGGAGCGCTTCCCATCTCTGCTTTAATCGTTAACACAATGCCAAATGACATAATGAGTAATCCGGCAAAATAAATGCCCCAGCGAAACAATGAACCGTTCATAAACACGCCCCATTTAACCAGTAAACTCGGAAACCTTTGTTATTATACCATACTTTTTTTCTTACTTCATTTCCTGACGTTTTAAGTCGCATAATCTGGCATATACTTTGGCGTAATATTTTTCCTCGCCGTTTTCTTTCGGAACGTAATATTGTGTGCCGATTAGTTCGTTTGGCAAATATTGTTGTGCCACCCAACTATTCGGATAGTCATGAGGATATTGATATCCTTTTCCGTGACCTAGTGCGCTCGCTCCCTTATAATGAGCATCTTTCAAGTGATTAGGGATCTCGCCGAGCTTTCCTCTTCGCACATCGTCGATCGCTTGATCGAGCGCCTTATACGCCGAATTGGATTTCGCTGAGAGACATAGTTCAACCGTCACGACCGACAGAGGGATTCTCGCTTCTGGAAGCCCCAATCGTTCCACCGCTTGAATGGCAGCATTCACTTTGACACCCATAAGCGGATTGGCTAAGCCGATATCTTCATAGGCGATGACAAGAAGCCGACGGCAAATGGCTGCCAAATCACCGCCTTCTAACAGCCTCGCCAAATAATGAAGCGCCGCATCGACATCGCTGCCGCGAATGCTTTTTTGAAAGGCGGATAAAAGCGAATAATATGTATCGCCTTTTTTATCATGGGTAAATCCTTTCTTTTCTACACAATCAAGCACTGTTTGTTCGTCGATGACAATGCGCCCTTCTTTTTCTTTCGATGCATAAACGACAGATTCTAAGGCGTTCAAAGCGGAGCGCGCATCGCCATTCGTTCCGTCAGCAATCAACTGCAGCAGACGGTCATCGATGGCGATCGACATCGCTCCGAACCCGCGCGTCTTATCGTGCAGCGCCCTTTTCAGCAACACGATAACTTCCTCCGGCGTTAACCGCTTAAGCTGCTTAATTTGTCCACATCGGCTGCGAATCGCAGGATTGACTTCATGGAACGGATTTTCTGTCGTCGCCCCGATCAGCGTAATGAGCCCGTTTTCGATGTTCGGCAGCAAGTAATCTTGTTGCGCTTTATTAAAACGGTGAATTTCGTCAATAAATAAAATAACGTTTCCAACCATTTGAGCGGTTGCGACGATTTCTTCCATTTCTTTTTTTCCTGATGTCGTCGCGTTCAAAGCAAAAAATTCGCGCTTCACTGTACCAGCGATCGCATAAGCAAGCGATGTTTTGCCAACTCCCGGCTCTCCGTATAAAAGCATCGACGGAACATATCCATTTTGAATCATTTTGTACAGCGCAGTATGCGGACCGATGATATGTGTTTGTCCGACGATTTCATCAATTGTTCGCGGTCTCATGCGGACAGATAACGGCTCTTGAGAAAAAAGCATGTTCTTCTCTCCTTCAGCGAAGTGAAAATAGAAAGCTCCCTGCGCACACAGCAGAGAACTTTTACGTGTCGAAATAGCGGTGAATCGTTCGGCAATTTATCATAGATAATATTACCAAGCTAAACACGGTCGAAAAACGATCTGGTCGATGAAAGACGAAACATCAAGTCACGGCCAACTCAACTGAATGATAAAAACAGGGACACCTTCGTATTCAGTGACCCCTGTTTCGCTATTCTTCTCCGACGCGATAAATTTTCACATCTTTTAGCAATTCCCGTACGACGTATGAGGCCATGATGAGCCCCGCTACCGATGGCACAAAGGCATTCGATGAAGGCGGCATTTTCGCTTTTCGAATCGTCGCTTGATCGTTTCCGACTTCTTTGCGAACATCTTCGCGAATAATGATCGGCTTTTCATCGGAAAAGACAACCGGAATTCCTTTATGAATCCCTTCTTTTCGCAATTTCGTGCGAATGACTTTCGCGATCGGATCCGTATGGGTTTTCGAAATATCCGCGATACGGAAGCGGGTAGGATCCATTTTGTTCGCTGCCCCCATGCTTGAAATGATCGGAATGTTTCTCTTTAAACACTCCTTCATTAAATGAATTTTGTACGTAATCGTATCGGAAGCGTCAATGACAAAGTCCAATCCGTAGCTGAAAAATTGTTCGTACGTTTCTTCCGTATAAAACATTTTTAACGCAATGACTTCACACTCCGGATTAATGTCGGCAATGCGTTCTTTCATTAAATCAACTTTCGGCCGTCCCACAGTCGAAAGAAGTGCATGAATTTGACGGTTAATGTTCGTGATGTCAACATCGTCTTTATCGACTAAAACAAGCCGCCCGACTCCCGAGCGCGCTAACGCTTCTACCGCAAATGAACCGACCCCGCCGATTCCCAATACGGCAACTGTCGCCTTTTTTAATTTTTCTAATCCTTCTTTTCCAATTGCCAATTCATTGCGTGAAAACTGATGCAGCATGTATACCCTCCATAACCTTTCATCATTTTTGTACCGCTATTATCCTACACAATAAAAACGAGTATTTCAATCGGATTTTTTGAGAAAGAAAAACCCTTATGTAAAGCATGTGCTTCACATAAGGGGATTCATTCCGGTTTCTCAAGTCCCAATCGTGCCGTCGATGCCTTCGTTTTGAACCCGCTCCGAGCAGGTGGGTGCCCTGTTTCAAGGTTTGCACGTCCTCGAACTCCTCGAGGCATGTACGCCGCTTGAAAACTCCGAGCTCCCGTATAACTTATTGTTCGGTCAAAACAATAAGGTTATACGACGAACACATCAGGACTGGCGGTTTTGAATGTATGATAACACATTTCTAAACCCTTTTCAATCATCTTCCAAACAGACAGTTGTACTTTTTAATGTCATTTCGGTTGCAAATGTTCACGAATGACTTACGTTTTCCACCTTCACAGCTAAGTGCAGTTCTTCTAGCTGTTTGTCGCTGACCGCGCTTGGCGCTTCTGTTAACAAGCAGCTTGCGCTTGCCGTTTTTGGAAACGCAATCGTATCGCGAAGGTTCGTGCGTCCCGCAAGCAGCATGACAAGCCGGTCAAGCCCTAAGGCAATACCTCCATGCGGCGGCGTTCCGTATTCAAATGCTTCTAATAAGAAGCCGAACTGCTCGCGCGCTTCTTCTTCCGTAAACCCAAGCACTTTAAACATTTTTTCTTGCACATCGCGTTCAAAAATGCGCAGCGACCCGCCCCCTAACTCATAGCCGTTTAATACAAGGTCATACGCTTGGGCGCGCACGCTCGCCGGATCTGTTTCCAAGCGCGACAAATCGTCGCGCACCGGCATCGTAAATGGATGATGCGCTGCATAATAGCGCCCTTCTTCTTCATCGTACTCAAGCAGCGGCCAGTCTGTTACCCATAAAAAGTTAAACTTCGTTTCATCGATAAGCTGCAACTCTTTGCCAAGCTTCAGCCGCAACGCACCGAGCGCATCGGCGACGACCGTTTTTGTATCGGCCACAAATAGCAATAAATCGCCCGTTTCTACCTCTAACGCTTGCATCAAACCTTTTTGTTCTGCTTCTGTGAAGAATTTCGCGATCGGTCCTTTTAATCCGTCCTCTTCGGCTTTAAGCCATGCCAGCCCTTTCGCACCATAACGGGAAACAAATTCCGTCAATCCATCAATGTCTTTGCGCGAATATTTGTCTGCCGCTCCTTTAACGTTGATCGCTTTCACTTGGCCACCATTTTCGACAGCGCTAGCAAATACTTTGAAACTACATGCTTTCACTTGCTCGGATAAGTCGACAAGCTCCATGCCAAAACGAGTATCTGGCTTGTCCGAACCGTAACGAGCGATCGCATCATTATACGAGATGCGCGGAAACGGAAGAGCGACCTCAATGCCTTTGGCGACTTTCAGCACACGCGCCATCATTTGCTCGACCATCGCCATAATGTCTTCTTGGCTCATAAACGATGTTTCAATATCGACTTGCGTAAACTCTGGCTGCCGATCAGCCCGCAAGTCCTCATCACGGAAGCAACGGGCAATTTGGTAATACCGCTCAACTCCGCCCACCATTAACAACTGTTTAAAAATTTGCGGCGATTGCGGCAAGGCATAAAATTCGCCCGGATGAACGCGGCTTGGTACTAGATAGTCGCGCGCTCCTTCCGGCGTGCTCTTTGTTAAAATCGGCGTTTCGACTTCTAAAAATCCTTCTTCATCTAAAAAATCGCGAATCGCTTTCGCTACTTGATGTCTCATTTTCAGCGTCTGAAACATGACCGGTCGGCGCAAATCTAAATAGCGGTACTTAAGACGAATATCTTCGGCCACTTCTGTTTCATCCGCAATGATAAATGGCGGTGTTTTCGCTTCGTTTAAAATGGTGACACGCTCTACATGTACTTCAATTTTTCCTGTTGCCAAATTTGGATTTACTTGCCCTTCTTCGCGGCGAATGACTGTTCCTTCCACGTCCAATACGTATTCGTTGCGAATCGTCTCCGCTACACGCAGTGCTTCTTCCGATACATCCGGACTAAACACAATTTGTACGATTCCTGTCCGATCTCGCAATTCAATAAAAATGATACCACCAAGATCGCGTCGTTTCTGTACCCATCCTTTTAACGTTACCTTTTCCCCGACCGCTTGTTCGTTGATTTCACCACAATAATACGTCCTTCCAAACATTCGTCAGCCCCTCCTATTGCAATGCTTCTTTTACGTATGATACGAATGAATCGAGCGGCACTTCCGTTTGTTCGCCCGTTGTCATATTTTTAATGTTGATGACTTGTTTCTCCAGTTCATCGTCACCGAGGATCGCCACGTATTTGGCTTGCAGGCGATCCGCTGCTTTCAATTGTGCTTTTACTTTTCGGTCTTGATAATCTTTTTCTGCCACAATGCCCGCTTTGCGCAGCGCATTCACAAGGACAACCGATTCATCTTTTGCTTTTTCTCCTAGCGCCACAACGTAGCAATCGATTCCTCCTATTAGAGGCAGCGAAATTCCTTCAGCTTCAAGCGCGGCAAGCAACCGTTCAATGCTTAGCGCAAAGCCGACTCCCGGCGTTTCCGGCCCGCCGATTTCCTGTACAAGCCCGTTGTAACGCCCTCCGCCGCACAGCGTCGTAATCGCGCCAAATCCTTCCGCATTACTCATAATTTCAAAAGCGGTATGGTTGTAATAATCAAGGCCGCGGACAAGGCGGGAATCGACTTCAAAGTCGACACCTAGCTTCGATAAATATATTTGCACTTTCTCAAAATATGCGCGCGATTCCTCGTTTAAATAATCAAGAATCGACGGAGCGGTCGCCATCAATTCGTGATCGCGGTCTTTTTTACAATCTAAAATACGCATCGGATTTTTTTCAAGGCGCGACTGACAGTCTTCACAAAGCTCATCAATCCGCCCTTTAAAATGATCGATAAGAGCTTGGCGGTGCGCTTTTCGGCTCTCTGCATCTCCAAGACTATTAATGACTAGTTTTAATTTCTTTAAACCTAGTGATTGATACACTTCCATCGCGAGTGCAATAACTTCTGCATCAATCGCCGGATCATTGCTTCCGAGCGCTTCGACGCCAAATTGCACAAACTGGCGGAATCTCCCTGACTGCGGCCGCTCATAGCGAAACATCGGTCCCATATAATACAATTTGACTGGCTGGTTCGGACTGCCGTACATTTTGTTTTCGACAAAAGAACGAACAACCGCTGCCGTTCCTTCTGGACGAAGGGTGATGCTTCGGCCACCGCGGTCTTCAAACGTATACATTTCTTTTTGCACGATGTCAGTCGTATCCCCTACACTTCGCAAAAATAATTCGGTATGTTCAAAAATCGGCGTGCGAATTTCTTGATAGTTGTAACGGCGACAGATGTCCCGTGCCACTTGTTCGATATATTGCCATTTTTCCACTTCACTTGGCAAAATATCTTGCGTTCCTCTCGGAATTTGAAACGACATGCCTCATCCTCCTATTTTTCTCCAAAATAAAAAGCCCCCTTCCCTATGAAACATAGGGACGAGAGCGATGTTCCCGTGGTGCCACCCTAATTGAAGCTAAAAAGCTTCCACTTTTGTCCCGATAACGCGCGGGATGCGTTCTCCTCTACTGGCTTTTGCGTTCAAAGAGAAACCTACAGAGTGTTCGTTCGTTAAGTCATCATGGAGAAATGCTTTCAGCCTGCGGCATTTCCTCTCTGGCCATGTGTATTCTTAACTACTCTTCTCCGTCATCGGCTTTTTTGTAACAATTTTTATTTTTTATCTTACGAATGAACGCTCGTTTTGTCAAGAAGAGAGCAAGTATTTATGAGCGAAACAATTGTTTTTTTAATTTTTGCACGTCGCGCAACGTTAAGCCAAATTCCGATGCAAGTTCATAAGCGGTATGATCTGCTTCTTTTCGTATAAATTCGTGGAAATCAATGTGAAATAGTTCACTGCCCCTTCGATGAGCAAACTCCCCTTTTGCGCTATTTCTCACTTTTTTCATCCTTTCCTTGCCACATTTACTACTATCTTTCCCGTTTTGAAAAAAAATAAAAGGATTTTTTCATTTTTTGTAGAATTGTTATGATCTCACCACTTCATAAGAAAGGAGGCCGCAGTGTGAGAAAAGCGGCTTATTTGCTTCTAATCACGCTGTTTCTTTTTTTCTTGCATGTTTCCGCTTGGGCTGAAGCGAAAATGGTAATAACGAAAACGGACCGATTAAACGTGCGGGAAGGGCCAGGTACGGCTTATCAGGTGAAAAAGAAGCTTAACAATGGAGAAACGTATGCCGTCGTCCAAGAAACGAACGGTTGGGTGCAGCTGCGACTCAATGGGAAAGAAAGTGGATGGGTAGCGCGGCAATACGTGGCTGAAGCCAACATGCAAATGAAAGCAGCGGTCAATCAACTTCGCATTCGCTCCGCTCCAAGTATGCAAGCGAAAGTGATCGGCTATTTGCAGCGCGGACAAACCGTTCATGCTATCGACAAAAATAACCGATGGATCAAGGTCAAAACGAGTGCACTGACAGGATGGGTGTCAGCTGACTATCTCACGTCCAATAATAGCAATGGGCAAAACAAAGCGCAAAATGCACAGATTGGCACAGTCGCGGTTGATGTGCTCAATGTGCGCGTCGAACCTTCCCAACAAGCGAATGTGCTCAAAAAAATGACGTTTGGTCAACAAGTGCGGATTATCGGGGAAACAGCTGACTGGTATCAAATAACAGTTGATGGAAACCTCACCGGGTGGGTATATCGCACATACATAATGACTGCATCTTTTTATATTAAAGTGTTATATGACGGGACGAACATTCGAACCAATCCATCACTCAAATCGAGCGTACAGTCGACAGCCAAACGCGGGCAACAATACCGAGTCATCGCCAAAGAAGGGAATTGGTACAAAATCGAACTTCCAAGGCAAGGAAGCGGATATGTCGCGGATTGGGTCGTCTCCATTGTTCGAAATAATGAAAACAACGGAACGATGAAAAACAAAACGATTGTCATTGACCCTGGTCATGGCGGCAAAGATAGCGGAACCATCGGAAGCGGCGTCATGGAAAAAACGTTGACGCTGCAAACGGCAAAGCTCTTGACAAATCAATTGCAAGCCGCTGGCGCGAACGTCGTTCTCACCCGGACAGATGATACGTATCTCACCTTGTCCGAGCGTGTGAAAATCGTCCACCAATATCAAGCGGATGCCTTTATTAGCATCCATTACGACAGCTCTCCGAGCGGATTAGCAAGCGGAATAACGGTATATTATTACGATCAGTCAAACGACTATCCGCTCGCGTTATCGCTTGATCCATTCCTTTCTCAGGGCTTATCCATCCCATATCGCGGCATTCGGTTTGGCGATTTTTACGTCATTCGCCAAACGAACGTGCCGTCTATTTTACTTGAACTTGGATACGTCAACAATCCAACTGAATTAACCACCATCGCTTCTGATGCCTACCAAAAACAAGCAGCAGCAGCGATTGTGAACGGGCTCAATCGCTATTTTAACAATTAACAATAAAAGTACAAAGCCGGCGAACATCAAACAGACACAGCCTCTCTCCGCCGATAGATGGGGAGAGGCAATTCGGACCAATGTCGCCGACAGTTAGACAACCAATCAAAAAGCGAGCAACGATCGTTACTCGCTTTTTTCTTTGCTTTCGACAATGAGCGTAACCGGCCCGTCATTTGTAAGCATCACTTCCATCATCGCTCCAAACCGGCCAGTTTCGACCGTAATTCCTTTTTTCCTCAATTCGTCATTGAACGCTTCATAGATGTTGAGCGCATGCTCAGGTTTTGCCGCTTCCATAAAATTCGGGCGTCTTCCTTTGCGGCAGTCGCCATACAACGTAAACTGCGAAACAGATAAAACGGCACCGCCGACATCAAGCAATGATACATTCATCTTGCCAGATTCGTCCTCAAAAATGCGTAAATTCGCAATTTTATCGGCAACAAAGGCCGCATCTTCTTCCGTATCATGATGGGTCACACCTACAAGAAGCACGAGGCCAAATTCAATGCTGCCGATTACTTCTCCGTTTACTGATACTTGAGCGTTTTTGGCGCGTTGAACGACTACTTTCATGATCGTATTCCTTTCTAATTATTCATGATTCGCTGCACAGAATAAATATCGGGAATCTGTTTAATTCGTTCGACAACTTTTTGTAAATGGCTCACATTGTGAATCGCAATCGTCATATGAATCGTTGCAATTTTATTGCGATGATCCGATCTTCCGGAAACGGCGGAAATATCGGTTTTCGTTTCGTTCACAGCTTGCAGCACTTCATTGAGCAAACCGCGCCGGTCAAAGCCGGAAATCTCGATTTCCACATTATATTCCCGATTTGTTTTCGCATCGCTTTCCCATTCCACCGAAATGAGCCTGTCTTCTGCTTCTTCCGTCTGAACGTTCGGACAATCGGCACGATGAACGGAGACTCCGCGCCCTCTTGTAATAAAGCCGATAATTTCGTCGCCCGGAACCGGATTGCAGCAGCGCGACAGCCGGATTAATAAATTATCGATTCCTTGCACGCGAATGCCGCAATCGCGTTTTTTCCCGATCGGCGTTTTCATTTCTTGGGCCGCTTCCGCCAACTTTCTTTGTTGTTCTTCCAAATCTCTCTGCTTCCGCCATTTATCGGTTAACCGATGAGCGATTTGCGCCGCAGTAATACCGTGATAGCCGACGGCCGCATACATATCTTCTTCGTTGGAAAAGTTAAATTTTTCTGCAACTCGCTTGACGTTCTCCGCTGTTAATATATCCTTTACATCAAAGCCGAGATTGCGAATTTCTTTTTCAACGAGTTCTTTTCCTTTTTCAATATTTTCTTCGCGCCGCTGCTTTTTGAAAAATTGCCGAATTTTATTTTTCGCATGGGATGTTTGCGCCAGTTTCAACCAATCTTGGCTCGGTCCGTACGAATGTTTCGACGTTAAAATTTCGACAATGTCACCTGTTTTTAGTTTATAATCAAGCGGCACCATTTTTCCGTTCACTTTCGCACCGATCGTTTTGTTTCCAATTTCCGAATGGATACGGTAAGCAAAATCGATCGGCACCGAGCCGGCTGGCAGTTCGATGACGTCTCCTTTTGGCGTAAACACGAACACCATATCGGAGAACAAGTCCATTTTTAACGTTTCCATAAATTCTTCCGCGTTGCTCGCGTCGTTTTGCCATTCCAAAATTTCGCGGAACCATGAAAGCTTTTCTTCAAATGAATTCGGCTTGACCGTTTTTCCTTCTTTATACGCCCAGTGGGCCGCAATCCCAAACTCAGCAATTTGATGCATTTCAAACGTGCGAATTTGCACTTCGAGCGGCTCACCTTTCGGACCGATTACCGTCGTATGCAGTGATTGGTACATGTTCGGCTTCGGCATGGCGATATAATCTTTAAAGCGGCCAGGCATCGGCTTCCAACATGTATGAATGATGCCCAATACAGCATAGCAGTCTTTAATGCTGTTGACGATAATGCGAACAGCTAACAAATCATAAATTTCGTTAAATTGTTTATTTTGCAACACCATTTTCCGATAAATGCTGTAAATATGTTTCGGTCTCCCAGAAATTTCGCCTTTAATCGACACTTCGTTTAACCGTTCACGCACTTCTTGAATGACTTCCTCTAAATATTGCTCACGCTCAGCACGTTTCTTTTTCATCAAATTGACAATTCGGTAATATTGTTGTGGATTTAAATAGCGGAGCGCCGTATCCTCAAGCTCCCATTTAATTTTCGAAATCCCAAGCCGATGTGCCAGCGGCGCAAAAATTTCGAGCGTTTCATTCGCGATTCTTCTCTGCTTTTCAAGCGGCAAATGCTTCAGCGTCCGCATGTTGTGAAGGCGGTCCGCCAATTTAATTAAAATAACGCGGATGTCTTGAGCCATCGCCAAAAACATTTTTCGGTGATTTTCCGCCTGCTGTTCTTCATGCGATTTATATTTAATTTTGCCAAGCTTCGTTACACCGTCAACAAGCATCGCTACTTCATCGCCAAACTCTTTTTCTAAATCTTCTTTCGTGGCAGCTGTGTCTTCGACGACATCATGCAAAAATCCTGCAGCAATTGTCGTCGCATCCATTTTTAAATCGACTAAAATGCCCGCCACTTGAATCGGATGAATAATGTACGGTTCCCCCGATTTCCGGTATTGCTCGTGGTGAGCTTCTTTTGCAAATTCGTACGCTTTTTTTATGAATTCGACATCCTTTTCCGGCAAATATCGACTTGCATATTCGATGACTTGTTCCGCCGTTAACACCTGTTCGTTGGCCATGAGATCACCTTTGGATAGAATTTGATACTATTATCGTGAAAAATTTTCGACATGTAAAGTGTTGAAACTAATAAGAAAGAGCACCCAACGGAGTGCCCTCTGCGAAAACATCTCTTCTTTCTATTTTAACGAAATGACACACATATGTCGATGTTTAAAATTGCATCAACGTTAAAATGTCATACCCTTCTAATTTTTTGCGACCTTCCAAATATGTCAATTCAATTAAAAACGCAATGCCCGCTACAACGCCGCCAAGCTGCTCGACAAGCTTGATCGTCGCTTCAATCGTTCCTCCCGTCGCTAACAAATCATCTGTAATTAATACGCGCTGTCCTGGTTTAATTGCATCTTTATGCATCGTCAAGACGTCTTTCCCGTATTCTAAGCCGTATTCGACACGAACGACTTCGCGCGGCAGTTTTCCTTCTTTGCGCACCGGTGCAAATCCTACACCAAGCGCATACGCAACCGGGCAGCCGATAATAAATCCGCGCGCTTCTGGTCCAACGACAAGATCGATTTTCTTTTCGCGCGCATATTGCACGATTTGATCCGTCGCGTACTTATATACTTCCCCTTTATCCATAATCGTCGTAATATCTTTAAACATAATCCCAGGTTTAGGGAAATCAGGAACAATGGTTACATATTGTTTTAAATCCATTACTTTGCCTCCTCATACACTTGCGAACCTGTTATTTCAAAAAAGGTGCGCTTTAATTGTTCATATGATGAATACAAAAGAATATTTTCTAGCTCAAATTGAGCATGTTTCAACCGATACGTCGGCGAATCCATTAAATCCCGCTTCTCCGGCTGATGGACAAGTGAAACAACCCCGTTATGCAGCGTAACAAACTGCAATTCTAAAAACACTTGTACCATAAAATGGATCGTCTCTTTCGTCCAGCCGCGCGAACGTGCTAACTCATCACCATACTTTTCTAAATGAAACGAACCGCGCTGCAACAAAAACGCGTAAAACCATTTAAAATGATCGCGCGTCGGCATCGTGCTGAAAAAATGAGTCTCCCTTTGATAGAATAACGCATAAATGCGTGCAGGTAAACTATAACTTAATAAAACTTTTATGACTTCAAGCGATGGTGGCATATCGAGAAATACGATGAAACGTCCGTCGACTGAAAGCCGTTTCGCTTCTTCCGTTGATGTGATCACATAGATTTCTTCGCGATATGCATGCAATCGTAACGCTTCTACCGTATCTTGCCGAAAAGCAATCAATAACCGTTTTTCAGCAGGGAGAGACGAAAAAATAGAATGCACATGCTTCATGCCGCGCATATCAAACAGTTGCCATTCTCGTACCAATACATCGCAAATCATGAGCTGCGGTTTCCGAAGATGGTTCCATTCGTTCATCGACAACGATCCGACAACGGATACTTTCGCATCGCGGGCGATTTCGTCGTGCAAATATCCGTACCCAAAGCCGACGCTGTCAAGCGTTGCGCCATCTTGTTCAAACACCATTTTTACATGTGACTGATCAGCCCCAATACGGCGAATCGTTTGCACCGATGCATCCTCAATCAAAATGAGCGGCTTCGGATTATCCACTCCGAACGGGGCTAATTGCTCCATTTGTTCAACCGCCTCGATCGTAATATCGCGAACCGAACACGTTGCATCAATCGATGTGATCGGGATGAAATCTTCTTCCGCCAATATTTCGGAAGCCTGCGCATTGAGACGCTCCCGCAATTCATCAACATGCTCGATTGCTAGCGTCATCCCTGCCGCCATCGGATGGCCGCCGAAATGCGGCAAAATATCGCGACACGCCGATAAATGCAAAAATAGATCAAACCCGTGAATGCTTCGACCCGATCCTTTCGCTATCCCTTTGTCCCGGTCAATGCTTAATACGATGGTCGGCCGATAAAATTGTTCCACTAGCCTAGAAGCAACGATGCCCACAACGCCAGCGTTCCAGCCTTCGTTCGCTACGACAAGGACGCGGTACGCATCCGGCGGAAACCGGTCTTGAATCATCGCGATTGCTTCTTCAGTTATGTCGTTAACAAGTTGCTGCCGTTCCTGGTTGAGCGCTTCCATTTCCGCCGTCAACATTTGCGCTTCTGTTTCGTCATTTGTCATCAGTAGCCGCACGGCTGGATCAGCATCGCTTAACCGACCTACCGCATTAATGCGCGGAGCGATGACAAACCCGACCGTTTCTTCATTAATTTGCTGCATGTTCACTCCACACTGTTTCAACAACGTGCGTAGCCCGACGCGCCTCGTTGTTCGCAATTGTTCGAGTCCTTTTACAACGAGCAAACGGTTTTCACCTGTAAGTGACACAAGATCGGCAATCGTGCCAATCGCGACCACATCAAGCAAATGGCTCGGCACCTCTCCAAGCAATGCGTGCGCCACTTTAAACGCCACGCCTACTCCCGCCAACTCGCGGAACGGATACGTACTTCCCGGTTTTTTCGGATGAATAATGGCCAGCGCCTCTGGCAGCACCGGCCCAGGTTCGTGATGGTCCGTTATAATCACATCCATTCCGAGTTCATTCGCCAATGCCACTTCCTTTACGGCCGCAATTCCTGTATCGACCGTAATAATGAGTGAAACGCCGTTCTCTTTTGCCAAACGAAACGCTCGCTCGTTCGGGCCGTATCCTTCAGTGAAGCGATTTGGAATATAAAAATCGACATTTGCGCCCATTTCTGCCAATGCACTGACCATCACCGTTGTGCTGCTGACTCCATCCGCATCATAGTCGCCAAATACAAGAATGCGTTCGCCAGTCTGTATCGCCTGTTGAATTCGCATAACCGCCCGATCCATTCCATCCAACAAAAACGGATCATGAAACGGCTGCTTCGCTGGGTATAAAAATGCCTTTGCAGCTTCAGCCGTATCGATTCCGCGATTAATGAGCAACGAAGCAACGAGCGGAGCAATGTTCAACTGTTGGGCTAACTCATTGATTTTATCGATATTAGGACGTTTAACGTCCCATCGTGTTTTCGCTGTTAACATGTCCCCCACCTCAACTCCCCCTATTATACAAAAGGAGGAAAAGACGGGCAATGACATTACTCAGTTTTTTTCGGATAATGCGGATTAATATGTACCATCACATTTTCTACATTCGGCAATGCGAGCAATTTTTCTTTTACTTTTTTTCCGATGCGATGTCCTTCTTCTACTGTGAGTAAAGGATCAACCGCGATTTTTAAATCAACAATGACATAATGACCGTGTTCTCGCGCATGCAATTCGTGAATTTGTTTGACTTCTGGAAATTGTAATACCGCTTCGCGAAGGTACGTTGTGTCTTCCTCATGCAATACATGGTCCAGCGTCGTATGAATCGATTCTTTGCCTAGCATCGACGCCATTTTTACGACAAGGAGAGAGACGAACAATCCGGCGATCGGATCCGCGTATACGAGCCATTTTATGTCTAATGCGCTTCCAATCATCGATGCCGCGATTCCGATAAGCGCAGCAATCGATGAAAAGACATCAGAACGATGTTCGTACGCATTGACAATAATCGCATCGCTATTTAATTTTTTTCCTAATCGATATTTATAACGAAACATCGCTTCTTTAATAACGATGGAAGCGATGACGACATATACAGTGATCATCTCAGGCGGCTGAAGTGGTTGAAAAAACGATTGTACCGATGACCGGCCGATTTCAACGCCAACGACAAGCAAAAACACCGCTACAATAATCGCCGCGATCGATTCCGCTTTGCCGTGTCCATACGGATGGTCTTCATCAGGCGGACGTTTAGCCGCGCGCAGTCCGATCCATACGGCCAAGGAACCAGCCACATCGGAAGCGGAATGAACGGCATCGGCAAGAAGCGCCTTACTATGGCCGACGACTCCCACGATTCCTTTTACGACCGCCAACGCAATATTGCCGATAATCCCGACGACCGCCGCAAACTCTGCTTGACGAAAGCGCTCTTCTTTTTCCACTATTATCTTCCTTTCTTAGAACATCGTTTAAATTAGTGTATCCATCCTGTTTCCAATAAAAACAGGATGCCCTTTTTAGGAGCATCCTTGTGAATTTTTCTATATTTGCGGCTCTAAATCTTTTTCCGCCTGCTTTTTCATTTTCCCTTTTTTCAACTGTTTTCCTTTCCAAATGACCCATAATTGAGATGCAATAAACAAGGACGAGTAAACACCCGACACAAGCCCGACTAATAACGCCAAGTTAAAGTTGCGAATCGCTTCACTGCCAAAAATCAGCAGCGCAACGACCGTGAAAATGACCGTTAAAACCGTGTTGATCGAGCGGGTAAACGTTTGTTGCAACGCGCGGTTGACAATTTGTTTTAAATCGTCGACCGTTTTCACTTTCCGCTTTTTCATTAAATCGCGAATCCGGTCAAACGTCACAATCGTATCATTAATCGAATAACCGATAATCGTTAATACGGCAGCGATAAACGTTAAATCAACTTCTAGACGCGTTAAGCTGAAAAACGTAATGATGATAAACGCATCGTGCAATAGCGCCACAATCGCCGCAAGCGCCATATACATTTCAAACCGAATCGTCACATAAATAATGATGCCGATCGATGAAATAAGAACAGCAATTAACGCATTTCTTGCTAGCTCTTTTCCGACCGTTGGCGATACAGTGCTGACGTTTGGCTCAAATCCGTACTTTTGTTTGAAATGAGTTTTAAGCTCGGAAATTTCTTTTTTGCTTAATACACCGATAAAACGGGCAACGCCGATTTCGCCTTTATTTCCTGATAAAACGATATCTTTTGGCTGCAAATGAAGTTTTTTGAACTCTTCCTCCAATTGCTGCACATTTAATTTCGAATCGCTCATTACTTCGACGCGCGTGCCGCTCGCAAAATCGATGCCTAGGTTCAGCTTCATCGTTAATAGCGCAATGACCCCTGCTATCGTCAGCGCACCGGAAAGCATAAAGAATTTTTTACTATGCTTAACAAAATCAAGGCGTGCAAATTTTGTCGGCACTTCTGTATGCTCATCGGTCTCCGCAATATTTAAAATCTCTGATTTTTTCACGCCAAAATACCCTGGCTTGTTATGCAAAATGCGGCTATGTACGAGAAGACCAAGCAATAAGCGCGTGCCGTACACGGCAGTGATAAAGCTCACTAAAATACTAATGATGAGCATCGTCGCAAACCCTTTAACCGAGCTTGTCCCGTAAATAAATAAGACGACACCGGCGATAATGGTCGTAATGTTCGCATCAAAAATCGTGGTAAACGATCCTTTATTTCCCGTGCGATATGCTGACATAATCGATTTACCGAGTTTGATTTCCTCTTTGATCCGCTCATATGTAATAATATTGGCATCGACCGCCATCCCGACCCCTAAAATAAGGGCGGCAATTCCCGGCAATGTGAGTACGCCGTTCATCCAGTCAAAAATAAGTAAAATCAAATAAATGTACACGGATAGCGTAATGACAGCAATAAATCCCGGCAAGCGATAAAAAGCGATCATAAAAAGGAAAATCGCCGCTATGCCTACGATTCCGGCAAAAATCGTTTTTTGCAAGGCATTTTCACCAAATTGTGCCCCGACGGACGTCGAATAAATTTCTTTCAGCTCCACTGGAAGCGCACCAGCATTTAGTAAATCGGCGAGCTGCTTTGCTTCCTCTACAGTAAAGTTTCCGACAATCGATACGTCCGTTTGGTCAAAAACTTGATTGACCGCTGCAGCTGAAATATATTTTGGTTTCGCTTTTCCCGCCTCTTTGGCGTATGAATCGACACCTTCTTTAAAATCAAGCCAAATGACTAATAAATTGTTCGGTGAGCCCATTTTATACACTTTTTCTGTCACTTGTTTAAACTTGTTGGCATCTTTTAACTTAATCGCCACACTCGGCTTCCCTTGTTCATCGAACGAAAGCTTCGCCCCACCTTCGACAAGGTCACTTCCGTCCATTAAGACGTTGTCATACACATCACGAAACGTTAATTTCGCTTGCGTCGACAAAATTTCGCGCGCTTGGTTTTGGTCTTTCACTCCGGCAAGCTGCACACGAATGCGGTTTTTTCCTTCCGTCTGAATGTTCGGCTCGCTCACCCCGAGCACGTTAATCCGCTTGTTTAATGCGCTCACAGTGCTTGCGAGCGTCTCTTTGTCGATTTTATCGCCTTTCTTCGCCGGTTTTACTTCATACAGCACTTCAAATCCGCCTTGCAAATCAAGTCCTAGCTTGATGTTATGTAAAATCCCCTGAATCGTCGTTCCCATCATGCTGCCTAAAAGAAGCAGCAATAGAAAAAACGCGATAATGCGACTTCTTTTTACCATAATAAAAATCCTCCTTATGCCATCAACAAACCTCGCCGCAACCGCCAAAATTCCTTAACATTCCTATTATGAAGCAGTTTGTGCAAGCTGTCAATTTTCTACTATAACAACTCTTTTAATATCGCTTCTAAATCGTCATCTCCATAAGAACGCTGCTTACGGTACGATTCCATCGTCAAAAACGACATATACTCTCCAATCGAAAGCGATAATATGTCATTCACCCATTCATATAGTTTCTTTTCCTCGTTCATATTTTTCCATTTTTTATTAAGCAAACATTGCCAAATTTGTTCAACCGTCACGTGATCATAGCCAAGCAAGCGAAACTCCTCATATTTGCATTGTAGTGCTGGCATTAATTGCTCCCGCAACACATCCATCCGCTCTTTTTCCATTGTCACCGCTCCTTGTTTTGCCTCGCAATACTTGTCATGCTTGTTCATATCTCTTGCATATAGTTAATTGTATAAAAGATCGTCTTGTTTGAGAAGGGAGGGGAATTGGATATGTCCAAATTTTTGCAAGGAACACTTATTTTAATCGCCGCCGGCCTCATTACAAGGGTGCTCGGATTTATTAACCGCATCGTTGTCGCCCGCGTTATCGGAGAAGAAGGGGTCGGCTTATATATGATGGCCGTTCCGACGTTAGTACTAGCGATTACAATTACGCAAATGGGGGTGCCCGTTGCGATTTCGAAACTAGTGGCAGAAGCGGAAGCGGTGGGCGACCAACAAAAAGTCAAAAAAATTCTCGTCGTTTCTTTGATGATTACCGGCGTTTTAAGTCTCATCTTTTTTCCGATGATGATGTTGCTAGCACCGATTTTAGCAACGACGCTATTTACCGATTCACGCACCTATTATCCGTTGTTGGCCATTTCACCGGTCGTTCCGATCGTCGCCATTTCTTCTGTCTTGCGCGGCTATTTTCAAGGGAAGCAACAAATGAAGCCGTATGCATATTCGCAACTGCTTGAACAAATCGTCCGCATTAGTTTAATCGCCTTTTGCACGAACCTTTTTTTGCCGTACGGCATTGAATATGCGGCCGCAGGAGCGATGCTTTCTTCCGTCATCGGTGAATTAGCTTCGCTTATTTATTTGTTATATATGTTTAAACGGAAAAAACGGATTAAAATCCGTTCTCAATTTTTCCGTTATGTTAAATCCGGAAAAGACACATTGATGAGCTTGTTGCGTATCGCTTTACCAACAACCGGAAGTCGTCTGATCGGTTCCATGGCATGGTTTTTTGAGCCAATCGTCGTCGCCAATAGTTTAGCGATTGCCGGTGTAACCACTTCGTTAGCTACGAAACAATACGGTGAACTAACAGGATACGCGCTTCCGTTATTGATGTTGCCATCGTTTATTACATATTCGTTATCAACATCTCTCGTTCCAGCGATTAGTGAGGCAGCCGCCCAGCAACAGTTCTCTCTCATTGACCACCGTATTCAGCAGGGGATGCGCCTCTCCCTGATCACGGGAGGACTATCGGTCGTTGTGCTCTACGTATTCGCCGATCCGCTTATGCAGCTGATGTATGGTACAAGCAATGCAGCGGTTTTCGTTAAAGTAATGGCCCCATTTTTCCTTTTTTATTATTGCCAAGGCCCGTTGCAGGCTGTTTTACAAGGCCTTGATTTGGCGAAAGCGGCGATGATCAACAGCCTAATCGGCTCCATCGTGAAAACCGTTTGCATTTTTGCACTAGCGACGCAGCCAAAATTAGGAATTATGGGGGCTGCGCTAGCTATTGCCATCGGTACCGTTCTTGTCACATTCCTTCATTTTGCCACGATCGTTAAAACCATTTCTTACTCAATCTATTTGTTCGAGTATATATATACGTTGATCGCGATGGCGGCATCGGGCATCATTGGACATATCACCTTTTTTTATTCGTGGACCTCGCTTCCGATCAATATACGAACTATAGCAGCGATGACTATGACAACGGTTGTGTACACCATTCTTTTAGTTGTTTTCAAGCTCATCAAGCACGAAGAACTCGCACGCATTCCGCTCATCCGGCTTTTTCTAAGAAAAAACTAGACAAGACCGCTTCTAAACATGCCCTTTGGCGAATATACTCTTCCTAAAAATAGCTGTCAAAACGGAGGGAAAAAAATGGTTAGGTTCGGTAAAGCGATTGTCTATGGGGTTGTGACCATTTTTCTATTGGCGTCTATCATTAGCTTATTATTATCGCTTTTTCTCAAATGGACGGACGTTCAAGAGTCTTCATTGACATGGGTCATTTTTGCCGGCTCTCTTTTATCGGTGTTTATTGGCGGATTTGTCGCAGGCGGAAAAGGAAAAGAAAAAGGTTGGCTTATGGGCGGAACTACGAGCGCATTATTTACATTCATCGTCTTTTTATTTCAATTTTTAGGATTAGAACAATCATTTTCTACGAAACAATGGATGTATCATCTCGGATTTTTCGTTGTAGCGATGCTCGGCGGAATGATGGGCGTCAATATGTCGTCTGCGCGCAGGCATGCGGATTGATTCTCCGTTCACTTGCGAAAACCGTTTCAAAAAGGCTACCTTCCATATCAAAAAGGTAGCCTTTTCGTCCGTTACTTGCTTTCAGTTACGACTTCGCGAACAGCTGAGCGATCGTATGTAAGACGAGTGCCATCTCCTGCGCGGATAACGACTTTATCTTCATCCACCGAGTCGATAATGCCGTGCAAGCCGCCGATCGTCACGATTTTATCGCCTTTCTTTAAGTTCGCCTGCATTTGCTGTACAGCGCGCTGGCGTTTTTGCTGCGGGCGAATCAGCAAGAAATAGAAAATAACAAACATTAAAACAAACGGTAAAAGATTGACAAGTGTAGCCATTGTTTTCCCCCCTTTCTAAAAGTTTTTCGCATTCGGTTTATTAAATCCATATCGTTCGAAAAATTCGTCGCGAAAGTCGCCAAGGCGATCTTCGCGAATCGCTTGACGAACTTGCTCCATTAATTTTATCAGAAAATAGACGTTATGATAAGAAGTTAAGCGAATACCGAACGTTTCATCGCATTTAATTAAGTGGCGAATATAAGCGCGCGTATAGTTGCGGCACGTATAACAGTCGCAGTTTGGATCAAGCGGCGTAAAATCGCGGGCATATTGCGCATTTTTTATGACGACACGCCCTTCGCTCGTCATGACCGTTCCGTTTCGGCCGATGCGCGTCGGCAAGACGCAGTCAAACATGTCAATGCCGCGAATCGCCCCGTCAATGAGTGAATCCGGTGAGCCGACCCCCATTAAATAACGCGGCTTATTCGCCGGCAAAAGCGGGGTCGTAAATTCAAGCACGCGGTTCATCACTTCTTTTGGCTCTCCGACTGACAAGCCGCCTACCGCATAACCCGGAAAATCAAGCGACACAAGGTCTTGCACGCTTTGTTTGCGAAGGTCTTCAAATTCACCGCCTTGTACGATGCCAAACAATCCTTGTTCATTCGGGCGCTTATGTGCTTTTAAACATCGTTCCGCCCAGCGGCTCGTCCGTTCAACCGATTTTTTCATATATTCATACGTCGCCGGATACGGCGGACATTCGTCAAATGCCATCATAATATCGGACCCGAGCGCGTTTTGAATTTCCATCGCTTTTTCTGGCGAAAGAAACAGCTTGTCCCCGTTTAAATGGTTGCGGAAAGAGACGCCTTCTTCTTCAATTTTGCGAAATTCGCTTAAGCTAAATACTTGAAAACCGCCGGAGTCTGTCAAAATGCCGCGGTCCCAATTCATAAATGAATGCAAGCCGCCCGCTTCTTTCACGATCTCATGACCCGGACGCAGCCATAAATGGTACGTGTTGCTTAAAATGATCCCTGCACCCATCTGTTTTAATTCTTCCGGCGACAACGTTTTAACGGTCGCCAGCGTCCCGACCGGCATAAACATCGGCGTTTCGAACGAGCCGTGCGGTGTGTGAATGATTCCAAGTCTTGCTCCTGTCTGTTTGCACGTTTTAATCAGTTCATATCGAATAGCCAAATGAACAGCTCCTTTCCTAAATAATCAACATCGCATCACCGAAGCTAAAGAAACGATACCGTTCTTTGACTGCTTCTTCGTAGGCGCGCAGGACGTTTTCCCTCCCCGCTAATGCGCTGACAAGCATAATCAACGTCGATTTCGGCAAATGGAAATTCGTGACCATGCCGTCAATCGCCTGAAACTCATAACCAGGATAAATAAAAATATCCGTCCAGCCGCTTTCGGCAACAAACGTGCCGTTATGGCGGGAGGCAATCGTCTCAAGCGTACGCGTCGATGTCGTTCCGACGGCAATGATCCGCCCGCCGCGCTGTTTCACTTCGTTTAAAAAGTGTGCCGTTCCTTCTGTCATTTGATAAAACTCGGCGTGCATATCGTGTTCTTCCACATTTTCCACATTGACAGGGCGGAATGTGCCGAGACCGACATGAAGCGTAATAAAGGCAATATGAACCCCTTTTTCGCGAATATCATCAAGCAGCTGTTCGGTAAAATGAAGCCCTGCCGTCGGTGCAGCAGCAGATCCGCGTTCCCGGGCATATACCGTTTGATAGCGTTCGCGGTCTTCCAATTGCTCTTTAATGTAAGGAGGAAGCGGCATTTCGCCAAGCGATTCCAACACTTCATAAAAAACCCCTGCGTATGTGAATTTTAGGACTCTTCCTCCATGCTCTAACTCACCTTTGCACGTTGCTTTCAATCGACCGTCACCGAATACAATCGTCGTTCCTTCTTTTACACGCTTCGCTGGTTTGACTAACGTTTCCCACTCGTCTCCTTCGATTTGCTTTAACAAAAGCACTTCCATTTTGGCGCCCGTATCTTCTTTTTCGCCATAAAGGCGTGCCGGTAATACGCGAGTATCATTTAAAACAAGACAATCACCTTCACGTAAATACGATAAAATAGAGCGAAAAGTTTCATGCTTAATTGCCCCCGTCCGCTTATCCAGTACCATCAGCCTTGATGCTTCCCGGTTTGGAAGCGGCGTTTGGGCAATTAATTCTTCCGGCAAATGAAAATCAAACAAGTCTACTTTCATCAATCTTCACCTATCTCCTATCACTAGTGTTGATTATCCATTATTTTACTAAAAAACATAGAATCATATGGCTGAACATAAGCTTTTCTGCTTTTTCCTCGAACAAGAACGCCGGCGGGCAAATGTCATTTGCCCGCAAAGCGTTCATTGTTCGAGGAGGGCATGCTGTGCGCATGCCCAGTCGGCAAACGGTTCGTTTGCCGACAACGGTAGAAAAGCTAGGAATAGAGCGATGTCAACTTGCTTTTATTGGTTAATCAACACGCCTAATCTCCTATATTGTTTTTTAGCGAAATCGGCCGATGACGTAAAAAATGAGCGAAAGCACTACACTTAATATAATCGATGTGACAACTGGAAAATAAAAGGTTGTGTTTCCTTTTTGAATGACAATATCTCCAGGGAGTCTGCCAAGTTTAATAAACTGCATAAGAAATCCGACAATAATCAAGATAGCCCCGATCATCATAATGATTTTTGGAAAGCTGCTCATCATTTCGGCACCTCCATCCCAAAATGTTCATATGCGTAATGCGTGACGATACGGCCACGCGGCGTTCGCTGTAAAAAACCGATCTGCAATAAATACGGTTCGTATACGTCTTCAATCGTTTGTGCTTCTTCGCCGATTGTTGCGGCGATTGTGTCCAATCCGACAGGGCCGCCGCGAAACTTTTCGATCATCGCTTTTAGTAATTTATGGTCGATATGGTCCAGCCCTAACCGGTCGACTTGCAGTAATTCAAGCGCTTCTCTAGCTAATATACTTGTGATCGTTCCGTCGCCTTTCACTTGGGCAAAATCCCGGACGCGGCGCAACAGGCGGTTGGCAATGCGCGGCGTGCCCCGCGAGCGGCGGGCGATTTCAAACGCTGCCTCTTCCTCGATGGACACTTCAAGAATATCAGCTGTGCGCTTGACAATTTGCGAAAGCTGCTCCGGCTGATAATACTCGAGCCGGCTCAACACGCCAAACCGGTCACGAAGCGGTGCCGACAACGCTCCCGCTCTCGTCGTGGCCCCGACAAGCGTAAACGGCGGCAGATCAATGCGAATCGAACGCGCCGTTTGACCTTTTCCGATGACGATATCTAAGCAAAAATCTTCCATAGCTGGATATAATACTTCTTCCACAGAACGATGAAGGCGATGAATTTCGTCGATAAACAATACATCTCCCGGTTCAAGAGATGTTAAAATGGCGGCCAAATCGCCGGGACGCTCGATCGCCGGACCTGATGTCGTGCGCACATGAACGCCCATTTCATTGGCGATGATCGCCGCTAACGTCGTTTTGCCAAGCCCGGGAGGCCCATACAAAAGCACGTGGTCAAGCGTTTCTTGGCGCATTCTCGCCGCTTCGATAAACACTTTTAAATTTTCTTTAACTTGATCTTGTCCAATATATTCTTGCAAAAACTTCGGGCGGAGGCTATATTCAAGCGACACATCTTCGCTGGAAGCATCGCTTGCAACAAGGCGTTCTTCCATCGTTTTCCCCTCCCTACTTTAATAATAATTGCAGGGCACGCTTAATATACTGATCGGTAGACAGCGTTTCTTTTTTTAGCATCGGCACGATTTTGCGAATTTCTCGTTCGGCATATCCAAGCGCCTGCAGCGCCTCAATCGCTTCATCAAGCGCAGTTGAACAATCTGAATCGGCCCATTCCATAAATAAATCGGGGAGCGTATTCGGGATGACATTTTGCAATTTTCCTTTTAAATCGAGAATCATTTGCCTTGCCGTTTTTTTCCCGACGCTTGGAAATTTGCATAAAAATGCTTCATTTTCTTCTTCAATCGCTTGCACTAATTGCTGCGGCTCTCCCGCTGCCAAAATGGCAAGCCCTCCTTTTGGCCCGATTCCAGAAACTTGAAGAAGCTTCGCAAACAGCATCCGTTCTTCTCGCGTTCGAAACCCGTATAAAGCAATGACATCTTCACGTACATATTGATATGTGTAGACGGTCACGATTGTATCACGACTTGGTTGAAACGAAAACGGATTCGGCGTAAAAATTTGATAACCGACTCCATTCGCTTCAACAACAATGTATTCCGGACAAACGTAATCGACATATCCTCGTACAAACTCAATCAAAACTGCTCGCCCTTTCCTTATTCTCACTGTTTTTCATTGTACCATATCCTCTAAAAAAAGCGAATGTATATTCTTCTTGAGATTCAAAACAAAAAGACTTATCCAGCCGATAAGCCTTTTAAGGAGTGAGTGCAAACGGGCGATATGTTTCAATAATATCTTGATATCGCGATTTCGAAACGACGCGAATGCCTTTTTGCAATCGCTTTTGTTGACGGCTTTCTAGTTTTTTGATATCAATTTGAAAAAACGATTGAATGACGCGCGACGATTCGTTCGGTTTTCCTTCAAAAATCGACAACGTTCCATCTTTCGTTAAGCCGAAATAGCCGTTTGCCTTTAATAACGGCGAAATATCATTTACCTTTTTTTGAAAGACGATTTGGCTATCGTCTAGATCGACCAACTGCCATCCTTTATATTTTTCCCATATGTCTTTCATAGAAGTCACCGTTTCTTTTCTAATTTCTTCGCTGACTTCCCCATCTACATACATGCGTTCTAAAAGAATCGTCATTTGAACGGCAGATGATTGTGCAAATACGCTTGAAGAACCGAATAGCGAAATAAACATCATCAAAGCAATGAAAATCCGCATTACTTTCCCCTTCTTTCAAAACAAGATGTCTATTTCTATTTTTTCCATCAAAAATCAATTTATCCATTTCTACAAATAAAGAAAAGTCACTCTCTGTAAGAATGATTTTCTATACATTAGAGTGACCTTAAAAAATGTATACCGTAACCATTTCATTTTTAGTTGTTAGATTTTAGAAAACATTGATAGATCACCGATCTTTATTCAAGACCTGACTCGTCTAAGTTGTGATACACTTCTTGGACATCATCATCATCTTCTAACATGTCAATGAGCTTTAACATTTTTGTCAAGTCGTCGCCTGTTAATGTCGTGTACGTTTGCGGGATCATGGTGATTTCGGCGTTTACAAACGTAAAACCGTTAGCGGCAAGCTGGTTTTTAACCTCTTCAAAATTTTCTGGAGTCGTGTAAATTTCAAACGAATCATCCGTTGTTTCCATTTCTTCCGCTCCCGCTTCAATCGCTTGAAGAAGCATGTCGTCTTCTTCTATATCTAAATCTTCCCGAGCAATGACAAGCAATCCTTTCCGTTCAAACAAATAAGAGACGCAACCTGTTTCGCCAAGGTTCCCGCCATTTTTCGAAAACGCCACCCGAATGTTTGATGCGGTGCGGTTTTTATTATCCGTTAAACAGACGACCATTACCGCCACACCGCCCGGACCGTATCCTTCATAACGAATTTCTTCGTAATTTGTATGCTCTTGATTCCCCGTCGCTTTTTTAATCGCACGTTCGATGTTTTCATTCGGCATATTGGCCGCTTTCGCTTTTTCAATGACGAGACGTAAGCTGGCATTAGTGCTCGGATCACCGCCGCCCATTTTTGCTGCAACGTAAATTTCTTTCGCTAATTTCATAAACAGTTTGCCGCGTTTCGCATCTTGTGCATTTTTCCGACGCTGAATATTTTTCCATTTGGAATGTCCAGCCACTGTCCATTTCTGCTACTAAAAATATAGACAAACCTATATTTTTAGAGTGTTCCTGTTTCAACGAGCCCGACCTCGCCAAAAGGCTACTGTCGTTTGCATGGCTCTCCACAGGCGTTAATTCCCGACTAGCAATCGGTATCATACCGTCCTCGTTACGTGAGAACGATATAGTCTTTCGCATGCAAAAGGGATATTGCCGCATTCACGTCTCGATCCATCGTATGACCACAACCATCGCAAACATATATCCGATCCGATAACTGGAGGTCTTTTTTCATATGCCCACAACGTGAACACATTTTAGACGATGGATAAAATCGACTGACTTGTCTTACTTCAATGCCATATTTTTTGCATTTATGAATGAGCCATGTTTGAAACGTATAAAAACATTGTTCTGCAATGGATCTAGCCAAATGGCGATTTTTCATCATCCCTTTGACGTTCAAGTCCTCGATGACGACGTATCGTGGCTTGGTTTTCGCCACTTCATTCGCTACGAACTTCACGTACTCCAAGCGAATATTCGCCAATCGAGCATGGAGCTTTTGCACTCTAAAAATATTTTTGTCTATATTCGCTCCTCTTTTAGCAGCAGGTTCTTCACCTCTCTTTTTTAGATATTCGTATTTGCGAGATAAGGAGCGTTGTTCTCGCTTGAATTTCTTTTTCAGCTTTTTGATTTTTGGTGTGTGGTTGATGTTTTGAAACACTCTGCCATCGCTTAAAACGGCAAATGCTTTCATTCCTAAATCAATGCCGATCCCTGTTGATTGAAGCGGAACGGTCGGTTTGACATCTTCGACTTCACAAAGAACAGATACAAAATATCGTCCTGCTTTTTTCGATACGGTTCCGCTTCGGACGATGGCGTTTTTTGGAATATATCCGTATTCTTTTAATCGAACCCAGCCAAGTGTCGGAATTTTGATTCGTGTCGTTCGACCGTCCAATCCGTTTTGTTGTTTTTCGGAAAATAACATTTGACGTCTTCGTCTTTTTTTCGCTTGTATCGAGGGAATGCAGACTTTCCTTGAAAGAAGTTTTTAAACGCTTTTTCTGCGTTCATCATCGACTGCTTGACAGCCTTTGTCGATACGTCTTTCATCCATTGGTCTTGTTGTTTCGTGTGTACGTTATTGAGCCATTTATCAAACTCGTACCCACTCATGAATCGCTTTTCTTGTTCGTATATTTCCTTGTTTTTTGAAATGTAAAAGTTATACACGTAACGACATATACCAATCGTTTTGTTTATTTTGATCGCTTGTTCAGCTGTCGGTTTGATTTCAACCAAATAAGCCTTTTTCATAGCCGATCTTCCTTCATTTTGTCTCTGTATTTTCTCAAACCATACACTCGACAACTAAACTCCTCAATAATGGAAATCAAGTCTTGGACGAATTCTTCCTGTGGAGATAGCTTCTCGTTATTGATTACCATGATTTTTACGCCATGTTTTGCAAGAAATTGTTCAAACCACTCATATCCAAATCGAACAAATCGGTCTTGATGAGCAATCAAAATGGTTGAAATGTTACCCTCGACACATTGTTCCATCAACCTATTCCACTGTTTTCTTTTGTAGTTTAATCCACTACCAACATCGGTAAGAATTTCGTCAATAATTATTCCTCTTGCATTAGCAAACGTTCTTAAAAACTCCACTTGATTTTCCAAATCGTCTTTTTGACTTCGGTCGGATACTCTGGCGTATATCACCGTCTTACCTACTTGATTTTCCTTTGGAATCCCCATATACTCTCTGTACTGTTCTTCTGTATAATATCTCCTTCCTTTTGGGTTTCGGTAAGCTTTCAATACGCCTTCGTTATCCCATCTTTGTAGTGTCTTCACGGACACGTTGAGCATCTCTGCAAACTCTTTTGGTTTATATTGTTTCATGTCTATATTTCATCACATTTAAACACTTTTGTATATTTTTAAAATTACTGTTTTCGTCCTCCTCTCATCACGTGAAATTTCCGATACTACTATACCAAAAAAACGACAAACGGTAAAACCTATAAGAAAAGCGCAAAGCGCCCTCCTATCGGCGAAGATCGCACAAGCCCCACCGAGGAGGCTGCGGCCGCAGTGTGGGGCGGAGCGCATCACACCGATGGCGCTTGGAGCTAGACAGCTCGCATCCTAACCGCGGGAGCCCAAAATTTATACTTTCTTATTCTTTTAAAAAACGACAGGTGCCTGTGTCACCTGTCATATTTTGTTTCAAGCTGAAAGCAAATTCTCTCTTCTCATGGCTCAAGTCACGAATGTCGGAGCGCTTTATTAATGAAACGTGTCTACCGTTACTGTCCAAAACTCAAACTTCTACCGTGAAGCCCAAGTTTTCATCATTTGGTTTATGACTTCTGAAAAAATGAGCCCCATCGCAATCGCTCCAGAGATCATAAACGCTTTTGCCGCCAGCTGGATCGCCATATTGTAGTCGTTCACAACAACATGGCGCATCGCTTCATACGCCAGTCCCCCCGGAACGAGCGGAATGATGCCGGAAACGCTAAAAATCGTCATCGGCGTTTTGTACATTCTTGCCAACGCTTGGCTCACAACCGCCACAAAAAAAGCGGCTACAAACGTAGCGAAGATAGAATCCATATCATATTGGACAAACAAAATATAGATGAACCAGCCGCTCATCCCAACAAATCCACAATGTGCGAGCAATTTTTTCGGAACATTAAAAATGAGGCCAAAGGCGGCCGAGGCAATGAAACTCGTTACAAGCTGTTCAATCAGCATATTTTCCTCTCCTAATACATCGCAAAAATAACGGCCATACCCGTTCCGATCGCAAACGCCGTTAAAAACGCTTCCGCTCCTTTTGATAACCCTGCCACTAAATGCCCCGCCATCAAATCGCGCACGGCATTTGTGATTAACATTCCCGGCACTAACGGCATCACCGATCCGATAATAATTTTATCAATATCGTTGCCAACACCGATAGCAACGAGCAACACCGCTACAATTCCTGCGAGAAATGACGCAAAAAATTCAGCGAAAAATTTGAGTTTTACTAAACGATGGACGTAATCTAATCCGTAAAAGCCGATTCCTCCAGACACAAATGCAGGTAAAAAGTCGCTCCACTTTCCTTGAAACATAATGACAAAACAACCGCTTGCAATTGCTGATGCGGCAATCTGCATCCAAAACGGATAAGCGAGATTCTTTCCTTCCAGTTGTTTCAACCGTTCATGCGCTTCTGCAAGCGACAGCTCTCCGCTGCTGATTTGCCGGGAAATGCTGTTGACAATCGTTACCTTTTGCAAATCGGTCGATCGTTCGACGATGCGAATGAGTTTCGTTGGTCCGGCCCCGTCAATCGCAAAAATAATTCCCGTCGGCGTCACATAACTATGAGAATATGGCATGCCGAACGAAGCGGCGATCCGTATCATCGTGTCTTCCACACGATATGTTTCCGCTCCGCTTTGCAGCATAATTTTCCCTGCCAACAAACAAACATCGGCGATTTCATTGATTCGATTCATCGATCATTCTCTCCTAATCATATCGATCAAAAAAAAAAACGCTCTAACAATTACAGTATACACGCGATGGAACGCAAGAAAAAGCGGTCCGGCGAATTTATGATAGGCAAACAAACTATGCCTCTGAATATACTCTTGACGAGGAGTGCAACACAATGGAAAACAGCAATCCTTTTAAAATCGGTGACCGCTTTCCGGAAGTGACGGTCCTACGACGCTCGGCGCCAAAACGCTCCCGACGGATTATAGTGGTCGTTGGTTTATTCTATTTAGCCATCCGGGGGATTTCACACCTGTATGCACGACCGAGTTTATCGCATTCGAGCAGTGGAAAGAACCGTTCCGCAAAATGAATACGGAGCTTATTGGATTATCAGTCGACTCTATTCAGTGATATTCAAAAACACCCCATATTTATGCAAAGGTTGCGAAATATGAGGTTTAGATTGGTAGTTTTGTTACAAAAAAAAGTTATGGTAGCGTGTTGATGAACCAATAAAAACTAGTTAAAATGGCTCTATTCTTAGCTTTTCTGCCATACAATTCTGTATTGTCGAGTAAAAAATAGATAATCAACGCATGCGCTACCATAACTGCCTAAAAACTTCGGAAAGATTTAGTTTCAGTTCCGGATATAAGAACGAAACGAGCATATCTTGTTCTCCGAATACTTCCCTGTTTTTGTATAAACCGTCTTCCCAGCCATATACTTCGACCGTTCGGTGGACAGGATCAACAACCCAATATTCTTTTACTTGAAACTGTTGATACAGGTTATATTTTTCATTTCTGTCTTTTAACGCCGTGTTAGGAGATAGCACTTCAACAGTTAAATCAGGCGGGCCATCGCAACATTTTTCGGTAATTTTCTGTTTGTCGCAAACAACGAAAAGATCTGGCTGCACGACATATTTAGCGTTTTCGTAATGAAAGCCTTCGTGCAGCCTTACATCAAACGGAGCGAGAACGACCGCGCAGCCTTGATTTTGAAAAAACGGCCGTAAAGCCGCATACAATTCCCCGACGATGATCTGATGAGTAAAAGAAGGCGAAGGAGCCATGCTGTAAGGAACGCCATCAATCAACTCCCATTGTCCATCCCACTCTGCATAATCTTTATACGTATAGTTTTTCCGCTGAAACTCTGGAGTTTTCATTTCACTTCACTCCACTTGTTTTTTATCCATTATATCACAACGATGAATGGAAGAGCGATATGAATAGCGACAGCGATCTCATTCCACCGGATAATATGGCTCACGTGGTTCACGAGATGGTCGAGCGCATCCCGATGGAGACGTTTCTTCCTTACTATAAAGGCGGCGGTACCTCTTCTTATCATCCAAAAATGATGACGAAAATTATCCTCTACGCGTACACCCAAAAAATGTATCATGGCCGAGAAATTGCTCGACAATTAGAAGTACATCTTCCGCTCATGTGGCTGAGTGGGTTTCAAAAGCCGGACTTCCGTTCCATCAACCGATTTCGTTTGGAACGGATGAAAGGACTGATTGACGACTTGTTCCGAGAAATGATCACCCTGCTTGTCGCGGATGGCTATGTCAACATGGAAGACTATTTCGTCGATGGGACGAAAATTGAAGCGAATGCCAACCGATACACGTTCGTTTGGCGGAAATCCGCCGAGAAGTACCAAGAGAAATTACAAGCCAACGTGGATCAGTTCATTGCCCAGATCGATGTGATAGTCGAAGAAGAAAATGCGGAAGAAATCGACGCTTCGCCTGCTTTTACTTCAAAAGAAATCCGAAAGAAAACCGAGGAGTGGGAAAAACGTTTGGAGGCCGAGCCGGACAACCAACCGTTGAAGAAGGCTGTCAAGAAGAGGAAGGAGGCCTACTTGCCTCGCAGTGAAAAGTATGAACACTAACTTCAAGTATGCGGGGACCGCAACAGCTACTCCAAGACGGATGCAGATGCGACGTTCATGCGTTTGAAGGAAGACCACATGCGCAACGGCCAACTGAAGCCGGCTTATAACGTACAAGTGGGTTCTTCCGGTCAGTTCGTTCTGGGGTATTCGCTTCACCAGAGACCCAGCGATACTCGTTGTCTTCTGCCACACCTAGAGACGGTTCGAGAGAAGTACGGGGGGTACCAAAATGCGTGACCGCTGACGCTGTCTATGGTTCCGAGGAAAATTACGTGAAACTCGAAGAAAAAAACATTTCCGCGTTTATCAAGTACAACACGTATGAGAAAGAGAACACACGCAAGGTCAAGAAGAACCCGCACCATCCACAGAACTGGACATACAAGAAAGAAGAGGACGTTTGGATTTGTGCGAACGGGAAAAAACTGGTCCGTATAGGAACTTCGAAGCAGACCACAGAATCTGGGTATACTTCGGTCATCCAGCACTACCAATGCCACGAATGCGAAGAGTGTCCGTTCCGTTCGGCCTGCACAACTTCCAAGTATGGACGTACCATGCAGTGGAATCCCGTCTATCACGAACAGAAACAGATGGCTCGTGAACGACTAGAGAGTGAAGAAGGACAAGCACGATACCGCCAACGCCAAACCGACATTGAGAGTGTGTTTGGGCAAATCAAGCAAAATCGCGGATTTCGTCGCTTTGTCCTCCGAGGCCTCCAAAAAATTTCCATAGAATGGGGGCTTATTTGCGTTGCCCATAATCTCCTCAAGAAAGCCGCTAAGGACAAACAAAGGTCCTTAGCGGCATAAACAAAGGAAACAAAAGGGGGCGAATCGCCCTTTTATTTAACAAAATATGTAAAAGTAAAGAAAGCTGACTCCAAAAGTCCGCTTTTTAGCGGACTTTTGGGTCAGCCTCCTCCCAAGTTCGACAGTGACTAGGCAAACAAAATGCCTCTAATCCCTTGATACCAAAGGGCTCAGAGGCATTTGGGCATACTTCAGGTGTGTATCTAGGTGCGAGGATGGATGCCTAGAATCTTCGGAGGAGGCTCCAGCCCTAGAGCCGCAAAGAAT
>NZ_JACHEP010000008.1 GCF_014201465.1 Anoxybacteroides tepidamans | reverse complement strand
GCAATTTTTAAGCGGGCGCTTAAAGGGAGCATTTGACCGCATGCGTGTAGAGTTATACGTATAATCTTCTTCTCCTCCTGTCTTTTCTAAAAAAAACAAAACTGAAAGGGGAAATCAAAATGTTGATGTTTAAAGAAGAGTATGGAAGCAGAGATGACGCATTTAACGGAGCGATCGAGAAGGTATTTGAGATGATTGAAGGAGCATACGAATGGGATTTGGATGCAGCGGATAACATATATCCACTCGAACGCAGAAAGATAAGTTTAACTAATGAGAAAGGCGAGAATGTCGGTAGAGTGACGATCGACATATATCCATCAGAAGAAGACGGTTATTACATTGTTGAAGTTTATTTGATTAGTGGCAATATATCACCGATCACGGCTGTTTACACGGCGCGTGAAGCGGAAAAAATATGGGAATTAGGACAGAACACCGTCGTTAAATGGATTGAGCGAGGGAAGTTTAAGGTAAGTGAAGCACGGAAAAGTGGTGGCACGTGGTTAGTCACTTATAAAGGGATGGAACGAGTGGCTGGTCGTTTAGATGATTCGTGGATGAAGGAGATTGTTGAAAATTACGTCGATGGATTGAAAACATTTATTGATGAAGCGGACATGTTCTACGCGTGCGATTATGTTGATGAGATTGAAGATATACTCGATGAAAAAGAGATTGAGTACACAGATATGGAAAAAGAAAAAATAAAACGACTAATCATAAGAGAATTAGTTGAAGAATACGGAGAAGATAACGTGTTTTATGGTTCTTATGAGCACAAAATTGTTATCAACGATAAAATTGAAACCATTTGCGCTCAACTAGTAATTAGAAAATAGTGATATCAACCAAGTGACAGAAAAACAGGTATCACGTCGTTTAAGAAAAAGTGACAGAAAACTGAAAGAAAAATGAAGGAAAAATGACAGAATATTTCTGTTTAGACGTGTTATGATTGTATCGTGGATATTTTATTTGAAGTAGGGCGTCACTCCGATCGGGGTGGCGTTTACATTTATTTACGCACACTATTGTTATTAAAATCTCATTTTCGATGCATCGCGCTGCGTATGTCGCCAGTTTCGTTCCTTTTCCTTGCGAATAGCTTTCAATCGCTTTAATCAAGCCGATCGTGCCGATTGAAATTAAATCTTCCACATCTTCGCCTGTATTTTCAAACTTTTTCACAATATGAGCGACAAGCCGCAAGTTATGCTCAATTAACAGATTGCGCGCCTCTTCGTCGCCTTCTGCCATCTGCTGCAAATATTTTTCTTCCTCTTGTGCGCTCAACGGCTGGGGAAATGCATTGTTTTTAATATATGAAACTAAAAACATTAATTCTTTCATAATGAACGCCAATGCAGACAAAATGCCGGACATTTTCTCACCCCACCCTCGTCGTTTTAGGCGTGCGCCTATTACTTATATGTATGAATGAGAAAGATTGTCCGTGTTTGGACACATAAAACATCCATGAATAATTTTTACTCTCCACCCAAACATGAAAACAACGCTCATGGATCGTTTATTTTCACAGAAAAAAAGAAAGGAAGTTATTTACATTATTATAAAAATATTATTGACACGTCACATTGATCATATTAGAATAACTTTGTTATTTTATGTCCAAAAGGAGGTAGACGAATGAGAAAAATAGGATTGGCATGGCAAATTTTTATTGGATTGCTCCTCGGGATTGCAGTCGGGACTGTTTTTTATGGAAATCCGGAAGTCGCGACTTATTTGCAGCCGATTGGTGATATTTTCCTTCGTTTAATTAAAATGATCGTTATTCCAATTGTCGTGGCGAGCCTTGTGGTTGGTGTCGCAAACGTTGGTGATATTAAAAAACTTGGAAAATTGGGTGGAAAAACAATTGTTTATTTTGAAATTATTACTACAATAGCAATCGTCGTTGGACTACTAGCTGCAAACTTGTTTCAACCAGGCGCGGGCGTCAATATGAAGACGCTTGAAAAAACCGACATTCAAACATATGTCGATACAACGAATCAAGTACAAAGCCATTCGATGATTGACACCGTCGTCAATATCGTTCCGAAAAACATTTTTGAAGCGCTCTCAACCGGAAACATGTTGGCGATTATTTTCTTTTCTGTCATGTTCGGTTTAGGGGTTGCGGCGATCGGCGAAAAAGGGAAAATAGTATTGCAGTTTTTCCAGGGCGTAGCCGAAGCGATGTTTTACGTCACGAACCAAATTATGAAATTTGCGCCGTTGGGCGTATTTGCTTTAATTGGCGTAACCGTTTCGAAATTCGGCGTGCAATCGCTCATTCCGTTAAGCAAATTAGTCATTGTTGTATATGGCACGATGCTTTTCTTCATCATTGTTGTTCTTGGGATTGTGGCTAAATTAGCTGGAGTAAATATATGGAATATTATTAAAATTTTAAAAGACGAACTCATTCTTGCTTATAGTACAGCCAGTTCAGAAACGGTGTTGCCGAAAGTTATGGAGAAAATGGAGAAGTTCGGCTGCCCAAAGGCGATTACGTCATTTGTCATTCCGACAGGGTATTCCTTTAACTTAGATGGCTCTACGCTGTATCAAGCGTTAGCGGCAATTTTTATCGCGCAGTTGTACGGCATCGATATGCCAATTTCTCAACAAATTTCGCTTTTATTAGTGCTGATGGTCACCTCGAAAGGAATTGCCGGAGTGCCAGGCGTATCGTTTGTCGTCTTGTTAGCGACGCTCGGAACGGTCGGAATTCCGGTCGAAGGCTTAGCATTTATCGCTGGCATTGACCGCATTTTAGACATGGCGCGCACAGCGGTCAACGTCATCGGCAACTCGCTCGCTGCAGTTGTCATGTCAAAGTGGGAAGGGCAATATAACGAAGAAAAAGCAGCTCAATACGTCAATGAAGTGGTTAAAAGCGCATAACCGAAATCGTGGCTACCTCATGAGTGAGGTGGCCGAATTTTTTTATTTTTTTCCGATTTACCGTATAGTATAATTTACTGTTGAATATGGTGTAATAAGAGCTTGGTTTATACATTAGGAGGAAATAGGATGCACGAGTTCATTCAAACAATTTTTACGTTTCTCGTTGATTTAGGGTACATCGGAATTGCGCTTGCTTTAATGATTGAAGTCATTCCGAGCGAAATTGTACTAGCGTATGCGGGTTATTTAGTGTCGCGAGGAGAAGTGTCTTTTGTCGGCGCGGTCATCGCTGGAACGATCGGTGGCACGATTGCACAACTTTTTCTTTATTGGATGGGGCTTTATGGTGGTCGTCCATTTTTGGATAAATACGGAAAATATTTGTTAATTAAGAAAAAACATCTTGATTTGTCAGAAGAATGGTTCCAAAAATACGGACCGGGTGTCATTTTTACCGCAAGATTTATTCCCGTTGTCCGTCATGCGATTTCGATTCCGGCCGGCGTTGCGAAAATGTCATGGTCGAAATTTACTTTATATACTGTAGGGGCTGTTATTCCTTGGTCGATTTTCTTTATTTTTCTTGGCGAGCGTCTAGGAAGCAATTGGCAAAAAATTAATGAAATCGCCCAGCCGTATTTACGTCCGGTGATCATCGGAGCGATTGTTGCCATGCTGTTGTATATCGGCTTCCATTTTTATCGTCGTAGAAAAAATGGATCTGTCTAGGGAGGGGAAGATGACAAAATTTGAAGCATTTATTTTAGGGATGATTCAAGGTCTGACCGAATTTTTGCCGATTAGTAGCACCGGTCATTTGTATTTAGGAAGGCGTTTATTCGGTCTAGACGAGGCAGGTTTGTTTCTCGATACGATGCTTCATATCGGAACATTAATTGCGGTATTTGTTATTTATAAAGAAGAATTGCTTTACATGATTCGAAAGCCGCTCAGCAAGCTTACTTTTTTGTTAGTCATTGGCACAATCCCGGCGGTTGTCGTAGGATTGTTGCTTAAAGATTATTTTGAAGAAATTTCAAAAACAGGTGTTACGATCGGTTGGGAATTTCTCATTACCGCTGTATTTCTTTGGGTTGCCGATGGAGTGAAAAATGGCTATAAGCGCATGGAAGATATTACATACACTGATGCGTTCGTGATTGGTATCTTTCAAGCAGCAGCGATTTTTCCAGCAATTTCTCGTTCTGGGCTGACGATTGTCGGCGGACTAATTCGCAAATTAGATCGCGAAACGTCTGCGTATTTTTCTTTCTTATTATCGATCCCGGCCATCGCAGGGGCGATTGTTTTGCAGTCATTCGATTTGCTTGAAGGAAGGGTGGAACAAATTTCCGCAAGCTCCTTGTTTGCCGGAACTGTTTCATCGGCTTTATTCGGCTATATCGCGGTGCGGTGGATGATCCGCTATTTGCAAAAACATTCGCTCAAATTATTTGCGGCTTATGTATGGATTCTTGGCTTGCTTGTGTTGACGTTTCAAATAACAGGGAGATTTTAAAACGGTCCGTAGTGGCCGTTCTTTGTTGATTATACCGTCTTCATTCGCTATAGTTATCATTAGAGAAAATTGAAAAAAGAAATGGGTTGAATGGGATACGATGGTAAAAAAATGGATTGTTTTGGCTTTGATCGTAGCAGTGGGATTTTTTCTTATCCCGTATAGTTTGCCGCTTATTTTGGCGTTTATTACAGCACTTTTGTTAGAACCGCCAGTAAAAAAATTGCAAAAAAATGATCGCATGAAACGTATTCATGCTGTGACGATTGTATTTTCCCTTTTTTTATTAGGAATGGGGTGTATTTCTTATTTCATCGTTGTGATTCTCGTCGAGCAAACGATGATGTTTTCCCAAAAACTCCCGTTTCTTTTATCTGAAATGACGACTGTTGTGAATCAATTGATTCAGAGGTGGCAGTCGTACTCCAGTTCCATACCGAGAGAAATTATTGATTCACTAGAAAATAGTGTAGAGACAGTAAAAAACTTGCTTCTGTCGTTTGCGACGAATGTAACTCAATCGATGATTCGTTATATTACGATGATTCCGGAGTTTATGATTCATTTTCTCGTTTATTTAATCGCGCTTTTTCTCATTAGTTTAGATTGGCCGAAGCTGAAAAAAGGGATCGAAATGCATTTATCGGAACGTACGAAGCAGCGGCTAACGATTATTATGACGCAATTAAGCCGCGCGGGTGTCGGTTTTATCAAGGCGCAATTTTTGTTGAGCATCATTACGTTTTTGCTTGCGTTAGGCGGATTGTTAATATTAAGAGTCGATTATCCTCTCCTGTTTTCGCTTTTGATTGTGATTGTGGACATTTTGCCGATTTTAGGAACAGGGTCGGTACTTGTGCCATGGGGGATTTTGAACATCGCCAACGGCCATGAAGCGACAGGAATTGGCCTTATTGTCTTATTTGTTGTGATCACGGTCATTCGCCGGACAATTGAGCCGAAAATTTTCTCTTCCAATTTAGGCATTAGCCCGCTGGCGGCTTTAGTGAGCGTATATTTAGGTTTCCGGTTGCTAGGCTTTGCCGGGTTGTTTGTCGGACCTGCGCTCGTTATTATTATCGAGGCGATGGTCAAAGCGGGGGTTATTAAATTTACGTTTAAAATTTAGTAAAAAGGCTGACGGGAAGTGAGATCCCTAGTCAGCCTTTTTACTTACTTGTATTAGGGGCAATAAGAATTTCAACGCGGCGGTTCTTCATTCGCCCTTCTGGTGTGTCATTCGATGCGATCGGCTGAAACTCTCCGTATCCTTTCGCGCTAAACAAGCGAGGATCGAGCTGTTTGTTTTCTAAGAGCAGTTTCATAAAATTGACTGCCCGCATCACACTTAATTCCCAGTTTGAGGCAAATTTTGAATTGTGAATTGGAACGTTGTCCGTATGACCGCTGACGATAATGTTGCGCGGTGGATTCATAACAAGCAGACGGGAAATTTCTTTGGCGACTTGTTTATATTGCGGCTTTACTTCTGCGCTTCCTGAATCAAATAGCACGTCGTTGGAAATCGTCACAAGTAGTCCTTCTTCGGTTAAAGTTGTTTTCAAATCGCTTTGCAAATGTTGGGTTTCAATATATTGATTGATTTTCGCTTGAATTTCCCGCAATCCTTTTTGTTCAATAATGGCTTGTTGTTGATTTTTTGTTAACCGCTCTTTGTTCGGAATTGATGTTTGCGGATTGTTTTGTTCAACAGGACTTGGAAAATCAAATACCCCTACACCGCCCGCTAATGCGCTGCTGAGGGAGCGAGCGATTTGATCGAATTTTTTTTGGTCGATTTGACTGCTTGCAAACAACACGATAAAAAGTGCCAGCAACAACGTCAATAAATCTGCATACGGAATGAGCCATGTTTCATCAATATGATCTTCACGGTGATGCTTCTTTTTTTTACTCATTTTTTGCCTCTCCCTGTCCTAATATTTTTTTCCGTTCGCTTTCCGGGAGATAGGATGCCAATTTTTGTTCGATTGCACGCGGTGCTTGTCCTTCTAAAATCGATAACACTCCTTCGATCATTACCTGTCTTACTTTTGCTTCTTCTTTTGATTTTTGTTTTAATTTATTCGCAAATGGGTGCCATAATACATATCCTGTGAAAATCCCCATCAATGTCGCCACGAACGCCGAACTAATTGCAAGGCCGAGTTCGCCGACGTTATCCATATTTCCTAAAGCAGCAATTAATCCTACGACTGCCCCTAATACCCCGAGCGTCGGAGCATATGTCCCGGCTTGTGTAAAAATGGCAGCATTTGCTTGATGGCGCTCTTCCATCGCCGCAATTTCTTCGGACATGACATCGCGAATAAAATCTTGCGTTTGTCCGTCAATCGCTAAGCTGAGCCCGTTGCGCAAAAACGGATCTTCAATCTCTTCTACTTTTGCTTCTAACGCTAACAATCCTTCGCGCCGTGCAATGTTTGCCCATTCGACGAAAAGAGGAATAAGCTCCTCGATCGTCGGAATTTTTTGCTCTTTAAAAATGACTCTAAACAATTTTGGAAGCCGCTTAATATCTCGGGTAGGAAAGGCGATTGTAACCGCTGCCGCTGTTCCGACGATGATGATAAAAAATGCAGCAGGGTTGATTAATACGCTAGGGCTGACTCCTTTAAAATACATACCAAGCCCTACGGCAATAATTCCGAGAATAATCCCAATAATCGACGTTTTATCCAAAAACAATCCCCCCGTTACTTGTACAACATACAAACACAGTTGCTTTATTTACGTGAACAAACCTCATTCATTGTTCAAACTTATCATATAATTAATATAAAAGATTGAAAAGGGAATTTGGTACGAATCTTAAAATTAAATAGAAAAAGCTGTCCGTTATATGGACAGCCGTGACCGTCACACTTTTTTCAACTTAAACGTTCCGACCATTAAAAATGATAAAATCATAATGAGAAAAATGAAAAATTGCGGTGGAAAATAATGAATCGTTAAATAGCTTAACGTAAGCAACACACCTGCAGCGGTAATCGGCAAACCGGAAAAATAGCCGTTGTTTTCCGAAATGTTAAAGCGCGCCAGACGAAACGCGCCGCAGCCGATATATAAAATCGTAAAAAACGCGCCAGGTACGCCAAAATCTTGCAATAAACTTTGATAAAGCAATAGTGCGGGTGCCACTCCAAATGATATAATATCACTCATTGAGTCCAATTGTTTGCCAAGTTCCGATTCAATATTGAGCTTTCGCGCAACCGTTCCATCGAACCGATCGGCGAGCGCAGCGAGAAAAATAAACAACAAGCTGGCGTTGAACTGCCCCTTCATCGTGAATAAAATGGAAAAGCCGCCTAGCGTCAAATTGGTCAAGGTCAATATGTTCGCAGTATTCGCTTTCAGCTTTTTTAACGTATGATCAATATAATCGGATAAAAACATGCTTTCACGCTCCTTTTCACTATCGGACGAAACAACAAGATATACTTCCATTATACTCATTTTATTTATAATATGGGAAGTAGTAAAAGTTCATTCTAGGATAAATTGGAGGGAATATGTTTGTTAAAATGGTTATACCGGCTCATGATTGAATTAACCAATCATGCGATTTCTGCAAAATTTATTGCGTTTTTTACAAAATCACGACTCAGCGCTTGGCTTATTCCATCTTATGCAAAAGTGTACGAGATTAATCAAGATGAGATGGAAAAAAGTTTGCGTTATTATAAAACACTGCAGCAGCTGTTTATTCGTAAATTAAAAGCTGACGCAAGGCCGATTGATGAAACACCCAACAGCATCATTAGCCCTGTCGATGCGGTTATTGAAGAGATCGGTACTATTAGCGAACAAAAAAACATCGTTGTGAAAGGAAAAACATACTCCATTTCGGAGATGCTCGGAAGCGAAGCAATTGCCGAAAAATATTTAAACGGACTATTTATCATTTTATATTTAAGTCCAAGCCATTATCATCGCATTCATAGTCCAATATCTGGAGTTATCACGAGACAATGGGCGCTCGGGAAAAGGTCCTACCCTGTCAATCGACTTGGCTTAAAGTATGGAAAAAAACCGTTGTCAAAAAATTATCGGATGATTACCGAGATAAGTGACGGCGGAAAGCATTTAGCAGTAGTCAAAGTGGGTGCGATGTTTGTCAACAGCATTGAATTGACCCATCCAAATGAACATCTGATCAAAGGACAAGAAATGGCTTATTTTTCATTTGGTTCAACCGTTGTTTTGTTGTTTGAAAAAGATAGCGTCAAACTTGATTCGCGAATTGTCGCGCCGATGGGGATTAAAGTTGGCGAGCGAATCGGTTACTGGAAATAAGAAAGGCGCAAAGTGCCTCCCATTTCGCCTAAAAGCAGCCTGCGTCCTGCGGAGAGCGGCGAAATGCCGTCGTCCTAGTTCCGTGAAGATCGCACAAGCCTCGCCGTGAAAAGGCTCAGACGAAGCAAAGCATGGCTTTGCATGGGTAGGCTCGGTTCGAAGGAGTAAATCAATGTGTCAACGCCTACGGATGGCGCTTGGAGTTAGGAAGCGATTGAGAAACTTATACTTCCTTATCTTTAAAAAAAGAGCCCGATGGCTCCCATTATGATGAAAGTTTAATTTTATGTCCCAATGAACGTCGGAAAATTTCTCTTTCGATTAACTCGATAAACTCAGGGTTCAACTTTAATTCTACTGCTTTATAATACGATTCGATCAGCAAATCGTCCGATAAATATTTCATGGCGAGAACCCTCCTTTTAACGATAGAATAAAAGTGACAACCAATACATATAATGGTAAGTTACTTTTACTGTATCACGATTATGCGCAGAGAACAACTGTTCTGTTATCCACAGCAACTGGTGGATAACGTGTGGAAAATATGTTTATAAACGTTTAAAAGCAAGGAAAAATGGCTGTGAATGATGTGGGTATATTTATCCACAGTTTGTGAAAAAGGAGAATTTTGTCGAAATTTTTTTTAGTTTTGTATATATTTGTAAAAGTTTGTTTTGAAACGATGTCGAAAATTATGTATGATGAGAAAAGGTTGGATTACGGAAGCGAAAGGTGGGAAAAGGTGCGTGCTGCATTATTTTTTGCCGAATCAATACGCAAAAAACGTATTGGAAATCACGCCTAAACAGCTGAAAGAAAAAGGAGTAAAAGGGATTATTACTGATTTAGATAATACGCTTGTCGAATGGGATCGCCCGGCGGCGACGCCGCAGCTAGTCAAATGGTTTGAAGACATGAGAAATAGTGGCATTCAAGTTGTGATCGTATCAAATAATAACAAGAATCGAGTAAAATCGTTTGCCGACCCGCTCGGCATTCCGTTTATTTTTGAAGCGAGAAAGCCGTTAACGCGGGCGTTCCAACAAGCGCTAAAGGAGATGAATTTAAAAAAAGAAGAAGTTGTTGTTATTGGTGATCAATTGTTAACTGACGTATTAGGCGGCAACCGGCTTGGCTTGCATACGATTTTAGTTGTTCCTGTTGCGCAAACGGACGGATTTTGGACGAGGTTCAACCGGAAAATTGAACGGCAACTTTTGCATATGATGAGACGAAAAGGGATGATTTATTGGGAGGAATGATTACATGATTCGTTGTATCGGTTGTGGAGTACAAATTCAAACAGAAGACGAGAACAAAATCGGCTATGCTCCTCCTGCCGCTTTGGAAAAAGAAGAAATCATTTGCCAGCGCTGCTTTCGTTTGAAACATTATAATGTGATTCAAGACGTGTCGTTAACGGACGATGACTTTTTAAAAATTTTGCACGGAATCGGCCAATCAGATGCGCTTGTCGTGAAAATTGTCGATATTTTTGATTTTAACGGCAGCTGGTTGCCGGGATTGCATCGTTTTGTCGGCAACAATCCGATTTTGCTTGTCGGCAACAAAGTCGATTTGCTTCCGAAATCGGCGAAATATCCAAAGCTCATTCAGTGGATGAAAAAATCAGCGAAAGAGCTAGGACTTCAGCCGATCGATGTTTGTTTAATCAGCGCATCTAAAGGAATCGGAATGAAGCGCGTGATGGAAGCGATCGAACAGCATCGGTCAGGAAAAGATGTATATGTCGTCGGTTGTACAAATGTTGGCAAATCGACGTTCATTAACCGCATCATTCAAGAAGTGACAGGAGAACGAAGCGTGATCACAACGTCATATTTTCTAGGAACGACGCTTGATATCATCGAAATTCCGCTCGATGACGGTGCGGCGATTTACGACACACCGGGGATTATCAACCATCACCAAATGGCGCATTTTGTTGATAAAAAAGATTTAAAAACGATCACGCCAAAGCGGGAAATTCATCCGAAAGTGTACCAGTTGAATGAACGGCAAACGCTATTTTTCGGCGGACTTGCACGGCTTGATTATATCAAGGGAGGTCGCCGTTCGTTCGTTTGCTATTTTGCAAACGAGCTCTTAATTCATCGAACGAAATTAGAAAACGCTGATGAGCTTTACGAAAAACAGCGGGGGGAATTGCTGCAGCCGCCGAAAAAAAATTATGTCGACGAGTTCCCACCGCTCGTTTCGCATTCGTTTACAATTAAAGAGCCGAAAACGGATATCGTATTTTCCGGCCTTGGTTGGGTGACGTGTAACGAACCGGGGGCGCAAATCGTTGCTTATGTGCCAAAAGGTGTAAATGTACTGATCAGAAAATCGCTGATTTAAAGATTTAGGGGGGAGAGGAAAATGAAGAAGCTTTACGGGGTGATTGGTTGTCCGATTCATCATTCGCTATCGCCATTGATGCATAACGATGCGTTTCAGCTGCTCGGGATCGATGCACATTATCACGCGTTTCATGTCGAGAAAGAAGATTTGCAAGAGGCGATCAAAGGACTAAAAGCGCTCGGTATTTCGGGGGTGAATGTGACGATTCCGCATAAAACGGCGGTCATTCCGTTCTTGGATGAAATCGATGAAATGGCAGCACGCATCGGAGCGGTGAACACAATTGTCAATGAAAACGGGCGCCTGATCGGCTATAATACAGATGGCTCGGGGTTTGTGCGGGCGCTGTCGGAAGAAACAAAAACAGACATTCAAGGAAAACACATTTTGCTCATTGGCGCGGGCGGAGCGGCAAGGGGCATTTATTTTGCGTTAGCTAGCGCACAAGCTTTGCGGATCGATATTTGTAACCGCACAAAGCTTAAAGCAGAGAAGCTAATAGAGGAATGTGATGTTTCCGTCGCTTCTACTGCTTATTCGCTTCAAGAAGCAGAAGAGCGTTTGAGCGAGTATGAGATCATTATTAATACGACATCGGTCGGTCTTTATCCGGACGTGGAAGTGATGCCGCTTTCGCTTACTTGCATGAAAGAGCACACTATCGTTAGCGATATTATTTACAATCCGCTTGAAACGAAATGGCTAAAAGAAGCGCGGCAGAAAGGTGCGATCGTACAAAACGGAGTCGGCATGTTTGTTTATCAAGGGGCACTGGCGTTTGAAAAGTGGACGGGAATTTTTCCGGACGTCGAACGGATGAAACAAGTGGTCATTCAACAATTAGGAGGAAAAACATGTTAACAGGAAAACAAAAACGTTTTTTACGGGCAGCGGCCCATCATTTAAAGCCAATTTTCCAAGTCGGAAAAGGCGGAGTCAATGAAAATATGGTGAAGCAAATTGTCGATGCGCTAGAAGCGCGTGAATTAATTAAAGTAAGCGTCTTGCAAAATTGTGAAGAGGAACGGGAAACGGTGGCCGCGCAACTTGCTTCCGGCGCAAAAGCAGAGCTTGTGCAAACGATCGGAAACACGATCGTGCTTTATAAAGAATCGAAAGAAAATAAACAAATTATTTTACCGCGTTAAATCAATACCCGGCTCACAAGGGGAAGGGAATAATGAAAAAAATTGGAATTTTCGGGGGGACGTTTGATCCGCCGCATAACGGCCATTTGTTAATGGCGAACGAAGTGTTACACGCTTTATCGTTATCGGAAATTTGGTTTATGCCGAACCATATCCCTCCTCATAAACAACATGAACAAATAACGAACAGCGATGATCGGCTGCATATGCTGGAACTGGCGATTGCTGATCATCCTTATTTCAAAATAGAAACGATCGAATTAAAACGGAGCGGCCCGTCTTATACGTATGACACAATGCGCCAATTAAAAGCGTTATATCCTAAGTATGAATTTTATTTTATTATCGGTGCGGACATGGTAGAATATTTGCCGCATTGGTATTGCATTGATCAGCTTGTTCATTTAGTCACGTTCGTCGGAGTGAAACGGCCAGGGTTTTCGCTTCATACGTCGTATTCGATCGTGGAAGTGGAAATTCCAGAATTTGCGGTTTCTTCTTCGCTCATTCGCGAGCGGGTGAAGCAAGGGAAGAGCATTCGGTATTTAGTGCCGGAATGTGTGCGACAGTACATTGAGAGGAAGAGGTTGTATGGAACGTCATGAGGCATTAGAAATCGTGAAAAAACAACTAACGGAACATCGCTATCAACATACGATCGGCGTGATGGAAACGGCAGTTGAGCTGGCGAAGCGATACGGTGCCGATGAGAAGAAGGCGGAATTAGCGGCGATTTTTCATGACTATGCAAAGTTTCGGCCGAAAGAAGAAATGAAACAAATTATTTTAGAGCAAAATATGCCAAACGATTTGCTTTCTTATAATACGGAACTGTGGCATGCTCCGGTTGGTGCGTATTTAGTGCAAACAGAAGTAGGCATTCAAGATGAAGACATTTTAAAGGCGATTCGCTACCATACGTCCGGGCGTGCTGACATGACGCTTTTAGAAAAAATTGTTTATGTAGCGGATTACATCGAACCAGGACGCATTTTTCAAGGAGTCGAAGAAGTGCGTGCATTGGCGCAGCAAGATTTAGATCAAGCGCTTCTTCAAGCATTGAAAAATACGGTTCAGTTTTTATTGAAAAAAAATCAGCCGATTTATCCAGATACGATTCATACGTATAACGCACTCATCATGAAGAAAAAGGGGGAATCTGTACATGACTGAACACGATATTTTGCGCGTTGTCGTTCAAGCTGCCGATGAAAAAAAAGCAGAAAATATTGTCGCCTTAAACATGAAAGGCATTTCTCTTGTGGCTGATTATTTTATGATTTGCCATGGGAATTCAGAAAAGCAAGTGCAAGCTATTGCACGGGAAATTAAAGAAAAAGCAGAAGAACACCACATTCCGGTGAAGCGTTTGGAAGGATTTGAAGAAGCAAAATGGATTTTGGTTGATTTGGGGGATGTCGTCGTTCACGTATTTCATAAAGATGACCGCGCTTATTATAATTTGGAGCGCCTTTGGGGCGATGCACCGCTTGAAGATGTAGCGAGTCAACAACCCAACGACTAAAGTCGTGGGCTTGAACGCTCCATGTTGACCTGACCAAGGTTGGAAACAGACCGCGCGTTTAGATGTCATGACACATATTCGTCTCATTCAACGATTGGATGGATACACGTATCGAAAGGAGGGAATGAAACTTGCGTAAGGCGCAAGGCGCAATTCCCCCCCACTCTTTCGGCAGGGGCTTCCTTGCGCGAGTTTCGTGATTTCGCGCTATGACTTATGAATCGTTTGCTTATTGGTATGACGAATTAATGAAAGATGCACCGTACGACGAATGGAGAGCGTTTGTGCATAAAAAAATTAAACAGTACGGACGTGCTGACACGAAGCGCTTGCTTGATGTTGGCTGCGGAACAGGGGAATTAGCCATTCGGCTAGCGAAAGACGGATTCGATGTGACCGGGGTCGATTTATCAGAAAATATGCTTGCTAGTGCACAAGCAAAAGCGGAGCAACAGCGCATCAACGTGGAATTTTTTCAACAAAACATGACGGAGTTAGAAGGATTTTTGCCATTTGACGGCGTCATAATTTTTTGCGATTCGCTCAATTATTTACAAAACGAAACGGACATTCAACAAACGTTTCAACGAATTTATGAATTGTTGCACGAAGGCGGGCTGTTATTGTTTGATGTTCATTCCGTCTATAAAATGGATCATGTATTTCAAGGTGCGACTTTTGCAAGCAACGATGAATCAATCAGCTATATTTGGATATGTGATCCATTGGAAACCCCGCATACGGTGGTACATGAATTGACGTTTTTTGTGCAAGAAGAAGACGGACGGTACGAACGATACGATGAGTGGCACATTCAGCGCACGTTCGATGTGAAGCAATACGAACAGTGGTTGACGTCTGCTGGGTTTACAGTGCTTGAAGTAAGCGCTGATTTTACGGATGTGCCACCTCATGATACGGCTGAGAGAATTTTCTTTGTGGCGAAAAAATAAGCTGTCCACACGGGAGGGCAGCTTTTTTTATTCAGCAAGAAGGATTTTTTACGTTTTTATCGAATGTTATTCGTGAAATTGCTCGTCGATTTTTTCGATCTCTTCGTTAAACTTAGCGTGTGTTTTTTCGAACACATGCTCAAATATCTCGCCTAATTCCGCTTCTAACACAGTGATGCCTTCTCCGGTAATTCCGCCCTTGACACATACTTTTTCCTGCAATGTTGGGAGCGTATACATCCCCTTTTTTAACAATTCTCCTAAGCCGATGATCATTTCGCTCGCAAGCTTATTAGCCATTTCTTTAGAGATGTTTGTTTTTTGTACAGCCGCATCGATAAACCGCTGCAACAAATAGCTAAAAAAGGCCGGACCGCAGCTTGCGATATCGGAGGCAACCCGCGTGATCTCTTGTTCAATCGATATAGGGATGGAAATATGTTCAAATAACTGTTCTATATATGCTCGATAGTGAGCTGAACAACGATTACCAAATGTCATGAGCGAACTTCCCGAAAGAGCTCGGTTCGTAATGCTCGGAATGACGCGAACGACATGGCAAGGAACGACGGACTCAAGCTGTTGAACCGTAATGGGGCTTGTAATCGAAACGAGACAATGATCTTTTGTCCAATAAGGAGATAGCTGCTTTAAAAGGGGGTGAATATCCAATGGTTTAATGCATAAAAATACAATGTTTGATCGTTTGATGACATCTTCCGGACTCGTTGCTACTTCGAGTTTCGGATACTTTTGTTGAATGTCGAGCGCTTTTTCGATCGTACGATTCGTAATAACGAGGTCAGTTGCGGCGACCGCTTTCGCTTCTAGCAGCGCTTCAATTAAAATTCTCCCCATATTTCCTGTGCCAATCACTCCGATTTTCATGGTTCGTCCCCCTTTCTTATTGGCCGATATCTCTCCTCTCAACGATATGTATGAATGAATCCACTTTTTTATTCATCATTTTCGAAAGGATGATCGTTTGTGTGGCAGTGGGGAAAAAAATATGAAAAGCAATGGTACGTTTTGGCGCTCATCGCTATTGTAGCAACTGTTATTTTCATCTATAGCGATCGCGAACAAGAACAATCTTTTGCTTTAACGGCAGATCCGCCTTTAGAGCAGAAAAACGCGGCAGAAATGAATGAAGAACAAGAACAGCAGCAGCCGATAGCACTGTTTGTAGACGTTAAAGGAGCTGTTGCTCGTCCGGGCGTTTACGAGGTAACGGAACATGCGCGCGTGAAAGATGTGATCGCGATGGCAGGGGGATTGACGAAAGAAGCGGATCATACAAAAGTCAATTTAGCAGCAAAAGTACATGATGAAATGATAATTTACGTTCCGGCGAAAGGGGAAGTTAGTGCCCCTGTGCCATCTGGTGATTCACAAGAAGAAAAGCCCAAAATTGATATTAACAGCGCCTCATTGGAAGAAATCCAAAAAATTCAGGGCATCGGTCCGGCAAAAGCAGCTGCGATTATCGCTTATCGCGAAGAACACGGACCGTTTCGAAAAATCGAAGACTTATTGAACGTATCAGGAATCGGGGAAAAGTCGCTCGAAAAAATGAAAGAGCAAATAATCATTCGCTAGTAAAATTGACGCCTTTTTTTCGACTCGTTACACTGTTATTATATGAATGTTAGGGGAGAGGTAAGAAATGGAACGAATTACATGGGATCAATATTTTATGGCGCAAAGTCATTTGTTAGCGTTGCGCAGCACGTGCACGCGCTTAGCGGTAGGGGCGACGATCGTTCGCGACAAGCGGATTATTGCGGGCGGATATAACGGTTCGATCGCAGGAGGAGCACATTGCATCGATGAAGGATGTTATGTCATCGACAATCATTGCGTTCGCACCATCCATGCAGAAATGAACGCCATTATTCAATGCGCCAAATTCGGAGTGCCAACCGAGGGAGCGGAAATATATGTGACGCATTTCCCGTGTCTGCATTGCTGCAAGGCGATCATTCAAAGCGGCATTCGCGCAGTATATTACGCCCAAGACTACAAAAACCATCCGTATGCGCTCGAACTGTTTCAACAAGCGAATGTGCTCGTTCGACATGTCCCATTTGATCGGGAAGTGCTATCGCTTCTTCAAAAGTAAACATCATGCCCTGACGCTTTTCGTTGTGATGGCGGCAGGGCGTGCCAAAAGGGGTGGTAGAAATGAAAGGGAATATGGTGTATGTAGCGATCGCTAGCATATGCGGGGTGGCGATTGGGTACCGAATATTACATGCATTTCATTTTGTGATCATCGCTAGTTATTTTTTGTTTCTTTTCCTTCGAAAACGTTCAATTTTGCTTCCATGCATACTCACAACAACCTTTTTTTCCTTCTATATGTTTTGGATTGACTATAACAATCAGACGATTCTTCCACAAAACAAAACTGACTTCTCCGTTCGCTTCGTCGCGCCCATTATAATTGATGGTGACCGGCTCAAAGCGGTCGTCAAAACGAAAGAAAAAGAAAAAGAAAAAGTACAACTAGTGTACCGGATCAAAAGCGAAAGCGAGAAGAAAGAGCTTTCTCATCTTACGATTGGCATGGTTTGCTCGTTCAAAGGAATGTTAGAAAGTCCCGAACCTCTTCGAAACTTTTACGCCTTTGATTATCGGCAATATTTGCGGTTTCAATATATTCATTGGATCATACGGCCCCAATCTTTTTCTCTTCGTCAGTGCCGCTCCACTTCGCTTACATTGTATGAAATGCTGCTGTCGCTGCGGCAGCAAGGCCTCTACGAAATTGCCGCATCTTTTCCTCCTTCTACTGTCGGAATTGTTCAAGCGCTTGTATACGGCGAGCGAACAGAGATGGACGATTCGCTCCTCGAAGGATATCAAAAGCTTGGATTAGTGCATTTATTGGCGATTTCCGGTTCTCATGTGACGTTGCTTGTAGGAGCATGCTTTTACGCGCTTATTCGTTTTTTGACGCGGGAAACGGCTGCTCTCCTTCTTCTTTGTCTTCTTCCGATCTATATTGTGATGACTGGTGCTTCCCCTTCCGTTGTTCGTGCATCGTTGATGGCGATGATTGTTTTATGGATTCGTTACAAAAAATCAAGCGTTCCCCCTTTGGATGCCATCAGTTGGGCATGTATCGCCATGCTTATTTTTCAGCCGTATACGTTATTTCAAGCAGGATTTCAATTGTCGTTTATCGTTTCATTGGCCCTCGTTTTGTCTAGTCAGATGATCGATCAATGTTCATCGGCGCTTTCCCGCCTTTTTCTTACGACATTAATTGCGCAAATAAGCGCCCTTCCGTTTTTGTTATACCACTTTTTTGAGTTTTCGCTTTTAAGCATTCCATTCAATATAGTCTTCGTTCCGCTTTATTCGTTTGTCATTTTGCCGCTTTCCCTTGTTTCATTAGGTGCGCACTACATATCGGAGTTGATGGGCGCGTTCTTCATCTGGGGATTGGAACATGTCATCGACATGACGAATCGATGGGTTCTTTTTTTCGCTGAAAACCGTTCGCTGTCAGTCGTTCTTGGACGTCCATCATCGTATTTGCTGGTTTGTTATGGGGTTGCGATTTTGTTTGCGTTTACGCAAATGGAGCGGAGGCGATACGGCGCTTTTGTGTATGTGCTAGCGGTGGTGGTTTTTCATGCGATCGTTCCGTATATGAACCGCTACGGAGAAGTCGTTTTTCTTGATGTCGGACAAGGGGATTGCATTTATATCGAACTGCCGCATCGGAAAGGGGTGTATCTTATCGACACAGGAGGGGCGGTTTCGTTTCCGAAGCAGCCGTGGCAAAAGCGAAACAGCGAATGGGATGTGGGGAAAAATGTTGTCGTTCCGTTTTTGAAAGGAAAAGGAGTTCGCGTGCTCGATCGGCTCATCATTACGCACGGAGATGCGGATCATATGGGGGCTGCCGTGGAAGTGATCAGAAACATCCAAGTGAAAGAGCTGTTCATCGGAAAAGGAGGGACAACGCATCCGCTGCAAGCATCGCTCGTGGCAGCGGCAAAGGACCTTGATATCACCGTGAAAGAAGTAGGGCGCGGCGATCGTTGGCGAATAGGGGATGCCGCATTTTATGTATTAAATCCGAATAAAGATGGGGAACCATCGACGGATAACAACCGTTCCATCGTTTTATACGCGAAGCTCGGACCGTTAGTATGGTTGTTTACAGGGGATCTCGAAAAAGAAGGGGAACAACAGCTGATTCACATGTTTCCCCGTTTGCGCGCAGATGTTTTAAAAATCGGCCATCACGGAAGTGAAACATCGACATCACAATCCTTTTTACAGACCATTACACCAAAACTAGCTGTTATTTCGGTCGGAAAAAACAACCGGTACCATCATCCGCACCCCGGTGTGATCGAACGTTTAAAAGCGCATCACATTAAGATTTTACGAACAGACGAACACGGAGCGATTCAATATCGATATACAAAGAAAACAGGAACCTTTACTGTCATTTTGCCATAATATATAGCACATATATAAGAGTTGAAATGCTGTTTTACATCCAGCTGATCACTCGCCATGTTATATCATATCAGTTTGTATTGAGATGAAAACAAAAACGAAAAATCGGAAAAATTCCTTATTGCAACTTATATAGTTACGTTGATGCGTCACAGATAACCAAAGCACACCGCAGGCAGAGTGCAAAGCGGGTGGTTGCTCGGTTGCTCACAGCCGAAACATTCTTTTCCTCACATCCATGCGCAAAAGAAAAAGAGATTGCTCTAGGCAATCTCTTTCCCATCATCCAAAATATTTCACTAATGTCGCAATAATGAACATCGTGGCGAAAAAGCCAAATGAAACTATAAATCCGACACCAGAATCGACGGCATCATTGCGCGTGCATTGTACGCTTTTCTCAAACTCGTTCATTCATACCCCTCCTCATGCAATCATCTTTAGTATACGTCAAAAGAAAAAAAAAATCTATATAGCAATTGTTCGTTTCCTTCGTTGACAACAGTTAACACAAATAGTTCGTTTAGCGCGGGACAACATAATAATAACCGTTGATAAATAAGGTCCTAGGACTTGTTTATCAACGTTTATATAAATGGGAATCGGCTTTATTTCGTCCGCTGATTCCCTTGTAAATGTCAAGAAAACAGTGTATCTTTTCATCATGGGCGGTTTTAAAGAGAAAAGGAGCAGAGAAACATGGTGATTGACTTTTGGGGAAAAATTAAACAACAAACGCTGGCATCTCTTTATTTGTTATATGGAACGGAAACTTTTTTATTAAATGAAACATTGGAACGAATTGTCGGTACGGCTCTGAAAGATGGGGAGCGGGATTTCCATTTATCGGTGTATGATTGTGAAGAAACACCGATTGAAGCAGCGATCGAAGAGGCAGAGACGCTTCCGTTTTTCGGGGAGAAGAAGGTTGTTGTCGTGAAAAATCCGTATTTTCTTACGGCTGAAAAAGGAAAAGACAAAGTGGAGCATGATTTAAAAAAACTTGAGGAATACATAGCTTCTCCGTCTCCTTTTGCGGTTGTCATTTTTGTCGGGTTGTACGAAAAATTGGATGAGCGCAAAAAAATAACGAAGCGGCTGATGAATGAAGCGGAAGTGTTCGTTGCTTCTCCTCTTCATGAAAAAGAACTGCACCGCTGGATCGGTGAGCGGGTGAAAGAAAACGGCGTGACCATCACGGAAGAGGCGAAAGATGCGTTATTGAAGCTGGCGGGGACGAATTTAATGATCTTGGCGAACGAATTGGACAAATTGGCGCTATTTGTCGGACAAGCGGGAACGATTGCAAAAGAAACGGTAGAGATGCTTGTATCCCGCACGCTCGAGCAAAATGTTTTTGTGTTAGTCGAAAAAGTCGTTCAGCGAAACATAAGTGAAGCGCTGCAAATATTTTATGACTTGCTTGAGAGTAATGAGGAACCGATTAAAATTTTATCGCTTTTAGCGTCGCAATTTCGTCTTTTGTATCAAGTCAAATGGCTGGCTGCCAAAGGGTACGGACAGCAGCAGATCGCTTCATTACTAAAAGTACATCCGTTTCGTGTGAAGCTTGCTCTCGGACAATCCGTTTTATTTTCTGAGCAAGAACTGTTGAAAATGATGCACGATCTAGCGGAAGCGGATTACCAAATGAAAAGTAGCGCGATGGATAAACGGTTGCTAATAGAGTTATTATTCGTGAAATGGAGTCAAGAACGGATGTAACCTAGCTTTTTCAATGTTTGGCTTCAGCTACTAGCTTTTTTGTGTCAAACTAGCCTCCGCGGAAGTGACAGGCACTTCTCGTCGGAAGAACATTTGGCTGCGAGATGGAGTCAGGACGACGGCATTTTGCCGTTGCTCGCAGGACGTGGGCTGCCTTTAGGCGAAATTGGCTCGCCTCCGCTTTTCTTAAAAAAGAAAACGACCCGAAAAAGGTCGTTTATTTTAGTTACGCTGTGATGCTGTTTAATTTTTTTGCTAAGCGGGATTTTTGACGGCTCGCTACGTTTTTATGAATTAGTCCTTTGCTTGCCGCTTTGTCTAATTTTTTAGAAGCGATCACAAATGCTTCTTGCGCTTTTTCTACCTCTTTTGCTTCTACAAGCGCTTCAAATTTTTTAATCGCTGTGCGCATAGCTGACTTCATCGAAGCGTTATGAGCGCGCCGCTTTTCGCTTGTTTTTGCGCGTTTAATCGCGGATTTAATATTTGCCAACGTCTTTCACCTCCGTAATGCTGCCTATATACGTTATTCTTTTGTCATTTTTAGCGACATAGACATATCAAGAACAAGTGATATTCTATCAAACACACTTCAATTATGCAAGACTATTCAAGCAAAAATACTTTACTTATTAAAGAATGAAACAACAATAAAGCGGCGACAATAAATATAAATGATCGAAAAAAGGAGGAACGCCGACATGTTAGATCTTAGCATATATTCCGTGCGGACAGATTTGGCGGTTGAAGCTCATGAAATTGCGATGGAAGAGCGGTTGCAGCAAAAAAGCGAAACGTGCTCACACATTGAAGGCGTGATCATTCGTGATCGCGAAATCGATGGCATCAAGCTGTCATACGTCGAAGTGACGGAAGAAGGTGCCCAATCGCTCGGGAAAAAAGCAGGAACGTACATCACCATTGAAGCGCAAGGCATTCGCGAGCAAGATACGGAGCTGCAAAAAAAGGTAGAGGAAGTATTTGCAAAAGAATTTCATACGTTTTTGTGCAAATTGAATATTGGAAAAGCGGCGAGCTGCCTTGTCGTTGGACTTGGGAACGCTAACGTGACCCCTGATGCGCTCGGACCGCTGGCGGTGGAAAATTTGCTTATCACAAGACACTTGTTTCAGCTTCAGCCGGAAAGCGTCGAAGAAGGCTTTCGGCCTGTGAGTGCGATTGCGCCAGGGGTGATGGGAACGACAGGAATTGAAACGAGCGATATTATTCGCGGTGTTGTGGAAAAAACAAAACCAAATTTTGTTGTTGTCATCGATGCGCTCGCTGCACGTTCCATCGAGCGAGTCAATGCGACGATTCAAATTTCGGACACCGGCATCCATCCCGGATCGGGGGTAGGGAATAAACGAAAAGAACTAAGCAAAGAAACGTTAGGAATTCCCGTCATTGCGATCGGTGTGCCGACCGTTGTCGATGCGGTATCGATTACAAGCGATACGATTGATTTTCTTTTAAAACATTTCGGTAGAGAAATGCGGGAAGGAAGTCGGCCTTCTAGCGCCTTGGCACCGTCTGGATGGATGCTTGGAAGGCGAAAAAAATTAACCGACGAAGATCTCCCGATGCCATCAGAGCGGTCGACGTTTCTTGGAATGATTGGTACGCTGAACGACGACGAAAAACGGGCGCTTATTCATGAAGTATTGGCACCGCTTGGCCATAATTTGATGGTAACCCCGAAAGAAGTCGATCTATTTATTGAAGATATGGCGAATTTGCTAGCAAGCGGCTTGAATGCAGCGCTTCACGAGCAAGTCGATCAAGGCAATACCGGCGCTTATACACATTAATTCAAAAAAATGTTCTATCTTTTTAAGCTTGGCCATACTGTTAAATTAGTAGACAAGCTTAGAAAGGGTGAGAACATGAGACGGCTTCGTTCTCGGCAAATGATCGTGACGATTCATGGGACAAGCATAAAAAAAGTTGCGGTTTTAGCGGTTTTAGGATGGATGATGACATTTACGCTTGTCGGCCTCATGACTTCTTTGAAACCGGAATATCGCCTTTCGTCTTCTTCTGTTAACAATGTGACCAACGACTTCCCTGAGGAAACGTTCATCCATTTATTTAGCTTCGAAAATCATTATTTTTTGCAAAGTTTGCCGAAAGAGCGGCAAAAAATTAGTTATTCATCCATTTTGTTTCGGATGATGACAAGCATCAATCCTGATGATCCGCGCAGCTTGCTTGGGAGCGAACTGCCAGGGTTTGCTTTATACGACAGCAAAATCGTCGTTGCAGGAGAAGGAACGGATTATACGAACATGCCGTATGAATCCGCACCACCGCTTGAAGTGATGTTGGCTGAACGGGAAGCTTCGATCGAAAATTTACAGCAGGCTGATCAAGCGCAAGATGAAAAACCAGTGCCGCCACCAACGATGACTACGGGTGGAAAAAAAGTTGTCTACATTTATCATACGCACACATACGAATCTTACTTGCCGGCTTTAAAAGGGACAACGGATCCGGATCTTGCTTTTCATCGCAGCGTGAATATAACAAAGGTCGGACAAAAACTTGCAGAAGAATTGGAAAAACGGGGAATTGGAGCAGAAGAAAGCCCTGTTGATATTCAAAAAAGATTAACTGAAAAAAGAATGAAATATTATCAATCGTATGATATGTCAAGGGAAGTTGTTATGCAGGCGATGGGGCGTAATCGCGATTTACAATATTTGATTGATATCCATCGCGATTCGCGAAGACGAAAATATACGACTGTCACGATTAACGGAGTTGATTATGCCCGCGTCGTCTTTATTATTGGCGGGGAAAATGCGAATTACGAAAAAAATTTGCAATTAGCGACACAGCTTCATCGTTTGTTGCAAAAAAAATATCCGGGACTTAGCCGCGGAGTCATCGAGAAAAAAGGAGCGGAAACGAACGGAAAATTCAATCAAGATTTATCCGAAAATGCAATGTTAATCGAATTTGGCGGAGTTGACAATACGTTCGACGAACTGTTTCGAACGGCTGCAGCGGTTGCAGATGTATTTAGCGAATATTATTGGCAAGCGGAAAAAGTGCAAGCGCCAGCACCGGCTCAAAAGCAGTAAGGAGATGGAAACAGAATGATCAAATTTACGATTCAATTTTTTGCGGCCGCGACTCTTCTCTTTTTTGGCGTATTGCTCGGGATGCAGCAAGCAAACGAAGGACTTCTTAAAATGAAAGGCTATGAGGATCCATCGTTTCAAACAGTGCTACGTGTGTCCAAAGATCAAAATGGAGAGGTCGAGGCGATGGTGATGGGGAACAAAGTAACGATCGAAAACATCGATGAAAAGAAAAAAAAGCTGGAACATATGAAAATGTTCAATCTGTTTTCCGAGCTTGGAAAACGTTTAGCTGAAGCGGTGCGTTCCGTCATGAAAGAGATTCTTTCGTTTCTCGGTGAGCTTATCAAATGAAGTCGGGTTTTTCCCGACTTTTTTTCTTCTCTCATTGAATCTTGCCGGTGGTGTTGCTATAATCAAAGCTAGTGTAGTTCGGAAATAGCAGGAGTGAAAATAGATGAATCGTGAAGAAAGATTAAAAAGAAGAGAAAGAATTCGAAACTTTTCCATTATCGCACATATCGACCACGGAAAATCGACGTTAGCGGATCGCATTCTTGAAAAAACGGGTGCGATTTCTGAACGAGAGATGAAAGATCAACTGTTGGACTCGATGGAATTAGAGCGCGAGCGCGGCATTACGATTAAATTGAATGCCGTTCAACTGAAGTATAAAGCAAAAGACGGGGAAGAATATATTTTCCATTTAATTGATACGCCCGGACATGTCGATTTTACGTATGAAGTATCGCGCAGCTTGGCGGCTTGCGAAGGTGCGATTCTTGTCGTCGATGCGGCGCAAGGAATTGAGGCGCAAACACTGGCGAACGTCTATTTGGCGTTAGACAACAATTTAGAAATTTTGCCGGTCATTAATAAAATCGATTTGCCAAGCGCCGAACCGGAGCGCGTCCGTCAAGAAATTGAAGATGTAATCGGGTTAGATGCTTCCGAAGCGGTGTTAGCATCGGCGAAAGCCGGCATTGGTATCGACGAAATTTTAGAGCAAATTGTCGAAAAAATTCCAGCCCCAACCGGCGACCCCGATGCGCCGTTAAAAGCGCTTATTTTCGACTCGCTTTATGACTCGTATCGCGGCGTCGTCGCGTACATCCGCGTCGTCGAAGGAACGGTCAAGCCGGGCCAAAAAATTAAAATGATGTCAACTGGAAAAGAATTTGAAGTTGTCGAAGTCGGCGTGTTTACACCGAAGCCGAAGTTTGTCGATGAATTGACCGTCGGTGATGTTGGGTTTTTAACGGCATCGATAAAAAATGTGAGCGATACGCGCGTAGGAGATACGATTACCGATGCGAAAAATCCTGCCGTTGAGCCGCTTCCAGGCTATCGCCGCTTAAACCCGATGGTGTTTTGCGGAATGTATCCAATCGATACGTCCAAATACAACGACTTGCGTGAAGCGTTGGAAAAATTGCAGTTAAACGATGCAGCGCTGCAATTTGAACCTGAAACGTCACAAGCGCTTGGTTTCGGCTTTCGATGTGGTTTTTTAGGGCTATTGCATATGGAAATTATTCAAGAGCGCATCGAGCGCGAATTTAACATTGATTTAATTACAACTGCGCCAAGTGTCGTATACAAAGTGTACTTAACGGACGGAACAGAAGTGCAAGTTGACAATCCGTCGAACATGCCGGATCCGCAAAAAATCGACCGCGTCGAAGAACCGTATGTCAAAGCGACGGTGATGGTGCCGAACGATTACGTCGGGGCGGTCATGGAACTATGCCAAGGCAAGCGCGGAATTTTTGTTGATATGCAATATGTTGACGAAAAACGGGTGATGCTGATTTATGAAATCCCGTTATCTGAAATTGTGTATGATTTCTTCGATATTTTAAAATCAAGCACGAAAGGCTATGCTTCATTCGACTATGAACTGATCGGATACAAACCGTCCAACCTTGTGAAAATGGACATTCTTCTCAACGGAGAGAAAGTCGATGCGCTCTCCTTTATCGTTCACCGCGATTCTGCATATGAGCGCGGAAAAGTCATCGTAGAAAAGTTAAAAGAGCTGATCCCGCGTCAGCAATTTGAAGTGCCGGTTCAAGCGGCGATCGGTAATAAAATTATTGCGCGCTCAACCATTAAAGCGCTGCGCAAAAACGTATTAGCGAAATGTTATGGCGGTGACGTGTCTCGGAAACGCAAGCTTCTTGAAAAACAAAAAGAAGGGAAAAAGCGAATGAAGCAAGTTGGCTCCGTCGAAGTTCCGCAAGAAGCGTTCATGGCTGTACTGAAAATGGACGATAAAAAATAACGAAAAACAAAGGCTGTCTCATCGGATGGGATGGCCTTATTTTTTACGAAAAGGGGCGATAACGATTGATTCGGGCAGCGTATTTGCACATTCCGTTTTGCACGCACATTTGCCATTATTGCGATTTCAACAAAGTATTTTTAAAAGGACAGCCAGTGATGGAATATTTGCAGGCGATGGAACAAGAAATGAAGCGGACGATCGCGCAGTTTCCGACCGATCAGCTACACACGATTTTTGTTGGCGGTGGCACGCCAACTGCGCTCGATATACGACAGCTCGATTTTTTGTTAACGAGCATTCACAATTCCCTTCCGTTTGTGGCCGATGACGTGGAATTTACGTTGGAAGCAAACCCGAATGAACTGTCACGCGAAAAATTGCAGCTATTAAAAGAAGCGGGGGTCAATCGGTTAAGTATCGGGGTGCAAACGTTCGATGACGAATTGTTAAAACACATCGGTCGTACCCATCGGCAAACCGATGTGTTGCGTGCGCTTGAAGCAGCAAAAGCGGTCGGTTTTTCTAACGTTAGCATCGATTTAATGTATGGGCTGCCGGGGCAAACGCTCGCGCAACTACAAACGGATTTGGCTCTAGCGTTTTCGCTCGATGTTCAGCACATTTCAGCGTATTCGTTAATTATTGAGCCTAAAACTGTATTTTATAATTTAATGAGAAAAGGCAATCTTTCTTTGCCAGATCAAGAGGAAGAAGCGGAAATGTACGAAGAGATTATGAAAAAAATGGAAGAAAACAAGTACAATCAATACGAGCTCAGCAATTATACCCGCCCCGGCTTTGAAAGCCGCCATAACTTGACGTATTGGAATAACGAAGAATATTACGGAATCGGCGCTGGTGCCCATAGTTACGTCAATGGAACGCGAAATGTTAATGCCAGACCGCTCAAAAAATATATAGAGTTGATTCAACAAGGTAAACTACCGTATATAGAACACCATGAAGTCAGCGAGACAGAGCAGATGGAAGAGGAAATGTTTTTAGGATTGCGAAAAATCGAAGGGGTAGCCAAACAGCGATTTTACGAAAAATTTCACCGGTCGGTTCACGATGTGTTTGCTGAAGTAATTGAAAATGAAAAAGAGAAAGGGCTATTGGAGGAAACCGCAACTCATCTTCGCCTCACGCACCGCGGCAAACTGCTCGGCAATGAAGTGTTTCAGGCGTTTCTTGGCACAACCTAATTGACAGAAACGGCTGAATTTGATACTTTAATAATAGATTTAGCACTCGAACAACCTGAGTGCTAACAGAGGTGATGATAGTTGCTAACCGATCGCCAATTGCTTATTTTACAAGTCATTATTGATGATTTTATTCGTTACGGTCAGCCTGTCGGTTCCCGGACGCTGTCTAAGAAAGAGAAAATTACGTTCAGCTCTGCAACGATTCGAAATGAAATGGCGGATTTAGAAGAGTTAGGATATATTGAAAAAACCCATATTTCATCAGGAAGGGTGCCATCGGAAAAAGGCTATCGTTACTATGTTGATCATCTATTGTCACCACAGCGGCTGACACAAGAGGATATGAGAAAAATCAAGTCGATTTTCGCTGAGCGAATTTATGAATTAGAAAAGCTCGTCCAAAAATCGGCGCAAATTTTGTCCGATTTAACGAGCTATACGTCGATCGTTCTCGGACCGGCAGTGAAGGATAATAAGATGAAACGAATTCAAATTATTCCGCTGAACAAGGAAACGGCTGTGGCGATCATCGTAACAGATACGGGGCATGTTGAAAACCGCGTCATTACGATTCCGGCTTCCGTGAACGCTTCCGATTTAGAAAAAATGGTCAATATTTTAAACGAGCGTTTAATCGGCGTTCCGCTCATCGAATTAAAAGATAAAATTTATAAAGAAGTAGCCGATGTACTCCGCACTCATATTTATAATTACGACAGCATGTTAAAAACGATCTCGGAGACATTGGACGTACCGCAAGAAGAAAAAATGTTTTTTGCGGGAAAAACGAACATGCTCAGCCAGCCGGAATTCAGCGATATTCAAAAAGTGCGCTCCTTAATGACGATCATCGAGCAGGAAAAGGATTTTTACCGTTTGTTGCGCAAAAACAGCAAAAAAGGGATTCAAGTCACGATCGGCCGGGAAAACCAATTGAGCGGAATGGAAAACTGCAGCTTAATTACGGCTACCTATTCCGTTGGCGAGGAGCAATTGGGAACGATTGCAATCCTCGGACCGACACGCATGGAATATTCTCGCGTCATTACAATTTTAAATCGCGTCGCTTCCGATTTATCGACAGCGTTGACAGATTGGTATCAAAACAGCTAGCATTGGTCATATTGGATAATGGATGGTTGGTGCACCGCACCCCATCCTTTCCTTGTGAATGGCTTTTTTGAATATACATATGTTTCATTCATTTAAGGGAGGTGAAGTCCGTGGAAAAAGATCAAAAAGAAACCGTTCAAGTGCAAGAAGATGTTACATATGAACAATCAAACGACTCTGAAGTGGAAGTGAATGAAATGCAGCCAAGTGAAGGAAACTTATCCACAGAAAAAGAAGAGTTAGCAGCTGCAAACGAAAAAATTGCGGAACTTGAAGGAAAATTGCAAGAGATGGAACATCGTTATCTCCGTTTGCATGCGGATTTTGATAATTTCCGCCGCCGTACACGACTTGAATTTGAGGCAGCGGAAAAATATCGTGCCCAAAGCTTAGTGATGGATCTTTTACCTGCGTTAGATAATTTTGAACGCGCCTTAAAAATTGAGGTAGAAGATGAAAAAGCGAAATCGATTTTACAAGGAATGGAAATGGTCTATCGTGCTTTGTTAGAAGCGTTGAAAAAAGAAGGCGTTGAAGCGATTGAATCGGTTGGAAAACCGTTCGATCCGCATTTGCATCAAGCGGTGATGCAAGTCGAAGATAGCAACTATGAACCAAACACGGTCGTAGAAGAATTTCAAAAAGGATATAAACTAAAAGACCGCGTCATTCGGCCGGCAATGGTCAAAGTCAGTCAATAATGTGACAGGAGGGTGATCTTGATGAGCAAAATTATCGGCATTGACTTAGGGACAACGAACTCTTGCGTAGCAGTACTAGAAGGTGGCGAGCCAAAAGTCATTCCAAACCCAGAAGGAAATCGAACCACTCCTTCAGTGGTGGCATTTAAAAACGGAGAACGCCAAGTAGGGGAAGTGGCAAAGCGCCAAGCGATTACAAACCCAAATACCGTGATTTCGATTAAGCGCCATATGGGAACGAACTATAAAGTGGAAATTGAAGGGAAACAATATACTCCGCAAGAAATTTCAGCAATGATCTTACAATACTTAAAATCGTATGCTGAAGAATATTTAGGAGAACCCGTGACACGAGCGGTCATTACAGTTCCGGCTTACTTTAACGATGCCCAACGCCAAGCGACAAAAGATGCCGGCCGCATCGCTGGATTAGAAGTCGAGCGCATCATTAACGAGCCGACAGCGGCAGCGCTTGCGTACGGATTAGATAAAATGGACGAAGACCAAACGATTCTTGTCTACGACTTAGGTGGCGGTACGTTTGACGTATCGATTTTGGAATTGGGCGACGGCGTATTTGAAGTAAAAGCGACAGCCGGCGACAACCATCTCGGCGGTGACGACTTTGACCAAGTCATCATCGATTACTTAGTCGAGCAATTTAAAAAAGAACACGGCATTGATTTAGCGAAAGACAAAATGGCGCTTCAACGTTTAAAAGATGCGGCCGAAAAAGCGAAAAAAGATCTTTCCGGCGTCACGCAAACGCAAATTTCATTGCCGTTCATTAGCGCGAACGAAACAGGGCCATTGCATTTAGAAATGACATTAACTCGTGCAAAATTTGAAGAATTATCGGCACATCTTGTCGAGCGCACGATGGGGCCAGTGCGTCAAGCGTTGAAAGATGCGGGATTAACGCCAGCGGATATCGATAAAGTCATTCTTGTCGGCGGTTCGACACGCATTCCGGCGGTTCAAGAAGCGATCAAAAAAGAAATCGGCAAAGAACCTCATAAAGGTGTAAACCCTGACGAAGTCGTCGCGATCGGCGCTGCGATTCAAGGTGGGGTCATTGCTGGAGATGTAAAAGATGTCGTTCTTCTTGACGTCACACCGCTCTCATTAGGAATCGAAACAATGGGCGGTGTCTTTACAAAACTCATTGAACGCAATACAACGATTCCGACAAGCAAATCGCAAATTTTCTCGACGGCAACGGACAACCAAACAGCGGTGGATATTCACGTCTTGCAAGGGGAACGTCCAATGGCTGCCGACAACAAAACGCTCGGCCGCTTCCAATTAACCGACATTCCACCAGCTCCGCGCGGCGTACCGCAAATCGAAGTCACATTCGATATCGATGCGAACGGCATTGTGCACGTACGCGCGAAAGATTTAGGCACAAATAAAGAGCAGTCGATTACCATTAAATCATCGTCTGGTCTTTCTGAACAAGAAATTCAACGCATGATTCGCGAAGCGGAAGAAAATGCGGAAGCGGACAGAAAGCGGAAAGAAGAGGCTGAACTTCGCAACGAAGCAGACCATTTAGTATTTACGACAGAAAAAACGTTGAAAGAACTTCAAGGTAAAGTCGATGAAGCAGAAGTGAAAAAAGCGGAAGAAGCAAAAGATGCATTAAAAGCAGCGTTAGAGAAAAACGATATTGAAGACATTCGCACGAAGAAAAATGCGTTGCAAGAAATCGTTCAACAACTTTCGATTAAGTTGTATGAACAAGCGGCAAAACAAGCACAAACTCAGCAACAAGCGGGAGCAGATCATACAGGAACAAAAGACGACAATGTCGTAGATGCAGAGTTTGAAGAAGTGAAAGACGACAAGTAATAAAGAACAAAGTCAAAGTCAGGCCTGCCTTGGCTTTGACTTTTTTTCTAGAACGAATGAATTTGATCATGTCAAAATTTCGCAAACATTGTCGTCAACCTATTGCATACGTCAAGAAACGAATGGTACAATTAGCTTTATGTGAGTGAATCGGGAGTGGGTGATCATGACGAAACGAGATTATTATGAAGTTCTCGGAGTAAGCAAAAACGCAACGAAAGAAGAAATCAAAAAAGCATATCGGAAACTGTCGAAACAATACCATCCAGACGTGAATAAAGAGCCAGATGCAGCGGAAAAATTTAAAGAAATTAAAGAAGCATACGAAGTGTTAAGCGATGATCAGAAACGGGCGCATTACGATCAGTTTGGCCATGCAGAACCGAATCAAGGCTTTGGCGGATTTAGAAGCGACGATTTTGATTTCGGCGGCTTTAGCGGCTTTGGCGGATTTGAAGACATTTTCACCTCTTTTTTCGGCGGCGGGCGGCGTCGCGATCCGAATGCGCCGCGCGCAGGAGCGGATTTGCAATATACGATGACGTTAACGTTTGAAGAAGCGGCATTCGGAAAAGAAACGGACATCGAAATCCCGCGGGAAGAAACGTGCGATACGTGCCACGGATCGGGTGCAAAACCAGGAACGAAAAAAGAAACATGTTCACACTGCCGCGGAACAGGACAAATTAGCGTAGAACAAGCGACGCCGTTCGGGCGCATCGTCAACCGGCGAACGTGTCATTACTGCGGTGGTACGGGACAGTTCATTAAAGAAAAGTGTACGACGTGCGGCGGAAGCGGCCGCGTGAAAAAACGGAAGAAAATTCATGTGAAAATTCCAGCGGGAATTGATGACGGCCAACAGCTGCGGGTGGCCGGCCAAGGAGAGCCAGGTGTAAACGGCGGTCCTCCGGGCGATTTATATATCGTGTTTCACGTCGAGCCGCATGAATTTTTCGAACGTGACGGCGACGATATTTATTGCGAAATCCCGCTTACGTTTGCGCAAGTTGCCCTTGGCGATGAAATCGAAGTGCCGACCCTTCACGGAAAAGTGAAACTAAAAATTCCGGCTGGCACGCAAACGGGAACGAGATTCCGCTTAAAAGGAAAAGGAGTGCCGAACGTACGCGGATATGGCTATGGCGACCAACATGTAATCGTTCGTGTCGTTACACCGACAAAATTAACGGAAAAACAAAAGCAATTATTGCGCGAGTTTGATCAGTTAGGTGGCCACAGCATGCATCAAGGGGCGCATGACAGCTTTTTTGAAAAAGTAAAAAAAGCGTTTAAAGGGGAATAAAAACATTTATGAAATGGTCAGAAATTAGCATTCATACGACACATGAAGCGGTCGAGGCGATTTCAAATATTTTGCATGAAGCAGGAGCCGGCGGGGTTGTGATTGAAGATCCGTTCGATCTAACGAAAGAGCGCGACACGTCGTTCGGTGAGATTTATGAACTGAATCCGGAAGACTATCCGGAAGAAGGGGTTATCATTAAAGCGTATTTGCCTGTCAACAGCTTTTTAGGTGAAACGGTGGAAGAGATCAAACAAGCGATTAATAATTTAATGCTTTATAATATTGATGTCGGACGAAATAAAATTACGATTAGCGAAGTAAATGAAGAAGAGTGGGCAACAGCGTGGAAAAAATATTATAACCCAGTGAAAATCTCAGAAAAATTTACGATTGTGCCGACGTGGGAGACGTACGAACCGGTTTCGAGCGATGAGCTGATCATCGAATTAGACCCAGGTATGGCCTTTGGAACGGGAACGCATCCGACGACGGTTATGTGCATTCAGGCGCTGGAAAAATGCGTGCAGCAAGGCGATGTCGTTATTGACGTCGGAACTGGCTCAGGCATTTTAAGCATTGCCGCAGCGATGCTTGGCGCCAAATCTGTTCAGGCGCTTGATTTAGATCAAGTCGCGGTGGATAGCGCAAAGCTCAACGTCAAGCTCAATAAAGTTCAACACGTTGTGACCGTTTCGCAAAATAATTTACTCGATCGTATCGAAACAAAAGCAAATGTCATTGTCGCCAATATTTTAGCGGAAATTATTTTGCGCTTTGTGGACGATGCATACCGGCTTTTGGAGCCTAATGGCTATTTTATTACATCAGGAATCATCCAAGCGAAAAAACAAGAAGTGAAAGATGGCCTCACAAAAGCAGGGTTTGTCATTGAAGAAACGCTTGTCATGGAAGATTGGGTTTCATTCATCGCAAGAAAAGCATGAAAAGAAGGTGTCGCTTTGCAACGGTATTTTGTGTTGAAGGACCAAATCAAAAACAACGAGCAAATCGTCATTTCCGGTGACGACTATCATCATATCGTCCGCGTCATGCGGATGAATGAAGGCGACGAAGTGATTTGCAGCAACGGAAATGGCTTGGCGGCTTTGTGCGAAATTGAACAAATTACCAATGAGAGCGTCATCGTCCGTGTTATAGAATCGAAAGAAGAGCGAACAGAATTGCCGGTGCATATTTACATTGCTCACGGGCTGCCAAAAGGTGATAAATTTGAGCTTGTCATTCAAAAAGGGACAGAGCTTGGCGCTTTCTCGTTTATCCCGTTTCTCGCAGCTCGTTCTGTTGTGAAATGGGAAGCGAAAAAAGCGGAAAAAAAGCTCGAACGGTGGCAAAAAATCGCGAAAGAAGCGGCGGAACAAGCGCATCGTTCATGCGTTCCCTATGTGCATGCGCCGATGACGCTTCGTGAACTAGTGAAATTCGCACAAACGTTTGATTACCGTCTTGTGGCGTATGAGGAAGAGGCTAGGAACGGTGAGGGAGCCGTACTCCGAACGGTGCTGCGCCAAATGAAGCCGGGGCAGTCACTTGTCGTGTTGTTCGGACCAGAAGGCGGTTTTTCAGAACAAGAGATCGATTTGCTTCGCGACCACGGCTTCTTATCATGCGGCCTCGGTCCGCGCATTTTGCGAACGGAAACTGCTCCGCTTTATTTGTTGGCAGCGGCGTCGTATGAATGGGAATTAAAGTGAGGTGAGAACAATGCCAACAGTGGCATTTCATACATTAGGGTGTAAAGTCAACCATTACGAAACTGAAGCGATTTGGCAACTCTTTAAACAGGCGGGATACGAACGGAAAGAGTTTGAAAACCATGCGGACGTATACGTCATTAATACGTGTACGGTCACGAATACAGGGGATAAAAAAAGTCGCCAAGTCATTCGCCGGGCGATTCGGCAAAATCCTGATGCGGTCGTTTGTGTGACTGGCTGTTATGCGCAAACTTCTCCGGCCGAGGTCATGGCCATTCCCGGCGTTGATATTGTCATCGGTACGCAAGATCGCGCTAAAATTCTGGAGTACATTGATCGTTTTAAACGGGAACGTGAGCCGATTAACGGCGTAAGTAACATTATGAAGGCGCGCGTATACGAAGAATTGGACGTTCCAGCGTTTACCGATCGGACGCGCGCGTCGTTAAAAATTCAAGAAGGCTGCAACAATTTTTGCACGTTTTGTATTATTCCGTGGGCGCGCGGCCTGATGCGTTCGCGCGATCCGAAAGAAGTCATTCGCCAAGCGCAGCAGCTTGTTGATGCCGGTTACAAAGAAATCGTATTGACAGGCATTCATACCGGCGGTTACGGGGAAGATATGAAAGACTATAATTTCGCGGCGTTGCTTCGCGATATTGATGAACAAGTTGTTGGTTTGAAGCGGCTCCGCATTTCATCGATTGAAGCGAGCCAAATTACCGATGAAGTGATTGACGTATTAAAACGGTCCGATAAAATCGTCCGCCATTTGCACATTCCGTTGCAATCTGGATCAAACACCGTACTAAAGCGGATGCGCCGTAAATATACGGTTGAATTTTTTGCGGAACGTTTGGCGCGATTGCGTGAAGTATTTCCAGAACTAGCAGTCACTTCTGATGTCATTGTCGGATTTCCAGGCGAAACGGAAGAAGAATTTATGGAAACGTTCAACTTCATTCACGAGCAACGTTTTTCTGAGCTTCATGTGTTCCCGTATTCAAAACGAACAGGCACGCCAGCCGCAAGAATGCCGGACCAAATCGATGAAGATGTGAAAAATGAGCGCGTTCATCGTTTAATTGCGCTTTCTGACCAGCTTGCGAAAGAATATGCGTCACAATTCGAAGGGCAAGTGCTTGAAGTGATTCCGGAAGAGCGATATAAAGAAGATCCGGAAAGCGGCTTATATGTTGGATATACCGACAACTATTTAAAAGTGAAATTCGCGGCCACCGAAGAGATGATCGGACAACTTGTCAAAGTGAAAATTACAAAGGCCGGCTACCCATACAACGAAGGTGAATTTGTCCGTGTCGTGTCTGATAATGTGGTTGAAAAACTGAAATTAAGTTCGTAACCCAGCGTTTGGCTGGGTTTTTTGTTTGCGGAGAAATTTTTCGGGGAAACTAGTTTTTGAAAATGAAAAGTGGTATGATGATAGAGGTCAGACCTCTTTATAAACTCAGAAAGGAGATCGATTATGGCAAACGATATCGCAAAAATGATTGACCATACGCTATTGAAAGCGAATACAACAAAAGCGCAAATCGTTCAACTATGCGAAGAAGCGAAACAGTACGGATTTGCGTCTGTTTGTGTCAACCCGACATGGGTGGCGACGGCAGCCGAGTTGTTAAAAGGAACAGAGGTGAAAGTATGCACAGTAATCGGCTTTCCGCTCGGGGCAAATACGCCGGAAACGAAAGCGTTTGAAACGAAAGATGCGATTGAAAAAGGGGCAACCGAAGTCGACATGGTTATCAATATCGGTGCATTAAAAGACGGCAACGACGAACTAGTCGAGCGCGACATTCTTGCTGTAGTCGAAGCAGCGCAAGGAAAAGCGCTCGTTAAAGTCATTATCGAAACGTGCTTGCTGACAGAAGAAGAAAAAGTGCGCGCTTGCCGCTTAGCGGTGCGAGCAGGTGCCGATTATGTGAAAACGTCCACTGGGTTTTCAACAGGCGGTGCAACGGTTGAAGACGTCGCGTTAATGCGGCAAACCGTTGGCCGAGATATCGGTGTCAAAGCGTCCGGCGGTGTTCGCGATCTTCAAGGGGCAGAAGCGATGATCGAAGCAGGGGCGACGCGCATCGGCACAAGCTCTGGAGTGGCGATCGTACAAGGAAAAACGGCTACGACCGATTATTAATTCCGTGTACAAGGTAAATCCACCATTCAATCCAGCGGGTAAACGGCAAAGCGGCAATCGAACAAATCACGTTAAATAAGACGCTTGCATGGGCTAGCTGAACATCAGATTTAGAAGCGAACATGCTGACAACATCAGCGAACGGATGAATCAAAAAATAAAAAATCCCTACGCCGGCAATATTCAGCCATAAATGAGTATAAGCTGTCAGTTTCGCCTCTGTACCCGCACCGATGCTCGCCAAAAGCGCGGTGACGCACGTCCCGATATTGGCGCCGAGCAGGATGGCGATGCCAGCTGGCAACGTGAGCAGTCGCTCATCAAGGAATCCCATCGCGATGCCAATCGTGGCTGCACTCGATTGGATAAGCGCTGTTAACACCGTTCCGACGAGAACGCCGAATGCGTACGAACGGTTTGTTTGTTGCAGCCATTCATGGATAAGTGGCTCGGAAGAAAGCGGTTTGGCAAGCTCGCTGAATCCTTCCATTGCAAAAAACAAACAAGCAAGTCCAACGAGCGTCATTCCGATGCCGGATCCGATGCGGTGGCGAACGAAAAAGACGAGCAGCGCTCCGGCTAATAGCATTGGGATGATGCTTGTTCCTAAATCAAGCGTAATGAGCTCGGTTGTAATCGTCGAACCGATGTTGCTGCCTAAAATAATCCCGATCGATTGCTGGAACGTTAAATAGCCGGTTGCAACCAATCCGACGGTGAGCACCATTATCGCCGAACTGCTTTGCAATAGCGCGGTTGCGATCGCTCCAGTCAAAAAGCTTTGAACAGGCGTTTTCGTGAAGTGCAGCACCCATCGTTTTAACCGATGGCCGGAAAGTACATAAAGACCTGATTTCATCATGAACATACCAAGCAGAAACATGCCGATATGAACCATAAACAAAACGAATAAGCGTCCCATCACTGTCACCTCTTTCTCCATCATTATATGGACAAGAAAGGGAACCGATGACAGCTTTTTTAGTTGACCTCTCATAGGGGATGTATTATAATTGACAAGTACATGTTTAGTCACACAAATGCAAGTGTTGTTGTTCGGAGGGAGGGAAGTAGGATGTCAAAAACAATCGTTCGCAAAAACGAATCGCTTGAAGATGCTCTTCGTCGCTTCAAACGTGCTGTTTCAAAAACAGGTACGTTGCAAGAAGCTAGAAAGCGTGAATTCTATGAAAAGCCAAGCGTAAGACGCAAGAAAAAGTCTGAAGCGGCTAGAAAGCGCAAGCATTAAAAGAGGGTGTATTTATGGGTCTTCTTGAACGTTTAAACGATGATATGAAGCAAGCGATGAAAAACAAAGAAAAGGAAAAACTCTCCGTCATTCGAATGGTTAAAGCGGCGTTGCAAAACGAAGCGATTAAACTTGGCAAACCATTATCTGAAGACGAAGAGCTAACCGTACTTTCTCGCGAATTAAAACAGCGTAAAGACTCCCTCCAAGAATTCGAAAACGCTGGTCGTTCAGACCTTGTCGACAAAACAAAAGAAGAAATTCACATACTTCAACTATATATGCCAAAGCAGCTAAGTGAAGAAGAGCTAGCAGAAATCGTGAAACAAACGATTGCGGAAGTCGGTGCTTCTTCGAAAGCCGATATGGGCAAAGTAATGGGAGCAATCATGCCAAAAGTAAAAGGCAAAGCGGATGGCTCTCTCGTCAACAAACTTGTGCAGCAATATTTAGCATAAAAAGACCGTTTCGCGTAAAGCGAAGCGGTCTTTTTTTGTGCCAAAGTGCTATCCCCCTTTTTTTTCTCATATGTATGAGATGAAAGGGGGTTCATTGTTTATGGTGAAAAAATGGCGACAGCAAGTAAGAAGCTGGTTGATGAATCAATTGGAACTGCCGGCTGATATTGTGATGGACCTTCCTCGAATTACAATGATTGGACATATACATATTTATATTGAAAACCACCGCGGGTTGTTGACGTTTAGCGATAAAGAACTGCGCTTGCTATTAAAGCAAGGCCAGCTGCTCGTTCGCGGCGAGCAATTTGTCATTAAAACGATTTTGCCAGAAGAAATTTTGTTGGAAGGGAAAATTCATCAAGTCATTTATTTGGATAATGATTGAGGGGGGAAGATAATGAAGAACAAGTGGCTCAATTTTTTATCAGGAAGTGTCAAAGTCAAAGTACAAGGAAGAGGAGTGGAGCGATTTATTAATGCGTGTCTACGAAATGGCATTTTCGTTTGGAACGTGAAAAAACATGGCGAAGATGTCGCGACTTTTTTCATTCTTTTGAAAGATGTCTCCCGCATGCGCGTTGTTGTTCGAAAAAGCGGATGCAAAATTTTTTTTATCGGAAAAAGCGGACTGCCTTTTTTAGTGAGAAAGACGGTGGCAAATAGCGGATTTTTTATCGGCATTTGTTTATTTTTAACTGTTGTCTTTTTGCTTTCTAACATGGTGTGGAACGTTCGCATTCAAGGGGCCAAACCGGAAACAGAATACCGCATTTTAAAAGAATTAAAACAAATGGGAGTTGAAAAAGGGGCGTTTCAATTTCTTCTTGATCCTCCTGAAACGATTCAAAAAAAGCTGACGGATCGCATTGAAACGATTACATGGGTCGGTGTTGAATTAAAAGGAACGGCATTTTATTTTCAAGTGGTTGAAAAAAAGCAACCGAAGGAGTCGGAAGCAGTCAACGTCCGTCATTTAGTCGCGAAAAAGAAAGCGGTCATTACAGACATGTTTGTCGAAGAAGGACAACCGCTCGTTTCCGTTCATGACCATGTGACAAAAGGACAAATTTTAGTGTCCGGTATTATTGGGAAAGAAGGGCAAACGAAATTTGTACCTGCAAGAGGGAAAATTTTTGGCGAAACATGGTACAAGTCTACCGTTATCTTGCCGCTTGACGCTATCTTTTATGTATTGACCGGAAAATATATGGAGAAGCATTATATCAAAATAAAATCGCTTTCTATCCCTGTCTGGGGTTTTCAAAAAGTGCCGTTTGCGCACTATGAAACCGAGCGGCGAAAACAAGCATTGCGCTTTTGGAAGTGGGAGTTGCCGCTTTTTTATGAACGGGTTATTTATCGGGAAACAGAAGAAGTGAAGCGGAGCTATTCATGGAACGAGGCATTTCAAAAAGCGAAAGAAATCGGAAAAGAGGAGCTAGAGGCAAAGCTTGAAGAGGATGCCTCCATTAAAGGCGAAAAGGTTTTGCATGCAGCGAAAGAGAATGGTAAAGTAAGAGTAGAAATTTATTACGAAGTCGTTGAAAATATTGCGATACCACAACCTATTGTTCAAGGAGACTGAGGGATGTCAGAAGAGTTTGTAACGATCAGCCAACAAGTAGAAAATGCAAATGAAGCGATTGCACTTTTTGGCATTCATGATGCTCATTTAAAGCGGATCGAGCAGGAATTGTCTGTTTCGATTGTAACGCGCGGAGGGGTCGTCAACGTCTCCGGAAGCCATGAAAACGTTCAGATCGTTGACGACGTATTGCGTCATTTATTAATTGTTATTCGTAAAGGCATTGTGATTAGCGAGCGGGATGTTATGTATGCGATTCAAATGGCGAAAAACGGAACGCTCGAATATTTAACCGAACTATACGAAGAAGAAATTACAAAAAACACGAAAGGAAAACCGATTCGCGTCAAAACGCTCGGACAGCGCCAATATGTCACTGCCATTAAAAAGCACGATCTTGTGTTCGGCATCGGTCCGGCTGGGACAGGAAAGACGTATTTGGCGGTTGTCATGGCGGTTCAGGCGCTGAAAAACGGTCATGTAAAGCGCATCATTTTAACGCGTCCAGCGGTGGAAGCCGGTGAGAATTTAGGTTTTTTACCGGGGGATTTAAAAGAAAAAGTTGATCCGTATTTACGACCGCTTTATGACGCACTTCACGATATATTAGGAGCCGATCATACGCAGCGCCTCATTGAGCGCGGAACGATCGAAATTGCTCCGCTTGCTTATATGCGTGGCCGCACGCTGGAAGACGCGTTCGTCATTTTGGATGAGGCACAAAATACGACACCTTCACAAATGAAAATGTTTTTAACACGGCTTGGCTTCGGCTCGAAAATGGTTATTACTGGAGATATTTCGCAAGTCGATTTGCCAAAAGGTGTTCCATCTGGACTAGCGGTAGCGAAAGACATTTTAGCGCTTGTCAGTGGCATTTCATTTGTGTTTCTCGAACAGTCCGATGTCGTCCGCCATCCGCTTGTCGGGAAAATTATTGAAGCATATGATCAAGCTGGTATATAATAGAAATATAAGGCCCATCTTGTACATGGGTCTATTTTTGTCCATAACAAAAGAAAAGGTGAAGCATAAATGGTACTGCATATTGATTGGATCGATGAAACAGGTGAAATAACAGAAAAGCAAATAGCATTGCTCGAAAATTTATTGAACTATGCCGCGGAAATCGAGCAAGTTCCTGATGGCGCAGAAGTAAGCATATCGTTTGTCGATAACGAGCAAATTCGCCTTATTAATCGTGACTATCGCGGAAAGGACCAGCCGACAGATGTCATCTCGTTTGCGCTAGAAGAGCTGGGAGAAGGAGAAGTAGAAATTATTGGAGTAAATATGCCGCTTGTATTGGGGGATATTGTCATTTCTGTTCCGAAAGCAAAAGAACAAGCGGAAGAGTACGGTCATTCGTTTATGCGCGAGCTTGGCTTTTTGGCTGTGCACGGATTTTTACATTTATTAGGGTATGACCATGAAACGGAAGAAGAAGAGAAAGAAATGTTTTCGAAACAAGAACAAATTCTTGAAAAATATGGGTTAAAGCGGTAAACGATGAAGAAGCGAAACGAACGATGGAAACGTTTTCTTTACGCGTGGTCAGGGATTGTAACAGCTGCGAAAGAAGAAACGCATATGAAAATTCATTTAACCTTTGCTGCCGTGGCGATGGTGTTCGCTTTTGTTTTCCACATTTCCATACAAGAATGGCTTGTGCTGTTGTTGACGATCGGAGTGGTCATTAGTTTAGAAATGGTCAATACGGCGATTGAACGCGTTGTCGATTTAGTGACAAAAGACGTTCATCCGCTCGCAAAAGCGGCGAAAGATATCGCCGCTGGAGCGGTTTTTGTGGCAGCGGTCATGGCGGTAGCGGTAGGCCTTATCATCTTTTGGCCATACGTCATCCGATAAGAAAATAAGAAAATTCTAATTTTTCTGTTATATTTCTGTGAATAGAGATGAAATTTTTCTCAATTTCTTGTAAAATAAAAAAGAGGGGTTTTACCTCTGAAGAAAGGAAGAGCACCATTGAATATGACAGAGTTGGTGGAAGAAGCAAAAAAAGCAAGGGAATATGCTTACGTACCTTATTCCAAATTTAAAGTAGGCGCCGCTTTATTAACGAAAGATGGGAAAGTATATCGCGGTTGCAATATTGAAAATGCGGCTTACAGCCTGTGCAACTGCGCAGAGCGCACAGCTTTGTTTAAAGCGTACTCAGAAGGGGATAGGGAGTACGCGGCGTTAGCGGTGATCGCTGACACTTCTCGTCCCGTTCCACCTTGTGGAGCATGCCGTCAAGTGATTGTCGAATTATGTCCACCGGATATGAAAGTCATTTTAGCCAATGTAAAAGGAGACACAATGGAACTTACAGTAAAAGAACTATTACCAGGAGCATTTTCAGCGGAGGATTTGCATGAGTAGAGAAGGATATAAATCGGGATTTGTTTCCATTATTGGTAGACCAAACGTTGGAAAATCGACGTTTTTAAATCGTGTCATTGGACAAAAAATTGCGATTATGAGCGATAAACCGCAAACGACGCGCAATAAAATTCAAGGCGTCTATACGACAGATGATGCGCAAATTATTTTCATCGATACGCCGGGAATCCATAAGCCAAAGCATAAACTGGGCGATTTTATGATGAAAGTGGCGCAAAACGCCTTAAAAGAAGTTGATTTAATTTTGTTTATGATCAACGCCGAGGAAGGATTCGGCCGCGGAGATGCTTTCATTATTGAGCGCCTGAAAGAAGTGAGCACGCCGGTATTTTTAGTCGTGAATAAAATCGATCAAGTGCACCCGGATGAACTGTTGCCGCTCATTGATCATTATAAATCGCTCTATCCGTTTGCTGAAATTGTGCCGATTTCAGCCTTGCAAGGGAACAACGTTGAAACATTAATCGAGCAAATTAAAAAATATTTGCCGGAAGGCCCGCAGTATTATCCTGCTGATCAAGTGACCGACCATCCGGAACGATTCATTATGGCAGAGCTTATTCGGGAAAAAGCGCTTCATTTAACGCGGGAAGAAGTTCCTCACTCGATTGCGGTTGTCATCGATACGATCGAGCGCCGCGAAGATAGCCATACCGTTTATGTGGGAGCGACGATTATCGTCGAGCGCGATTCGCAAAAAGGAATTATTATCGGAAAACAAGGGAGAATGCTAAAAGAGATCGGCCAGCGCGCCCGCACGGATATCGAATCGTTGCTTGGTTCGAAAGTGTTTTTAGAATTGTGGGTCAAAGTACAAAAAGACTGGCGGAACAAATTGTCGCAGTTGCGTGATTTCGGGTTTAGAGAGGATGAATATTAACAAATTTTATGCAACATAAATGATTTATAGGGAAGCCAACCTATAAATAACTCATACAACATGTTATTGCAGTTTGCAAACAACATGGAAAGATCCTGCAGGCGGAAAGGTGTGGTTCGATGCTAGAGTTTACGTGGAAGCTGTTTAGCCAAACGGGTAATATTAACACGTATCTCCTTTTTAAAGAGCTTGAAAGGGAGCACCAACCGAATGGCGATGAACAAGAGAAAGAGCTAACGGAGATGGACCAGCCGATTTTGTAAGCTGCTTTTTCCAGCTTGGTGGTGATCATATTGTTTGAAAAATGCGAGGCAATCGTGCTTCGAGCGATTGACTACGGAGAAACGAATAAAATCGTCACATTATTGACAAGGGAATGGGGAAAGGTGGCTGTGATGGCTCGCGGAGCAAAAAAGCCAAGCAGTCGCCTTTCTTCTGTCACCCAATTGTTTACATACGGCCATTATTTAATTCAAAAAAGCCGCGGGGTAGGGAGCCTGCATCAAGGAGAAGTGATCGATTCGCTGCGCGCTATTCGCGAAAATATTTTCGCAACCGCCTATGCGTCGTATATTGTCGAGCTAACGGATAAAATTACAGAAGAGCAGCGGCCAAATCCGTATTTGTTCGAGTTACTTTTGCAAACATTAAAGTATATGAACGACGGGCTCGATTTAGAAATTCTTACATACATTTATGAGATGAAAATGCTAAACGTTATGGGTTTGTACCCTTCGTTAGATCGTTGTGCCGTTTGCAAGCTGTCAGAAGGGAAATTTTCTTTTTCCGTGAAAGAAGGAGGATTTCTTTGCCATCGCTGCGAATCGAAAGATCCTCACCGCCTGCTGCTTTCTCCTGCAGCAGTGAAACTGTTGCGTCTCTTTTATTATTTTGATGTATCAAGGCTGGGGAAAATTTCTGTCAAAGAAGAAACGAAAAAAGAATTGCACCACGCCATTTCCGCCTACTATGATGAATACTCTGGGCTTTCGTTAAAGACGAAACGGTTTTTAGCGCAAATTGAACAACTAAAAAAGCATTTGCAATGAACAAGGGTGACCAAAAGCAGCGGACATTCCATGTTCACATTTGTTTTCTTTTTTTGAATTTTCGTGATTTCATCTTTGCAAAACTATTGATTAAGTTATAATATTTTCGTGTAAGTTATGACCTTTTTAGTCTTTGTGTAAGGTGGTGAATGACAATCGAACTGAATAAACGCCAAGAACAAATTTTGCAAATCGTCAAAGACCATGGTCCGATTACAGGGGAAAGCATTGCTGAAAAGCTGAACTTAACAAGAGCAACGTTACGTCCTGATTTGGCGATTTTAACGATGGCCGGCTATTTGGAAGCGAGACCGAGAGTCGGCTATTTTTATACAGGGAAAACAGGCACTCAGCTTCTCGCTGACCGGATGAAAAAACTAAAAGTGTGCGATCATCAATCGATTCCGGTGGTCGTCAATGAAAACGTCAGCGTATATGATGCGATCGTCGCCATGTTTTTAGAAGATGTCGGGACGCTGTTTGTTGTCGATGAAGAATCGTTATTAGTCGGCGTTCTGTCGCGGAAAGATTTGTTGCGGGCAAGCATCGGCAAACAAGATTTAACATCGATTCCTGTGAATATTATTATGACGAGAATGCCGAATATTACCGTTTGTTATAAAGATGATTTATTAATTGACGTCGCTGAGCGATTAATCGAAAAACAAATTGATGCGATGCCGGTCGTGAAAAAGACGGATAAAGGATACGAAGTGATCGGAAGAATTACAAAGACGAACATCACAAAAGCGTTCGTTGCGCTAGCAAAAGATGACTTGCTTTGAGGGGGATTGAGAATGCAGCGTGTTGTATACGTGGTTTCTGATTCGGGAGGAGAGACCGCTGAACTAGTTGTGAAAGCGGCCGCGAGCCAATTTAATAGTTCGATCATTCAATTGAAGCGCGTACCGTATGTCGAGGACACATCGACGTTAAAAGAAGTTGTGGCGCTGGCGAAAATGAATAATGCGATTATTGCTTTTACGCTTGTCGTACCGCAAATGCGCCAGTTTTTGATCGAAGAGGCTGAGCGTGAAGGAGTAGAGGTGTATGACATCATCGGCCCGCTCATTGAAAAAATGCGGGATTTGTTTGACATGACGCCGCGCTATGAACCTGGACAAGTCCGCGTGTTAGATGAAGATTATTTCAAGAAAATTGAAGCGATTGAATTCGCAGTCAAATATGATGATGGCCGCGACCCTCGCGGCATTTTGCGCGCGGATATTGTGCTCATTGGCGTATCGCGCACGTCAAAGACACCGCTTTCTCAATATTTGGCGCATAAACGGCTCAAAGTCGCAAACGTCCCGATTGTACCAGAGGTCGAGCCGCCGGAAGAACTGTTTAAAGTATCTCCGGATAAATGTTTCGGGTTAAAAATCAGTCCGGAAAAATTGAATTCGATTCGCCGTGAACGCCTAAAAGCGCTCGGATTGGACGATAAAGCGATCTATGCCAATATGGAGCGGATTAAAGAGGAACTCGACTATTTTGACGAAGTCATAAAAAAAATCGGTTGCGACGTCATTGATGTTACCAACAAAGCGGTCGAGGAAACGGCGAATATTATCATGAAAAAGAGAAAGTTGTAAATATCATAGATGTTCGCTAGCGAAACGAGCTAAACCGAAACGTTTAGCTCGTTTCGCTCTGTGTTAGAGAAAACGTGAGACGCAATCATTCATTGCTTTAAGTACATTCATGGGATGGTAGAATGTACTTTTTATTTTTTTATGGCATATTCTCAACATTTGTATTATAATAAAAAATCGTGATAAAAATACGTTTAGAGTGTATATAGAACGAGTAAACTATTTGTAGTTTATTGTCAAGAAGAAACCTATCGACAAAATTCGGTCTCACCATTAGGAGGAGAAGCAGGATTTTTGAGAATCGTGTAGAATGTAAAAAGCATGAAGGACGACGTTTGACTGTTTTTGTCGATGCGGATGCTTGTCCTGTAAAACATGAAATTTTTTTTCTTGCTCGTCAATATAATATAGAGAGCGTTTTTGTATCTTCATATAGCCATTTTTCGCACGATGAAGTGATGAAATGGGTATATGTAGATGCGGAAAAAGAAGCGGTTGATTTGTATATTGTCAATCACGCGCGAAAAGGTGATGTTGTTGTGACGCAAGATATCGGATTGGCGAGCATGTTAGTAAACCGAGAGATTTATGTTGTTTCTCCGCGCGGGAAAGTATATACGGAAGAAGAAATGGGGCATCGTCTCTATGTCCGTTATCTTCAAGCGAAGCAGCGCAGGCAAGGTATATACGCCAAAAGAATGAAGCGCTTTTCCGCTGAAGAACGGCAGGCGTTTCAAAAAAGTTTTGAAAAAATTTTGTCGAAACTCGCAGGAAATTAGATATGGGCCGAGAATAATAATTACGGAGTTGTTCGTATGGGATACCGTATTCCCGAAGAAACGATTGAAGAAATCCGCCGGGCGGTCGATATTGTTGATGTCATTAGCGACTATGTCCAACTTAAAAAACAAGGCCGCAACTATTTTGGACTATGCCCGTTCCATGGAGAGAAAACACCGTCGTTTTCCGTTTCTCCTGAAAAGCAAATTTTCCACTGTTTTGGCTGTGGGGCGGGTGGAAACGTCTTTTCGTTTCTGATGGACATCGAAGGTCTTTCGTTTATCGATGCGGCCGAACGGTTGGCGGCGAGAGCGCATATTGATTTGTCGCATTTGCTTCTTCATGACCAACGAAAAAGACAGGCAGAAACAAGCGATGCTAAAAAAATGATCGAAGCGCATGAACTTTTAAAGAAATTTTACCATCATTTGCTCATAAATACAAAAGAGGGGCAGGAAGCGCTCGATTATTTACATGCGCGTGGCATGACCCGCGAAATGATGGAACAATTTGAAATCGGTTATTCCCCCTCTTCATGGGATTTTGCGGTGAAGTTTTTAAAAGGCCGCGGTTTCTCGCTTGAGTTAATGGAAAAAGCAGGGCTCGTCATTCGAAAAGAAAACGGTGAATATTTTGACCGTTTCCGCAATCGGATTATGTTTCCGATTCATAACCATCACGGGGAAACGGTTGCGTTTTCTGGACGTATTGTCGGTGAGGGGCAGCCAAAATATTTGAACAGTCCAGAAACGTTGATTTTTCATAAAGGAAAAATTTTATACCACTTTCATCAGGCGCGGTTGCACATTCGAAAGCATCAGCAAGCGGTTTTATTTGAAGGATTTGCAGACGTCATTTCGGCGGTGAGTGCAGGGGTGACGAATGCGGTCGCAACGATGGGGACCGCATTAACGGATGAACAAGCGCGCATTCTTCGGCGCAACGTCGAATCGATCGTCATTTGCTATGACGGGGATGCAGCTGGAGTGGAAGCGACGGTACGTGCGGCCGAGCTGTTGTCACAAGCTGGGTGCCATGTGAAAATTGCAACAATTCCTGATGGGTTTGATCCGGATGAATATATTCGAAAGTATGGTTCAGAGCGATTTCAACGCAACGTGATTGAAGCGAGCAGTTCGTTCATGGCATTTAAAATGGCGTATTTGCGTAGAGGAAAAAATTTACAAAATGAAAGCGACCAAATTCGCTACATTGAAGAAGTGTTGCGAGAAATTAGCCGGCTTCCTAACCCGATTGAATGGGATTATTATTTGCGGCAGCTTGCGAACGAGTTTTCTCTTTCCTTATCCGCCTTGCAACAACAGCTAGAGCGCTATAAAAAAACGCAAGAGGCGACTCGTTCGAACAGCGAGCGGGCAGCAGTGCGCCAACCGCTGCAAAAAAAGCTGCTTCCGGCGTTTCATAACGCGGAACGGATGCTGCTTGCTCATATGATTCGAAACCGCAATGTCGCTTTAACCGTCCAGCAAGCGATTCAAGGGGAATTTAATATTGAAGAGCACCGGGCGATCGCTGCTTATATCTATGCTTTTTATGAGGAAGGAAATGAACCGGATGTCAGCGCGTTGCTTGCCCGTATGCCTAATGAGTTAAAACCGCTTGTTACCGAGCTATCGATGATGCTCATTAACGAAAATCTTTCTTCGCGAGAGTTGAACGATTATATGAAACATGTGTTGAATTACCCGAAATGGTTAATGCTAAAGGAAAAAGAACAGGAAAAAATGGAAGCAGAGCGCCAAAAAGACTTTTTAAAAGCTGCACGTATTGCGAAAGAAATTATTGAAATGAAAAAAATGTTATCCACTTCATGATGTGATTTGAAAGTTTTAGAAGGAAGGTGACGTGATGGCTGAAAAATCAGCTCGTTCAAAACAAGTCGACTCTGATGTAACATTAGAGCAAGTGAAAGAACAGTTACTCGAACTAGGCAAAAAGCGTGGCGTTTTAACGTATGAAGAAATTGCCGAACGGTTATCGAGCTTTGATCTCGATTCCGATCAAATGGATGAATATTATGAATATTTAACAGAACAAGGCGTTGATGTCATCAGCGAATCCGACTTAGATGACGATCCGGATTTAGATGACCTTGTGAAAGAAGAAGAATTTGATTTAAACGATTTAACAGTGCCGCCTGGCGTGAAAATTAACGATCCGGTGCGCATGTATTTAAAAGAAATTGGGCGCGTCCCGCTTCTATCGGCAGAAGAAGAGATTGAGTTAGCGAAACGAATTGAGCAAGGGGACGAAGAAGCGAAACGACGCTTGACGGAAGCAAACTTGCGCCTTGTCGTCAGCATCGCCAAGCGCTATGTCGGACGCGGCATGCTGTTTCTTGACTTAATCCAAGAAGGAAATATGGGCTTAATTAAAGCTGTTGAAAAATTTGACTATCGTAAAGGATATAAATTTAGTACGTATGCGACATGGTGGATTCGTCAAGCGATTACGCGTGCTATTGCGGACCAAGCGCGGACGATCCGCATCCCAGTCCATATGGTCGAAACGATCAATAAGCTGATTCGTGTCCAACGACAACTTCTGCAAGACCTTGGACGCGAGCCGTCTCCAGAAGAAATCGCCGAAGAGATGGATTTAACGCCTGAAAAGGTGCGCGAAATTTTAAAAATTGCCCAAGAGCCGGTGTCGCTTGAAACGCCAATCGGCGAAGAAGATGACTCGCATTTAGGGGATTTTATCGAAGACCAAGATGCGACTTCCCCTTCGGAACATGCGGCGTATGAATTGTTAAAAGAACAGCTTGAAGACGTGCTGGATACGTTGACAGATCGCGAAGAGAACGTGCTTCGTCTCCGCTTCGGATTAGATGACGGACGTACGCGTACGCTCGAAGAAGTTGGAAAGGTATTTGGCGTCACAAGAGAGCGCATTCGTCAAATTGAAGCAAAAGCGCTTCGAAAATTGCGTCATCCAAGCCGCAGCAAACGGCTAAAAGACTTTTTAGAGTAAAACGGCGTATGTCAGTTTTCAACCGGATTGAACGGGAATGAAACAGCTTGTGAAAAAAAGAGAAACCGTCTCTTTTCTCGCAAGCTCGTTCCCTCAAGGTTGAGAACGAATAGTTTACTTCTATTCGGTAAGAAGTAAACTATTTTTATTTTCAAATCAGGAAAGGGCGGTCAGCATGAATGAAAAACGACGCGAAATCATCGTGCGAGAAATTGAATATTGGAAGCGCTCTCGCCTTCTTCCTGAACAATATTGCGACTATTTGCTAGCCCTTTATACGGAAGGAGAAGGCAGCCATTCATATTTCCGCTCAGCTCGTTTCAATTGGATGAAATGGATCCGCCTTTTCTTTATCTTGTTAATTTGTCTATTGCTGCCAGCAACTGTTCTTGTCATTTATTTTACTGAATTGTCATTCGTTTTGCAAATGCTCCTTTTATCACTTTTTGTCATTGTTTGTTTGATGGGAGTGTGGATGTGGAGAAAAGCAGCATTAGTGCATCTGCCACTCGTTAGTGGGGCGTTTCTCCTATTTCTTGCATCAATTCGAATAAGTGATTACTATTTTCCGCAAATGACAGCCGTTTCTGCGTTTATGATTTTACTGAATTGTTTGTTATGGATTGCGGTCGGCGTGCGATTTCGCTTTTTGTATTTGACGATTTCCGGATTTTTCGGCATTTTACTGCTAGGCGTGTCTTTCTTTTTCTAGATCTCGTACTTTTTCGACGATTTTCAAGGAGATTGTAGATTAGGGCTTTTCCTTCTTCGTGATTTACAGTAAAATAAAATTGTTTGTAGCGGTTACATTTTTAGGAGTGCATACATAAGGGGAGGTAAATACGATGAATCGAAATCCATTGATCCCGTTTGTACTCATTATGGTATTTGGGATCGGTCTTACAATTGCTTTTTCATTCAAAGGGCTTGGCGATGCGAAAGAGCTTGCGGACGAAAAAAAAGGCGGCACAAAAACAGAACAAACAGCTGCTGCCAATCCAGAAGAGTTTTATAAACAAACATGTATCGCCTGTCACGGCGCCAACTATGAAGGCGGCGTTGGTCCATCGCTAAAAGGTGTTGGCCAAAGACTTTCTGTTGACCAAATTAAGGACGTTCTTCAAAACGGTCGTGGCAATATGCCTGCCGGTCTTGTTCCGGCTGAAAAAGCGGATGAAATGGCAAAATGGCTTTCAGAATTGAAATAATAGACGAAGTCCCTTTACCTTAGGTGAAGGGATTTTTTGTTTATGGTACAATGAGCGAAGAAATTATGTAGCAGCGAAAGGAAGATAGGATGAACGAAGTAAAGTTATCGAAACGGCTTGAAACGGTTGTTTCGTTTATTCCGAAAGGATCGAAACTTGCCGATATCGGCTCGGATCATGCGTATTTGCCATGTTATGCGTATTTGAATGGATATATTACGACAGCGGTCGCGGGTGAAGTGGCTGATGGCCCGCTTCGTTCGGCCAAGCAGCAAGTCACCAAAACGGGATTAAATGATATAATTTCGGTAAGAAAAGGCGACGGTCTTGCGGTGATTGAGCCGAATGAAGTCGATTGCATTACGATTGCTGGCATGGGCGGAACGTTGATTGCTCACATTTTAGAAGCTGGAAAGAATAAATTAGAAGGAGTGAAGCGGTTAATTTTGCAACCGAATGTCGGAGCTCACATCGTTCGGCAATGGTTGATTTCTAACGACTGGGAGTTAATCGCCGAGCGCATTTTGGAGGAAGATGGCCAAATTTATGAAGTGCTTGTCGCCGAAAAAGGTGATGGAACAAAACCGTACGATCATTTAGAAGCTGAGTTGTTGGTCGGTCCGTTTTTATGCAAAGAACGGAATAACATCTTTTTGAAAAAATGGCGGAATGAAGTGAATCATTGGAAGCGAATTGTTGCACAGCTAAAAGAAAAAGCAACAACGCCAGAAAGTGTGGCAAAAAAGCAAGAGCTCGAGAGAAAAATTCAGTTAGTCGAGGAGGCGTTGTCATGAGTAAAGTTCCAAACGGATATGAAATCATTCAATTGTTTGAGCGGTTTGCACCGAAGCATTTAGCGATGGAAGGGGATCCAATTGGCTTGCAAATCGGCACGCTGAACAAACCGATTCATACGGTGATGATTGCGCTCGATGTGCTCGAAGAAGTAGTCGACGAGGCGATTGAAAAAAACGTTGATCTCATTATCGCCCATCATCCACCGCTTTATCGTCCGCTGAAACAAATTGTTACAGATCAAGCACAAGGCCGGATTGTCGAAAAATGTATGAAGCATGATATCACGGTGTATGCGGCTCATACGAATTTAGATATCGCACAAGGAGGCGTGAACGACTGGCTCGCTGAAGCGCTTGGACTGCAAGAAGTCGATGTGCTCGTGCCAACATATGAGGAGGCGCTGAAAAAATTGGTCGTTTACGTGCCGGAAACGCATGCCGCTGCTGTTCGGGAGGCGATTGGAAGCGCCGGTGCCGGCCATATCGGTAACTACAGCCATTGCACGTTTAACAGCCGCGGCATCGGCACGTTTTTGCCGCAAGAAGGGGCAAACCCGTTTATTGGTGAAAAAGGAACGCTTGAACAAGTAGAAGAAGTGCGAATCGAAACAATTTTCCCTGCTTCATTGCAAAAAAAGGTTGTTACAGCTATGCTCAAAGCCCATCCGTACGAAGAAGTGGCATACGATATATACCCGCTTGAAAATAAAGGACGCGTATGGGGATTGGGGCGAGTTGGATGGCTCCAAGAAGAGATGACGCTTGCCAAGTTTGCAGAACATGTAAAAAAATCGCTTGACGTTCCAGCGGTGCGCGTCGTCGGGAATTTGCACGATAAAGTCAAGAAAGTAGCGGTCGTTGGCGGCGATGGAAATAAGTATATTTGGCAAGCGAAAATGAGCGGCGCAGACGTGTATGTCACAGGGGATGTGTATTATCATGTGGCGCACGATGCGATGGCGCTTCGCCTTAACATCGTCGATCCTGGCCACAACGTCGAAAAAGTAATGAAACATGGCGTGGCGCGCTATTTCGAACAGGAATTTGCCAAGCAAAAATGGTCAACGACCGTCTATGTGTCACAAATGCATACCGATCCGTTTGCGTTTCTTTAATCGCAACAGAGGGTGCCCCGTTTGGTAGACACCCTCTGTTTTCAATCTTTTTTCGCTTTCACTTTCGGCAAAATTTTTTGTAATGGCACTTTTCGTTCGCGCTTCCATGTGTCAGGATTGTTCGGATCAAATTGTTCGAGAAATTCGATCACTTCTTTTGTGATCGGCGTCGGGGTCGAAGCGCCGGCTGTGACGGCGACTTTTTTCGCGTCTTTAATCCAGTCAATCTCAATTTCGGTGACGTCGGCCACACGATACGCTTTCGTTCCGGCGATTTCTTCCGACACTTGAGCAAGACGGTTCGAGTTGTTGCTTTTCGGATCGCCGACGACAATCGTCACATCCGCCTTTTTCGCTTGCTCGGCGACCGCTTCTTGGCGCAGCTGTGTCGCTAAGCAAATCTCTTTATGCATTTCGACGTGCGGATATTTTTCTTGTACTTTTTTCATAATATGTGCAACGTCCCATTGGCTCATCGTCGTTTGGTTGGTGACCATTATTTTTTCGCTTGAAATCGTTAGTTTCTCGACATCGTTGACGGTCTCTACAAGATGAATGCGCATTGGATCAATGCCGACCGCTCCTTCTGGTTCGGGATGCCCTTTTTTGCCGATGTAGATGATTTCATAGCCTTTCGCCAGTTTTTCGCGAATCAAATCGTGCGTTTTTGTCACGTCCGGGCACGTGGCGTCAATCGTGACAAGCCCTTTTTCGCGGGCGCGTTTTTTTACCTCCGGAGAAACGCCGTGTGCGGTAAAAATCACCGTGCCATGATCAATTTTTTCAAGAATTTCTAAGCGGTTTTCCCCGTCGAGTGTAATGATGCCTTCTTCAGCGAACGCATCGGTAACGTGTTTATTATGAACAATCATTCCTAAAATATAGATCGGTCTTGGCAATGTTGGATCGAGCGCGGCATTTCTCGCAATCACCATCGCATCGACGACGCCATAGCAATAGCCACGCGGCGTAATTTTAATGACTTCCATGTACCGTTCCTCCTCCGCCTTTTGGAAACTCTTTTTCATTATATCGGAGAAGTGGGAAGAATACAAAGAAGAACTAAATATACAGTTTCGGGACTGACGGCTTCGGTTCTGTTGGCTGTTTTTCTTTCGCTGTTTCTTTCGCCGATGGCAATTCGCGTTGAGAAGGTTGCTTTTCTTTTTTTTCTTCCTTCTTTTCTTCTTGTTTTTCGTTTTCGTCTGTTGCTTTTAGCTCTTTCCATATTTTCATCATCGCTGGAAGATTTTTGACGAATGGTCCGTATTGTTGCACCATCGGCATCACGTTTTGGGCAATGCCAAGCATTTTTTGCACGTTCGTCAACATGCCGCTAATTCCTCCACCTGTTGCGCTTGCGCTACTGGCTGCATTTTGCATCGGCGTTAGCGCTGCAAAAGGGGACGAAGGCATTGCCGGCCCTCTTGCAAACAGCCGTGATAAAAAGCCGCCTCCTGTTGCCTGTGTGTACGGATGTGTAGGAAACAACGGACGGGCGAACGGAAACGAACGCGCTGATGGCGGGGGGAACATTGGGGGTCTCATCATCTTTTTCCTCCTTTCGAGAAACTGGCTTCTATCATACAGTATGCGAACATCACGGAAATTGTTTTTCATTTAGATAAGTGCCTATTGTTGCGGGAGGAAGCGAAAATCAGCTATAATGATAAATTAGGTTTGTGTTTTGGCGGCGTAGCAAAGAAAGGAGATGAGAGCGTGAAAGAAACGTTGTTTGAACGGTTTTCGTTTCAGCCTTTTATTATAGAAGCGATTAAACAGCTCGGGTTTTATAAACCGACTGAAATTCAAGAGCGGCTTATTCCGAGCATTCTTCGCGGAGAAAGCGTGATCGGGCAGTCGCAAACGGGAACAGGGAAGACGCACGCGTATTTATTGCCGATCATGGAAAAAATCGATCCGTCCCGCGCAGACGTGCAAGCGGTTATTACCGCACCGACGCGGGAGCTGGCGACGCAAATTTATCATGAAGTGTTAAAAATTACAAAACATTGTTTGCCTGATGCACCGATTACGGCCCGCTGTTTTGTTGGTGGAACGGACAAACAAAAAGCGATTGAAAAATTAAAAAAACAGCCGCACATTGTTATCGGAACACCGGGGAGAATGAACGATTTAATCCGCGAGCACGCGTTGTTTGTGCATACGGCAGCGATGCTAGTCGTCGATGAAGCGGATTTAATGCTTGATATGGGGTTTATTGTTGACGTTGATCAAATTGCGGCCAAAATGCCGAAAGAACTGCAAATGCTCGTATTTTCGGCGACGATTCCGGAGAAGTTAAAACCGTTTTTGAAAAAGTATATGGAGAACCCGAAATACGTTCATGTCGCGCCGAAACAAGTAGCGGCAGAGAAAATCGAGCATGTGCTTGTTCCGCTTCGCCATCGTGATAAAATAAAATTATTGTACGATATGCTCGTTGCATATAATCCGTATTTGGCGATCGTATTTACGAATACGAAAAAAATGGCGGATGAAGTGGCCGATGCGCTCAACGAAAAAGGATTGAAAGTTGGCATTTTGCACGGCGATTTAACGCCGCGAGAACGAAAGAAAATGATGAAGCAAATTCGTGATCTTGAGTTCCAATACATTGTCGCCACTGATTTAGCCGCTCGCGGCATCGACATTGAAGGAGTCAGCCACGTCATTAACTACGAATTGCCACACGATTTAGACTTTTATGTTCATCGCGTCGGCCGTACAGCGCGTGCCGGCTATACGGGGATTGCGGCTACGATTTATGAACCTTCAGACCAAGATATGTTGACAAAGCTCGAGAAAAAAGGAATTGTGTTTATGCACCGCGATCTTGTGCGCGGCGAGTGGGAAGAACTGGCGCCATGGAACGAGCGGAGCAAGCGGGCAAAACAAGAAGACGAGCTAGAGCCGCTTATGAAAAGAGCGCTGAAAAAACCGAAGCAAGTGAAACCGGGATATAAGAAAAAACTGCAAGAACAAATCGAGAAACAGAAAAAACGGCTCCGCCGCTTAAAGAAAAAATAAGGCGGCATTGAAAAGAAGGGGGAGATGGAGATGTTAAAAATTGGTTCACACGTATCGATGAGCGGCAAAAAAATGCTGCTCGCTGCCAGTGAAGAAGCAGTTTCTTACGGAGCGAATACGTTTATGATTTATACGGGCGCCCCGCAAAACACGAAGCGAAAAAAGATTGAAGAGCTCAACATCGAAGCGGGGCTTGCACATATGAAAGAACACGGCATTGAAGAAATTGTCGTGCACGCTCCTTATATTATCAACATTGGAAATACGGTCAATGCAGATACGTTTCAGCTCGGCGTCGATTTTTTGCGTGCAGAAATTGAGCGGACAACTGCGATCGGCGCAAAGCAAATCGTCCTTCATCCCGGTGCGCATGTCGGGGCAGGAGTGGAAGCGGGGCTTGCAAAAATTATCGAGGGATTAAACGAGGTCATCACGCGTGAACAAAACGTGCAAATCGCCTTGGAAACGATGGCCGGGAAAGGATCGGAATGCGGCAGCCGCTTTGAAGAGCTGGCAAAAATCATTGATGGTGTTGTGCATAACGACAAATTATCGGTTTGCTTTGATACGTGTCACGTTCACGATGCTGGCTATAATATCATCGACGATTTTGACGGGGTATTAGAGGAATTTGATAAAGTAATTGGTTTGGAGCGGTTAAAAGTGCTTCATATTAACGACAGTAAAAATCCGCGTGGCAGCCGGAAAGACCGCCATGAAAACATCGGTTTCGGCCATATTGGATTTCAAGCGCTCAATTATATCGTTCATCATCCGAGCCTCGCTGACATTCCGAAAATTTTAGAAACGCCGTACGTCGGCGAAGATAAAAACAATAAAAAGCCGCCGTACCGCTTTGAAATTGCGATGCTGCGTGCGCAAACGTTTGACGAAGATGTTTTAGCGAAAATCGTGCAATCATAAGCGATCTCCCTTGAGAGATCGCTTCAGCTTGTCGACAAAGTCGACAAGCTGTTTTATTATGAGGGTAGTACAGTAGTACAGAGGAAGAACGGAGGGAAAAGAACGATGCTTCGTCCACGCCAAGAAGAAGGGCGCTATACAGAAACGACGGTAAAACTGGATGATCTTGTCCCAGAGGATCACTTGGTGAGAAAGCTAGATGCAGCCATTGATTTTTCCTTTATTTACGACATCGTAAAAGATCTCTATTCTCCTGATCATGGACGTCCGAGCATTGATCCGGTGATGCTGTTTAAAATGTATTTGATTCGGTATGTATTTGGAATCCGCTCGATGCGTGAAACGGTCGAACAAATCCGAACCAACGTGGCCTACCGTTGGTTTTTGGGGCTTAGCCTTCATGATCCCGTCCCTCATCACTCGACACCGAGTAAAAACTATGCGCGTCGTTTTGCCGGAACGGATGTGTTCCATCAGATTTTTTCACGAATCTTAGACGAAGCCTTTCAACACGGATTGGTCGATCCAAGTGTGGTGTACGTGGACTCGACTCATGTCAAGGCAAGTGCTAATAAAAAGAAGTTTACAACAGAAATGGCAGAAGTAGAAGCGAAAGCTTACCAACAAGAACTCGAAAAAGAAATCGAACAGGATCGCATCGCTCATGGAAAGTCTCCATTGCCACCGGAAACGAAAAAAAAAAACGAGAAGTGAAAGTAAGCAAAACGGATCCGGACAGTGGGCTGTTTGTGAAAAATGAACGGGAGCGAGTGTTTGCTTATTCGTACCACACGGCTTGTGACCGCCACGGATGGGTGTTATATCCTTATGTGACGGCGGCAAATATTCACGATAGTCAGGCGTTTTTTGAACTGTTCAAACGAGTGAAACAGGAAATCAAAGAATGTCCGGAAGCCTTGTGCGCAGATGCAGGATATAAAACTCCGGCTATCGCCAAGTATTTACTGGACCAAAACGTCAAGCTCATTTGGCCGTACACTCGCCCAAAAACAAAAGAGGGGTTCTTTCGGAAATCTGATTTTGTGTACGACGAATATTTTGACTGTTATCTATGTCCGAATGATCAAGTCTTATCTTACTCTACCACAAATCGAGAAGGATATCGGGAATATAAATCCGACCCATCGGTATGCCGAAGCTGTCCGTATCTTCGTCAGTGTACAGAAAGCAAGAATCACACGAAAGTCGTCACGCGTCATGTATGGCAGGACTACTATGAAGAAGCCGAACATTTGCGATATGTTCCGGAGTATCGCGAACTCTATGCCCTCCGAAAAGAAACGATTGAACGGGATTTTGCCGATTTAAAAGAGAAGCATGGTCTGCGTTGGACGAATTACCGAGGATTGGAAAGAAATCAGGCGCAGGCGATGCTTGTTTGTGCTGCCATGAATTTGAAAAAACTGGCGAATTACCTATGGAAGACGAAGCACCGTCCTTCCTTTTCATTCATATGGTCACTTATTCTCTCTGTTTTTTTTAGAAATCCAACTCTTTTATGGAACAAAATGGGTTACAGACATTCGTCTGTAACCCATTTTGTCAACAGTCTGAAGCGATCTCCCTTGAGAGATCGCTTATTTTTTGTTCATAAATTTTAAAAACAGCTCATTGGCCTGTTTGGCAGTTTGCGGTGACGTAATCTTGGCCAATTCCCGTACCCATTTTGCCCGCTCTTGCGGATCAAAGATGTTAATTTTATTGGTCCGGGCGATATGAATGATTTTTTTCGCTTCCTCGACCGTTAATGAAATGCCGTAATCACGGCTGTATGATACAAGTTCTTCAGGGGTAATCGTTTTAATTTTTTGATTAATAAGCTGTTGATAAAGATTCATATTCATCGCCTCCTCTGTATATGGGTATCGTATGAAACATAGGCGCAAAACGTGTTATAATAAAAAGAAAAAGGGGGAGTTAGATTGATCCAGAAACAGCATAAAAAAGAAAGTGCTGCGCATGCTATGTACCGCCTGTTGTTGATTTTAGTCGGAGCTTCTTTGGCGGCACTGTCGATCGAGCGGTTTTTAGTGCCAAATCAAATTATTGATGGGGGAATCATCGGGATTTCGCTCATTTTAGACTACGTTTTGCCGGAAAAATGGTCGTTTCTCAATTTTGCGACGCTTGTTGTGCTGTTGAACGCACCGTTTATGTATTACGGCTATAAGCAAATCGGAAAGACGTTTATGTTCTCGTCTATTTTCGGCATTGTTTGCTTAGCAGTTGTGGAGCGGGCGTTGCACCGTTTAGCGCCGCTGACGAATGAGCCGATTTTAGCAACCGTTTTTGGCGGCCTTACTTTAGGAGTGGGCGTCGGGCTTGTGATCCGCCATGGTGGTTCGTTAGACGGGACGGAAATTTTAGGGATTTTGTTAACGAAAAAACTGCCGTTTTCCGTCGGCGAGTTTGTCATGTTTATGAATATTTTTATTTTCAGCTGGGCCGCATTTGTGTTCGGATTAGAACAAGCGATGTATTCGGTGATGACGTACTACATTGCGTTTAAAACGATTGATACGGTCATTGAAGGATTAGATGAAACGAAAGCGGTTATTATCGTTTCTGATCAATACGAAGATATATCGGATGCGATTTTGCATCGTCTTGGGCGCGGCACGACGAAATTGATGGGAAAAGGCGGCTACACGGACGCGCAAAAGGAAGTGATTTATGCCGTTGTCACCCGCCTTGAATTGACGAAGCTAAAAGCGATCGTATACGAGAAGGACCCGAATGCGTTTATTACGGTTATGAATACGCATGAAGTAAGAGGAGCAAAATTTAAATCAGCGATTCACTGAGCTCGCTCGTTTACAAATCGGAATCTTTCCGTTATACTACATTCGTAGCTAAATCGTAATCATTCTTAATTTGAATTATACTAGGTGGGGACACGATGAAAACGGAAGAAGTATTAAAGGTGGAACATGTGTCGTTCCGTTACGAAAAAGAAAATGTGCTGGAAGATGTGACGTTTTCTGTGCCGAAGGGGGCGTTTGTCGGGCTAGTCGGTCCGAACGGCTCAGGAAAATCGACGCTGTTAAAATGCATACTAGGTTTATTAAAGCCGCAGCAAGGCAACATTTATTTATTTGGTACCCCGATTTCGGAGTTTAAAGAGTGGCACCGCGTCGGCTTTGTGTCACAAAAAGCGAACAGTTTTAATACGGGATTTCCAGCGACCGTGTATGAAGTTGTCGCTAGCGGATTAACCGCTAAACTCGGATTGTTTCGCTTTTTGACGAGCAAAGAAAAGCAGGCGGTAATGGAGGCAATTGATGCAGTTGGAATGGGCGAGTTTCGTCAGCAAAACATTGGAGAATTGTCAGGCGGACAGCAGCAGCGCGTGTTTATTGCTCGGGCGATTGTGAGCAAGCCGGAGCTGTTGATTTTAGATGAGCCAACTGTTGGCGTCGACGTTCATCATGTGCAAAATTTTTACAATATGCTCGATGAATTAAACCGTCTTGGTATTACGCTTCTATTAGTGACACACGATATCGGAACGATTACGGAAAAAGTGACACATGTGGCGTGCTTAAACAAGCATTTATATTTTCATGGGAAAGCAGATGAATTTGCGCAGTTGAAAGATCATGATTTGTCAAAATTTTATGGTCATCATCTTCATGTGCTTTCCCACCAGCATTGACGGGGGTACTTTGTGATGATTGAAGCCATGTTTCATTACGAGTTTTTGCGAAATGCGTTTTTCGCAGGTGTGTTGATTGGATTCGTAGCGCCTTTATTAGGTGTGTTTATTGTTGTTCGCCGTTTGTCGCTTATTGCCGATGCGCTGAGCCATGTGACGCTTGCCGGGATTGCGGCGAGTTTGCTGCTTGAAAAGAAGATCGGGACGTTTGCCGGCTGGAATCCGCTTTATATGGGGATGGGCTTTTCCGTAGCCGGTTCGCTATTTATTGAAAAATTGCGCGGCGTATATAAGCATTATCAAGAGCTGGCGATTCCGATTATTTTGTCGGGCGGAATCGGGTTAAGCGTGATTTTCATTTCACTGGCGGACGGGTTTAATACGGATTTGTTTTCGTATTTGTTTGGCAGCGTGAGTGCTGTCAGCCGGCAGGATGTATGGGTGATTTTCGGCATTGCGTGCACGGTTGTTGTGGCGCTTGGCTTATTGTACAAAGAATTGTTCCTTCTTTCGTTTGATGAAGAGTATGCGGTTGCTTCTGGCATTCGGGCGAAAGCGATTCATTTTGTGTTTATCGTTTTAGTAGCGTTAGTGATCGCAGCCTCGATGCGCATTGTTGGCATTTTGCTTGTATCGTCGCTCATGACATTGCCGGTTGCTGCCAGCATTCGCATCGGGAAGGGATTTAAACAGGCGATTGTTTATTCCGTTTTGCTCGGGGAGTTGGCGGTCATTGCCGGACTGTTTATGTCATATGAGTTAGATTTGGCGCCGGGCGGAACGATCGTCATGCTTTCTGTGTTCATTTTACTTATCGCTATTTTGTGGAAAAAGTGGAGAAGGAGATAAGGAAGATGAATGTCGCACAAGCCATTCAGTTAATGAAAGAACAGGGGTTTAAGCATACGGGAAAGCGGGAAGATATGTTGCATTTATTTGCAAACACCAATAAATATTTAACGGCTAAAGATGTGTTAGATGCGTTAAAAGACGACTATCCGGGTTTAAGCTTTGATACGATTTACCGCAATTTGTCGTTGTTTGTGGAACTTGGGATTTTAGAAATGACAGAACTATCTGGGGAAAAACATTTTCGGTTTACATGCAGCACCGCCCACCATCATCATCATTTTATTTGCATGGAATGCGGAAAAACGAAAGAAATTGCGGCTTGCCCGATGAGCGAGCTACAAGAACATTTACAAGGGTATGAAGTATCGGATCATAAATTTGAAATATACGGAAAATGTCCGGAATGCCAAAGGGATATCTCGTAGCGAAGAGATATCCCTTTCTGTTTAGCGTAGCAGTTCGTCAATATGCTTTTTTGCTTCCAGCCACGTTTTGACGCGAATGACTTGTTTCGGAAGAGGACCTTGGTTGTATGGCGTGTCAAACAAAATGACAGGGATGTTGCACTGCTCTCCGATGTCGCAAGCGTTGTCGTATTTGTCCTCGAAAAAAGCGGCGATGTCGTATGTTTTCACCGCTTCAATTTTGTCGTGCGAGCCGATTAATTCAATGTGATGATAATGCACGCCATGCTTTTTAAACCACCGTTCGGTAATGTCGTATAAATGTTTCCCGCGGGCGCTAATGTAAAACAATTCGTATTTGTTTTTCCAGCTGTTGATCACTTCGAGAGCGTTTTGGGCGAGCGGCGCCTCTGCATAAACCATTCCTTCATATTGTTCCATCCAGCGGTCGATTTCTTCCTCTGTTGTATCATACAGCGGTGCTAAATTGTATTGCGTAATGTCCGCAAGCGTCAATTCTTTTTGAAATGACCGGTTCAAATAAGGAATAAAGGTACTTGGACAAGTGATCGTTCCATCGATGTCGATGCCGAGCCGTTTTTTTGTTGCCAATTGAAGCACTCCTTTCCGAACTATATTGTAACATATTACGCGCATTTTTCCTTCTGATGAAAACATTCGCATTGATATTTTTTGACCGCTGAACCATACTAATAATGCTCCTTACTTTAGGAAAGCGAGGGAACAACATGGTCGATGATCGCAATCGCACGTACAACGAAAGTTACGTGCAATCAGTCGGAAAAGTGGACCGAGAGTCTGATTTTATGGAAGAAACATCTGCGGAAGTTGCTGAACCGGTTCGTCGCTACGATGAAAAGGATGAAAGAGAAGGGGCGAACGGAAGCGGATGGGGTTGGACAGCGCTTGTCCTTTCGATTCTTTCCCTGTTTATGATGCCGATTCTTTTAGGAGCAGCAGGGATTATTGTCGGATTTATCGCGCGCCGGCGTGGGGCGGAAACGCTAGGCGCCTGGGCGATCGGCATTGGGATTGTGTCGATCATCATTAAATTGTTTATTATGCCGTTTTATTATTAGAAAAGCTGAGGCGACTGATTAGCTGCGATGGGCAAATGTTCTTCACCCGCAGAAGTGCTTGACACCTCGAGGGGGAAGGTTATTTGTCTCCGAGCAGCTAGGAGCGGAAGCTAGACCATAATTCAAAAAGCTTGGCGCGTAAAGCGTCAAGCTTTTTGTGATTGTTTTTGTTTGGCGAAATATTCTTCAGCCAGTTTATCTACTTCTTTTTTGAGTTCTTCGACCATCGTTTCTTCCGGAACTTTGCGGACGATCTTTCCGTGGCGGAAAAGAAGTCCTTCTCCGCGCGCACCGGCGATGCCGATATCCGCTTCTCGCGCTTCTCCGGGTCCGTTGACGGCGCAGCCGAGAACGGCGACTTTAATCGGCGCTTTAATTTTGGCGATGTATTCTTCAATTTCGTTGGCGATGCTGATCAAGTCGATTTCGATTCGTCCGCACGTCGGGCAAGAAATAAGCGTCGCCGCGTTAGCAGCAAGCCCGAACGCTTTTAACAGTTCTCTTGCCACTTTTACTTCTTCGACAGGATCGGCGCTCAGTGAAATGCGAATCGTATTTCCGATCCCTTTGCTTAAAATCGCTCCGAGTCCAGCGGCGCTTTTGACCGTTCCGGCAAAGAGCGTTCCTGATTCGGTAATGCCGAGATGAAGCGGGTAGTCGAACGTTCGTGCTGCTTTTTCGTACGCTTCAATGGCAAGGCGGACATCAGATGCTTTTAATGACACGATAATATCGTGAAAATCAAGCTCTTCTAAAATACGGATGTGGTACAGTGCGCTTTCCACCATTCCATCGGCCGTCGGATAGCCGTATTTCTCTAAAATGCGCTTTTCTAATGAGCCGGCATTGACGCCGATGCGGATTGGAATGCCTCTCTCTTTTGCCGCTTTCACGACCGCTTCGACTTTTTCGCGACGTCCGATGTTTCCAGGGTTGATGCGGATTTTGTCCGCTCCCCCTTCAATCGCTTTTAACGCTAATTTGTAATCGAAATGAATATCGACAACAAGAGGGATGTTAATCCGCTTTTTAATTTCAGGGATGGCGTTGGCCGCTCGTTCGTCCGGGCAGGCGACGCGAACGATTTGGCAGCCTGCTTCTTCTAATCGTTGTATTTCAGCAACCGTTGCATCGACATCGTGCGTTTTCGTTGTCGTCATGCTTTGAATAATTACTTCATTGCTTCCGCCGATCGTCAAATTGCCGACGCGCACCGGGCGGGTTTTTGAACGATGAATAATTTCATTCACGAAACATTCGCTCCTTTAAGAAACAAGTTCATGTCAACTTCTCAATTATTGTAACAATGTTTATCGACAATTGACAAGAAATTCATCAGTTTTGTTGATAAACAGGGATTTTGTACGTTTTTCCAATTTGAAGGGAGGAGGCTTTTACGCCAGGATTTAATGATTCAAAATCGTTGATTAACGTTTCGATGGAAACAGGTAATGGCCCACCTTGCTTTCGTTCCGCCATGGAAAGCAATGTATCACCGGCTTTTACCTTTATGACCTCATAACTAATAGATAAAGCTGTTTTTGTTTTTGTCAAACGAACATCAACTGTTCTTTTTTCAGTAAAGGTCGGTAATGTGCCTTTTGTTACATCATGATAGACAGTATATATGATTAAACAAAACATGAATATGCTGAGCAACTTTTTCATTTCGTTTCATTTTCCCCCTAAAAGCGACTATTAAAATATGTATGTTTGTCCGAATCAAATATGTCTATAAAGAAGAATTTTTTAGAAAAAAATGGAATGTATCTTTACTTAAACTTAACATTAACTTAATAAAAGAATAAAACTTGTTCGCTACAATGACTTTGTAAGTCAGATATAGAAAAAATATGGAGGGTAAAATGATGCTGAAAAGAAATCTAAAGCTAGCGATGGCGGCACTATTCATTACGGGGGCACTTGCTGGATGTGGAACCTCTAACAAATCTGCTCAAGAAGGTAATACGACAAAAGAAGAACAACAACAAACCTATTCTGGAACCATTACAATAGCTGGTTCTACAGCACTCCAACCTCTTGCTGAAGAAGCAGCGAATGAATTTATGCAAACATATCCAGATGTTTCAATCACAGTACAAGGTGGCGGAAGCGGTACTGGTGTTAACCAAGTGGCAGCAGGTGCTGTTCAAATCGGTAACTCAGACGTTCCATCAGCAGAAAAAATTGAAGATAAAGCGAAAGCTGGAGAATTGGTTGATAATAAAGTAGCAGGAATCGCATTTGCGTTAGTAGTAAATAAAGATGTAAAAGTAGATTCGTTAACTGTTCAACAAATCCAAGACATCTTTTCCGGTAAAGTGACAAACTGGAAAGAAGTTGGCGGAAACGATGAGAAAATTAATGTCATTAACCGACCAGCTTCTTCTGGAACGCGTGCAACATTTGAAAAAACGTTAATGAAAGATGTAAAAGTAAATGACAGCATCGGAACCGTTCAAGATTCTAACGGTGCCGTGGAACAAGCCATTAAGTCTACACCAGGAGCAATTAGTTACGTTGCAATGTCTTATCTAGTTGGTGACAAAGCGAACGCTTTAACGACATTAAAAATTGACGGAGCTGAACCGACAGTAGAAAATATTAAAGCGCAAAAATATCCATTCTGGTCTTACGAGTATATGGTTACAAAGGGAGAACCAAAAGATGCAGTCAAAGGTTTCATTGACTTTGTAAAAAGTGAGCAGTTTGCTGCAAAAGTAAAAGAAATGGGTTATATCCCAATGTCTGAATTAGAATAATTAGATATGTCGGGCTGGCTATCATGTAGTCAGTCCTATTCGTTTGAATGATCAGGGTAGGTGAATCAATGATGAAGGGGAAAAAACCAATTAATTATTGGAAAAGCGAATATATAGGGAAAATATTAGTTACACTTTGTGGTTTTTTAATTGTTTTTGTTACTCTTTCAATTATTGTATTTATTTGTAGTAAAGGGATTCAATCATTTACTCAAAGCCAAATTTCTTTTAAGGAAATGTTGTTTTCAAAAGAGTGGGCGCCTAACGATTCCCAGCCTAAATATGGGGCTGTCATTTTTATTGTCGGGTCGACGCTCGTATCGATTGGAGCCGTTATTTTAAGCGCGCCGATTGCTGTTGCATTAGCAGTATTTATTAACTATATTTCGCCGCAATTTGGCACAAAGGTGTTGAAGCCTGTATTAGAGTTGCTTGTCGGTATTCCATCGGTTGTATATGGACTGTTAGGAGTAACTATTCTCGTTCCGCTATTGAGAGGATGGTTCGGAGGAGTAGGCTTTAGCTTAATTGCGGGGATTATTGTTTTAAGCATCATGATTTTACCAACGATTGCGAGCATCGCTTCAGATGCGATTCAAGCAGTTCCGCATGCATATTTAGAAGCGTCGTATGGATTAGGTTCGACAAGATGGCAGGCAATTAGCCGCGTTATCGTTCCTGCTGCTCGCAAAGGAATTTTAACAGGAATTGTATTAGGATTGGCGCGTGCCTTTGGTGAAGCCCTAGCAGTTCAAATGGTGATCGGCAACACCGTGAAACTGCCTTCTGGATTATATAGTCCAACTGCAACATTAACAGGCATTTTAACGATGGACATGTCCAACACATTAAATGGAACCGCTTGGAATAATGCTTTATGGACGTTGGCGATGATTTTGCTGCTCATTTCTTTCTTATTTATTTTAATCATTCGAGCAATTGGACAAAGAGGTGAAGGCTAAAATGAAGGCAAGAACGGTTGACGCCATTTGGACGGGAATTTTATATATTGTTTCAGCTTTTGTTGTTATTTTGTTAGGATTTTTAGTTGTAACCATTGTTGTGAAGGGATGGGGATTTTGGGATCCGAGTTTTCTTTTCGGAAATCCGAGCAATACGCAAGCAGGGGGCGGAATTGGTCCGCAATTATTTAATTCTCTCTATATGCTAGTGCTTACATTGCTCATTTCCGTTCCATTAGGGCTTGGAGCAGGAATTTATTTGGCCGAGTATGCGAAAGAGGGAAAGTTGTTGAGCTTTATTCGATTATGCATTGAAACAATGGCTTCTCTTCCTTCTATTGTTGTTGGTTTGTTTGGGCTTTTAGTATTTGTTACATTGACTGGCTGGGGATATACATTAATCGGGGGCGCTTTAGCCATTACGATCTTAAACTTACCGGGTTTAACGAGGGTATGTGAAAATGCTATTCGAGATGTTCCACATAGTGTAAAAGAAGCAAGTCTTGGGTTAGGAGCGACGAGATGGCAGACGTTAGTGAGAGTGATCATTCCAGCAGCATTGCCACAAATTATGACGGGTGTTATTTTAGCAGCTGGAAGAATTTTCGGTGAAGCAGCAGCACTTATTTACACGTCAGGATTAACAACACCATTTTTAAATGCTTCAGCTGATCTATCAAGCAAATTAAATCCGTTTAATATTTTTCGGCCAGCAGAAACGCTCACGGTGCACATTTGGAAATTGAATTCTGAAGGGATTGTACCGGATGCAAAGTTAATTGCGGCGAAGTCAGCTGCCATTTTGGTTATTATGGTTCTGTTGTTCAACATTGTTGCTCGTTTTGTTTCGGCAGTATTGCAGCGTTATTTTACTGGAAATACGCACAGAAAAAAGCGGCAAACGAAAATGGTTTCTTAAACAAAGAAAGTGAAGAACGAAAAAGGGCTAGCCTGCAGCAGCGGACCAGCCCTTTTATTAATTAATCATGCGTTTTTACTGAAGGAATTTCTTTGATGGCCAAAAATAGCACTGTAATTGACACAAACCAATGAAGAAAGGCAGGGTATGGCACAGCCGTTTGTAACGTCTCCATAATCGCAAAAAAGACGGTCGATAATGTTACCGAGTAAGCAGACATGACCCATGTATGGCGATAGGTAATGTTTTTATCAAGAGTACTTCGTAAAATAAGACCGATAAAAGCGAGGACGGATACCCCGATAAATTTGCTCGCGCTTGTGAAAATGTATAAAAAGAGAAACGTTAACGGAATGAGCACAGGAAGCAAAGATTGGAGCGTTTCCAGAAACGAACGCACGTCCCTGTCGGTCAGCTTCATGTTCGAAAACATCGTGTAACTATAATATTGCGCTTGGCCGTTTGTGACGATGACGGCTTCATGCTTCAACAGGCCAATCGCATTTGTTGCCCGTTCCACTTTTTCTTTTGTCACTTGTCCGGTGCTGTCAAAAATGATTGTTAATCCGTGTTCGTTGATGATAACGGGCTGGGTTGCCGAAGAGCGCAAACCCCCATTTTCAATTGTAAAAGATGGAATTTCGTTTTCGAACAAGGAGCCCATATAGCGAATCCCGTCAATAAAATTCGTTGACAAATGGTATGCAAGCGGCAATGAAGAAATAAGAGCCAATAAAAATACGTATAAAATCGCTTTGCCGATTTTTTGAAAACGGAATCGAGCAATATCTTTTGGGGAATATAAACTTCTCCACAACTGCATAAATACATTCATCGTTTACACATCCTTCCCTGTCTTCCATGCTCATTGTATATCGTCTCGCTTCATAATTCAACCGATGTTGTAAAATAAAAAGAATCCCCACTAGGAGATTCTTTTCATTTATACGATGAGTGTTGATTATCCATTATTTTACTAAAGAAAACAGAATCATACGGCAGAAAAGCTAGGAATCGAGCGATGTCAGATCGTTTTTAATGGTTAATCAACACGCCTGTATTTATACTTTAAACATTTGAACTACTTGCTGCAATTGTTTTACTAATTCATTTAAAGATTGGGATGCATGTGAAACACCCTCGATAGAGGCGCTTTGTTCTTGTACAATGGCGGCTACATGTTCCATGCTTCCAGCAATTTGCTGAGAAATGGAAGCTACTTCTTCCATATTAGTTGACATTTCTTGAGTTTGTGCACTGACATGATGGATGATAGACGCCACTTCTTTTGATTCTTTTGAAACATTTTCTACAGCTTGTGCAATGGCTTTAAATGATGTATCGGTTTGGTGAACCATTTCGATTCCTTCTTTGAGTACTTCCGCTCCCCGGCTCATAGAATGAACAGCCTGCTCTACTTCCTGCTGAATTTCTTCGATAATTTCTTGAATTTGTTTCGCTGCTTGTCCACTTTGAGCAGCTAGTTTTCTTATTTCATTGGCTACCACGGAAAATCCTTTTCCATGCTCCCCAGCTCGTGCTGCCTCGATTGCTGCATTTAAAGAAAGAAGGTTTGTTTGATTCGCAATTTGGCTAATCAAACTTACGATTTGATCAATCCGTTTTGACTTCTCGCCTAATATGTATATCATTTCTGCTGTTTCCCCGACCGTTTTTTGCACCAAACTCATTTGTTTAACGGTGTTATCCACTAGCTTATTTCCCATATGAGCTTTATGAGTTGCTTCGTTTGTGGATGTTTCGACATCTGCAATAGAAATGGTAGCTTGTTCCATTCCACGGGCAATTTCATGGAAAAACTGTGAAATCTCTGTAGCCGAATTTGCTTGCTTTTCTGTTCCGCTTGCTATTTCATTCATTGTAATTGCAATTTGTTCAAAAGCATGTCTTGACTCATGCGACGAACGGTGTAATGTTTCGGATGAGAGTGTTACGTGTTTCGAGCTTGTATCCAAATGTTCGATCAAAGTCGTAAGACTGTCTGCCATTTGATTAAAGCCAGCGGCTAACGCTTGAATATCTCTACTTGAACGTTTGATTTGTAAACGTATTTGTAAATTTCCCTTTCCCACTTGCCGCATCGCTTGTTTTAATGCAGCAATTGGTTTAAGTATTTGCCGCACGATGATAAAACCGATAAGACTAGCGAAAAAAGCTGTAAGAAGCGAGATTAGCAAGCTCGTTTTTTGATAGGAAAAAATCGGCTGTAAATATTCTTGATCTTTAAGGCCTAATACGTACAGTTCGTTTAAGTCAGTAGAATAGTCGTAATATAACGTAAGCCCTTGAAAGTGAACAATCCCTCGTTTTTGCTCATACATTTTATTAATTAAAGAACGAGGCAAAGACGGTAAAGGGCTATTAAATCCAGCTAATTTTTCAACGTTTTTTTCTTTAGTGATGATAAATTGCATCGGTTTTAATTGAAGGGCTTTAAATTTATGTTCATTTAATGTTAACACATAGGGTAACTTTTTAAGAAATTCTTCATTGGTCACAGTTGCTTTTAGCATAGAAATTTTTTCGATCATCACTTCGGTAGATAGTTGCATTTGCTGTTCAATCGCTTGAACAGTTAATTGTTTATTTTTTTCGTAGCCAATATAAGCAATCAATGCAGAAGAAATGCATGTAATCAAAATAATGACGAATGCTAATATTGTCTGTAGATTCCATCTACTTATGAATGGAAGATGGGAAGAGGGGGAAGGAGATTTTATTCTTGTTTTCCGTTTGATTAAGTGTAGGAAAACGAAAACTCTCCTCCATATATGGAGTAAAACTGACCGGACCTGCTTTTGTTTGCTCATTCTTTGCTCTCCTCATTTCCTAAATAATATATAAGGACACTACTTTCAATTTATTCGATTATTATTGTGTCTTTGTTAAGTAAATGTATAAAAAATGTTAAGCTTATGAAACGAGCAAATAAATTGAAACATTGTGGCAATTTTGGTAAGCTAAATTTAAACGGGCGTGAAGAAGGTCACACTTTTAACGTCCGGATACATAACGACAACAAAGGAGGAGTTAAAATGGCTTTTGAATTACCACCATTACCTTATGCTTATGATGCGCTTGAGCCGCATATTGACAAAGAAACAATGAACATTCACCACACGAAACACCATAATACGTATGTCACAAACTTAAATGCGGCGTTAGAAGGACATGCGGAGTTGCAAAGCAAAACGCTTGAAGAGTTGCTTGGCAATTTAGAAGCACTTCCAGAAAGCATTCGTACAGCTGTTCGCAACAACGGCGGCGGACATGCGAACCACTCGCTGTTCTGGACGATTCTTTCACCAAACGGCGGCGGGGAGCCAACAGGCGAGCTAGCCGAAGCAATTAACAAAAAATTCGGTAGCTTTGCCGCGTTTAAAGAAGAATTTACAAAAGCGGCAACGACTCGCTTCGGTTCCGGTTGGGCTTGGCTTGTTGTGAACAACGGCGAGCTTGAAATTACAAGCACACCAAACCAAGACACGCCGATTATGGAAGGTAAAACGCCAATTCTTGGCTTGGACGTTTGGGAACATGCTTACTACTTAAAATATCAAAACCGTCGTCCGGAATACATTTCTGCATTCTGGAACGTCGTTAACTGGGACGAAGTAGCGAAACGCTATCAAGAAGCAAAATAATGATCAAAAGGATGGCTTGATAAAAGTCATCCTTTTTTCGTGTGCATAGAACGAAAAAAAGCTGCCAAAACTACCCTTTAGATGAAAAGGGGAGTTGGGCAATGACAATTTTTAAAAAACTAGCTGGTCACGATGTGAATCGCGAACTGATTATATTGTTATGCATCGGCGGATTTTATGCTTTAAGCATTTCACTTTCGAATACGTTTGTGAATGTGTATTTATGGAAGCAATCAGGGGAGTTTGGCGATCTAGGCTTATATAATTTGGCCATTGTGACGATGCAGCCTCTCACCTTTATTTTGGCGGGACGATTGGCCAAACAAGTGGATCGTATCATCGTATTGCGGTTAGGTGTTTCGTTTTTAGCGATCTTTTTTTTGAGCGTGCTTATGGTGGGAAATCGCGCGCACGATTATTTGTTATTGCTTGGCGCGTTATTAGGAATCGGGTATGGATTTTATTGGCTTGCTTTTAACGTATTGACGTTTGAAATTACCGAACCGGATACGCGTGATTTTTTTAACGGCTTTTTAGGTATTTTAACATCGGCCGCAGGAATGATCGGTCCGATTGTCGCAGGATATATAATTTCTTCACTGACAAAATGGAAAGGGTATACGATTATTTTTTCGATTTCGCTTGGGCTGTTTCTTATGGCTGTTGTGCTCAGCTTTTTTCTCACAAGAAGACCTGCGAAGGGAACGTACGGTTTGATGCGCGTTATTGAAGAGAGGGCAAACAATAAAAATTGGCGGTTAATTACCAATGCTCACTTTTTTCAAGGATTGCGGGAAGGGATTTTTGTGTTTGTTATTTCCATTTTTGTCTATATGGCGACAGGCAGCGAATGGGCGCTCGGGAAATTCGGATTCGTTAATTCCTTCACTTCTTTCATCGCCTATTATCTCGTGTCGCGCTTCATTCAGCCTGCTTATCGAAAAAAAGCGATTTTATGTGGCGGCTTATTGTTATATGCAGCCCTTTTTCTTATTGTTTTTGACCTCTCTTATCCGCGTCTTTTACTGTATGCGGTTACGATTGCGATTGCGTATCCGCTTCTTCTCGTCCCATATTCGTCGCTAACGTTTGATGTGATCGGAAAAAGTTGGGAAGCAGCGGAAAAAAGGGTGGAATATATCGTTGTGCGCGAACTGTTTTTAAACGGTGGACGGATTGCGTCGATTTTGTTGTTTTTAGTGGCCATTGCTTTGTTTGAGGAAAAAACGGCCATTCCAGCGTTAATGCTCGTGCTTGGAGCGGGACATTCCCTCATTTATGTTTTTATTCGCCGCATCGAAGCGGATAGCGCTCGATTGTATCCGCTACTATCAAACGAAGAAGGCTCTCTTTCATAGGCCCTTTTTTTGTGCGATTTTCTAGCAAAATGTCGCTAATTCTTTTACAATAAACATGGGATTGAAAATATAGGAGGGTACTGTCTTGAAAAAAAAGAAAAGGGCGCAAGTGCCGTTTCGATTAAATATACTATTTTTTGTCGTGTTTTTATTGTTTTCTGCTCTTATCTTGCGGCTTGGAGTAGTACAAATCGTATATGGTGAGCAGTACCGGAAAGAAGTGGAACGAACGGAAGATGTGACGGTAAGCACGCCGGTACCGCGCGGAAAAATTTATGACCGCTATCATCGCGTCATTGTTGATAACGTCCCGCTCAATGCGATTACGTACACGCGCACAAAAACGACAACACCAGAAGATACATTGGTCATTGCACAACGATTGGCGAAATATATCGACAAACCGGTCGACAAAATTACGGAGCGCGATATGAAAGACTATTGGATTTTAACGAGAAAAGAGGAAGCGAAAAAAAAGGTAAGTGAAGCAGAGAAAAAAGCGCTCAAGAAAAAAGGGCTGTCCGCCAAAGAACTAGACAAAAAAATTTATGAACTCACGCTAGAGCGGATTACACCAGAAGATTTAAAAGAAATTACACCGCAAGAAATGAAAGTGTTAGCGATTAAACGAGAATTAGACAGCGGGTATGCGCTAACGCCGCAAGTTGTCAAAAACAAAAATGTGACAAATGAAGAGTATGCGGTTGTGAGCGAACATTTAGAAGAATTGCCGGGGGTTGATACGACCACGGACTGGGAGCGTCGTTACGTGTACGGCAATACGTTTCGTTCCGTGCTTGGAAGCGTGACAAGCGATGATCAGGGCGTACCGCGCGAACGGTTAGATTACTTTTTGGCGCGCGATTACAGCCGCAATGACCGTGTGGGGAAAAGCTATTTAGAAGCGCAATACGAAGATGTATTGCACGGAAAAAAAGCAAAAATCAAAAACATTACCGACAAGTCTGGAAATGTGATCGAAACAGAAAAAGTGTATGAAGGTCAGCGCGGCAAAGACCTCGTATTAACGATCGATATTGAGCTTCAACAACGCGTGGAAAAAATAATTGAGGAAGAGTTACAAGCGGCGAAACGTTTCGGCGGAACGTCGCTGTTGGACCGTGCGTTTGTCGTCATGATGAATCCGAAAACAGGCGAAATTTTAACAATGGCTGGAAAAATGATTACAAAGGATGAAAATGGAAATATCGAACTGAAAGACTATGCGCTCGGTACGATGACATCCGCCTATGCGATGGGGTCGGCCGTCAAAGGGGCTACCGTATTAACAGGGTTTCAGACGGGAGTGCTTCGTATAAACACGCCTATTAAAGACGAACCTCTATACATTAAAGGGACGCCAGTCAAAAAATCATATCAGACAATGGGAACGATTAACGAGCTGACGGCATTGCAGCGCTCTTCAAACGTTTATATGTTTAAAACGGCGATCGCGATCGGTGGCGGCGTGTACCGGCCATATGCACCGCTTGCCATTAACCCAGAAGCATTTACAACGATGCGAAAATATTTCAGTCAATTTGGTTTAGGCGTAAAAACGGGTATCGACTTGCCAAATGAAATTATCGGGTTTCAAGGAATAAGCAAAATGCCGGGATTTTTATTAGACCTTTCGATCGGGCAGTACGATATGTATACACCGTTACAGATGGCGCAATACATTTCGACGATCGCCAACGGCGGCTATCGAATGAAACCGCAAATCGTCAAAGAAATTCGCGAACCGAATAACGATGGGAAAGAACTTGGACCAGTGATCCGTGATTTTCAGCCGATCGTGCTCAACCGTATTGACATGAAAACAGAATATATTGATCGGGTGAAGGAAGGATTTCGTCGTGTGATGCAGGAAAGAGGGGGAACCGCGGCTGGCTTTTTCGCTGACGCACCGTACAAACCAGCAGGAAAAACCGGAACTGCGCAGGCGTTTTATGATGGACCGATCAAAAGCAAACGAAATGCGCAAACGTACAACTTAACCCTCGTTGGCTATGCCCCTTATGACGACCCGGAAGTTTCATTTGCGGTCATTGTTCCTTGGGCATATCAGAAAGATCCACATTATCCGATCAACAATAAAATCGGCAGAAAAATTTTAGATGCGTACTTTGAATTGAAAAAAGAACGGCTTCAAAAGATGCAGCAAAACAAACAAAATGAAATGTCGTCTGCTTCCCAACAACCTAATCAATAGTTATGACAAGAAGGCACTTTTTGAAAGATGCCTTCTTTTGCTTTACAAAAGCTTAACATTTTTTTAAAACCTTATTAAAAGTTCAGTAGTATTCTTAATATATGATAGATTTTTTGTTTCTATACGTTTCGTTGTAGTTCATAAAAAGAGTACAATGAATGAGTTTGGCAGATAATAATGATACATTCATTGCACATGGCTCATTTGATTCATATAGATGGAGGGAAGATGATTCAATGGAATTAACAATTGTAAAGAAGCAAAATGCAGCTGCCCCGAAAGTGCAAAAGGAAAAAGACGTCGTTTATCGGACGAATGAGTTAAATTTATGGTACGGAGAACATCATGCATTAAAAAATGTCAACTTAGACATTTACGAAAATGAAGTGACGGCGATTATCGGCCCTTCTGGTTGCGGCAAATCGACGTATATTAAGACGTTAAACCGAATGATTGAATTAGTGCCAAATGTTCGCACATCAGGAGAAATTACGTATCGCGGCCGCAACATTTTTGATAAATCGTATCGCGTCGAAGAATTGCGCACACAAGTTGGAATGGTGTTTCAAAAGCCGAACCCATTCCCAAAATCGATTTACGATAACGTCGCTTACGGTCCGCGCATTCATGGCATTCGTGACAAAAAAATTTTAGATGAAATTGTGGAGAAAAGTTTACGTGGTGCTGCGCTTTGGGATGAAGTGAAAGACCGTCTTCATGAAAATGCGTACGGCCTGTCAGGAGGGCAGCAACAACGTTTATGCATTGCCCGCTGCTTGGCGATTGAACCAGATGTCATTTTAATGGATGAACCGACTTCCGCTTTAGACCCGATTTCGACATTGAAAGTGGAGGAACTCATTCAAGAACTAAAAGAAAACTATAGCATTATTATTGTGACGCATAACATGCAACAAGCGGCGCGCATTTCGGATAAAACGGCGTTCTTCCTAAACGGTGAAGTCGTTGAATATGCAGAAACGGATCAATTGTTCTCTACCCCATCAGACAAACGTACGGAAGATTATATTACAGGTCGATTCGGATAAAGAAAGGGGGGGACGATATGACGATGAGAGGGAAGTTTGATTACGACTTAAAAACGTTACGTCAAAAATTGTTAGAAATTGGAAGTTTAGCGGAAATTGCCTTAAGTCAATCGATCGAGGCATTCCAAGCGAAAAATGTTGATCAAGCGTTAGGCGTGATTGAACGCGACAGTCAAATTGACATGCTCGAAGAAGAAATTAACGATTTTGCGATTTTGCTTATCGCGAAACAGCAGCCGGTAGCGATCGATTTGCGAAGAATTATTGTCGCTATTAAAATCGCAACCGATATTGAACGAATTGCCGATTTTGCGGTCAATATCGCGAAAGCAACGATTCGAATCGGTGAGCAACCGTTTGTGATGGAGATCGAAAAAATTGTTCGTATGCATAACATCGCCCTTGAAATGGTTTCGTTAGGATTAAAAGCATATTATGAAGAAGATGTGGCGTTAGCGCGAAAAATTTCAGATATGGATGATGAAGTCGATGAGTTATACGGACAGATTATGCGAGATTTGATGCAACTAACAAAAATGAATCAAGAAAACTTTTCGCAAATGAACTTGCTTTCTTTAATTGCCCGTTATATCGAACGCACGGCTGACCATGCAACGAATTTAGCGGAACATGTTGTATATCTTGTGAAAGGAAGACATTACGATTTGAACGGATAAAAAAGGTGAACTCCAGTGAAGGGGTTCACTTTTTTCTTGGAAAAGTATAAGACTCCGATGATGAAAAAATTTCGTCACTAGCGGAAGGATGAAAATACTTTTTGTCGAACATCTAAGTTTGTCCATTCAGGAATCTAGGTATTTTCAGGATAAATTTTGATCTTTCCACAGCTTTTTATTGCCTAGATTCAGTTCGCAACGCATCGACTGCTTGACTAGCTTCTTCGCTTGATGCGCCGAGCAATCACAGGCGCAGTTAGCGAAAAATAACCTTCCTTCGTCGAAGCGATAAGCATTTCTCGTCTGGAATTAAGCGCTTGCCTCAGCTTTTCTTATTTGTAAGAATGTGCGCAATTTCTTCATATTTCATATCGCTTCGTATTTCGTACGTGCCGGGACGAATGGCGCGAGTAAGGCTGTGCGCATTTAAATAGTTTGTGAGCGCTTTAGCATCGGCAATGATGTTTGCTTCTTCTAACTCTTTGGCAAACTTTGCTGGAACGTCTCCCTTTTTGACAACAAGATGATAAATATAAATCGTTTTCGGCTTTGGCGGTACGGTTACCGCCGATGAATGGCTCGTTTTTGCCGCTTTTTCCGCCGCTTCTTTGAGCGTTTGATATTCATTTTTACTGAGGATGATCTGCTCATTTTTTTTCAAATAAGCATCCAATTGCGATTTTGTAAATGTCGGTAGTTGGTTATAGTATACGGCCCCTATGATGGAGGTCGAAAGCAACATTCCAAGCGCAAAGGCGCGAACTATCGATTTATTCATCTGGCAATCCCCCGCAAGATCATCCGCACTTCTTCAGTTGTCAGCGCCGTTTCGCGTGCGATTTGTTCATAAGGAAGCCCTTGTTTATACAGAGCCCATACGCGGTCATGAGCATTATCGTTCTGGTTGCTGGTTACTTGAAAATCTTTTTCTTCGTCCATTAGCAATTCTTCTTCTAACACCTTTAACCGTTTTTTGATTTGATACGTTTCTTGAGCTAATGAAAGCGTTAAATGATCGAGCTGTTCTTCAATGTTTTTTATGCGATCTCTTCCAAAAAACGAAGCAACAAAGAGGAGCAGCGATCCGACTACGAGTGCAATCATCGTATATTCCATCATTTCCTATCACCCTATTCCACTATACCACAAGTAAATACATAAAATCGACAAAATGTTCTTATTGTAAGTGTAAATGCAAAGGGATAAAATAGAAGTGAAAAGATTTTGTAAGAATATTCTGTATAAAAATAAATAGGAGGTGAAGGGGAGATGAAAGGGATTATCATGGCTGGAGGAAGGGGGACACGGTTACGTCCGCTTACTTGCGATGTTCCAAAACCGATGGTTCCGCTTGTCGGAAAGCCGGTGCTGGAACATACGATCGAATGGCTGAAGCGGTTTGGTGTGACCGATATTGCCATTACCATTCAATATTTAGGAGAAACGATCAAAAACTATTTTGGAGACGGAAGCCGCTTCGGCGTAAACATTTGTTATTTTGAAGAAGATGAGCCGCTTGGCACAGCCGGAAGCATTAAACATGCCGCTCCTTTTATTGATGATACGTTCATTGTCGTCAGCGGCGATGCGCTAACGGATTTTGATTTATCAGAAGCAGTGGCGTTTCATCGCAAGCGTCATGCCCTTGCGACGATTGTCATGTCGCAAGAAACGCATCCGCTCGATTACGGAGGAATCATCGTTTCGCGTGAAGGAAAAGTAAAACAGTTGATTGAAAAACCAAAATGGAACGAAGTATATAGCGATTTCGTGAATACGGGCATTTATATTTTTGAACGAGATATTCTACAATATATTAAAGAAAATGAAAAGTGCGATTTTAGCAGCGATATTTTTCCGACATTATTGAAGAACGATGCACCGCTATATGCATTTTTAGCAAAAGGATATTGGCTTGATATTGGCACGATTCAGCAATATCGAAAAGCACATATGGATATTTTAAAGAAACATGTACATGTTTCGATTAATGGAAAAGAGCTATTTCCACACGTTTGGGTGGGGGAGAATGTACAAATTGAAGACGGAGCTGTTATTATGGGACCTGCGTTTATCGGAGATGGAGCGCTGATTCGCAAAAACGTTAAAATTGATGCCTATACGGTCATCGGGGCGAACGTGCAAGTGGGTGAACATACATCAATTAAGCGAAGCATCATTTGGGACCGCGTTTATATTGGAAGATATTGTGAGCTGCGTGGAAGCTTGCTGGCGGGCGATACGTATGTAGCGGATCATGTAGAATTGCTCGAGCAATCCGTTATTGGTAGCCATTGTACGCTTCAGCCGCACGTGCAAGTGAAACCCAATATCAAAATTTGGCCGAAAAAGACAATTGTTGAAGGAACGGTTGTTCACTCTTCTGTGTTTTGGGGAAAGCAAACGCCGCAGTCATTGTTTGGAACGCGTGGCATTGCCGGGATTGCGAACGTTGAAATAACGCCGGAATATGTTTCGAAACTTGCCGCTGCTTATGGAAGCACGCTCCCTATTCATCGCCAAGTTATTGTCGCGGGCGATGGCCATCCTTTTACGAATCTCATCAAGCAAGCTTTTGTTCAAGGATTGCATACATCAGGGATTTGTACGGCTGAATGGATGGAAAGTGTGACCGCCCCGGTCGTTCGTTATCAGCTGTCGCAGTCCTCTTATGATGGCGGTGTCTATATCTTTTTAGATGAAAACGAACGAACGGTGTGCATCGATTTATATGATGAAAACGGATATCCTCTTGATCGTTTTCAAGAAAAAACGATTGAGCACGCTTTTGTCCAAGAACAAATTCGCCGCGTTCCTCTTGAACAAATCGGTTTTTCTAATCATTATCTACATCCGAGTACCTCTTACATTCAAGCAATGCAAAAACAAATCCATCTACCTCTTCGAAGTTCGAAAGCTATTCTAGTTTCAGAATCGAACGTCCATCATCTTGTGCAACAACTTTTTCGCGATCAACATTGTGAAATTGTGATGTTTAAAAATGGTTCTGTTCATGAGCTTGCCGACTATATGAAAACGATGAACGTGCTATTTGCTCTGATTACGAAAAACGATGGGGAGCAGTTTTGGATCATGGATGAAAACGGAAATATCGTAACAGAGGAGCAGCTTTTGTCCCTTTATACCATTGCTTCGTTATGGTTCCATCCCGACCGCTATGTGCCGATTCCTAATTATGCGCCTTCAACGTTGGAAACGGTTGCAGGTCGTTTAAACGGGCGAGTTAAAAGAATGAAAGGGGCGCGAAGAGAAATGTTAAGGGAATGCCCTCATCCTTTTCACTTTTGTTATGATGCGGTTTTTGCTTTTGTCCAATTGCTTCAGCTTTTAGCGGTGGAGGCGCGTCCGCTGTCGCAAGTGATCGCATCCATTCCTCATATGCACTGGTTGAGAGACTATGTATTTTGCCCTTGGAGCGCACGCGCTGTTGTGATGCGCAAGCTGATGGAAGATGAAATCGAAACGAACATCGATGTGAACGAAGGGATTAAAGTATATCATCCCGATGGAGGATGGACGTTTATTTTGCCGGAGTTAGACCAACCGATATTTACGATTTATTCCGAAGCGTTCGATGTTCAAAAAGCGCGCGAAACGATGACGTATTATATAAAAAAAATTCGCCAATACCAAAATGTATAAATTAAATATGGAAATTGACAAAAAAAAGTGCTATCATAGAAAAGTCTGATTATAAGTTTATTAAAGTTTGGAGGGAAGAATGATGCGCGTAAATATCACATTAGCTTGCACGGAATGCGGCGAACGTAACTATATTTCGACAAAAAATAAACGAAACAATCCAGATCGTCTTGAGTTAAAAAAATATTGCCCAAGAGATAAAAAAGCAACGATTCACCGCGAAACAAAGTAAGCAGTAGGAAGGGATTTCCTGCTGCTTTTTTATTACAATATAGGGAAGGGAAGCACGATGCAAGAAAAAAAGGTGATTCGTGAACAAATGAAAGCGCGTCTGCAGCAATTAACGACAGAAACAAAACGAGCATACGATGAACAAATTGCTAGGAAGTTATACGATCTTCCAGTTTGGCAACAGGCTAAAACCGTTGCTCTCACCGTTTCAAAAAGTCATGAAGTCAATACAAAACCAATCATTGAAAAGGCGTGGCAAGAAGGAAAAACGGTCTGTGTGCCAAAATGCGATCCGAAGACGAAAACGATGACGTTTCGCGCCATCTGTTCGTTTTCGCAATTAGAATCGGTCTATTTTGGATTACAAGAACCGATCGAGGCGATTACGAAAAAAATTTATCCGAGAGAGATTGATGTCATCATCGTTCCCGGTATTTGTTTTTCAAAAGACGGGTATCGAATTGGTTATGGCGGCGGGTATTACGATCGTTATTTACAGCATGTTTCAAACTCGACGATTTCGTTAGCATATGCGTTCCAAGTCGTCGATCATCTTCCAACAGAGCCACACGATATTTCAGTTGACATGATTATTACGAATGAAAAGGTTATGGTATGCGATGAATGAATGGATGTATGTGGCTGCAGTGCTAACAGTGGCAATAGGCGGCTTTTTCGTTCACTCTCTTTCGGTGTCTGGGGCGGTGGCGACGGTATTCATTGGATTGGCGGTCGCCGCTGGTTTTTCATGGAAAGGATTATGTTTGTTAGGAGTATTTTTTGTGAGTTCGAGCTTTTGGAGCCACTTTCGCCACCAACAGAAGCAGAAGCTGGTGGAGAAAGTGGAAAAAGGTGCGCAGCGTGATTATATCCAAGTATTGGCGAATGGAAGCATTCCAGCGGCGATTAGTCTTCTTTCGCTTGTTTTCCCTTCTTCTCTTTGGCAGGCGATGTTTATCGTTTCAATTGCGGCGGCCAACGCTGATACGTGGGCGTCGGAAATCGGAAGCACAAGTCAACAACCGCCGCGGCTTATCACAACGTGGAAAAAAGTAGAGCCTGGCACATCAGGAGCGGTGACGCTGCTTGGTACGTTCGCGTCATTTTTCGGAGCTCTAGTGATTGCCATCGCCAGTTCTCAATTATGGAAGGACGTTCCGATCTTTGTTGTTACCATCATTGGCTTTTTAGGCAGCCTTTTTGACACGTATTTTGGTGCAGTTTGGCAGGCGATGTACCGCTGCGACGTTTGCGGCATTGAAACAGAAAAAAGAGCGCATTGCGGAAAAAAAACGGTGCGAATAAAAGGAGTGCGTTTTATCGATAATAATCTTGTTAATTGGCTGTCAATCGCCTGTTCAAGCATTGTTTATTTTTTTGTAACAAAATTGCAATAAATGAAAGAAACAACAGAAAAAAAACAATGTACAATGAACTGTAAAAGAGGTAACTACGTTATTAAACGTGAAAGGTGGAGAAATCGATGGCCAACGGTGTGAATCGTGTTGCTTTAATCGGAACGGGATTTGTCGGTTCAAGCTATGCGTTTGCGATGCTCAATCAAGGAGTAACGGAAGAACTTGTGTTAATTGATCTCAATAAAGAAAAATCAGAAGGAGATGCGATGGATTTAAACCATGGACTGCCATTTGCTCCTGCGCCGACGAAAATTTGGTTTGGCGATTATAGCGACTGCAAAGATGCTGATCTTGTCGTCATTACAGCAGGAGCGAACCAAAAACCAGGGGAAACGCGCCTTGATTTAGTTCATAAAAATATGAAAATTTTTGAATCGATCGTTTCGCAAGTAATGGCAAGCGGATTTAACGGCATTTTTCTTGTCGCAACAAATCCGGTGGATATTTTAACATATGCAACGTGGAAATTTTCTGGTCTTCCAAAAGAACGAATCATTGGCTCAGGAACGATTTTAGATACGGCTCGCTTTCGCTATTTGTTAGGGGAATATTTTCAAGTGGACACCCGGAACGTGCATGCTTATATTATCGGGGAGCATGGCGATACGGAGTTACCGGTGTGGAGCCATGCGGATATCGGCGGAAGATCGGTCATTGACCTCGTTCAAGAACGCCAGAAGTACAAGCAAGAAGATTTAGAGCAAATTTTTGTGAACGTTCGCGATGCGGCTTACCATATTATTGAGCGAAAAGGAGCGACGTACTATGGCATTGCGATGGGGCTTGTCCGTTTGACAAAGGCGATTTTACAAAATGAAAATTCGGTTTTAACGGTGTCGGCTTATTTGGATGGAGAATACGGTCAACATGACATTTACATCGGTGTTCCGGCGGTCGTCAATCGCAATGGAATTCGCGAAATTATTGAATTAAAGCTAACAGACGAGGAAAAAGAAAAATTTTCTCATTCAGCTGCCGTGTTAAAAAATGTAATGAAGCCATTTTTCCAAAATGAAGCGCATCCTTCGTAAAGGTGCGCTTCATAATTTATTCGCTTTTGGGAAAAAAGAATAAGGAAACAAGAGGGTAGCGTCAAAAAATCTATGAAAAGCAATCACGAGCTGCCTTTTGAAGGAAAATGAAGGGGATTGCGGAATCGGATTCGCCCTTGACCAACACTCGCCAAAGGAAAGAAAGGGTCAGTAAGGGCAAGATGGGAGGAGAAAAGATGAGAAAAGCGATATACCGAGTGCTCGTTTTTATGATCGCATTGTTTATTTATCGATATCGGTACCGGATGCTCAATAACGTTTTGCGCATTCGTCTGCTCCAACAGCTGCTTGTACGTATAGGAATGAGCATTCCGTTTGTTCGCCAAGCAATTGTTTCCCAAGTTTTTCGGTAATTATGGTACAATGGGAAAAAATGCGATTTTTAGTGCTCGTTTTTTCTGTCATGAGGAAAGGGAGAGGAAAACGTGGATCTTTTTTATTGGCAGCTCGTCTATTTTTTTGTCAAAAAGCAATATCGAATCATTAAATTATCAACTGTTCCCCATGAAATTTGGTTAGAGTCATTTCATTATAAAGGCGTCCCGCTCATTCGCCTTGTTCGTTACGATGTCGACTGGAGCAGCTGGCTGAAGCGTGATATCGAATATACGTGGCATGTCGCCATGGAGCTTCGAAAACGTTATATGAAGCGGTCAATTCAAGTGTTGAACGTGTATGTATCAGCCTATCCTCCTGTTGACGATTGGGAGGCGGCAGTGGAAAATGCACAAACATTTTCTAAAGACGCCCGCATCGGTTTGAAGACGGTATTGATTCATTCGGCGAACGTGCCACATGCTTTGCAGCAAATAAGCGAAGTCATGAAAGAACCAGTTTCACTTTCTTCAATGGAACGTTATGACGATCCGTTTGTAGCAGCGCAATATATACAGAAGCAAATCTTTCATTTAGAAAGAGAGCGGCAAGAAAAAGAAAAACGTTTGCTTGAATATGGAACGCCGCTGTTTACGTATGTATTGATCGGCTTGCAAGTGCTCATGTTTCTCGTTCTCGAATGGAAAGGCGGCAGCACGAATCCGGCTGTTTTAATTCAATATGGGGCAAAGTTCAATCCGCTTATTAAAGAAGGAGAGTGGTGGCGCTTTATTACGCCGATTTTTTTACATATTGGCTTTTTTCATTTATTCATGAATACGATGGCGCTTTATTATTTAGGGATGACGGTGGAGCGGCTATACGGTTCTTGGCGTTTTTTATTCATTTATTTTCTGGCCGGATTTTTCGGGACGCTCGGCAGTTTCTTGTTTACGTCTTCGCTTTCTGCCGGAGCATCAGGGGCGATTTTTGGCTTGTTTGGTGCGCTCCTTTATTTTGGGACGGTGTATCGCCATCTTTTTTTCAAAACGATGGGAACGAATATTATTGGATTAGTGGCACTTAACTTAGGATTAGGATTGTTGATCCCCGGCATTGATAACGCCGGACATATCGGCGGTTTAATCGGTGGTTTTTTAGCCGCAAGCATCGTTCATTTGCCGCGCCACCGTTTATTGAGTAAACAGCTTATGTCCTTTGTTTTTACTTCTGTGGTTATCGCAGTTTGTTTATATATTGGTTTGAAATAACGAAATTAAGGGGAAATGCGTTGCACTAGCTGAACGGTTTCCCCATTTTTTGTTTTTGTCAGTACGATGAGGTGGGAGTAATCTTTGCTGATGAGAAGAAGCGGGATTGTGCTACCGAGCGGCGAAGTGAGAGTGCCGTCTTTTTGTTTAATGCCAAGGAAATAGTTTTTATACAGTCCTTCCCAAAGGTTTCCGATGATTTCTTGCGTTTTTTCTTGAGAAAGGTCTGGAAATGGTTGCTCGTTGTAGACAAGCAGCTCCGGTAAGTAAAAATGATAATAGTTTTGCTCGCGAATGGATACATCGGCAAGCATCGTTTTGGCTATGTATTGAAGGAATTCGGTTGTCGCTTTATTTAACACGAGTTGCCACTCTTTTTGTTCCGAAGTTTTGGCGCGGCGAAAAGAAGTGAATCGATCATACGGTGAATCGATGACATACAATTGGTCCCCACTCATTTTTTGACTGCTTGTAATCGTGTGATTGTGGTGAATTTCCCCATGATGAAAAGAAATCGACTGAAAAAAATGGCTATCTTTTTGTTTCATTTCTTGTTCTTGAAGCAACGTTTGGCTATTTTCTTTCCATTTCGATAACGTACCGATTAGCCGCCCATCGGCAAAAAGAAAAGAAATGTCTTGGCGCAAGTATACGCTTCTGTCTAAAGACGAAGAAACGGCCCAAAGAAGCGAATACGAACCGTGTTGTTTTTGTGGTGGTACATGCAATTTTGTTGTCGCTTTTGTAAATGTGACTGTTTGGTCGATTGGAAAAAAAGTGATCGTTTCTTTTGTCGGTTTTTCAAGAGAAAACGGAAATAGGTACATGATGATTAAAAATACAATCAACAAAGTCGTCAGTTGGAATGTTCGCTTCATATTTTTCCTCCATTTATGCGGACAAGTTTTTCACCAATATATGCGCGCAGTCAGAAAAATATGTATGAATTCCTGCACAATTGTCAAAGATGGGGGATAAAATGGTGATCGTGCAGGTGAAAGAAGATGAAACAAATGAAACGAGCTGTTTCAACGTCGCTAAATGAGAACGTCGCTTATTTACGCGAACGGCTAGGTGTAGGAAAAAGTTTCGACGTCATTCATTTAGATGTCGCGTATGCAGGACGTGAAATGGCCTTTTTTATGATTGATGGGTTTGTCAAAGACGATATTTTACATTACATCATGCAATTTTTTGCCATTCTCAACGAAGATATGCTTCAAGCAAATCCGCTTGAAAAATTGCTGAAAACATACATCCCGTACGTAGAATTGGAAAAAACAGACGATTTGAACCGAGTGGTGGATGGCGTGCTTGCGGGACCTACCGCTTTAATTGTTGATGGACTTGATTACGCTATTTTAATTGATGCGCGCACGTATCCCGTTCGCGGACCACAAGAACCGGACATGGAACGAGTTGTTCGGGGAGCGCGCGACGGTTTTGTCGAGACGATCGTGTTTAATACGGCATTAACGAGAAGAAGGGTTCGCGATCGGACGTTGCGAATGGAGTATATGCAAGTGGGAAGACGCTCCAAAACCGATATTTGTGTTTGTTATATTGAAGATATTGCGAATCCCGAGATTGTCAAAAGCGTTAAAGAGGCGATTTGTAAGATTGACACTGACGGATTGCCGATGGGGGAAAAGACGCTTGAAGAGTTTATTTCCGGACGGCATTGGAATCCATATCCGGTCGTCCGTTATACGGAGCGGCCCGACACAGCAGCGGCTCATTTATATGAAGGGCACGTTTTAGTGATCGTCGACGGTTCGCCGAGCGTATTAATTATGCCGGCTACGTTTTGGCATCATTTGCAACACGCGGAAGAATATCGAAATAAGCCGATCGTCGGTGCGTATTTGCGTCTCGTTCGTTTTTTTGCCGTTTGGGCGTCTCTTTTTTTGTTGCCGCTATGGTATTTATTTATGACGGAACCGGAACGATTGCCTGCTCCGCTTTCGTTTATCGGAAAAGCGAGCACAGGTGAACTACCTTTATTTGCGCAACTGATGATCATTGAACTAGGGATCGATATGTTGCGAATGGCAGCGATTCATACCCCTTCCTCTTTAGCGACTGCGCTAGGGTTAGTAGCGGCGCTTATGATCGGAGGAGTTGCGGTAGAAGTCGGCATTTTTTCAAATGAAGTCATTCTTTATTTTTCGATTGCAACGATTGGAACGTTTGCGACACCGAGTTATGAAATGGGACTTGCCAATCGTCTAGTGCGAATCGGGCTATTAATTGCCACCGCTTTGTTTAGCGTTTACGGCTATGTCATCGGCATTATGCTATGGCTTGTGATGCTTGCGCGCATGAAATCTTTTACTGTTCCTTATTTATGGCCGTTTATTCCGTTTTCTTACCGGGCGATGCGCGATGTGTTGATCCGCTCGCCAATGCCGTTAAAAAATCGCCGTCCGACTGTATTGCACCCGCGCGACCCTGACCGATAAAGCTTATCTCGATGATGGGATAGGCTTTTTTTTTTTTTTGCGGAATGAAATCGTAGTATATAAATGCAATTTGGAACTTTAACGTTTTCGTCTTTCATGGAGTAATCGGTATGTTTCGACTGTCGGGTGACCGAACAACACCGCTTCCAGACAAATGCATTTGTCTGTGAAGCGGTTGGTTGTTCGGTCCTCTGTCACGCGAAGGCGTGACGAAGGCCAATCACAGACTTGTCTCCGACAGTCGAAAAAATAGGGAGTCTACTTTTTCGTCCGCCATAAGTTAAACCTCCCAGTTGTATTTATATAGTAACCCTTTTTCATGTGAATTTTTTGCGGCAGTATACGTTCATTCCTTGACGCTTCCCCTCATTTCTTTATACATTATATAATGTGCAAAAAAAAAGAAAAATGATACCGCAGTAGGTGAAAAAATGGAAACGGTTTATGACGTTCAGCAACTGTTAAAAAAGTTCGGCACAATTATTTATGTCGGCGACCGTTTGGCTGACTTAGAGCTGATGGAAGAAGAGTTGAAAGAGTTATATCAGTCGCAATTGATCGACGTGAAAGATTATCAGATGGCGCTATTGATCGTCAGATATGAAGCGCAGTTAGAACGAGAAAAACGAATGAAAAGGAATGAGAGAGCATGACAGAAAAATGGCTAGTAGGTGTTGATTTAGGCGGAACTACGATCAAAATGGCATTCGTGAGCATGCATGGCGAGATAGTTGACAAGTGGGAAATCGATACGAACAGTGCGGAACAAGGAAAATATATCGTTCCTGATATTGCGAAATCGATCAATCAAAAGTTGGAAGAACATGGCCAAACGAAAGATAAGCTGATCGGCATCGGAATGGGTGCACCAGGACCAGTAAACACAGAGACAGGAATGATCTATCAGACGACGAACTTACCGTGGAAAAACTACCCATTGAAAGATATATTGGAAGCGGAAACATCGCTTCCAGTTGTAGTAGACAATGATGCGAATATTGCTGCGATTGGCGAGATGTGGAAAGGAGCAGGAAATGGGGCAAAAGATTTAATTTGTGTCACGCTTGGCACTGGAGTCGGCGGCGGGATTATTGCTAACGGCCAAGTTGTTCGAGGAACGAATGGCGCTGGCGGTGAAATCGGCCATATAACATCTGTTCCAGAAGGTGGAGCGCCATGCAATTGCGGTAAAACAGGGTGCTTAGAAACAGTTGCTTCGGCGACCGGTATCGTCAGAATTGCCAAAGAGAAATTGGCGAACGAAACAGACAGCGTGTTACAACAAATATACAAAGAAAATGGAACAGTGACGGCAAAAGATGTATTTGATGCGGCGAAAGCACATGACGAATTAGCGCTTGAAATAGTTGATTACGTGACATTCCATCTCGGCTTAGCATTAGCGAATTTAGCGAACGGGCTGAATCCAGAAAAAATCGTCATCGGCGGGGGGGTTTCCAAAGCAGGCGATTTATTAGTTGAATATGTTTGGAAATATTTTAAGCGCTTTGCGTTTCCGCGTGTGGCTGAAGGGGCGACCATTGCCATTGCCACGCTTGGAAACGATGCGGGCGTGATCGGCGGCGCTTGGTTGGCGAAACAAGCATTTTTACAATGATGGAACATATGCAAAGGGAAAGGGCTGGTCTATTCGTTTTAGATCAGCCTCTATTTTTTTTGCAACTTTTTTTTGTTTGGAACGTCTATACATGATGGGATAAAATAATATTCTAACATTCGAGCGTAAAAAAACAGTTGCCTTTTTGTAAAAAGAGTATTAAGATGGATGATGGTTAATAAGAAACTTATTTATGGTAAAAAATAGTATCTCCGTAATTTTAAGGAGGAATCTGTATGGGAAAGAGTATCAAAAAACATCGTTTTTTATTGCTGGCAACGGTATGGTTATGGCTAAAAACATATATTGTCTATAAAACTAGTTTTGATATTGAAATTGAGTCGTGGGTGCAAGAATTGATATTGTTTATCAACCCGCTCAGTTTCTTGTTGTTTATTTTCGGTTTTTCTTTATTTATGAAAGAAAAATCGCGCAACCGTTACATCGTGGCGATGAGTCTGTTCATCACCGCTTTATTATATGTCAACGTGATGTTTTACCGCTTTTTTAACGATTTTATTACGCTTCCGGTGCTGTTTCAAACGAGCAATATGGGCGATTTAGGAAACAGCGTATTCGAGCTATTCCGCTTTACGGATTTGTTGCTGTTTGCCGATGTAGTGCTTTTTGCATGGCTTGTACGGAAAAAATCTTCGTTCGTTTCGTTTGAACCGGTGACGAAGAAGGAGCGGCATGTGTATATTTTAACGCTTGTGGCGGTCGCTTTATTGAATCTCGGACTTGCAGAGGCAGAGCGGCCGCAATTATTAACGAGAACGTTTGACAGAAAGATGTTGGTAAAAAATATAGGGATGTATAACTATTTGATTTACGATGCCGTTTTGCAATCTAAAACAAAAGCGCAGCGGGCGTTAGCGGACAGCAGTGAGCTAGCGGACATTGAAAACTATATTCGCGCCAACGAAAAAGCGCCGAATAAGCAGTTGTTTGGCATTGCCAAAAACCGAAATGTCATTATCGTTTCGATGGAATCATTGCAAAGTTTCGTCATTAACAACACTGTGAACGGACAAGAAATTACGCCGTTTTTAAATGACTTTATTAAACAAAGTTACTATTTTGATAATTTTTACCATCAAACAGGGCAAGGAAAAACATCCGATGCGGAGTTTTTAATCGAAAACTCATTGTATCCGTTAGGGCGCGGTGCTGTCTTTTTCACCAATGCGACGAACGAATATAACGCGACGCCAGAGATTTTGAAAAACTACGGGTATTATACAGCGGTTTTTCACGCAAACAATAAAAGCTTTTGGAATCGCGACGTGATGTATCAATCGTTAGGGTATGACCGCTATTTCTCATTAAACGATTTCGATGTAAACGAAGAAAATTCAGTGGGCTGGGGATTAAAAGACAAATATTTCTTTGAACAATCGATTGCGTATTTAAAAACGTTGCCGCAGCCGTTTTACACGAAATTCATTACTTTAACGAACCATTTCCCATTTGAACTAGGGGAAGAAGATCGAATGGTGCCAGAATATACATCGAACAGCCGTACGTTAAACCGCTATTTCCCAACGGTTCGTTACATGGATGAATCGTTGAAACTGTTTATTGAGTCGTTGAAAAAAGAGGGGTTGTACCAAAATTCAATTATTATTTTGTACGGTGACCATTACGGCATTTCGGAAAACCATAACGAAGCGATGGCTCAATATTTAGGGAAACAAGAAATCACACCGTTTGATCATGTGCAATTGCAGCGTGTTCCGCTGATTATTCATATTCCAGGTGTAACAGATCGGGATCCGAAAGTGATTTCGAAAGTATCCGGACAAATTGATGTCAAACCGACGCTGCTTCATTTATTAGGCATCGATACGAAAAACGATCTTCACTTCGGTCAAGATTTGTTTGCTAAAGATAAGCTCGATTTTGTCGTGTTGCGTGACGGTAGTTTCGTTACAAAAGACTATGTCTATAAAGATAACGTTTGTTACGACAAAAAAACGGGCTTAAAGACGGACATATCGTATTGTGAACCGTATGTGGAAAAAGCGAAACAAGAACTTGATTATTCGGATAAAATCGTATATGGGGACTTGTTGCGCTTCTATAATGGGAAAAACGGAACGAACTATAAAAAGTAAAAGAAGCGGGCTCCATAGGATGAAACGCCTATGGAGCCTTGTTTTTTCCTTCGTTCATTTTCTTTGACGCTTTATCATATGTTGAAAAGAAGACAGAAAGAAAAAGGGGGTCATCTGTTCATGATTCGTGCATATGAAGGGGATACATTACAGATGTATAGCAAATGGTTTTCTGTTCCGTATGAATTAGTCGCGGATGCGAATCCGAACGTAAGCAACGAGCTGCATGGGGGAGAAATCGCCCGTATTCCTGGCTACGATGTTGTTACCTATCATAGCCAAACAGCGGAAACGTTGGCGCAGATTGCGAGATCGGTTTCGCTCCCTGTTGAAGCGCTTCAACGAATGAATGAGGATCGACTCTTGTTGCGCATCCCACGCCGCATCGAAACACCGTTTGTCAACGGAAAAAGAAATTATGATTTCGTGGCGATGAAACAAGATATTGACGATTTATGCGCTTATTATCCGTTTATCAAACAAAGAGTGATCGGAACAAGTGTATTAGGATGGCCGTTGATCGAGCTGACGATCGGATGTGGTCCGAAAAAAATCCATTTGAATGCTTCTTTTCATGCAAATGAATGGATTACAACAGCGGTGATTATGACGTTTATCAATGAGTATGTGTTACGGTTAACGAGCGGGAAGCTTTGGTGCGGCCATTCTCTGCTCGATTACTATAAAAAAGTCACACTGTCGATCGTGCCGATGGTCAATCCGGACGGAGTGAATTTAGTGTTAAATGGACCTCCTGATATAGAGCCCTACCGAAGCGAAGTGCTACGCCTCAACGGAGGGAACGTTGATTTTTCCCAATGGAAAGCGAATATTCGTGGTGTTGATTTGAATAATCAGTTTCCTGCGAAATGGGAAGTGGAGCAGGCGAGGAAAATTCCGAAAGCGCCTGCGCCCCGTGATTTTCCGGGTTTTGCTCCACTTACTGAGCCGGAAACGAAAGCGATGGCGGCACTAACAGAAGAAAGCGACTTTGCGATGATTGTCGCGTTTCATACACAAGGGAAGGAAATTTATTGGGGATATGAAGGATTTGAGCCGATAGAATCTGAGCGAATCGTTAACGAACTAGCGAAAGCAAGCGGGTATCAAGCCGTTCACTATATCGACAGTCATGCGGGCTATCGCGATTGGTTCATCCAAACGTGGAAGCGTCCTGGGTACACGGTGGAGTTAGGAGAAGGAGTCAACCCGTTGCCGATCGAACAGTTTGATTCAATTTATGAAGAGAGTTTGAACATGCTTCTTGCTTTATTATTGTCCATAAGTTGAGGAGATAAAATGATTCGGATTATAATAGGAGAAGGAGAAAATGAACATAAAAGGGGCTAGAAATATGGCGATTGTTGATGTTACGGTGATTCCAATTGGTACAATAAGTCCAAGTGTAAGCGAATATGTGGCAGAAATCCAAAAAATGTTAGAAGCATATAAGCGGGACGGGAAGATCGATTTCATGCTGACACCGATGAATACGATTATCGAAGGGGAGCTTCCGGTGTTGTTTGAAGTGATTCAAGCGATTCATGAAGTTCCGTTTTCGAAAGGGATTCAGCGGGTGGCAACGAATATCCGCATTGATGACCGTCGCGATAAAACGCGAAGCATGGCCGATAAACTGGCAAGCGTACAAGAAAAACTAAAACAAGAGGCTTGAAACGCGCCTCTTGTTTTTAGACTGTGCTTGTTGGAAATCCATTGTGAAGAACGGTCATTACTGTAAACCAGCCGAATACAGCTACTGTCCCTAAGCCGAATAGCAAAGCAAGTATATTTTTTTCACGCAACGAGCGTACGACTCCGTAAAGCGCTAACAATGTCACTAACGAAAAAATAATGACTAAACCCATTATACTCCCCCCTTTTTCGTAATGAAACTGTATGTAAAAATAAAGAATCTCTTTACATTTTAATCGTTTTTTTCATATTTGTCGAGGTCGAAAATGCGGATTGTGACATCATAGGTAGCGGCTACTTTTGTCAATAATTCCTCGTACTGCTTAGCGATGTAATAGATGGTTGTGTCTGTTTTTTCTTGGGCGATCATATATTCTTCAAGCTGCAGAAGAAACATGTCGATTTCGATCGGGTCGCCATCGGCAATCGAAAAAGCAGTAACGAGTGATTCGTAAAGATAGAAACGCTCATTCAGTGATTCAAATCCGTAATCGGTAAAAAGCGGTGTCAATATCGGTTGTTCGATTTCGATGAGCGCTTCATAGTCGTGTATATGGGTCGGAAGTTCGGAAACGATCAGCCATTCTTCATCGTGATCAGTAATAATATCGCTTTCAAATGGTTTTGAAACGGAAAGAGCGTATCGTTTAATCATATAATTCCCCTTCTTTTTCTTTTTATTGTAACAAACAAATCATTAGAGTAAAATGATGGATATAGAGAAATGGAGGGATATTTGTGAAATGGGAACGCATTCCGCTTGGACCGTTGCAAACGAACGCTTATATTTTGTCGCATTTGGATGGAACGTGCGTCGTTTTTGATCCTGGAAGCGAGGGAGGAAGGCTCGTTCGCTATATTGAAGAACAAGGCTATCAGCCGCTGGCGATCTTGTTGACACATGCGCATTTTGACCATATTGGTGCGATTAACGATGTCATAAAGAAATGGCCGGTTCCGGTATATATTCATGAGCAGGAAAGAGAATGGCTGTCGGATCCGCTATTGAACGGCTCGGCTTATTTTATCGGCGAACAAGTGAAAGCTGTTTGTACTCCGCATTGTTTGCGGGACGAAGCGACGTTAACGATCGGGAATTTTACATTTGAGCTATTGGAAACGCCGGGACATTCGCCGGGCAGCATTTCATATTATTGCCGGGAAATAGAAACCGTCTTTTCCGGTGATGTACTGTTTGCTGGAAGCATTGGGCGCACCGATTTGCCAGGCGGGAACTACGAACAACTTATGCAGAGCATTCATGATCGTTTGCTTGTGTTGCCGGAAGAAACGGTTGTGTTGTCGGGACACGGTCCGGAGACGACGATCGGAACAGAAATGGATACGAATCCGTTTTTACACGGGTTTTAAAAAGGGGTTCATAAAAAAAAGCCCTTCTCCATTGAGAAGGGGCTTTGGGGGATGTTCTATCCATATAATGGGAGGGGATATAGTTAAGCTACTATCATAACAATATAACAATATTTTTACTATGTCAATAGTGAAAACTTTAAAGGGGAAAATAAAATGTGTGACTATATTTTTGAAGCGATTGCATCATCGCCGCAGCAGCGAATATCGTATGCGGATTATATGAATCTTGCTTTATACGATAAAACGCACGGCTATTATATGAAAGAGCGTACAAAAATTGGTCGTTCCGGAGATTTTTTTACAAGCATCTATGTTTCGGATGTATTCGGGAAGTTGTTCGCTTTTTTGTTCATCCGGCTCGTTAAAACGGGGCAGGTTCCCCCGCGCATTTGCGAGTTAGGTGGAGGGGATGGGAAATTTGCCCGAGCGGTTTTAGAAGAGTGGAAAGACAGATCATTTCATACATATGACATGTTGACATATTCCATCATTGAAACAAGTCCTTATCAACGGGCAAAGCAGCGGGAAACGCTTGGGGATTTCAGTGGAAAAGTCGTACAGTATACGAGTATCGATGAATTTCGGCAGCAGCAAAAACAATTTTCAGGGATTGTTTTCAGCAATGAATTTTTCGATGCGCTGCCTGTCCATGTCGTGACGAGCGAACAAGGGATGTTGTATGAACTATTTGTGACCGTTCGGCACGGACGGTTGCTGGAAGAAAAGCGGCCGCTCGAAAATGAAGACATTGTTTGTTATTTACGCGAACGAAATATTTCGCTCGCAGACGGACAGCGGCTGGAAATACCGCTAGCAATGAAAGCGTTTATACTCGAAAACGCCACTCTATTTGAACAAAGCGTCATGTTTACCGTTGATTATGGGTACACCGATGAAGAATGGAAACAAATGCCACGACAGCAAGGAAGTTTACGTGGTTATTATCAACATCAGCTCCTTTCTAATCCACTTGCATATCCCGGAGAAATGGACATAACTGCTCACATTCAATGGGATGCCCTTCGTTTGTACGGGGAGAAAGCCGGTTGGGAGTGGGTGAATACGATCAGGCAAGACCGCTTTTTATTGGCTTCGGGTATGCTTGATTATTTAGTGGCACACCATGACCCCAATCCGTTTTCCGAGCAAAGCCGGCGCAATCGGGCGATTCGCTCGCTCATTACCGATGAAGGAATGAGCGCTTCCTTCCAAGTGATGATCCAGCAAAAAAATGTGCAGATCGCCTGGGAAAACATATGGATAGAGCCAGACTTTCTATAACAAAACAAAAAAGCGATGGGATTCCATCGCTTTTTTGTTTTTACTCTCCCATCCCTAGAACCATCATAAATGTTGTCCAGTACGTAAATGCGGCGAAGAAGATCGTTAAGTACGCTCCAAAAATATAGATGTACATTCGCTCCGTTAATTTTAAGTAGCCAAGCAATAAGAAAAATACCGTTTGGCCAAAGAAAATTAAGGAAGTCGTATACATGTGGCCAAGATAAAACATCACGGCAAAAATGCCTGTCCAGAACGATAACACGCGGAACATCCGATCCATTATGTATCCCTCCTTTTCTCACTCTTAAAACATTGCCTCTACATATTATAATGTACATGTAATCAAGGTGTAAACAGCGCTTTCAAAATTCAATACGAAATTAGCTGTGAGCGGTAGTGTTTACTGGCTCAACGGCGGATGTCAACTTTGATTAGGAGATGCTACAACAGCACGGTATGAACAGGAATCACACCCGCTTGTCATGCTTTCGAGTTCTACTAATTCTACCTCATCAAAGAGGGCTTCAAACATGCCGCGTAAAAACGCATGATGCATGCTGCACACCATTTCCGGCTGATGAAAGGCGACTTCCTTAAATGGGCAGTTAAAGACTTGGAAATAAATTTTTTGCTCTTGCTCGTTATAATCAAACGCTGGATAAAATCCGGCCGTTTCCGCTGCTTCTTTTAATATGCTTACCTTTTCAGCAAACGATAACTGCTTCACCGGTTGATCATGTGGGAGGCGGTGTTCGATCAATTCTTTACCAAAGCTTTTCCCTGTCTCGTATAGCGCTTTTTTTCCTGCTTCCCCTAGCTTCATCATTGTTTGAATTGCAATTCTCGAAAGAAGTTGATAATCCCGGAACGGGAAATGAAGCTGAATGACATCGTCCGACAGACGATATAGACGGCTTGGACGTCCGCCTTTTCCTGTTTTTTGTGTTTCGGAAACGAGCATATTCACATCTTCAAGTTTAGTTAAATGAAGGCGGGCAACGTTCGGATGAATGTTAAACGCCTCAGCAATTTCTTGAACCGATACTTCTTTATGCTTTTTCGTAATATATTCGTAAATATAGTAACGAGTTGGGTCTGCCAATACGTTCGTAATTTTTAAAATTTGTTCCATTGTTTTTCACCTCTAGACTGTCGATGCTATGTTTATTATAATACACTCATTTTTCCATTGGAATCATATTTATAGTAATTAATTGTAAAGTTCATGCAAATTTCATGAATTTTTCACCTTTTTGTCTTTAAAAAAAATTTGTCATTTTTTCAGAACATAAAGAAGGAATTTGCAAAAATGTGGCGAAAATATAAATCGAAACAGAATGAAAAGGGGTGAATGGATGAACGAAATTGAAAAAATAGCTGATCGGTTAGTAAAGGAGGCAACGGTTTTGCGAGCGTCAGATATTCATATCGTTCCAAAAAGAGACGATGCGGTTGTCCAATTTCGCATCGATGGAACATTAGCGATGAAAGAAACGTTGACAAAAGACGTGTATGAACGGCTTGTTGCCCATTTTAAATTTTTGGCGGACATGGATATCGGCGAGCGACGGCGCCCGCAAAGTGGGGCGATGGAAATGAACCAAGAAGGTACGATTATCAGCTTGCGATTATCAACGCTGCCAACGTTTTATGACGAAAGCCTCGTTATTCGTCTTCTTCCGCAAGACTCATTTCTTCCCCTTTCACAACTTTCGTTATTTCCAAATGTAACGAGAAAATTGTTGTCGTTTCTACATCATTCCCACGGGTTGCTCATCTTCACAGGGCCAACCGGTTCCGGAAAAACAACGACGTTATATACGCTGCTGCGCGTATGCCAAACCGAGTGGAACCGCAATGTAATTACGCTCGAAGATCCGATTGAAAAACGAACGGAAAATGTATTGCAAGTACAAGTCAATGAAAAAGCAGGAATTACGTATGCAACAGGATTGAAGGCAATTTTGCGCCACGATCCCGATGTGATAATGGTCGGCGAAATTCGCGATGCGGAAACGGCAAAAATTGCTGTGCGAGCGGCGCTAACCGGTCATTTAGTGATTATAATAGGACAATGCAAGTGGACACCGAATCAATAGAACTCGATGTCCACGATTTTGACGCTATCTACTTTCGGTTGATTGCTTATTTTATCGACAACTAGCTTCTTCACAACCATTTGTAAGAGCGTCTTCTTCTCGACGGGTTCGAGAAAGTTCCAGTTTACAATTATGTTTCTTATTACTTCTTTCACGTCGGTTTCCGACGTTTTTTCTTTTTTTGGTTGTATTTGTTCCAGCTCTTTCTTGAGCGCTTCTTCTTTTTCGTTTTCTTCTTTCATACGCTTCCTAAAGTCCTCATCGCTAATCGTATCATTCGCCCATGCGTATTGCCATTTCACACGTCTTTTTTCAATCGCTTTTAGTTCGGTTTGGATCCACTCTCGACGCTCTTTTATGTGCTTTTCCTCCTCGTTCCTACTCTCGATATTAGCCAACAATCGCTCATTGAACTCAATGTCTTTGAGAAATTGTAGGAACTTTTGTTCAATGAAGCGTTCTGACATGTTTGGTTGGTCACAAAGCCCTATCTTTTGTTTTGTGCAGTAGTATGATCGTGGTCTGTGTATCTTTTCACCACGTCGCGAGAAGCCATATTTTCCTGCGAGCGGCGCTCCGCAGCGGGCGCATTTTGCGACGCCTGAAAACACAAATTCACTTGTCGCTGAACGTGGGTGAGCGGTTTTTCTTTTCTCGATGATTTTCTGTGCCCTCTCGAATACTTCTTCTGAAATGATAGCTGGAACAGCGCCATCTACTTCGAAATAGTTCTCTTGATTGACGCGGTAGTTATAACGCATCGTGCCGATATATAACGGATTGGTGAGTACATATTTCACTTTGTTGCTTGTCCATGCAGCGCCCGATTTCGTTGCCATCCCTTGATTGTTGAGCGACAATGCTATCTTGTGCATTCCCATGCCCGAAAGGTACATGTCATATATTTTTCGCACGACAGCAGCTTCCTGCTGGTTGATTACGAGCGTATCAGTCGCTCGGTCTATATCATACCCATATGGCGGGACGTTTATCACCCATTTCCCTTGTCGTGCCTTTTCTTGCATGCCCATGCGCACGCGCTCGGCAAGGTTTTCGCGCTCCCATTGCGCCATCGCTGCAACTATAGTGATGAACATACGCCCCATTGCTGACGTGGTATCGTACACTTCTGTCGCTGACTTGAATTTACAATTGTGCTTCTCGAATACCTCAAGAAGCTTGTACAAGTCGAGGACAGAACGAGTGAGACGGTCGAGCCGATACACAAGGACGCAATCAATGAGACCTTGCTCAATATGTTTCAGCATTCGTTTCATTTCAGGTCTTTCCAAGTCTTTCGCACTGTACCCGTCGTCGATGTAGAAACCGACAACATCCCAGCCTTGTGAAACGCAATACGCCTCCAGCTTGTTCCGTTGCGCTTGTATCGAATATCCCTCACGCGCTTGGTCTTCTGTTGATACGCGGATGTAGAGAGCAACTCTCATTTATTATCCCCTCCTACAAAAATAGGCGGGAGCGACCCGCCCTGTTAAATCCTTAGCGCTAAAGATTCAATCTAATGTTACCGCATACCATATGACTTTTGCGTAAATCTTTAAATCGTTAACCGTGTCATACGGCACGACGATATCGTGATACTTACGATACGTCGATTCGGGACTGAAAATAAGCAGTCGATTTTCTTCATCTCGTCTAAACCTTTTCATCGAATACTCGTTGTCGTGGCTGAATATCACAATGTCGTCATCTTTTAGCTCATCAATTGTTTCGATTGGTTTACACGCAACGTATGAGCCGTTTGGTATAACCTTATTCATGCTTTCGCCATTTACCTTTAGGGCAAACAAACCCTTACTATCTGAATATTTACCTAACAACGTTTTTGGGAGAGTGATATACTCCACATTTCGTTGTGTCACTGGATCAATAGTCGACAGAGCGCCAGCTGCAATACCTCCATATAGAGGGAGTTCTAACTTTCCAGTTTTATATGGAACAGAAGATTCTTTAACGAATTGGTTTATTTCGTCCAAATCCAACCCTCGACTAGCCATTTCCCCGAGTTCCTCTACTGTTATTCCAAGACCTCTGCAAACTTTCAATACATTATCAATCGACGCTTTTTCCAGTCCGCGATTCAACATGGAATTCAATGTTGTCGGTGGTATACCGATCATCTCTGCGAATTGCCGCCTGCTGTATCCTGCCTTTTTGATAAGGTACTCAACAATCTCTGCTCTATCCATGTTTTATCACCTCCTTTATCAATCTATTATTTACGAAATACCGTACGTTTATAATGTAGCACGAAATTGCGTTCATGTAAACTTTTTCGAACGAAATTTCGTCAAAAAAAATCACCATAAACTATTGACTTTGAACGAAATTGCGTTTATATTTAAGGTACATCGAACGAAATTGCGTTCATTCGTTATAAAAGGAGGTGGCTTAAATGTATTTTAATTTAAAGGCTGAAATGGCTAGGAAGGGAATAAAAGTAAAAGATATTGCTGATTTATTAGGCGTTCGCCGAGCAACAGCAAGCGACAAGATTAACGGTAAATATCGTTTTTACTGTGACGAGGCGATAAAGATTAAGGAAACATTCTTCTCAGATTTAAGCGTCGATTATCTTTTTCAGTTCAAGCCGAAAAACGATCATAACGGGAAAATAGCTTAAAAAACGGAGGTGTTGTGGATGAGTACGATCCGAATCGAGGAATGGAATGGTCATCAAATTCGGTTCATCGAAAAGTTACCTGGTGATTGGTGGGCAGTGCTGGCTGATATTTCAAAGGCACTAAACTTGCAAACAGCAGCAGTTGCAAGACGTTTGAAGGTGATTGAAAAACAAGTCAAAAAGGATGTGATTTCAAGTCACACCCTTCCGACGTCTGGCGGACCGCAGGAAATGACAATTGTGAATGAATACGGGATTTATGAAGCGATCACCCAAAGCCGTAAGAAAGAGGCGGTTGAATTCAGATTTTGGATTTACGACATCTTGAAAGCACTCCGCCAAGCATCTGGTCTCGAAGGTTTCCAAGTTTTCCGCATGCTAGACAAAGACCATCAGAAAGACGCGATGCAACGACTGCGGAACGCATTAGCACAACCGAAACGGGTCGATTTTATCAAAGCAAACACAATCGCAAACAAAGCCGTCTCGAACAAGTATGGTTATCCAAAGATGGTCAAGAAAGACGAGATGACACCGAACATGCTTGTTGATCGGCAGCAGATTTTAGAGGACACAGTCAATCTTATGGTTGTCAAAGAAAAGTTTGGACTTGATATATCAATCAGCAAAACCATTTATGACAAGTACATTTCGTGAGGAGGGATGTAAATGAACCAACCATCCGAGCACGCTCAACGCATCATGATTGATTTTTTTCTGAAAACATCCGTCCCGCGCATTTTAGCAGCGATTGAGCGCGGTGAACTCACTTGGGAAGAAGTGACTGGAAAGAAGGAGGTGAACAACGATGAAAAAGCTACCAAGCGCGTATGACTTCGAAACGTTGCCAGAGGCGATTTCGTTCTACACACGCAAAGTCGCTGAAGTTACAAAAAATCGCGACCGCGAAATGCACAATGAGCTAATGCGCTTCAAAAAAGAGCTGCACGAGCGCATTGATCGGGAATATGATCCGACTGCCCTGTGAGGGCTTCTTTTGGGAGAAAAGTGGACAAGCGGGAGGTGACCTACGTGACTACTTATCATGTTCCAAAAACTCCTTCGATTCCATCAACGATAGTCATGATCAAAGGGTATCAAGTTGATAATCCGACTTCTTTTGAAGTGGGAGAAAAAAAAGGAGAGAGTCAATTGACATTACACTTAACCTTTATTAGCAACGACTACTCTCCAGATAAATTTACAAAGTTTCTTGATGCGTTCAATAACTTTTTAATGAAGTATTCTTGCGAAAACCAATGATTAAAGGATTATAGCCCAAGTTTTTTCTTTAAAAACTCTGTGCCTAATGTAGCAATGATGGAAAGCGAAACACTAGATAATTTCTTGGTTGCAGCTTTAGTTTCTTTCCAAACTTCATGGTCTCTAATGGTATCGAGAAATTGATGACCATCCCAAGTCAATGATGAAATAGCAAGCTGATAAATTTCGTCTCCTGCGTATGTAACGTTAGCATTAACAAATTTAGCTTCAATCATTTTCAGCAATGCGTAGACAGAAATTTCATAACCATAGCTAGAAACTGTTTCTAGTTCTTTGAAGTCGTCAATGAATATTGGCTGATTAAACGACAGTTTGCTTTCTAGCTCGAGTAAAAGATCTCTTACGCAATCTTGGTCTAGTTTCATTGGAATTCACCTCCTTCCCACTGCCATAATTCGACAAGAAGGAGGAAAATCCTACAAAAAGTGAGGGAGAAAAGTTGGCCATTCAATTGAAAGATGTTCCGATTCGCGGAGCATACGCTTTCTTCATGAAAAACAAGCACAAAAAGATTGCTGTTGATCTGCGGTATAACAGCAGCGACGTTAGCGATGTTACGACAATTGGCTGGACCGATAGACCGCGGCAGGTGCTGTTCGAAAATGTGGAAGGTTGTCATTATCTAACCGTTTACTTCAAAGATGTATCAATTGAGCTTTCAGAAAAGGATTTCGCTTTCGCTAAAGATGATGATAATACGACGCTCTATATCGAACCAAAAATCGATCCGCGTTTTTACATTATGGTTTCTGTTTGATGAGGACTTCGTACGAATTTCGTATTAAACAAATTGGAAACAAAAAGGAGAGAAGAAACGTGATGAACTTAACTGTCATTGAACAGAACGGTCAACGTGTTTTAACGACACAACAATTGGCAGAAGTATATGGTACTGACACAGAGAGAATTCGGATTAATTTCAACCGTAACAAAGATCGTTTCGTTGAAGGAAAACACTTCTTTGCATTAACCGGACAAGAAAAACACGACTTTATTAACTCGTATCAAATTGATACGACTTGGCTAAAAGCCCCAGTGTTCTACATTTGGACAGAAAAAGGCGCTTGGCTGCATGCGAAATCACTCAACACCGACGAAGCGTGGGAAGCATACGAGCGATTGGTGGATGAATATTACAACGTCAAGGAAAACGCGATCAATATTCAGATGCTAAGTCCTCAATTGCAAGCATTGGTTTCGCTGGAACTTCGGCAAAAACAACTTGAAAAAGAGTTAGAGGAAGCCAAAAAGCAGGTTACTGCAGTACAACATCGCCTTGACAACATTGATCGAATTGATACGATCGGTGACCTTCGCCAACGATTAAACCGAATGATCCAGCGCTATGCACACCAAAATGGCATTCCGTTCAACCACGCTTGGAAGGACTTTGTGCAAGCCTTCAATACAGCATACAGAACGAATTTAGAGTTACGTCGGCAAAACCACATTAACAAAACAGGTAAAGATATTAGCCGTCCGCAGTTTTTAGAGGAAATGGGTTTGTTAGATGATGCAATCCGAGTAGCAGATAAGATGTTGAATAGTAAGGTGAAGTGACATGGAAGTTTCTGTGCGACGGATGAAGTTGGGGCAATTGATGCGTGCTGTACGTGATTTAGAACAGCGTGGATGGGAGTGTATCGCTCCTGTTCAGAAGATTGCGAATGAAAAGAAGATTTTTGATTACGACGAGAAAATCGGAAGATTCAAAGACTTTAAGTGCGTCGAAGGATATGAATTTTACTACGTGAAAATGAGGAAGGTGGATAAAGATGAACGTATTGCGCGATGACAAGGAGCTAGCGAATGAACTAGTACAATGTTGTGATTACAGTTTATTCCGAGCGAGAACAGCATTTTTTAATCGCTCGCTCGACATACACGGAAGGCTTGCAGAAGCGGAAAGATGGATGCATGAATTTATGCGTTGCAAACGCGACTTGGACGAGCTGGTACGAAAGAAAGAGGAACATGACAAACTGGTGCAGCTTGTTGAGGTTATGAAAGAACGTGGAATTGATATTGCGGTTATTGTGAGAAAGAGTGATGGACAATGAAATCTTTACGAAAAAGACAAATACAAAAAGTTACAAAAGACCGTTTCTACTTTTACCGTCTGGAACCAATAGAACGGTGTCCAATATGCAGTAATGAGTTAACACATCATTATTATAGTGAGAAATTCATTGGTACGGTTGAAAGTGGTTATACATGCGATTGTGGTTACGAAGATTACTGGGCTTACGGCAGACAGACATACCGAATTAACGGTGAGTTAGTTGATGAATTTCACCCTCATCTTATGACACGAAAACAAGTGAATAAGCGATATAAGCGATTCAAACAATTAATTAAGTATGAACGGTTACGAAGAAAACGACAAACTCAAAAGTTCTTCAAAAAGAAGAAAAGTCAAAAGAGAAGGGGGAATAAATGATGAATATCTGTTTCACTGCCAGTCGTCTTATGAAAGTTTCAGAGGTTCGGAGATTGTGCAAGGAAATGAGAGAAAATCCAGCACTATTGTTAGCAACAGAATTGCAGGCAAAAGAAATTCTTTACAAACGCTTTTTGCAAGAAAAAACGGCCAGTGCGCCAACACTAGCCGTGTAACCGAAGAAGAACATAAAGCATACCTGGATATTTCTAGTTTATCACATAATTTTTCAGAAAGTCTACCCAAGCGATAGGCTTAGTGCCTGTCGTCAGGTGCAGGAGCGCTGTTTCCCTATCCCCCTTTTCCAGCGTTCTTGCGCTTGACGATGTGCACTAGCACATCCTTCGCATTACACAAAAGGAGGTGTGACACATGCAAGTTGAAAATCCGATGGTTCGTCCGATTGCGGAAGATGGGTATTGTGCAGACTTTCCGGTCAAACAAACGAAAGTTGATCGATATGGTACACCAATTGATGGAGAGCGTATTTTCGTCGATTGGAACAGATTCGAGGAAGTGCATAGCGACAACTTAGAAAAGTATTTACATGACGTTTATAGCATATCGATTGAATTTTTCGGCACTAAAAAAGCTCACTCTGCAAAGTGAGCCCATGAAAAACATATTTGAATTACTTACAGTATATCGTTCTTTTCAAGAGAAAACAAGGAGGGAAAATCGTGAAAGAAATTCGTTTATTGTCGCTTAATCTGAAAAATTTCAAGGGAATTCGTTCTTTTTCCCTTGAAGCTAACGGAGAAAATGTCCGGGTATACGGTGATAATGCGACTGGAAAAACAACGTTATTCGACGCATTTATTTGGTTGCTTTTTGACAAAGATTCGAATAATCGAAAGGATTTTGCCATCAAAACCTTAGACAAAAATGGGAACGTGCTGCACAACCTAGATCACGAAGTAGAAGGCGTGTTTTTGGTTGATGGGAAGCAACTGACGCTGAAAAAAGTGTTCAGTGAGAAATGGACCAAGAAACGCGGATCCGTACAGACGGAATTTACCGGACACACAACAGATTATTTTATTGACGGCGTGCCAGTAAAGAAAAAAGAGTATGATCAACTCATTTCGGATTTAATCGATGAGGACATTTTCAAGCTTTTAACTAGCCCTTCCTACTTCAATGAGCAATTGAAATGGCAGGATCGCAGAAAAATCCTTTTAGAAGTTTGTGGAGATGTAAGCGACGAGGAAGTAATCGCTAGTAATGCATCATTAGCAAAACTTCCAGAAATTTTGAACGGTCGGACAATCGAAAATCACCGGAAAGTGATCGCGGCCAGACGCGCCGAGATTAACAAGGAACTTGAAAAAATTCCGGTCCGAATCGATGAGATTCAGCTGAACACGCCTCAATTGGACGATTTAGATAAAGAGGTTTTAGAAGAGGAAATTTCCCGGTTAAATACTGAGATTGATGAAAAGATGACTTTGATCAGCAACATTCGGAACGGAAACGCTATATCAGAGAAACAAAAGCAAATTCAAGAAATCGAAATTGAACTTCTTCAAATTAAGCAACAGCACGAAGCTGGTTCTAAAGATGAATTGTACAAGCTGAAAGCTCGGATCCAAGAAGAACAATCTAACCTAAATATCTTGCAGCAAAAAATCGAAAGCATCAACTATCAACAAAAATACAACGATGAAAATATCCAGTCAATCGAAAAACGATTGGAAGAACTGCGAAATGAGTGGTACCAGGTCAACTTGGAAGAATTTAAGCACGAAATGGACTGCACTTGCCCTACGTGCGGACAACCCCTTCCAGAAGAGCAAGTTGCAGCTGCTAGAGAAAAAGCCTTGGCGCAGTTCAATCTAGACAAAGCAAAACGCCTTGAGGAAATCACGGCGAAAGGAAAGCAAGGCAAGGAACAAAAGGAACGGTTCATTCAAGAAAACGAGAAGCTTGCAAAAGAGCTTGAAAAATTAACAAGCCAAATCCAGGAAAAACAAGAACTGATAAGCAAGTTAAACGAAAAATTGAAAGTTGTTGAAGGCGCGATTGTAGATGTTACAGAAAATCCTCAATATGTTGCAAAACTTCAAGAAAAACAACGTCTTCAAAAAGAAATTGACGAATTGAGACTTGCTGCAAATGAATCGATTCAATCAATTCAAATGGAGATCGTTGAATTGAAATCGAAACGCAGTCAATTGGAAAGCGACTTGGCCAAGTTTTCTATCGTTGAACAAACAGAAAAACGCATTAAAGAACTTGAAGATCAGGAACGCGAACTTGCTGCGGAATTTGAAAAGCTTGAACACGAGCTGTTTCTAACAGAAGAGTTTATCCGCACAAAGGTAAACCTTCTGGAAGAGAAAATTAACAGCCGGTTCAAATACGCTCGATTCAAGCTGTTTGAAACTCAAATCAACGGTGGTTTACAAGAGGTATGCGAAACCCTCTATAACGGCGTTCCATATTCAAGTGGCTTAAATAACGCGGCGCGAATCAATGTTGGTTTGGATATCATCAATACGCTTTCGGAACATTACGGATTCAAGGCGCCAATTTTTGTTGATAATGCGGAGGCTGTTACAAAGCTTATAGACGTGGATTCGCAAGTCATTTGCTTGATTGTTTCTGAAAAGGACAAGCAACTGCGCGTTGAACTACCTGAAAAACAAATGAAGGAGGCTATCTAATATGGGCAATCAATTAGCACAAAAGCAAACAAAAACATTCGAAACTAAATTAGCAAAGGTAAACAACATGTACCTTCCGATGATTCAAAATCAGCTTCAAGGAAATGGAGTGCGAATGGATGATTATTCCAAGCAATGTGTCATCTCGGCCATAAGCGCGATCAACAATGTTCTGGACACTAACGGGATTTCTTGGAATGACGAAAGACTCGATCAAAGTAATATTACACAAATACTGCTAGAGGTAGCTGCATTAAAGTTAAATGCAGCTGCTAACCCACGCGAAGTTTATTTTCAACTTAGAAACGTGAAGCGCGGAGATAAATGGGTGAAACAGATTGAAATGGGAATCGAAGGGGATGGCAACGACGCCATTCTCGCTCGATTCGGTCGTGACGTTAAACAGGTGAAACAATTTTGGCTAGTTCGTTCAGAAGATCATTTCGAATACCCAAGCTATAACGGCTTGGAACTGACGCCGCCTAAATGGACGCCTACCGGTAAAGGTGAGGTTGTGCGTGTAGTTTATCCAATTATCAAAACGGATGGTTCTGTTGAATTTTACATCGCTGAACGTGATGACGTAGTTAAGAACCTTATCGCTCATATAAACAACAACCTTATGAACGAAACGTTCGGTTTGGCAAAAGACCGACATAGCGCAACTCCGGAACAAAAAAAGAAAATAAACGCTAAAAAACAAGAGATTCTACAAAGAGTACAAGAGTTGGGCTTAAAGGCGCTAGACGATCCGGAGCTTCAGGAATACATTTCTCCGGCTTGGAAAGACCCTCATAGCCGAGAAAGCATGATTATCCGCAAAATGCGGAACAACATCGTCAAGAAAATTCCTAAAGATTTCGGTAGCGCATTTGTAGAAATCATCTACGACAATAACACGGATCCGGAATATAAGCGTATTCGAAAAGAAATCAACGAATACGCAAACCAAGAAGTGCTTGATTTTGAAGATGTTCAAGCTATCGAACACAACAAATCTCAAAAACCGGCTCCTGAAGTAATCGACTACCAATCGGAAGAAGTTGTTTCTCAAAACGAAAGACAAGAAGTAGAAGAAAAAACGGAAAATTCAGAGCAAACGGAAATGGTTTTTGAAGAAGGGCCTGGGTTCTAATGATTGAGATTACAGCTCTCGCAACGGGGAGTAAGGGGAATTGCTATCACGTTACGGATGGCAAGACCCCCCTCCTTCTCGAATGCGGCATTAAATTCAAAGAGATTCAGCGGAAGTTGAAATTTCAAACGTCGAAAATCGCTGGTTGTTTAATTACACACGAACACAAAGACCATTGCGCCGGCATAAACGATGTCGTAAAAGCCGGGATTGATTGCTACATGTCAGTTGGAACAAAAGAAGCTATAGGGGTTCGGCATCATCGGATCAAGGTAGTGCAAGCCAAGAAACAATTCTCGCTTGGAACATGGACTATTCTGCCGTTCGATGTCCAGCATGATGTATCGGAGCCTTACGGGTTCCTATTGATGAATCAACAAGGTGAAAAACTCCTTTTTGCAACAGATACCTATTACATTAAGTACCGATTCCAAGGCCTTACACACATTATGGTTGAATGCAACTATTCTATTGAAATATTGAATGAAAATATCGCTTCTGGCCGAGTGCCAAAAGTGATGAAAAAACGATTGATACGGTCGCATTTTAGCCTGGAAAACGTCAAAGAGTTTCTAAAAGCAAACGATTTGAGCAAAGTAAAAGAAATATGGCTACTGCATCTTTCGGATAATAACAGCGATGAAGAAAGATTTAAACGGGAGATCATGGAGCTTACTGGAAAGTTGGTATATGTTCCGTGAAAAAAGTGGGAGGTGTTGAGCTTGGCAGACGTACAGCTTGAGCATGGATATACCAAAATTGCAAACGAGATTTTAGAACGCCTGGCGCTGACCAAGCTCAGCCCAACTCAGTTTCGATTGATTTTAGTGATATGGCGATATACTTATGGGTTTAATCGAAAAGATCATGAGATGTCCTTATCCTTTCTTGCTGAAGCCACGGGCGTGCATAAGCAACGAGTGAAACAAGAACTGGATAAGTTGATTGAAAGTAATATCGTCACCGTTACTGAGGAAGGTACTTATTCGAAATCAAGGAAACTAGCGTTTAACAAGGATTATGATACTTGGCGCTTACAGTCAACGAAAGAGGGTACAGTAAGCGAAATTGCTGACACCAGAGTAAGCGAAATTGCTGACACCAGAGTAAGCGAAATTGCTTACCAAGAAATAAATAATATAAATAAAAATTTAAATAAAGATAAAGAGGATGATGAAAATACCGTGGACAAAATTTTAGATCTTCTGCAAAAGAGCAAAATCTTAGAGAAAGACGACATCACAGAATTTTTACGTGAGGATATTCAGGACGTGATTGATAATTTTGGTTTTACCAATCCAGAAGAGATGATCGCAGAAGCTATTAAAGATGCAGCGCGTGGAAACGGTAAGACATGGAAGTTTGTATATAACAAATTGAACAGATGGAGAAAGCAAGGGATTCGAACCCTTGAAGATTTAGAAAAGGGGGATACCGATGGCACGGTTCGCAAGCATCGCCGAGGTGTTAGCCGATCTGCAAAAGAAGGCGGCAAATCATATGAACAAGTCCTTCGAGAAGCCGAAGAAGCTCGACGAGCATGGGGATGGAAGGGATGACTACGAGTGTCCGCGATGCAAAGATACGGAGTTAATCATCAAGCGTGACGAACAAGGAAATGAGATCGCTATTTTTTGTGAGTGTCGCGAACGGAAAGCTTGGAAACGCAGATTCAAGCAGGCACTCATTCCAGATGAGTTTGTGCATGCGAATTTCGAGAGCTTCAAACGAGTGACGCAGTATCAGCAATCGATGTATGACATGACACTTGAATATATGAGCGAGTTTAAAAAGGACAGCGGAAAAAAAGTGATCGCGAAACACAATTTAGGTTTTATTGCAGTCTTCGGTGAACAGCGATTGCGAGAGCTTCCGCCTCATGAACGTGCACCGATGAAGCAGAAGCATAACAACTTCGGTGTCGGCAAAACCCATTTACAAATTGCGTTGGCCAAACGGCTCATTAAGGACGGATTCAATGTGCTGGTGGTTTCAGATGTCACATTCATGGACGAGCTGATTCAAGCCAAGATGATGAATGATGAGGGCGAAACACTCAATCGGCTCCTGCATAGTGCGATTCATGCGGATGTACTTGTATGGGACGACATTGGCAAGGCGAAGTGGTCGGAAGCGAAAGAAGCGTTGTACTACCAAATTATCAATGAGCGATACAGAAAACAAAAGCCGATCGTGTTTAACTCTAACGAAGACCGCGGAACGCTAAGCGAAAAAATCGGGTACGCGGCTGCCAGTCGACTGCTCGGTCAGTGTGGTTCATATCTCCTCGAAGTCGAGGGTGAGGATTTCCGATTACAAAAAAGTGGGTGATAAATGATGTGCAAAAAGTGTTATGGAAAAGGGTACGCGGTTAAAGAAGTCATACCAGGAGCGTTTGCATATACTCCTTGTGATTGTGAACATGCGCAACTCGCTAGACAGCAGGCTGAAGAGGAGATGAGTGAGTTTAGAAAAAGACTTCGTGAAGCGAAAGAACGATTGAAGATGGAGGTGAGTGGGTGATGGGTATTCTCTATGAGAAAGTCACCTTCACGCAAGAACTGAAAAAACAAATCATGATTCGCCAGTTGCTCGACGCCGGAATCCGCGAGCACGACGGCAAGCACGTGTCGGAACTTGACTACTACACATTGCGGTGGTTACTTGCGACTATGAAACTATGATATACGCTCATTTTTAGCCCACACGGCGTTTTTCTTGCTAGGGTAATAGGAAAGTACCGACTAAAAGAAAAACGCCGTACAGGGCAAAATAAAGCGTCTAGCGAGGTGACAAACAATAATGGCTAAAGTGCCGAATTTTAGCGAGTGCCAGCCGCGTTTTATCGCATTTTGCAAAGCGCACGGGTTGACGGAAGGTGATGATTTCAAGCCTTATGAGTACATCATATGGGTGCAAGAGAAGGTGGCGGAATTCAGAAAGTTGAAAGGTTTTAAATCTCATGAACCCTTTACAGACGGTATGCACGCTGAGTTTACAAGATTTTTGGGAAGGTGAGAAAGATGGACGTATGTCATCACGGACGCATACGGTGTTGGGAATGTGCGCGGGTGCAGGAGATGCAAGAGCGCATCGATGAACTTGAACGGGCAATCAGAGAGGCGCTTGGGCGGATGAAACATGGCGGAGCTGGAACGCGGACGTATGTGCAACATGTTTTAGAAAAAGTGTTGGAGGTGAAAGAATGAGAACATTTAAATGTAGAGCTTTCGTAAAACACTTTGGATGCGTAGCAGATGTATGGAGCATCGACTTCGTACGCGGCGAAGTTGAAATATATCTAGTTGAACGTGATGAAATACGTAAGTACCGATTTGACGAATACGAAGTCGAGCTGTTACTCACGACAGGTGAATTCGATGTAAACGGAAAGGAAATTTACGCCGGTGATATTGTGCGAGGAAAATATGGAAAGAACGGAATCGTTAAAAATTACGAAATTCGATGGTTAATAGGTCACTTTGCTGCTGTTGACCGCAACATAACAGGCGATGAACATTATTATCCAATCGGACTATTGGAAGGTGAAGTCATCGGCAACATCTATGAAACACCAGAGTTGTTGGAGGGCGCGGAATGAAGCGAACAAGAATTGTAGAGTACGAGAACATGCCTGTTCGATACAATCCAAATTTATGCCAGGTATGCAAGCACTTCACAGGAACGACATGCCGAATACACGTATCGAATGTGGAACGGCAAACGACGATCACACAGATATATTGCATACGGAAGATTGACTTCAACAACCCGTTCAAGCGAAAAAACAGGTGTCAACTGCAAGAACAATACATGAATCCGTTTCATGTGCAAAGGTTGGATGAAGAATGAACGCAGACTATTGGCGTGGGTTTCACGATGGACAAGCTCACGAAAGAAAGAAGGCGGCACAAGTGCTTGCCTTCTACATTGAATCTTTGAAGAACGTGCCTGGAATCGGTGAAAAGACGTATCAAAAAATTGTACAACACATAAACACCGTTTCTATAACTAAAAACAATAACTAATTATAACTAAACGAGGTGAAAAGCGTTGAATTTAGCTAAACTGTTTGAACTACAACGCCAGCTTGACGAACATATCGAAAGAGAGCATCCGCGGCAAGAAGGCGAGGACAGGCTGGCAAAGAAGATTCTTGCTTTATATAGCGAATTAGGAGAACTCCTTAATGAATGGCGTGGGTTTAAGTTTTGGAGCAATGACCAGGAGCCGAGAACGTATAAAAAACACATATGTCCCATTTGTCACGGTGAAGGTTATTTTTCGATAACAGAGGAGTGGAGATACAGTAAATGCGAAGAGTGCGATGGGGAAGGGTATACACATGAATCTAACCCACTCCTTGAAGAATACGTGGACTGCCTGCATTTCATCTTGTCGATTGGGTTGGAGTTAGGTATTACAGAAATTCATAATCTATCATCTGATAAAGGCGCGGATTTGTTATTCATGTTTATGGAAGTGAACGAATCATCTATAATCCTAATTCAATACGCTATTGATGGTAACGATGCATATAGTTCAATTGCATATATAGACATGTTCGAAAAGTTTTTAGGATTAGGCGAAATGCTCGGCTTCACATGGGAACAAATCGAAGAAGCGTACCTTCGGAAAAACGCCGTCAATCACGAACGGCAAAATAACAACTATTGAGGTGGATGATGAAACAGATCATATTCGATGGCTTGCTTATTTCAGCGGTCGTTATATTAGCGTTACTCGCCGGTGTCAGTATCCAGCACCTGTTGCTGATCGTCATTTTAGCATTTGCGATCGTCACAATACGGACATTACAGGAGTTGGTAAGCATTATGAATGATGTCGCAAAAGGGGTTGTATATCTCTTATGTCTAGCGATGAAAAATGGCAAGACATGCGGAAGTACAGCGTTTCGAGTACGAAAAACGGAAAAAGGGCTTGTTGTCGAGTGTGTTGACTGCAAGACGGAACATGAGGTGAAGGGATGAGTAAAACGAAGTACGGTTCAAAAAAGACAGAGGTCGACGGACATACATTTGACAGCAAGGCAGAAGCACGATACTACGAACAGTTGAAATGGTTGCTCGCAAACAAACAAATCAGATCATTCCGACTCCAGCCGCGGTATACGCTGTTGGAGTCGTTCAAAAAGAATGGCAAGACGTTCAGAAAGACAGAGTACATCGCGGACTTTGAAATCACACATTTGGACGGTTCGATTGAAGTTGTTGACGTGAAGGGATATGAAACGCCTGTTTTCGCACTCAAACGCAAGCTGTTTGAAAAATCATATCCACACAAGCTCAGCATTGTTACATACAACAAGAAATACGGCGGATGGATTGAGTTGGACAAGCTCAAGAAGTTTAGAAGGCAGGTGAAAAAGAATGAGTAGGTTCACAAGTGTATCACCGTATCGTCAGTGGGATGTGCGTTTTGGCAACCGTCCGCACGGGATAGATACAACGGTACGGACGTATCAGCTGACACCCGACCAGCTAGAGCGATTGCGGAACGGAGAGAGTTTCGATGATATTTTGAAAGGGGCGAGCGAAGTGGTAAAACAAAAACTCGATTTGACGGTTGAAGAGTACGTGGAAATGAAGTTGAAAGGCATGAATGACGCGGAAATTGCGCAAGCGAAAGGGTTGACGAAACAACAGCTCTACAATTGGAGAAGTTTCAGACGCACAAAAATTGAACAAGCTGAACAGGCTATGAAAGAAGCACAACAAGAAATCGCGGCAGCTGTTGAAACCGAGCAGGGAACGCAAGAAACTGTGAAAGAATCGAATGTCACAGAGGAAATTGATGATAAAGGCATTGAATGGCTGAAACGTGAAGCAATCCACGCGCACAAGCTGTTGACAGAGAAAGAGCAGGAATGTGAAGAAAAACAACACATGCTCGACGCTGTGCTTGCTCGTAATGAGGAATTGCACAAGGAAGTGCTCGTGCTGGAAAGTGAGATTGCGAGATTGAAAGAGCTTGTGCAAGAGTTGACAAATCGAAATGAGCGTTACTCTGATACGACATTTGAAAATGAACGTGAATTGCGTGCCTTACGTATGTATGCGCTACACAAGTTACAAAAGGACGTGTATGGCGTGTGAAGCGCAGAAAACGAAGACGGAAAGGGTATTTGTTGTTTCGTATCGAAAACGGGCAAAAGGTTTGGTTGTACGAAGAATTACAAAAGTGCGAGTTAAACAGCCGAATTCGCAAAGGTTGGAAGGTAGTACAGTGAAGCCTTTGTGAATGGTAGACACATAATGCGAAGGAGTGAATTAAGTATGGAAGCTAAATTTTTAGCTTGGGATTGGGAAATAGGAGAATTTAAAAAGATACCATCCAACAACGTTGTCGAAGCAATTTATATTGCATGGAACTATGAATTTGATGTATACGAAGCCGATACGCAAAAACTAATATTCTCTGGTCAATTAGATAATGAAGAAAACTCCGAGTTGTTGCAAAAGTATGGGATTCGCATGATTGACCACAAAGGATATAGAAAATTGCAGGATATTGAGAGTGGAGAAATTTATGAAGCCCCTTGGCATTGATTAATGCATATTACGAAGAAAATATGCAGTAAAAAAGCCAGGACTTCTCCCGGCTAGCAGCTCATTATAAGTATAACACGGGAGTGGTCTGATTGAGTAAAAAATATAAACAATTGTCATTCGTGCGAGACCTAGACGGAGAGAAAACAAAAGAAGCCGTCGAGGCAGCACTCGAAAAATATCGTATGTATATGTTGACCGTGCCAGACGAATTCTTACCACGCGTGACACAAACGTACTCTCTCGTGCCTCCGTCGCAGACGAACGCGTTTCACTCGTCTACAGAGAGCGTGGCGATCAAAAAAGCAGACTTCGAACGAGAACGCGACGAGTACATAGAGAGAATACGTCGCGCGGTGAATCGACTGACTAAGCTGGAGCGTGAGTTGATCGTGAAGCGATATATGAGTACAGAAGAACCGCATGATTACGATGTGTACACAGATATGAACATCAGTCATGCGACATTCTACCGTGTTCGCGAGAAGGCATTCTACAAGTTGGCTTTCGCGCTCAGAATCGAAGTGTACAAGGAAGTGTTATGAAAGAGGGTGATGTAATTAAAAATCAATCCAGCGACTCAAATGCGCTATGCGGTGGAATATATGTCGTCATGTAAGGTCTTATACTTAGAAAAGACACCGATAGTAGGTGTCTTTTTTTGTCGAAAAATGTCGCGAAGAAATTTTAAAAAATGTCTTGTATTTTAGACAATGAGCGTATATAATAAAATCAGAAGGTTAAATACAAGACAGGAGGAGAGAACGATGAACAAACGTGAGATCATGAAGAAAGCAGTTGCATTAGCAAAAACAATGGTTGGTGATTGGGTGGCTCGCATGGCATTAGCATTAAAAACTGTATGGGTTGAGGTGAAGAAAATGGGAGAAAAAGTGTTGCCAGCTTTAAAAGGGACAGAGAAGCAAGTTGCGTGGGCTAATGATATTCGCAATAAGTTAATTCCGATCGTAGAGAAGAACGTTGATATGTTCATCGCCAAATTAGAAAATGCGGAATTTTTCGAGAA
>NZ_JACHEP010000007.1 GCF_014201465.1 Anoxybacteroides tepidamans | reverse complement strand
CCGAACTGACGACCAAACAGGCTCAATTCTTTGCGGCTCTAGGGCTGGAGCCTCCTCCGAAGATTCTAGGCATCCATCCTCGCACCTAGATACACACCTGAAGTATGCCCAAATGCCTCTCGTCCCTTTGGTATCAAGGGATTAGAGGCATTTTGTTTGCCTAGTCACTGTCGAACTCGGGATAAACTCAAACGAGAATAAAAATAGCCCTTGCCTACGGATCTCCATCCGATGGTGGAGCGGGGGATGCATTTGGTCCTGAAGCGGGAATCGTATCGATGATTTGGCTATTCTTACTCATTTTAATCTTTGGATTTGTGTTATGGATTCAAAGCAATAAAGCGAGTGTTGTATCTTCCGGAAAAAGCATGAAAGGCGAAAGAGTGGAGGGGATTTAGCGACGTGAAAGTAGAGAAAAAATGCAGGAATTGTGGTAGCAGTTCAGTTTCGGAAGGTATGGTGGGAAGCGGGCACGCCAATGTAAAAAATATAAACAAAAACTTAAGCATCGGGTCAAAATTGTTCGTTACGTTTTGTATCAATTGTGGAGAAGTTCAATCGATGAGAGTAGAAAACCCAAAAAAAGCGCTCTGATTGCTTTATATTCATTAATGGGGAGGTGTCCGAATGAATCGATACCAGAAAATTGCAATAGGACTAATGTTGTTTGTGCCTTTGATTTTCTTGATCGTTTCTTTATTGATGGACAGATGGGGTTTTTTCCTTTGGAGTTTGGCACCAAGCTTTACCGTGGGGATGACAGGATTTTTCGTAGCGAAAGATAAATAACACGCATATGTTGTACACCTAGCTCTCTTGTTAATTTTCCTAATATTAAGATTTTTTAACACCTTGAACCCATATCATTGAAAGGGATTAGTTCTCAACTAGCACTACGAGTTAATTTATCTATTATGTGAGGTGTTCTTAACATGCATCGGCATCTTCCTTTGGAAGAAGAAGTGATGAACATGTTAATTGTTGGTTTTTCCACAATAATGCTCATTGCAATTATTACACTAATTTTTCTTTGGAGAAGGAATACCACACAAAGAGCAGCATTTTTCTGGATTTTCGTGCATTTTGTATCGTTCTCTATTGCAGTATACTTGGCATTAAAAGCAATTTCTTTTGACATTAATCATCCGATGGCGTCAGAAGAAATTTCCCTTCTTTTAGGTGAATCAGGGGCATTATGGGGAGGGAGTATGATTTGTCTGTTAGTTGGTATTTTTAAACTTTCAAAAGTAACGAAGGACGATAAAAAAATAAGGTTCTGTAGTTGAACAATTTTCATTACTTTGTAAATTAGCACACTATTTCAGAACTACTTTCTCAAAGTTGGGAATAAAGGAAAAAGAATGTCGGAAGCACGGTCATCGTCTTGCGGCATACGGAACATCGATAACGAGCAACCCAAATCCGATAAGCTTCTTGCCCCGCTAACGACAATGGAATAATTTTGAAACCTATAGGCATGCACATTCGTAATGATGAGTGGAACGAGAACAAAATGAGACAAAAATGATAAGGGAGAGGAAAAAGGATGAAGCCGATTTTGCAGTTGAAGCATGTCAGGAAAGACATCGGCAAAAAGACAATCATTCACGATTTATCGCTCGATGTGTTTGCCGGGGAGGTGTTCGGGCTGCTTGGGCCGAACGGTGCAGGAAAAACGACAACGATTCGCATGATCGTCGGCTTGATGGGAATTACAAAATTTTAGCGAGAAAGCCCCTGCCTAAAGGCTAGGGATGAATCGCTGATTTTTTGAATCAATTTATTAGATATGTTCCATTTATCTAATATTTATGGTATATTTCATATAGAGGTGATTGATTTTGGAAAACAAAAAATACACCCATAAAAAAGGAATTGTCTATCTCAATCAATATCATATTGTATTCTGTCCAAAATACCGAAGAAAAGTATTAGTCGGAGATATTGAGCGAGATGTAAAAGAAATTTTTTATCAAGTTGCCACGGAACACGATGTAGAAATAAAAGCGTTAGAAGTCATGCCAGATCATGTGCACTTGTTTATTTCTTTTGATCCCCGACAACATTTGCATAAAATCATTCAAGCGTTTAAAGGAACAAGCAGTCGAATATTAAGAGAAAAATATCCTTCATTAAAAAGCAGATTACCGTCGTTATGGACGAGAAGTTATTTTTGTTGCACAGTTGGATATATTTCAGAAGATGCGGTAAAGCAATATATTGAAAATCAAAAAAATGTGTAAAGGGAGGTGTATCGCATTGGCAAAATCAAAAACAAAAAGTTATGTGTTGACGTTAAAACTAAAAACAGAAAGATGGCAAGAACATGTGCTTGAAAAGCGATTCGAAATCGCGAGAAAGCTGTATAACGCTTGTTTGCGTGAGTGTCTAAAACGATATAAAAAATTGCAACATGATAAAGAATACAAACAAGTCATTCAACTACCAACGTCAAAAGAAAAAACCAAACTACTAAATGAATTGTATCGTTCTTATGGCATCACTGAATACGCCATGCACGATTTTATCAAGCCAATGCGATACCCTTTCAAAAAACACATCGATTCTCATACAGCGCAAAAAATTGCGACACGAGCGTGGGTAGCTTTTGAAAAATTGGCATTTGGAAACGCCAATCAAGTGTATTTTAAAAAACAAAACGAAATGGATTCCGTAGAAGGGAAATCGAATCATACAGGTATTCGTTTTAAAGATGGTCGTCTTTTATGGAATGAGCTATCTATTCCTGTCATTATTCGCAAAAATGACATATATGCGCATATCGCTTTGCAAGATCGAATAAAGTATTGCCGCATTCTCCGTAAGCGAATTAGAGGAAAAATAAAATATTATATTCAGCTTATTCTGGAGGGGATTCCTCCTAAAAAATTCAACAAACAGACAGGAGAAATTAGACATCCTCTCGGTAAAGGTGACGTTGGCATCGACATTGGCACACAAACAATCGCTGTTTGCTCTCAAACAGATGTCAAACTACTCGTTCTTGCGCCAAGCGTAGAAAACCTCGAAAAGCAGAAACGAGTGCTTCTTCGCAAACTAGACCGCCAAAGACGAGCAAATAACCCCCATAAATACAATGAAGATGGCACCATAAAAAAAGAAGACAACAAAGAAAAATGGATTTGGAGCAAAAACTATATAAAAACAAAAAATCAACTAGCTGAACTACAACGAAAGATGGCAGACAAAAGAAAACAAGACCACCATCGACTAGCTAATTGGATGATTACGCTTGGTGATTGTTTCAAAGTAGAAACAATGAACTTTAAAGCACTTCAAAAAAGAGCCAAAGAAACAAAAGTCGATGCCAACGGAAAATACAAAAAGAAAAAACGATTTGGAAAAAGCATTGCGAATCGTGCGCCAAGTTTGTTTTTGAACATATTGAATCAAAAACTACAATACGAAAATAAACCGCTTCATTTTGTTGATACATTCAGCGTAAAAGCAAGTCAATACGACCATCAAAACAACGATTACAAAAAGAAAACACTTTCTCAACGATGGCATGAAACAAATGGGTGTAAAATACAACGTGATTTATATAGCGCATTTTTAATCATGAACGTTAAAGATAACCGAAAAGAAATAGACCAACAAAAATGTTTAGACAGATGGGATCGCTTTATCCATCTACACAATAAAGAAATGGAACGACTTCGTCTTCATCCATGTGTTGTAAGTAGCATGGGAGTTTAAATCGTGTTCAGCGTCTTGAATCGGGCGCACAGGGCGCAAAGCACTCGTGAAGTGTTTGCCCATGAAAGTCTTGCGGAACAAGGGTGAGTTCTGCACGCAGGTGTACGAGAAACCCTTTTGTACGCAAGAACCCCGCGACTTTAGTCGTTGGGAGATTCAGTGGGCGAAATATATATTGTTTGCCAATACGAACTTAGCACAATATATTGACGGCACGCCGTTGGTGAAAGGGATGACGATGCCGTTTTCGCTTGCGGTGTTGCTTGTGTATTTTGTCGCGTTTAATGCGGTGACATGGTGGACGTTCCAAAAGCGCGACGTCGCGGCTTAAACGATAAAAAGAAAAAGGCTGCCCAATTCGCTTGTTATGCGGTTATTGGCTGCCTTTTTTATTGAAAAAATAATCGCTTCGCCTCGAGAGAAAGATCCGTAAATAGAAAAGATGTAATTGTGCCATTTTCACCAAACGCTTCCCTTTTTTTAAAAAACCCGTCTTCTCGACCGAATATTTCCACCGTTTTATACACAGGATCAACAATCCAATACTCTTGTACGTCAAATTGTTCGTATAGCTTAAATTTTTCGTTTCGGTCTTTTAAAGCTGTAGACGGAGAAAGAACCTCGACAATGAGTGTTGGTGCGCCTAAACAGCCGGTTGCTGTTAAGTTGTTTCGGTTGCAAATGACAGAAATATCCGGTTGCACGACATGTTTGGCATACGTGTAGTCATCGCTTTCGGAGAGACGAACATCAAACGGAGCAATGGCGACGTAGCAATCTTTATTTTGAAAGTACGAACGAAACGCAAACGATAGTTCCATGATGGCAAATTGATGCTCCCATGTTGGTGAAGGGCTCATGTTGTAAGCTTTCCCGTCAATGAGCTCCCAACGTCCGTCCCATTGAATATAATCAGCATACGTATACAGTTTGGATGATTCTGGCTTCATCGCATATCCCTCACTTTTTTCATTATTATACCATACATCATTTCATCATTGACCATTGCATGTTTGCGATGCGTCATATGGGAACGGTCATCATTTCCGCAGCGATCATTTTAGGAGGAACGTTTGCAGCGATGTATCCATCTGGCGTATTATCGCTATTGCAAATGGCAACCATTATTTTTATATGCGCCCATCGTTTTGCTGCTATTCATTCCGGTGATGGCAAAAACAAGTGGCCATTTATGAAGGAAGAGCGGGTGTGGATGCCCGCTCTTTTGTGATATGATGTAAAAAATAGCTGTTGGAGTGAAGTGAAGTGAGAAAAATGACTATGTCTGAGTTAAATGATTGGATTTTTTCCCGCAAAGGAAGTGTAGAGCGGGATATATTAAAAGATGGAAGAGAACAACATGTGCGTTTGCGCGCACGCGACAAAGAAGAAATGCATATATTAGATGAATTATGCATAAAACGATGGAAAAAAGCTGAATAAGAAGGAAAAATTCGATATGTAAACGAACGAGTGTGGTATTATGAATTCGATTAAAGAGGCGAGAGAAAAACTTCAGTCGCTTCGAACGAAAACATCGTTTGAGAAAATTGGTTCAAGTCACAGCCATTTTAACTAAGCTGTTAGAGCCGTATCGCATACGTCCAATTATTGTTGGTGGGCTTGCGGTTGAGATATATACACGCGGCGATTATACGACCGTAGACATCGATTTAATCGTTGACGATTTTCTCGATAATAGTTATATTATTTAATAGTTAAATAGTTGAACTATATCGAAAGAGGTGATTGTTTGCATAGCAACGTGCATGAGTTAATTGAGCGGTATTTGTCTGTTTCGTTTCTTGTTAACAAAAAAGCAGTAGCGCTTGTGAAGTGCGAACTGGATGAGATGACGAACGACCAATACTACTTGCTTCGCTATATGAGCAAACGAAACGTTTGTACATCGAGCGAATTGGCGGCAGTGTTTGCCGTTAATAAAAGCGCGATTACGGCGATGACGAATCGGCTAGTCGAAAAAGAAATGATTCAGCGCCTTCGCGACGACAACGACCGCCGCGTCATTTACTTATCGCTAACGGAAAAAGGAAAAACGTGGCTAGCGGAAACAGAAACAAAAATCCATCACTTGGTCGAATCGCTGATTACGCAATTTTCCGAAGAAGAAATTGAATCGTTTATTCAAACGTACGAAAAGTTAGCGAATATTTTACAAAAGCTGGAGGAAACGAAATGAGAGCGATCGTGAAAGGAAAATGGTTCGTTTTGCTCGCGTGGATTGCCGCGGTTGTCGTGCTTGCGATGACGGCACCGAACATGGCCGACCTTGTACGGGAAAAGGGGCAAATTACTGTTCCAAAAGGCTATTCTTCGTCTTTAGCCATCGATATTTTAAAAGAAGTGCAGCAAAAAGAGCAAAAAGGAAACGAAACGAGCGTTGCCCTCGTTTTTCATCGGAACGGAAAACTGACCGCCCAAGACTGGAAAGAAGCTGAAAAAGCGATTCAACAATTAGAAAACGAGAAAGAAACGCTTGGAATCACGCAAATTATTTCTCCGTTTCATGAAAAAGAATTAAAAGACCAGCTCGTTTCTAAAGACAAAACAACCATTTTAACATCCATTAAATTAGATCGCCGCGACCGAAGCGCAAAAGAAATTAGCCGCGTACTTTACGAAGCGATCGATAACATTTCTCTTCAACACTATTATACGAGCAGCTGGATGATTGACGAAGACGTCATCGCCAGTTCGCAAGCAGGGCTGAAGAAAACAGAAGGAATTACCGTTGTCTTTATTTTAGTCGTCCTATTCGTCGTCTTCCGCTCGCTTGTCGCGCCGTTCGTCCCGCTTCTAACGGTCGGACTGACGTATATCGCTTCCCAGTCGATTGTCGCTTTTTTAGTCGATCGCGTCGATTTTCCGCTTTCGACGTTTACGCAAACGTTTTTAGTCGCGGTGTTATTTGGCATCGGAACGGACTATTGCATTTTGCTATTAAGCCGGTTTAAAGAAGAACTTCCACGGCATGAAACAAGAGTGGAGGCGATTGTGGCGACATACCGTACCGCAGGAAAAACGGTCGTATTTAGCGGTCTTGCTGTCATGATTGGCTTTGCGGCGATCGGGCTATCGACGTTTAAACTATATCAATCTGCTTCGGCCGTTGCTGTTGGGGTTGCTGTGTTGCTTCTTGCGCTCATGACGCTCGTTCCGTTTTTTATGGCGACGCTCGGTGCAAAACTATTTTGGCCAGCGAAAGGAACGCTTGAACATAAGCAAAGCAAACTATGGGAATGGGCAGGACGTTTTTCGTTTACGAAGCCGCTTCTCTCATTAGCAATTGTCGCGGTCATTACGCTTCCGGTGCTATTTACTTACGATGGAAAGCTGTCGTTTAATTCAATGGAAGAAATCGGCGAGCGCTATCCGTCGGTTAAAGCGTTTCATATTATTGCGAAAAGTTTTGATCCAGGCGAAGCGATGCCGACACAAATTGTTATCAAAAACGATGAAGACATGAATGCGCCTGACTATTTTGCCTTAATCGAAAAAATTAGCCGCGAAGTGGAAAAAGTCGATGGCGTTGATCATGTTCGTTCGGTCACACGCCCCACTGGAGAGCCGATTGAGCAATTATTCGTCACCAACCAAGCAAAACAGTTAAAAGAAGGTCTTGGAAAAGGAACCGACGGCATTGAACAAATTCGCTCTGGATTAAGCAAGGCGAGTGTACAGCTTTCCGCATCGGCGCCAAAGCTAAAGCAAGCGACAAGCGGAATCGAAGGGCTCGTATCAGGAACGAATCAATTAAAAGTAGGCATTGGTGAACTGCAAAACGGATTAGCGCAGCTAGAGCAAGGGGTACGCAGCGGAGCAGTTGGAGCAGGTGAATTAAAAGAAGGGCTTGCGACCATGCAAGACAATGCGAAAAAATTGCTTGCAGGCACCGAACAGCTGTTGCAAGGGTACGAAACAGCAAGCGCTGGGTTGAGCTCCCTTGTTGATCAATATAAGCAGATGCAAACAGGCATGAACGCTTTGGCGCAACAGTTGTCTGTCATTAACGGTTCGCTTCAGCATATTGAACAAACACATCCAGAGTTGCAACAAGATGCCGAGTATCAGCAAACGAAACTAGCGATGACAGAGCTTGCCAAACAGTCGCTGCAAATGGCTGGCGGGTTGGCGCAGTTAAATGGAGCGCTGCAACAGACGAGCGTTGGCGTTCAACAAGCGAATCGTTCATTTCAAGAGCTAATCGCTGGCCAAAAAGCGCTTACCGACGGAATGACGAAATTGATCGCGGGCTTGGAACAATTGCAGCGAGGAATCGAAAAAGCCGCCGATGGTCAACAACAAATCGTTCAACGCTTGCCGAAATTTGCAAACGGACTAGGGCAAGTGGCGAATGGACAACAACAATTGCTCACAGGCTTTTCACAACTTGACGGGCAAATGAATCAGCTCATTACCGGTTTGGATAAAAGCGCAAATGGCCTGCAACAAGTCGCAAGCGGTCTTACTTCGGCACAAAGCTATTTGTCTGAGCTATCTTCTTCTCCTGATGAAGAACTGGCGGGATGGTATATGCCGAAACAAGTGCTCGATAGCCAAGAGTTTGCACGAGCGAAAGAAGCGTATTTATCAAAAGACGGAAAAGTTGTCACATTGGATGTCGTGTTCCGTACGAACCCATACGCCACAAAAACGATGGAGAAGATCACCGATGTGAAGCAGGCAGTCGAACGGGCGGTGAAAGATACGAAATTAGAAAATGCGAAAGTAGCGATTGGCGGCGTCACAAGCATTTATTCGGATCTTCACACTATTTCCGATCAAGACTACGCTCGCACGGTCATGTTCATGTTTGCCGGTATTGCGCTTATTTTAATCGCGCTCCTTCGTTCGTTTGTCATGCCGATGTATTTAATTTTATCGCTTGTGTTAACGTATTACACGTCGCTGGCCGTAACGGAGTTGATTTTCGTCCGCGTTCTTGGCTATGACGGCATCAATTGGGCGGTTCCGTTTTTCGCGTTTGTCATTTTAATGGCGCTCGGCATTGACTATAGCATTTTCCTTATGGATCGGTTTAACGAATATAAAGACCGGCCGGTACAGGAAGCGATGATCGTGGCGATGAAAAATATGGGGACGGTCATCATTTCCGCCGTCATTATTTTAGGTGGAACGTTTGCGGCGATGTATCCGTCTGGTGTGCTTTCATTATTACAAATTGCCACGATTATTTTAACAGGGCTTTTATTATATGCGTTTATCATTTTGCCATTGTTTGTTCCAGTGATGGTGAAAACGTTCGGAAAAGCGAACTGGTGGCCATTTTTGAGATCGTAAAAAGGTGTGGGAGTCCACACCTTTTTATCATCTGTTAACGGGCAGCGATTCGCCGCGCTTTTTCGGTATTGGCAAAATGAAGCTTCGCACACATAGATAAAATCGATTCGCCGTATGTTTGAATGAGTTTGGCCGCCGCTTTGTCCACCTGCTCGCTGGCTCCCTTTGGTAGCATCATTCCGACTCGTTTGCTCAGTGCGTCTATCTCCTTTAAAAATACGTAACGGGCGATGATCGAAGCAGCAGCAACCGCTATATGAACCGTTTCAGCTTTTGGAATGCAATAGACCCGCTCGTGAATGACATCTCGTTCGCCTTCTAAGTACCGAAAATACAAATCGTGCTCGATAAATTGGTCAATAATAATCGCCTCCGGCTCAAGCGGTGCGAGCTGGCGGATGAGTTTGCGAATCGCTTCGTTATGCAGCCGCGCCTTTATTTTCGTTTGCGGCATGCCGCTTCGTTGCCACTCATTATACTTTTCATTCGCAAGGATCACCGATTCATAATAGAGGTGGTCCATCAATGCTGGCGCAAGCCGGATAATCGCATCATCGGTCAACTGCTTCGAATCTTTCACTCCTATTCGCTTCATTGTCTCGATTCGCTCTTTCGCGACGTAAGCGGCGACAACAACGATAGGGCCAAAATAATCGCCTGTTCCGACTTCGTCCGATCCGATCGCCGATACTGTTGCTAAACGCGAGATAGGCGTTTCCTCTTTCGTTGTTTGCGGGCCGGAACGGTTATCCCACCGTTTCGCCTCTTTTTCTGCATCTTTTCCTTGAAACAACACTTTGCCTGAACGATAGGCGGTGATGGTACATCCTGAGAGTTTCGCGACAAATAAAGCACCTTGCGGAAGATGGCCGGTTACGGATGATCGGTAATGTTGTTCCATCTCTTTTATTGTATGTTCCGTTGCTTGGATTACATAGTTGGACAAATTTCTCACCTTCTATTAAAGTTTTCCATTGTTAACGTGTCGTATCTTTTCATTATATCAGCATTCATGGTATGATAAACAATAGGATTTTGCAGAATGGGGGAAATCGTTTGGGAGAGCAACAAAAAACGCGCATTACCGTCGACATATACGGACAGCAATACTCCATTGTCGGCGCGGAAAGTTCTAGCCATATTCGCTTAGTAGCGTCGATCGTCGATGATAAAATGAGAGAAATTAGTGCGAAAAACCCAACATTAGATATGACGAAGCTCGCTGTTTTAACAGCGGTGAATGTCGTTCACGAATACGTTAAACTAAAAGAGGAGTATGACCGCCTCCTGCAACAAACGAAAAAGGAGAAGGACGATTGAATGGTTGATGTAGCATTGCTTTTCATTCTTTTAACAGGATTTATGATCGGTTTAAAGCGGGGCTTTATTTTGCAGTTTATTCATATGACCGGCTTTATTGTTTCCTTTATTGTCGCTTATATGAACTACGAGAAGCTGGCACCGACTCTTAAACTATGGATTCCGTACCCTTCTTTCGGAGATCCGGAAACGGTGAAAATGCTGTTTGAAAGCGCCCACCTCGACGAAGCGTATTATCGGGCGATGTCGTTCGCGATTTTGTTTTTCGCCACGAAAATCATTATGCAAATCATCGGTTCGATGCTTGATTTTGTGGCCCAGCTGCCACTTTTGCGCAGCATGAACCGCTGGGCAGGCGGGGCGCTCGGATTTGTCGAAGTATATTTACTCGTCTTTCTACTCCTTTATGTCGGAGCGCTCATCCCGATTCAAAGCGTGCAAACGCAGTTGCAAAATTCCGTCATGGCGAGCATGATTGTCAAACATACTCCATTTTTATCCGACATGCTCAAACATATGTGGATCCGCTATATAGCATAGCCGCTTCTCTATCCGATATAGAGAAGTTTTTTTGTACTTTTGGCGAAAAACTTGTATCATTTTCCGTAGTGGATCGTATGTACAGGTGGTGCGTTATGTTGAAAAATAAAAAAGACGTCATTCAATTATTAGAAACGATTGCGTTATATATGGAAATCAAAGGTGAAAATCCGTTTAAAATTGCCGCATTCCGCAAAGCAGCGAGCGCATTGGAAACAGATGAGCGCAGCTTGGCAGAAATGGAAGATTTTACGAAAATCCCAGGGATCGGAAAAGGGACATCAGCTGTCATTGGCGAGTTCCTTGAAACAGGAACATCGAAAGTGCTTGAAGAACTGCAAAATGAAATTCCTTCTAGCCTTCTCTCCCTTCTAAAAATTCCCGGGCTTGGCGGCAAAAAAATTGCCAAACTTTATCAAGAGCTTGGCGTTGTCGACGTCGATTCTTTAAAGGCGGCATGTTTGGAACAAAAAGTGCAGGCGCTTGCCGGTTTTGGAAAGAAAACGGAAGAAAAAATTTTAGCCGCCATTGAAGAAATCGGCTCTCGGCCGGAACGGTTACCTCTTGCAGCCGTACTGCCGATCGCCGAAGAAATCGAACAGCAGCTGCAAGCAGTTAAAGAAATTATTCGCTTTTCCCGTGCCGGCAGTTTGCGGCGCATGAAAGAAACAGTCAAGGATTTAGATTTTATTATCGCCACAAATGAACCAGAGCGGGTTCGCGAACAATTAGTGACACTCGCTCACGTCTCCGATGTGATCGCGAAAGGCGATACGAAAGTTTCGTTGCAGTTTCGTTACGAATATGAGATTGCGGTCGATTTTCGAATCGTCCATCCCGATCAATTTGCGACGACGCTCCACCATTTTACCGGCTCGAAGGAACATAATGTCCGCATGCGGCAATTAGCGAAAGAGCGTGGTGAAAAAATTAGCGAATATGGCGTTGAGCAAGTGGATACAGGCAATATCATCACGTTTGCGGATGAACGATCGTTTTTCGCCCATTTCCAATTGCCGTTCATTCCGCCGGAATTGCGTGAAGATGGAAGTGAAGTGGACCGATATGAAGAGGGCTACCCTCTTATCCAACTTTCCGATATTCAAGGGGATTTGCATATACATTCTACTTGGAGCGATGGAGCATGTTCAATTGAGGAAATGGCGGAGGAGTGCCGGAAAAAAGGATATCGCTATATGGCGGTGACCGACCATTCCCAGTTTTTAAAAGTCGCAAATGGTCTAACGGTCGAACGCCTCAAACGACAGCGGGAAGAAATTGAGCGGTTGAATGCGAAATACGATGATTTTACGATTTTAGCCGGCATTGAAATGGATATTTTGCCAGATGGCACGCTCGATTATGATGACGATGTATTAACAGAATTAGATTTTGTGATCGCTGCGATTCATACAGGATTTTCTCAAGATCGAGAGGCAATCATGAAACGGTTAAAAGCAGCGCTTGAAAACGTTCATGTCGACTTAATTGCTCACCCGACCGGCCGGCTCATCGGGCGGCGCAGCGGTTACGACGTCGATGTCGATATGCTGATTGAATTGGCGCGTGAAACGAATACGGCACTTGAATTAAACGCGAATCCGCATCGCCTTGATTTAACCTATACGTATTTAAAAAAAGCGCAAGACGCGGGTGTCAAAATTGCGATTAATACAGATGCCCATCATTTACAAATGCTAGATGATATGAACATTGGTGTTGCAACAGCGCGAAAAGGGTGGATTCGGAAAGAAACGGTTATCAACACATGGACGCTAGACGAGTTACGCCGTTTTTTACGGCGTCATGATGAAAATCGCTAACTATATAAATACAACTGGAAGGTTTAACTTATAGCTGACGAAAAAGCAGACTCCCTATTTTTTCGACTGTCGGAGGCAAGTCTGTGACTTGCCTTCGTCACGCTTTCGCGTGACAGAGGACCGAACAACCAACCGCTTCACAGACAAATGCATTTGTCTGGAAGCGGTGTTGTTCGGTCACCCGACAGTCGAAAAAATACCGATTACTTCATAAAAGACGAAAACGCTAAAGTTCCAAATTGCATCTATCTATATAGAGAGGTGACATCATTGCATACACGAGTTTTGAAAGTATTAGAATTTGACAAAATCAAAGCACAATTGTCAGAGCATGTCTCTTCGTCATTAGGAAAAGAAAAAGTGGAGAAGCTAGTCCCTTCTTCCGATTTTGCAGAAGTGATCAAATGGCAAGAAGAAACGGATGAAGCCGCAGCGGCACTTCGCCTGCGCGGGAATGTTCCGCTTGGAGGCATTTTCGATATTCGCCCAAGCCTTAAACGAGCGAAAATTGGCAGCATACTAAGCCCGCATGAACTGCTTGATATCGCGAGCACGATTTATGCGAGCCGGCAAATGAAAACGTTTATTGAATCATTAGAAGAAGAGAAAGTAGAACTTCCATATTTGTTACAATATGTGGAACAAATGGTCGCGTTGCCAGAACTCGAACAAGCAATTAAACATTGTATCGATGATTACGGCGAAGTGCTCGACCATGCGAGCGATCGGTTGCGTTCCATCCGCCAACAATTGCGGAATACGGAAGCGAGAGTACGTGAAAAGCTAGAAAGCATCATTCGTTCTTCCTCCGCGCAAAAAACGTTGTCGGATGCGATTATTACGATTCGCAACGACCGGTACGTCATTCCGGTCAAACAAGAATATCGCCACGCTTACGGCGGCATTGTGCACGATCAATCGTCTTCCGGTGCGACATTATTTATCGAGCCGCAAGTCGTCGTCGATTTGAACAACCAACTGCAAGAAGCGCGCGTCAAAGAGAAGCAGGAAATCGAGCGAATTTTAACGGAACTGACGGCAAAAGTGGCGGAGCATGCCGATATGCTTCTTGTCAATGTGGACGTATTGGCTGAACTCGATTTTATTTTCACAAAAGCGAAATATGCGCAAAAAATAAAAGCGACGAAGCCAAAGATGAACGATCAAGGCTATATTCGTTTATTGAAGGCGCGCCACCCGCTTATCGACCCAAACGTTGTCGTGCCAAACGATATCGAACTTGGCAAAGACTATACAACGATCGTGATCACCGGTCCGAATACAGGCGGGAAGACGGTGACATTAAAAACGATCGGGGTATTGACGTTAATGGCACAAGCCGGTCTCTTTATTCCGGCATTGGACGGTTCTGAGCTCGCAGTATTTCGTTCCGTGTATGCGGATATCGGCGATGAACAATCGATAGAACAAAGTTTAAGTACATTTTCGTCTCATATGGTAAACATCGTTGAGATTTTGCGTAACGTCGATCACGACAGCCTTGTTCTTTTTGACGAACTTGGAGCGGGAACCGATCCGCAAGAAGGTGCAGCGCTGGCGATCGCGATTTTAGACGAAGTTCATGAGCGCGGTGCGCGCATTGTTGCGACTACGCATTATCCAGAGTTAAAAGCGTACGGATACAACCGCCGCGGTGTCATCAATGCGAGTGTTGAATTCGACATCGATACGCTAAGCCCGACGTATAAGCTATTGATCGGCGTGCCGGGACGAAGTAATGCATTCGAAATATCAAAACGGCTCGGCTTAAATGAGCGGATAATCGAACGAGCGAAAGCGCAAATTAGCGTCGAAAGCAACAAAGTAGAGAACATGATTGTTTCGCTTGAACAAAGCAAAAGGCAGGCGGAAGAAGAACAGAAAAAAGCAGAGGAAGCGCGCAAAGAAGCAGAACGGCTTCGCCGCGAGTGGGAACAAAAATGGGAAGAGCTGAATGAAAAACGCGATGAACTTATTGACGAAGCGAAGCGAAAAGCGACGGAAATTATAAAAACGTCACAGCGGGAAGCGGAAGAAGTCATTCGCGAACTGCGGCAGATGCAAAAAGAAAAGCTCGCAGAAATTAAAGAACACGAGTTAATTGCTGCGAAAAAACGATTAGAAGAAGCAGCGCCAACGATTGATACGAAAAAAAGCACGGCGAAAAAGCGCGTGTCTCATGAATTCCGGCCTGGCGACGAAGTAAAGGTTGTCCATTTAAATCAAAAAGGCTATTTGTTGGAGAAAGTTTCTGATGATGAATGGCAAGTGCAGCTTGGCATTTTAAAAATGAAAATAAAAGAGCGCGATCTTGAATATATCGGCAGCACGAAAGTGGCGGAAGCGAAACCGCTTACCACCGTTAAAGGGAAAGACTATCATGTCGGCTTGGAGCTAGATTTGCGCGGCGAGCGGTACGAAGATGCGATCGCCCGCGTCGAAAAATATATTGATGATGCGCTGCTCGCCGGCTATCCGCGCGTATCGATCATTCACGGAAAAGGAACCGGGGCGCTTCGCAAAGGCGTGCAAGAATTTTTGAAAAAACACCGTTCGGTGAAAAACATTCGTTTCGGAGAAGCGACAGAGGGTGGCATCGGTGTCACGATTGTCGAATTGAAATGATAAGGGGCGAAGGCGATGAACTCCTTTTGGGAAAACGAAATAGTGAAGATTGCAGCGAATTTTAGTGTCGCTGTTTTATGCATGGTTGTCTTTTTAGCAATATTTGAACTCGTCACGAAATATAAAAATTGGGATGAAATTCAAAAAGGTAATGTAGCGGTGGCGATGGCAACGGGCGGAAAAATTTTTGGCATCGCCAACATTTTTCGATATGCGATCAGCCACCACGAATCTCTCCTTTCCGTGATTGGTTGGGGAGTATACGGATTTATTTTGTTGTTAATCGCTTATTTTATCTATGAATTTTTAACACCAAAATTTAATATTGATGAAGAAATTGCCAAAGACAACCGCGCAGTCGGGCTGATTTCGATGGTGATTTCTATCGGTTTATCATTTGTCATTGGAGAAAGCATTCGGTAGAATGGAGAGTTAATCAAATGGAAACATTGGCGAAAGTATTGTTTGTATTATGCGGGACATTTCTTGCTATCGGTATTATATATTGGTTGTTTTTTACTTAAAAAGCGTTCTACGATTGTAGGCGCTTATTTTTTTAGTGTAAATTTTTAAAAAATATAATAAAATAAAAATAAATCGTCAGAATTATCAAAATTGGAGGAGATATGATGGAAAAACGATGGCTTGCCCATTATCCACCGCAAATCCCGCATCATATTGATTACCCGCCTAAAATATTGCCCGACTATTTAAAAGAAACCGCCGCACAGTTCGGTCAAAAAGAGGCGATTTATTTTCTTGGAAAACGTTTGACGTTTCAAGACATCTACGAACAATCGTTGAAAATCGCCAACTATCTTGTCGAGCTTGGCTTGCAAAAAGGCGACCGCGTTTCGATTATGTTGCCAAATTGTCCGCAAGCCGTCATTAGCTATTATGGAGTGCTGATGGCCGGAGGCATCATCGTACAAACGAATCCGCTTTATACGGAGCGGGAACTGGAGCATCAGCTGAACGATAGCGGGGCAACCGTGATCATTACGTTAGATATGCTTTATCCGAAAGTCGTTAAAGTAAAAGCAACAACGTCGTTAAAACATATCATTGTCACAAGCGTTCAAGATTATTTGCCGCCCATCAAAAAATTGCTTTATCCATTCGTCCAAAAAAAACAAAACCAGCCTCTTGTCCACATCGAAGAACGAGATGATCAACATTTATTCAAACGCATTATCGCTTCAACGAAAGCAGAAGAGATAGATATTGAAATAGACCCAATCGAGGAAGTTGCTTTACTACAATATACAGGGGGAACAACAGGATTTCCAAAAGCTGCAATGCTGACACACCGCAATTTAATTGCGAACACGTTAATGTGCGCTCATTGGATGTATCGCTGCCAAAAAGGAGAGGAAGCGATTTTAGGCGTATTGCCGTTTTTCCATGTATATGGAATGACAACCATTATGAACTTGTCCGTTATGCAAGCTTATAAAATGATTCTCCTTCCGAAATTTGATGTTGAAACGGTATTAAAAACGATCGAGAAGCAAAAGCCGACATTATTTCCTGGAGCGCCAACGATGTATATCGCCTTATTGAATCATCCGAATTTATCGAAATATGATTTATCATCTATTAAAGTATGCATTAGCGGATCAGCTCCACTCCCAGTCGAAGTGCAAGAAAAGTTCGAAAAAATCACAGGCGGAAAACTGATTGAAGGATATGGATTAACAGAAGCGTCTCCTGTCACCCATTCCAATTTTTTATGGGATGGAGAACGGATTAAAGGAAGCATCGGCGTTCCATGGCCGGATACGGATGCGAAAATTATTTCATTAGAGACTGGTCAAGAAGCGAACGTTAACGAAATTGGTGAGCTTGTTGTCCGCGGTCCGCAAGTGATGAAAGGATATTGGAACCAGCCGTTTGAAACGGACAGTGTATTGCGTGATGACTGGTTATATACCGGCGATATGGGGTATATGGATGAAAAAGGATACTTCTTCATTGTCGATCGAAAAAAAGATATGATTATTGCGAGCGGCTATAACATTTACCCGCGCGAAGTAGAAGAAGTGTTATATGAACATCCGAAAGTACAGGAAGCGGTCGTTGTCGGTGTGCCACATGAATACCGAGGGGAAACGGTGAAAGCGTTTATCGTTTTAAAAGAAGGCGAGCAATGCACGGAAGAAGAGTTGGATCAGTTTATGAGAAACCGATTGGCCGCCTACAAAGTGCCGCGCATCTACGAGTTTCGCAAAGAACTTCCGAAAACGGCTGTCGGAAAAATTTTACGCCGCGTGCTAATAGAAGAAGAAAATAAAAAGGGATAAAAGCATCCACTATTTTGTCATTTTGCAAATGGAGTGATTTTTTATCTTGACAAATAGAAGGGAGAATTTTTAAAATTGAAACATGAATGATTATTCATTCACATTTGAAAAAGGGGAATGTACGTTGAAACGAAATAAACCAAAATTTATGCAAATTATCGAAGCAGCTGTGATTGTTATTGCCGAAAATGGCTACCATCAAGCGCAAGTTTCTAAAATTGCCAAACAAGCAGGAGTAGCGGACGGGACGATTTATTTATATTTCAAAAATAAAGAAGATATTCTCGTTTCGCTTTTTCAAGAAAAAATGGGATCGTTTATTGAAAAAATCCAAGAAGAAATAGCAGGAATTTCAAGCGCTTCAGAGAAGTTATACGTATTAGTAAAAAAACATTTTGAACTTTTATCGGCAGATCGCCATTTAGCGATCGTGACCCAGCTTGAGCTGCGGCAATCGAACAAAGAACTTCGTTTACGAATTAACGAAGTGCTGAAAGGATATTTAAGGATTGTGGAGCAAATTGTAAAAGAAGGAATGGAAGCAGGAGAGTTCCGCAAAGACTTGGACGTTCGTCTTGCGAGGCAAATGATTTTCGGGACGATCGATGAAACGGTGACGACATGGGTGATGAATGACCAAAAATATGATTTAGTCGCTTTAGCGAAACCGGTTCATGAACTGCTGATACGAGGCTGTTCGGCCTCTTAATTTTATATAAGGGGAGAGGAAAAAATGGAGTTTTTCAAGGTGCATACGGAGGGGGTTGTCGCTACCGTCACTTTTTCGCGTCCTCCGGCCAACGCTTTATCATCCGCTGTTTTGAAAGAGTTTTCATCATTGCTAGATGAGTTGAAAGACGATGATCAAGTTCGCGTTATTCTTCTCCACGGAGAAGGAAGATTTTTCTCTGCTGGTGCTGATATTAAAGAATTTACGGCTGTTAATACGAGCGAACAAGCGGCGGAGTTGGCGCGCGCCGGCCAGCAAGTGATGGAGAAGCTAGAGCAGTTTCCGAAACCGGTGATCGCAGCGATCCATGGCGCCGCTTTAGGCGGAGGATTAGAGTTGGCGATGGGATGCCATATCCGTCTAGTTGCAGAAAATGCGAAGCTCGGATTGCCAGAGCTGCAGCTTGGTATCATTCCAGGATTCGCAGGGACACAGCGTTTAATGCGCTATGTTGGGTTTGGAAAAGCGATGGAAATGATGTGGACAAGCGAGCCGATCACAGGCATTGAAGCAGTTCAATGGGGACTCGCGAACAAAGCGGTGCCGGAAGAACAGTTGTTGGAAGAAGCTAAAACATTAGCGAATAAAATTGCGCAAAAGAGTCCGATTTCTGTTCGGGCGACGATTGAGTTGCTTCATGCGGCGAAAACACGATCATTCCATGAAGCGGTGGAGCAGGAAGCGATCTTGTTTGGCAAAGTGTTTATATCAGAAGATGCGAAAGAAGGAGTACAAGCGTTTATTGAAAAACGGCCGGCGCAATTCCGTGGAAAGTAAGCGAGCGCTAATTGTGTTTTTTCGAAATCAACAGAATGTTTTAAACTGAACGAATGTTTGATAAACATAGGAGGGGTTTCCATGAACATTTTCGTCTTAATGAAGCGCACATTTGACACAGAAGAAAAAATTGTGATCAACAACGGAAACGTGAATGAAGAAGGCGCTGAATTTATTATTAACCCATACGATGAATATGCGATCGAAGAAGCGATTCAAGTGCGTGACAAACTAGGTGGCGAAGTAACGGTCGTTACAGTCGGAAACGAAGATGCGGAGAAAGAATTGCGCACCGCACTGGCGATGGGGTGCGATAAAGCAGTACTCATCAATATTGAAGACGATGTCGAAGAAGGCGATCAATATACAACGGCGAAAGTATTAGCGGAATATTTAAAAGATAAAGAACCGCATTTAATTTTAGCAGGGAACGTCGCCATTGATGGCGGCTCTGGCCAAGTTGGTCCGCGCGTAGCAGAAATGCTTGGTATCCCGTATGTTACGACGATTACGAAGCTCGACATTGACGGCGACAAAGTAACGGTTGTTCGCGATGTCGAAGGGGACGAAGAAGTCATTGAAGCGTCGCTTCCATTGTTAGTGACAGCGCAACAAGGATTAAACGAACCGCGCTATCCTTCGCTTCCAGGCATTATGAAAGCGAAAAAGAAACCGCTCGATGAAGTAGAATTGGATGATTTAGATTTAGAAGAAGAAGATGTCGAAGCGAAAACAAAAACGGTGGAAATTTTCTTGCCGCCGAAAAAAGAAGCCGGGAAAATTTTGCAAGGTGAACTAACAGACCAAGTAAAAGAGCTTGTCACGCTGTTGCGTACGGAAGCGAAAGTCATTTAACGACGAGAAAAACGATTATTTATCGGGGGGACGGAGCATGACACGAAAAGTGATCTCATTAGCGGAAATCCGTGACGGATCGTTAAGAAACGTATCATTTGAAGCCATTGCGGCAGCAAAAACGATCGCTCAAGGCGGCGAAGTAGTAGCGGTATTAGTAGGAGAAAGCGTGCAGTCGTATGCGAACGAATTAATTGCGTACGGGGCAGATCGTGTGGTCGTTGTTGAACACGCACAACTGAAAACGTATACACCAGACGGATACGGCCAAGCGTTAATGGCGGTCATTGAAGCGGAAAAACCGGAAGGAATCGTATTTGGCCATACGGCATTAGGAAAAGATTTATCGCCGAAATTAGCGACAAAGTTGAACGCCGGACTTGTTTCTGACGTCGTGGCGATCGAAGAAAAAGATGGGGAGCTATTGTTCATTCGTCCGATTTATTCGGGCAAAGCATTTGAAAAGAAAATCGTAACAGACGGCATCATTTTTGTGACCGTTCGTCCGAATAACATTCCAGCGCTTTCTCGCGATGATGCTCGCTCTGGAAATGTGATGAGCCTTTCTGTCGATATTAAAGATTTGCGCACGATTGTGAAAGAAATTGTCCGCAAAACAGCGGAAGGCGTGGACTTATCGGAAGCAAAAGTCATTGTCGCTGGCGGACGCGGGGTGAAAAGCGCAGCCGGTTTTAAGCCGCTACAAGAATTGGCTGACGTGTTAGGAGGTGCGGTCGGGGCTTCGCGCGGCGCGTGCGATGCTGGCTATTGCGACTATTCGTTGCAAATCGGGCAAACAGGAAAAGTCGTTACACCAGATTTATATATTGCGTGCGGCATTTCCGGTGCGATCCAACATTTAGCGGGCATGTCAAACTCGAAAGTAATTGTCGCGATTAACAAAGATCCAGAAGCGAATATTTTCAAAGTCGCAGATTACGGTATCGTTGGTGACTTATTTGAAGTCGTACCGTTGCTAACTGAGGAATTTAAAAAGCTTAAAGTGCATTCATAAATATAGGCAAAAACGGGCAAAGTAAGTGCGTCTTTGCTCGTTTTTTTGTTATAATTATTGGGCGAAAGTAAATATTAGAATTGAAGCAAAAAGTTAGCACCTTCCGCTATAAAGTGATATACTTTGCTTACATGAGTAATTGATAGGAGGAATGGAAAATGGCAATTGTTAGTGCGACTGACCAAACATTCGCAGCAGAAACGAGTACAGGAGTCACGTTAGTGGATTTCTGGGCACCTTGGTGTGGACCTTGCCGCATGATTGCGCCTGTATTAGAAGAAATCGACCAAGAAATGGGCGACAAAGTAAAAATTGTGAAAGTCAATGTCGACGAAAACCAAGAAACAGCTGGGAAGTTTGGCGTGATGAGCATCCCGACGCTTCTCGTCTTTAAAAATGGCGAAGCAGTCGACAAGACAGTTGGGTATCAACCGAAAGAAGCGCTTGTCAGCTTGTTAAACAAACATTTATAATGAATCCGAAACAGTCCAGAATTTTCTGGGCTGTTTTTTGTCGGTTTTTCATTGACAATGAAAATCGTTCTCTATATAATTTTAAACGGAAATGAAAATCGTTTTCATATATAAAAAAGGGGGATACATAAACGATGAAAAAAAGGCATTTAAAAGCAATATTTGCCATGTTTTTATTGGCAGGAGGCGTATTAGCAGGCTGCAGTAATGCAGAAAAAACAGCAACAACTGGGAAACAGGAAGAAACGAAGACAGAAAAAACAAAACAGACGGAAGAAGGAAAACAAGAAATCAACTACGGCGAAGCGTTTAAAGAAGCGGTAACAGAACTTGCGAAAGCAAACGAAGGACAAAATGTTGATTTTGATAAAGTCATGGCCATTTATACGACAAAATTGCAGCCACTTGTGCAAAAGCGTGATGCAGAATTGCAAGAAACGGTCGATCAGCATCTTACAACAGCGTTGAATGCAGGAAAAGACGGATCGATCGATAAAGTAGTTGTGGAGCAAATTTTTGACAAGTTAATGCAAAAAGTGTTTTATACAACGATCAAACAAGAATTTACTGAGATTGAAGAAAATTGGAATAATAAAGATGCGGTCAAAGAAGAGGTAGAAGAGGCAAAAGAATTTTATAAAATTTTGCAGCCAACGGTAGAAAAACGGGATGCAGCCTACGGAACAACGTTAGTAGATACCATTAACGGTGGATTTTCAGAAATTGAAAGCGCAGTGGAAAAAGGCGACACTTTAGCCTTTGCGCTTGGTAAACAAGTCATCGATAAAACGCTTATGAAAACTTTTTATTTAGCAACAGGCGCTCTTCCTTACGGTTACGCAACAAAAGCGGCGGCAGAAGCGAAAAAAAATGAAGAGAAAGCAAAAGTGGGGCAAGCAGAAGGATGGGCGTTTTATCAATCAATTTATCCATACATGAAAAAATATGCGGCAGCAGAAGCAGATTATATCCTCAAACAATTTGACTTGCAAACAGACGTCAAAACGTTAGATCCAGCGGCTGTCAATAAAGCATTTGTTCGCGGTTTGACAAAAGTGGCGCTCAATGAATACGAAGAAAGCGAAGAAAGTTGGGGCCAAGATAAATCAGTTGTGACAGCGCTTGAAGGAGCTTTATTCATTGACATGATCGGAAGCGATATCAAAACATTATTAGGCGATCAGGCGTTCACAACGTTAAACGATCAAGTGCAAAAATATTTAGAAGCAGCAAAAGCGAAAAATAAAGAAGAAGGCAAGAACCTTCTCGAACAAATTAAAGCAACGCTGCAAACAGTCGTTGAAAAGGCGAAATAACTTAAATAAAGCAAAAAACCTTGTCACGAAACAAGGTTTTTTGCTTTTGCAAATGCCGTGTTTTTGTTATTTTCATTATGGTACGATTAGTGGGGAACAAATCGCAACGAGGTGGAATCAGTGAACATTTTAGTTACGGGCGGTGCCGGCTTTATCGGCAGTCATCTTGTCTCTAAGTTGCTTTCTCTTGGCCATGATGTCGTTGTCATTGATAATTTTCATCCTTATTACTCAGCGGAGCGAAAACGGTGGCAATTTCACACGCTTACGAGCGGCTATGATGTACCTGTTTATGAAGTGAATTTGCTTAATTATGAAAAAGTAGACGAGATCTTTCAACGCTATCAGCCGGATTGTGTCTATCATTTAGCTGCTTTGCCCGGCGTTCCAAACTCTCTATTACAACCGCTTGATTATGTCGATTACGATATTAAAGCGACGATCAACGTCTTAAAAGCTGCTGGAGAAGCAGGAACGAAGCACGTTTTGTTCGCTTCTTCTTCCTCCGTGTACGGAGATCAAGGATGTGTGCCACTCAAAGAGGAAATGGCAACAGGGAATGTTGTTTCGCCGTATGCGGCAGCGAAATACGGGGCCGAATCGTTTTGCTACGCTTATGCCAATTTGTTCGGCTATCAATTAACGATTTTCCGCTATTTTACTGTTTACGGTCCGTGGGGGCGTCCAGATATGGCGATCAGCCAATTTATCCGCCGGCTTTTGCGCGGAGAAGAGATCGTTGTGTATGGAACAAAAACAGCGCGGGATTACACATTTGTCGATGATATTGTGAATGGAATGATCGCCGCATCGCATCGGAACGGAAACAACGACGTATTTAATTTAGGATCAGGGCGTCCCGTCGCGATGGAACAGCTACTAGAATATTTGCAAAAGTATTTTCCAGCTATGAAAGTAAAGCATGCTCCCGAACGGGCCGGCGATGTGAATGCAACATGGGCGGATATTACGAAGGCGCAACAAGCATTCGGATACAAACCAACGGTAACGTTTGAAGAAGGACTAGCGAGAACGATTGAGTGGGCAAAAAGGCATGAAGAATGATGATGGATCTGGCGAAAATGGAAAGGAATGAGAAGTGATGAAAAAAGCATCGAAATTTGAAAAAGTGGCCGCCCGATGTTGGAATTTGCTGAATGAGGGGAAGCCGTTTACTCCCATTTTCGTTATCGGGACGATGCTATTATATCATTTGCCTGATCTGGGGCAGCCTGATTATGTGAAGTCATTTTTTTTAAGTTTTTTATTCGTTTTGCCGCTTTTTATGATCTATTATATATATGATTATCCGCTCTTTTTGCGAAATTATTTATGGATTCCGTACATCGCTTTTTTGATCGTTTGGCAATTTGCCGATGTGAAGTTGCTTCTTTTAGCGATTGGATTATATTTTTTCTTTACCGTCTTTTTTTGGGGAACGCTCTACTATCATTTGCGAATCGGTACGACGTGGTGGAACTTCACTCGCTTTTGGAAGCTTGTGCTGAAAAATAGCGATTCGACAAGTGGAAACGCGCAAGAGCAAATGCCTAAATTTTTGCTTTTATTGTCGTTATGGCAATGGGGCTATGAGCAGATGGAACGTGGGGGACAGTCGATGCCGATTAGTCAGCTAGCGATCTACTATGCGTCTGTTTTTTTATTCTCATGGATTCTCCACAAACACTTATTTGATTGGAAGCCGAAAGTGATTTCAACTTATACGAATAATGTTGCTGTCCCAAAAAAGGCGATCAACGAAAAAGTGATTGTGATCGTCATTGACGGCATGCGCAAAGATCGCTTTGAACAAGCAAACGCGCCGTTTTTAAAATCATTGCGGCAAAACGGAACGGAATTTACACAAATGGAAACGGTGTATCCAGCACGCACGGTCGTTTGTTTTACTTCTATGTTTACCGGCACGTACCCGTTTGAACATGGCATTCGCTCCAATATGGTGTGGAAGCTCGGGATTAAAGTTGAAAGCATTTTTGATTCATTAAGGAAAGTCGGAAAAACTGGCCGTTTGCTAGGCATTGCCCACCTTGTCGATTCATTTGGCGATGATGTCGAAACGGTAACAGCGGTGATGCATAACGATGTGGCGGATCGAAATATTATCGAACGAGCGAAACTCATCATGAAAGAACAAGATCCTGATTTATTGATCGTTCAATTGATTGCGACCGACCAAACGGGTCATAGCCGTGGCGTATTGTATGACGAATATTTGCAAAAAATTGAAGAGGCCGATGCCCTCGTTCAAGAATATGTCGAATGGCTCGAAGAACAAGGAAAATTAAACAACGCCACGTTAATTGTTTGCGCGGATCACGGTCAGGCAGACGGGATCGGTGGGCATGGACATCTTGACGAAGGAGAGCGATATGTACCGTTTTTTATGTATGGCCCAGCCATTGAACGCGGAAAGCGGATTGAGGAAAAGCATAGTCTTGTTTCATTAGCTCCGATGATTGCGTATTTACTAGGCGCTCCATATCCGAGTCATAGCCGTGGTCCTGTACTAATGGAAGCGATACGAAAGAAGGGAAACAATGAAGAGACAAAAAGTGATCGTCTTTTTACCGGCGCATAACGAAGAAGAAGCGATTGGGGAAGTAATCCAAAAAATTCCTCGCCATTTTCATCCGCACGTTGACGTAAATGTGTTAGTAATTGATGATGGATCGACGGATCAAACAGTTGAAGTGGCACGGAAAGCAGGGGCTGATTATGTGTATCAAATGAAGAAAAACAGCGGGCTCGGCGCTGCCGTAAGACAAGGGTTGCGAGAGTGCCTTCGTCTCGGTGCAGATATCGGCGTGATGATTGATGCGGATAACGAATATCCAGCTGAACAAATTCCCGATTTGCTCGCGCCGATTTTTAAAGGTGAAGCAGACTATACAATGGGGTCGCGGTTTCTTGGGGAGATTCATGGAATGAAATGGTATCGCCGCCTTGGCAATTATTGTTTTACATGCTTGCAATCGCTTTTATTGCGAACGTGGATTTACGACGGCCAGTCGGGGATGCGCGCCTTTTCACGGCAAGCGATGGAACATGCTGACATTATTCATGACTACAATTATGCGCAAGTGTTGACACTGAATTTAGTGCGAAAAGGCTTTCGCATGAAAGAAGTTCCGATTCGCTATCAAGTGAGGGTAACAGGCCAGTCATTTATTAAATTTTGCGACTATATGACGGCAGTTCTCCCTGCTATTTGGAAAGAAATGAAACGATCAGTTCCGAAAGTGGATATTGATGGCTCGGCGCACGTGCTGCCGGATATCGATGGAAAGAAGTGTTCTTAGGCTTCGAGGGGACTTTATTGGATGCATGAGGATAGAAGAAGTCTTCTATCCTTATTTTTGATATATGTATTATATATATTGACATGAAGGATGATAATCATTATCATTAAATATGTAGGAGGGAACCGGATCATGAGGCTATTACGTTTATTTTTTTCTTTACTATTGATATTCATTCTCATTTATACACCGATGACCGCTTTTGCTTATTCATACGGTGACCCGAATGAAGAAAAAGTGGCAGAAGTGTACAAACAAATGGCGGAAAAACTGAATCAACAGCCGCCAAACTTTGCAGAGGCAAAAACGATTTTTGAAACAGTGAAAGAAGAGCTTAATATGCATATGGGAATAGAGCCGTCTGAAGTGGTGCTAGCGGACCTTGAAGCAAAAGATAAAGAAGCGGTGTTAAAAGATATGAGAAAAATTCTTGTGTTAAATATTGCGCGCCGCCTTGAAAACATTGAGAAAAATTTTGCTCAATATGATACGAGCAAACGTTTATTGGCGAAAGCATTTGCTACATACGAAGCGCTCTCTCCTTCTGTTCAATCGAAGGATGCAGCTATTGACAAACAATTGAGGAGCGAGTTTGACAACGCTTTGCAGTCGTTAGGAAATCCAGGATTGTTTGGCGTCGGCAAAAAACCATCCAATATCGAACAGTTTAAGAAAAGTAAAGAGGCGATTTTAACGTTGCTGCAAAAGCAGTTTGGATTAAAAAGCTTGAAAGTCGGACATTTTTCAGAAAGTGTTACAGAAAAGCCAGAAGCGGTACAGAAAAAAGAATGGACGGATTTATCGAAGTTAAAAAACTGGATTCCGATCGCTGTTTTAATCATTGTTATTGTTGCTGTTGTCGTATATTCGTTGCGCCGAAAACGACGAAACTAACGGTTTAAGAAAGGAGAGCGTGTGATGGAAGTTCAAGCGCTGTTAATTACGTTTCGTGAAGTGTTGGAAGCTTTGCTCATTGTCGGGATTATTACATCTTATTTAAAGAGGGTCAACCATACGAAATATACGAAATACGTATGGTTTGGGGCAGGATTGGCCGTGTTGGCGAGCGTTGGAGTGGCCCTTCTTTTCCAAGTTGTGTTTACAGGCTTTGCTGCAATGGGAAGCGAGATGTATTTAAAAATTTCGATCATGTTCATTTCGACGATTTTATTGACGCAAATGGTGTTTTGGATGGCGGAGCATAGCCAAGACATGAAGAAAAACGTTGAAGGAAAAATGGATCGTTTTATTACGACAGGAAATGTGGTTGGCATGGTGATTCACTCGTTTTTAGTTGTGCTCCGCGAAGGAGTTGAAACGGTCTTTTTCTTTGCGGCGATTACCGGTGGAAACATCGGTGCGGCCATGCAAGGATGGGGGGCGATTACCGGTGTCGTAATTGCCGCATTGGTGAGCTACGTCTTTTTCAAAGGAACGATGCGCGTACCGTTAAAAACGTTTTTCAAAGTGACAGGCGCTTTCATTATTTTAATTGCGGCAGGACTGTTGGTACAAGGAATTTCAATGTTGCAAGATTTAAACATCATTGGAAGCGTGATGCCGCACGTATACGATTTAACATGGCTGTTGCCGGAGCATCCGATTGATTATGAACATTATGTTCGCGATTACGGAGTCGCACCGCTGTTACCAGGAGATGTAGGCGTCTTTTTGAAAGCGTTGTTCGGCTATTCATCAATGCCATCGCTAGAAGAAGTGATTGCTTATATCGGCTATTTTGTTGTCATTTATTTGCTCATTAATAGCCGTCATTCAAAAAACGCAAAAAAATCAGAGCTAGGAAACGAGAATGTTCAAGCGCTTGAACCGAAGACGAAACATGTCATTTAAGAGTACAAGGCAAGACTGTCTTGTGCTTTTTCGTTTATAAAGGTGAGAATGATGCGTAAATATTTTCTGGGAAATCATCGGTATATGTCATATTTTGGATTAACCGCACTTTTTTTGTTGTTTTGTGCAGAAATGAAATATGCAAGTCCATATGCGGCCACATGGGATCAAGTCGATTTTGCCCTTGCATTAGACCGATACGATTTATTGGCGATGCAACCCCATTTTCCAGGATACCCTTATTTTATTTTGGGTGGGATGCTCGTTCATGCATTTGTGGAAAATCCAGCTAAAGCATTGTCCATTTTTAATGTGCTTATGTTATGGTCGGCGTCGATCCCGATGTTTTTATTAGCCAAAAAGTATGGGGCAACAGAGATGGCGTGGCTCGTTACGGTTCTCGTTCAATCGGCGAGCTATGTCGTGCTCATTGGCAGTCAACCGATGTCAGAAGGGGCGGCATTATCCGTTTTATGGTGGTATGTGTGGGCGGTTGAACAAGCGCGAGAACGAAAAACGTGGCAAGCTCATCTTCTGTCATTAATTTTGTTTGGGCTTTTGTTAGGAATTCGGCTTTCATATGTCCCGTTTGCTATTGCGCTTGCTTTTTTATGGTACGAAGACTGGAAACAACATCGAAGTATTCGCCGGTTGTTCGGACTCGTGGCGGCTGCGCTAGCGTTCCAGCTCATTTGGGTGATGGGCATAGCGCAGACGGAAGGAAGTCTATATGGATTTTTGAAATTGGCCTTTTCCTTTACGAACGGGCATTTTCAAGAATGGGGAGGAACGGTGTCAAACGATCAACAGCCGCTTTGGCAGCGGATAGGCCGATTTCTGTTTTATAATATCATTTGGATTGGAATCTCCAGCCGAACAATGATATTGCTTGTTTTGTATCTTTTCGTATTCATTTGGGCGTTCTATTCGACTCGTGCGTTCCCGTTTCCTCGCTGGCTTTTTGCCGCCATAGTTGCTTATGGGGTCTGGGCGCTATTTGCACAAAATATTGACAAGCCGCGCCATGTGATTCCACTTGTTCATTTTGCGCTTTTTTACGGATGGCTGCGCTATTTTTACCGAAACACGTCCACATATAAGCGGCTATTGGCCTTGATTGTCATGATTGCACAAATTATGATCGGCACGCTCTATATCCGCGAACAAGCGTTACACTTGCCAGCGACGTATCAATTAGCGTATGATTTACAAAAGAAAGACGAGCCGTTTGTTTTATATACATGGGAAGAAGCGAGAGTGCTGCAATATCTTCGCGCTGATTTCCCGTATCAGGAAGCATTACGTTTTTCATTTTTTTTACAACATCAAGCGAACTATACACATGCTAAAATTTATGTGACCGATCATGTTGTCAAAGGGTTTCAAGCGCAAGGGGTTTCACTTGACAGACGCTTGCGAAAAGTAAAAACATACCGCTCAAACACGCTCGCAGATCCGATATATGGGGAAATTACGTTATATGAATGGATGAATTCAACAATGGAGTGATTATGATGCATGATCACTTAAAAGAAAAGCTGGCCGTTTTGCCGGAGCAGCCCGGCTGCTATTTAATGAAAGACAAAAATGGAACGGTCATTTATGTAGGAAAGGCAAAGGTATTAAAAAACCGGGTGCGTTCGTATTTTACCGGAACGCACGACGGAAAAACGCTGTACCTTGTCAACGAAATTGCCGATTTTGAATATATTGTGACTTCATCAAATATTGAAGCGCTCATTTTAGAAATGAATTTAATCAAAAAGTTCGATCCGAAATATAACGTTATGTTAAAGGACGACAAAAGCTACCCGTTTATTAAAATTACCGCGGAAGAACATCCGCGTTTGATCATTACAAGAAAAGTGCAAAAAGATCGCGGCAAATATTTCGGACCGTATCCGAACGTCCAAGCGGCGAATGAAACGAAGAAGCTGTTAGATCGCATTTACCCGCTTCGGAAATGCCAATCATTACCTAATCGAGTGTGCCTTTATTATCATATGGGGCAATGTTTGGCACCGTGTGTGCATCCGGTTTCCGAACAGCAAAACAAAGAAATCGTTGAACAAATTATCCGGTTTTTAAATGGGGGGCATCAAGAAGTCAAAAAAGAATTGACAGAAAAAATGACGAAAGCAGCGGAAATGCTGGAATTTGAGCGGGCGAAAGAATATCGCGACCAAATCGCGCATATTGAAGCGCTCATGGAAAAGCAAAAAATAACGATGAACGATTTTGTCGATCGGGATGTGTTCGGTTATGCTTACGACAAAGGCTGGATGTGCGTTCAAGTGTTTTTCATCCGCCAAGGCAAGCTGATTGAGCGCGATGTATCCATCTTTCCGTTATACCAAGATCCTGATGAAGAACTGTTGACATTTTTAGGACAGTTTTACGAAAGAGCGAACCATTTAAAGCCGAAAGAGATCGTGTTGCCGAAGGAAGTAGACGGCGAATTGGCAGAACAGCTTCTCAACGTCAAAGTGACGCAGCCGAAATCAGGTAAGAAAAAAGAATTAGTCGATTTAGCTTGCAAAAATGCGGCACTGGCGTTAAAAGAGAAATTTTATTTAATCGAGCGCGATGAAGAACGGACGATTAAGGCGGTGGAAAACTTAGGGAAAGCGCTACGAATTGCTGCACCGCATCGAATTGAAGCGTTTGATAATTCCAACATTCACGGAACAGATCCTGTTTCGGCGATGGTCGTTTTTATTGATGGGAAGCCGGAGAAAAAAGAATATCGCAAATATAAAATTAAAACGGTCGAAGGCCCTGACGACTATGAATCAATGCGGGAAGTCGTACGCCGTCGCTACACCCGTGCTCTCAAAGAGCGGCTGCCACTTCCCGACCTTATTCTCATTGACGGAGGAAAAGGGCATTTAGCGGCTGTTCGGGATGTGTTGGAAAACGAGCTGGGGCTGGAAATTCCGCTTGCCGGCCTTGTAAAAGACGACAGGCATCGGACGTCGGAATTAATTATGGGCGATCCGCCGCAAGTTGTTCCGTTAGCGCGAAACAGTCAAGAGTTTTACTTATTGCAGCGCATCCAAGACGAAGTTCACCGGTTTGCGATCACGTTTCATCGGCAAACGCGGGGGAAATCGCTGTTTCAATCAGTGTTGGACGATATACCAGGAGTCGGTGAAAAAAGAAAAAAAGCTCTGTTGAAACATTTTGGTTCTGTAAAAAATATGATAGAAGCAACAGTCGAAGAATTGCAAAAAGCGAATATTCCTCGGGCAGTAGCTGAAAAAATTTATGAGAAATTGCATGAATAGTATTGTCAATCTCATAAAAAATTGGTACAATCGCAATAAATTGCATATTTATACACTTCCGAACACTGAAGTGAAGATAGAGGTGCGAACTTCAAGAGTAGGCATTCTGAGGAAAATGAGTTCCGAAGAAGAATGTTGAAAGGGGAGCGTCGCCGAAGTGGGAAAAGTCTCATTGCTTTTCCTGCTGGTTCTGCATTTAAGAAATGTAGGACTGTCAAGATGTTTCATCTTGGAGAGCTATCTCACTGTGTGAAGCGAATTTGTTTCTTTTTTCGTTTCGTTATGCACAGCAATGAGAGATCTCTCATTGCTGTTTTTTATTTTCTATATCGAGAATACACATCTTAGAACGAAGGATGAGGAGAATGGCAGTTATTGTGCAAAAATTTGGCGGAACTTCTGTCGGTTCCATTGAACGAATTCAAAACGTAGCTAGTCGAATAATCGAAGAAGTAGAAAATGGCAATGATGTCGTTGTCGTTGTTTCCGCAATGGGCAAGACGACGGATGAACTTGTTCAGTTAGCAAAGCAAATATCCAATCAACCGAGCAAGCGGGAAATGGATATGCTTCTTTCTACCGGTGAGCAAGTGAGCATTGCCCTTTTGGCGATGGCGCTGCATGAAAAAGGATATCAAGCGGTTTCTTTAACAGGTTGGCAAGCAGGGATCAAAACGGAAGATGTTCATGGGAATGCCCGTATTATCGATATCGATACGTCACGGATTTATAAATATTTGCAAAAAGGAAAGATCGTGATCGTCGCTGGATTTCAAGGAATGACCGAAAGCGGAGAAATTACGACTCTCGGCCGCGGCGGCTCCGATACGACTGCGGTGGCATTAGCGGCGGCGTTGCGAGCAGACAAATGCGATATTTATACCGACGTAACGGGAGTATTTACAACCGATCCTCGCTATGTGAAAGCAGCGCGAAAACTGCAAGAAATTTCGTATGATGAAATGCTCGAGTTAGCGAATTTAGGAGCGGGCGTGTTGCATCCGCGTGCAGTGGAATTTGCGAAAAACTATCAAGTGACGTTAGAAGTTCGCTCGAGCATGGAAAAAGAACGAGGCACGATCGTGAAGGAGGACATTTCGATGGAACAGCATTTAATTGTCAGAGGCATCGCTTTTGAAGATCAAGTAACAAGGGTCACTGTTCAAGGGCTGCCGAAAGGATTGCAGACATTGCCGACGATCTTTACAGCGCTAGCGAATCGGGGAATTAATGTTGACATTATTATTCAAAGCATGACAAGCAATGAAGCAACGTCTGTTTCTTTTTCGATTAGTACAGAAGATTTGCACGAAACGTTGCAAGTATTGCAATCGCTGCAAGGCGTGAAAGTGGAGTACGAAAGCCGTTTGGCGAAAGTTTCGATCGTTGGTTCTGGCATGATTTCCAATCCGGGCGTGGCTGCGCAAATGTTTCAAGTATTAGCGGACTGCGGCATTGAAATTAAGATGGTTAGCACATCGGAAATAAAAATCTCCACAGTTGTAGCACAAGAAAAAATGGTCGCAGCCGTCGAAGCGCTGCATGAAGCGTTTCAACTCGATGAAAAGACTGCCGTCAACTCTTAAGCAAAGAAGCGTGCGATCTATTAATGTTTCATATTTTGAGTTTTTTATACGATCGTTTTTCGACTGTCGGATTATATTCCGACAGTCGAAAAAATTTGCATTTAATTTACGTTGTAATAAAGATTTTCCGCGCTACCGTTTCCATATTTAGTCTGTAAAATAGGTTATACGTCATGCGCATATAGTTTAATGTAAAATAAAACTTCAACTTATTTTTTCATTCAGTAACCTCATCTTTTCTATCCCATTTTACTGTAAAGACTACTTTTTTTGCTCGCTTTTTCTGCTGTTCATATGCTTCGGCGACACAACGTTTTTGCTGCTCGACTTGTTGTGCGAGAAACCCAGCTTCTAGATGAAACGAACAATCTTCGTTGAGGGACATGCGGGCAGCCACGATTGCCCCTGTTAATTCTACTTCTAGTTCATCGTTGCGCTCTTTAGTGATGGTGAGCGTTCCCCAGCCGGCTTTTTCAAAAAAGGCGATGACATCATCGAACGTGTTGAGCGGATAACGGCGCGCTAATCGTTTCCCTGCCCAATATAAAATGTTCGCCGTTTCTTTTCCTAGCAAATCAGGAAGAAGAACTTCGCGAATAAGCTCATAGCCGAAACCAGGAATGTCGATATGTTGGAGTGCCTCATATTCGTTTTCAAATGATACTGTTTTCACATACTTCCCCTCTTTCTATTCATCATTATAGCCGAACAATGCGAAGAAAGCAGTATCTTTCTTTCGATTTTTAGGAGAATATTGTTGGAATTTTCGAATGATTGAACATTTTATGAACTCGTTTTCTTGACGCTACTACTTTGTGGGAGTACAATGAATGTGACGCATGGTTAATGGAAATGGAAGCATTTACAGCTCTATTAACCATTTTAGTTAGTGTGGATGGGGAGTGCGTTTTCTTTCATTGTCACTATTATTAAAAAGGGGGTTCACTACATGGCAGGAAATCGCGAATTTTTTTATCGTCGACTCCATTCATTGCTGGGAGTTATTCCAGTTGGTATTTTTTTGACGCAACATTTAGTCGTCAACTATTTTGCAACAAGAGGTCCAGAAGCGTTTAACCGTGCGGCATCATTCATGGCTAATTTACCGTTCCGTTATTTTTTGGAAATTTTCATTATCTTCCTTCCGTTGCTGTTTCACGCCATTTACGGGCTTTATATCGCTTTTACAGCGCAAAATAATGTGAGCAGATACGGTTATTTCCGCAACTGGATGTTCGTATTGCAGCGGTTAACGGGAATTGTTACGCTCATTTTCGTTACGTGGCACGTATGGGAGACGCGTGTACAAGCTGCGTTCGGAGCGGAAGTGAACTATGAAATGGTGGCAAATATTGTGGATAATCCGCTCATGCTTGCGTTTTACATCGTAGGAATTGTTTCAACTGTCTTCCATTTCGCGAACGGTTTATGGTCTTTCTGTGTAAGCTGGGGACTTACGGTTACTCCTCGTTCACAACAAATTTTTACATATGTGACAATGGTGATTTTCGTAGCGCTTTCGATCGTCGGCATCCGTGCCATTTTAGCATTCGCTTAATCCACGACTAGCAATCTTTTAGGGAGTGAGTAACGATGAAAAAAGGAAAAATCATAGTAGTTGGTGGCGGTCTAGCCGGACTAATGGCAACCATTAAAATCGCAGAAGCGGGTGTGCCAGTTGAGTTGTTTTCGCTTGTGCCAGTGAAGCGATCTCACTCTGTTTGTGCTCAAGGTGGGATTAACGGTGCGGTGAATACGAAAGGTGAAGGAGACTCTCCGTGGGAGCACTTTGATGATACAGTATATGGCGGTGACTTTTTGGCGAACCAACCACCAGTTAAGGCGATGTGTGAAGCAGCGCCAGGCATTATTTATTTGCTGGATCGCATGGGGGTTATGTTTAACCGTACGCCTGAAGGTTTATTAGACTTTCGACGTTTTGGTGGAACGCAACATCACCGTACAGCTTTTGCTGGTGCGACAACAGGGCAGCAGCTTCTTTATGCGCTTGACGAGCAAGTTCGCCGTCATGAAGTAGCTGGTTTAGTGACAAAATATGAAGGTTGGGAATTTTTAGGCGTCGTATTAGACGATGAGCAAATTTGCCGCGGAATTGTAGCGCAAAATTTAACGACGATGGAGATTAAGTCGTTTCCGGCAGATGCAGTCATCATGGCAACAGGCGGTCCAGGGATCATTTTCGGGAAATCGACGAACTCGATCATTAATACAGGTTCAGCTGCGTCCATTGTTTACCAACAAGGTGCGTATTATGCGAACGGAGAATTTATCCAAATTCACCCAACCGCGATTCCAGGCGATGATAAATTGCGCCTCATGAGTGAATCGGCACGCGGTGAAGGTGGACGAGTATGGACGTATAAAGACGGAAAACCGTGGTATTTCTTAGAAGAAAAATATCCAGCTTACGGAAACCTCGTCCCGCGCGATATCGCGACAAGGGAAATTTTCCATGTTTGTGTCGACTTAAAGCTTGGTATTAACGGCGAGAACATGGTATATCTTGATCTTTCTCATAAAGATCCAAAAGAATTGGATATTAAACTTGGCGGTATCATTGAGATTTATGAAAAATTTATGGGTGAAGATCCACGTAAAGTGCCAATGAAAATTTTCCCTGCTGTCCACTATTCGATGGGTGGATTATGGGTAGATTACGACCAAATGACGAACATTAAAGGCTTATTTGCAGCGGGTGAATGCGACTACTCCATGCACGGAGCAAACCGTTTAGGAGCGAACTCGCTCTTATCGGCGATTTACGGCGGCATGGTCGCAGGCCCGAAAGCAGTGGAATATATTAGAGGTTTAGAAAAATCGGCGGATGCGCTGCCATCTTCTTTATATGACCGCTATGTCAAACAAGAAGAAGAGCGCTGGGAAAACATTTTGTCGATGGATGGAACAGAAAACGCCTATGTTCTTCATAAAGAGCTTGGCGAATGGATGACGGATAATGTCACGATCGTTCGTTATAACGATAAACTTTTGAAAACTGATGAAAAAATTCAAGAGTTGATGGAACGTTATAAAAACATTAACATTACTGATACATCGAAATGGAGCAACCAAGGAGCATCGTTTACTCGCCAGCTATACAACATGCTTCAATTAGCGCGCGTGATTACGCTCGGTGCTTATAACCGCAACGAAAGCCGCGGCGCTCATTATAAGCCAGAGTTCCCAGAGCGCAATGACGAAGAATGGCTCAAAACAACAATGGCACGTTTTACTCCAGATGGGCCAGCGTTCCATTACGAAGACGTTGATACGTCGTTAATTAAGCCGCGCAAACGTGACTATTCGAAAAAGAAAGAGGAAGTGAAATCATGAGCGAGAAAAAAACGATTCGCCTCATTGTAACGCGACAAGATCGTCCGGATTCTGCGCCATACGAAGAGGAATTTGAAATTCCATATCGCCCAAATATGAACGTCATTTCCGCCCTCATGGAAATTCGCCGCAATCCGGTGAACGCAAAAGGGGAAAAAACGACTCCGGTTACGTGGGATATGAACTGTTTGGAAGAAGTGTGCGGAGCTTGCTCGATGGTTATTAATGGAAAGCCGCGTCAATCCTGTACGGCTCTCATCGATAAGCTCGAACAACCGATTCGCCTAGAGCCGATGCGCACGTTCCCGGTTGTGCGTGACTTGCAAGTCGACCGCAGCCGCATGTTCGATTCGTTGAAAAAAGTAAAAGCGTGGATTCCGATTGACGGAACTTACGATTTAGGTCCTGGTCCGCGCATGCCAGAGCGAAAACGTCAATGGGCATACGAACTTTCGAAATGTATGACATGCGGAGTTTGTTTAGAAGCGTGTCCGAACGTGAATAGCAAATCAAACTTCATCGGTCCTGCACCGCTTTCGCAAGTTCGCTTGTTTAATGCTCATCCGACGGGTGCGATGCATAAAGCGGAGAGACTTGCAGCAATCATGGGAGACGGCGGTTTAGCGAACTGCGGAAACTCGCAAAACTGCGTGCAATCTTGTCCGAAAGGCATTCCGCTTACGACATCGATTGCGGCATTGAACCGCGAAGCAACGATTCAAATGTTCCGGAACTTTTTCGGAAGCGACGAAGTATAAATAAAATCCTCTTCATGGCCTCCATGAAGAGGATTTTATTATAAGGGGAGAGATTCATGAAAAACATTGATTACATCGATAACTTTGAAGAATGGCAACGGTCGTTTCGTTTTTTTCGCCGCATTAAAGTACGTTTTTGCGAAACGGACATGTTCGGACATTTAAATAATACCGTTCCATTTGTTTACTTTGAAGAAGTGCGGACCGAGTTTTTAAAAGCGCTTGGTTTTATGGATCAATGGACGAATGAGCAATCAAATGAAATTCCGGTTGTTGCTGATTTGAAGTGCGACTTTTTGAAACAAGTGTTTTTCAATGATGAGCTGTATATGTATGCAAAAGTACACAAAATTGGCCGCTCATCCATCGATTTGCATTATATGGCCAAAAAAGATAACAAAGAGATCGTATTAGTCGGTCGTGGTGCTCTTGTGCAAATTAACAAGCATACAGGAAAAGGCGTCCCATGGAACGACGAAATGCGACAAAAACTCCAACATTCGCAATCTGTTTCATTTGTTTAGAAAAATACCTATTTTTCTAGAAATGTCGCGAATTTTTGTCACCGTACCCCTCCGTTTCACATACTATATGGTGAATAAATACCCATCCGGTAGTTTAGGTCTGGCTAAAGCAAGGAGGGTTATCGTACTTGAAAGACAAATCGTTTCAATCAAAGCCATTACTCACGAAAAGAGAAAGAGAAGTATTTGAATTATTAGTTCAAGATAAGACAACAAAAGAGATCGCCAGTGAGCTATTTATTAGCGAAAAAACGGTTCGCAATCACATTTCGAACGCCATGCAAAAGCTTGGAGTAAAGGGGCGCTCTCAAGCGGTCATTGAATTGCTTCGAATGGGGGAGCTTGAACTATAAGTAATACCGGCTATCCTTAGCGATAAGGTAGCCGGTTTATTATTGTGAGAGGATTTTTTTATTGATTATACGGTGAAGTGTAGTAAAATGAAAATGGTTCGCGTTTTGCCTGCCTGTTGATGAAAAATATGCAAGTGCATGATCGGTGAGATTGTATGCCGTTTGTGATCAATGAAAAAGCTGTCATTGAACTTGAAAAATCGCTGCGTTACATTGCCGCAATTTTAAAACAAAAAGGCCGGGAGATTTTAACGAATTATCCGATCACCCTACCACAATTTCGCTCAAGTTTTGCAAAGCTTCTCAGAAGAGGAGATTGTCTTTTTAGAAAAATGCTTAAAAAAATTACATCAAGAAATGAAAAAAGAATGAGGCGATCACTTGGAAAGACCAATTGGTGTTATCGATTCAGGAGTTGGAGGGCTTACTGTTGCAAAAGAAATGATGCGACAGTTGCCAAAAGAGAGAATTATTTATCTTGGAGACACAGCGCGATGTCCGTATGGTCCGCGTCCAGAAGAGGAAATTCGTCAATTTACATGGGAAATGACGAATTATTTGTTGCAGTACGATATTAAAATGCTCGTCATTGCATGCAATACAGCTACAGCGGTTGTATTAGAAGAAATTCGCGAGCGGCTCGATATTCCTGTGGTAGGCGTTGTGCATCCAGGCGCACGGGCGGCGTTAAAAGTAACGAAAAATGAACAGATCGGCGTGATCGGCACCATTGGAACGGTGAAAAGCCGAGCGTATGAAAAAGCGCTGAAATCGATTAACAATCAAGTTCATGTGGAAAGTTTAGCTTGTCCAAAATTTGTTCCGCTTGTTGAAAGCGGAATTTTTGACGGAGACGAAGCGAAACAAATTGTGGCGGAGTCGCTTGAGCCATTGAAATCAAGCGGCATTGACGTGTTGATTTTAGGCTGCACACATTACCCGCTATTAAGTCCGTTAATTCGCGAATATATGGGGAAAAAAGTGAAGTTAATTTGTTCTGGAGATGAAACCGCCCGCGAAGTCAGCGCTATTTTGCATCATAGCGGTTTATTGAATACGGGGAAACGGCGCGATGACCATCTCTTCTTGACAACTGGACCGAAAGAATTATTTCAAAAAATTGCTTCTCAATGGTTTGGTCAGCCGATTGAGAACGTTCATACGATCGAGTTATAAAAAATCCTTCAGCTATATGGCTGGAGGATTTTTTTATTCTATTTTTTTAACCGGCTCGTATACATAGTAGTACAAACTATTGTTAGGAGGGGAATTGATGTTAAATCGGCGAACATCTAAGCTAGTTACATCCATTTTCGTTTCGGTCTTATTGCTTAGTGGCTGCGGGTTGTTTAAAAAAGATCAAGCGATTAAAGAAATCGATCCACCGCAAGATGTTAGCTATTTGAAAGACGGAGAGTCGCTACAACAATCAAAAGAAAATACAGCTCAAGCATCAAACGAGGCGCAAGCAACTGAAACAGTTAAGCGGGAGCTTTACTTAATTGACCAAAACGGATTCGTTGTGCCGCAAACGCTCTCATTGCCAAAAACAGATGCAGTTGCTAAGCAAGCATTAGAATATTTAGTAGAGGGAGGGCCTGTCACAGAAATGCTGCCAAACGGTTTCCGTGCCGTACTCCCAGCTGATACCCGTATATTAGGAGTGAAGCTTGAAAAAGATGGAACGATTATTGTTGATTTTTCTCCGGAGTTTGCCCGTTATAAACGAGAAGATGAAAAGAAAATTTTAGAAGCAATTACGTGGACATTAACACAATTTGGAAATATCAAAAAAGTGAAAATCCGCATTAACGGCTACGATCAAACGGTAATGCCGGTAAACGGCACACCGATTCAAGATGGAGTGAGCCGAGAAGATGGTATCAATATTGACACAAGCGGTGTTGTGGATATTACGAACACGCATCCGATTATCGTCTATTTTGTCGCACAGCAAGGCGAGCAAACGTATTACGTACCAGTCACACGCCGCATTCCGAACAAACAACAAAATGATATTGCTGCAGCAGTGAATGAATTAATTAAAGGGCCGACTTATGGAAGCGGGCTTGTCAGCGATTTTCAGCCGGATGCTCAACTAGTTGGCGAGCCAACATACGAAGATGGAAAAGTAACGTTAAATTTTAACGATGCCATTTATGGCAGCAATAAGCAACATGTCATTTCTGAGCACGTGTTGAACGCTCTCGTTTTATCGCTAACAGAACAAAAAGGGGTTGAAAGCGTGGCGATTACGGTGAATGGAAAAGCCGATCTTGTCAGAGAAGATGGAAAGGCGCTTTCTGAACCGGTAACAAGACCAGAAAATGTGAATACAGGTAGTTTTTAATGTTATACTATGGTATAAAAAGAGGTAGACTGATCTACCTCTTTGTTATTTATTTTGGGCACTGCATTAAGGAGGCTTTTTATGCGAGTTGACGGAAGAGAAAATAAGCAGCTACGACCAGTACATATTGAAACGCATTTTATTAAACATGCGGAAGGGTCTGTATTGATTACAGTCGGTGATACGAAAGTGATTTGTACTGCGAGCATCGACGATAAAGTCCCGCCGTTTATGCGCGGTGGCGGAAAAGGATGGATCACGGCTGAGTATGCGATGCTGCCGCGCGCAACCGAGCAACGAAACGTCCGCGAATCGAGCAAAGGGAAGTTGTCGGGAAGAACAATGGAAATCCAACGCCTTATCGGCAGGGTACTTCGTTCCGTTGTAGATTTAGAAAAAATTGGAGAGAAAACGATTTGGATTGATTGCGATGTCATTCAAGCGGATGGCGGCACGCGCACTGCATCGATCACGGGGGCATTTGTTGCGATGGTACTGGCCTTTTCCAAGTTGATGGAACAAAACAAAATATGTGAACTTCCGGTGACGGATTTTCTCGCTGCGACGTCTGTAGGCATTGATCCGCAGAATGGTGTGATCCTTGATTTAAACTATGTGGAAGATTCGCAAGCAAAAGTCGATATGAATGTCGTCATGACAGGATCTGGTCGCTTTGTCGAAATTCAAGGAACGGGTGAAGAAGCAACGTTTTCCCGCAATGAACTTCATGAGTTGCTAGAAACAGCTGAATTAGGCATTCGTCAGCTGATCGATGTTCAAAAACAAGTGTTAGGACATCTGGCCGAGCAAATTCAAAACCGTTCAACAGAAAGTGTGGAAAAGTTATGAAAGAAGTGATTATTGCAACGAAAAACGCCGGAAAAGCAAGAGAGTTTCAAGCATTGCTTGAGAAAAAGGGAGTAAAGGTAAAGACATTGCTTGATTTTCCAGACTGCCCTGATGTCGAAGAAACGGGAAGTACATTTGCAGAAAACGCACGATTAAAAGCGGAAACAATCGCTTCGTATTTTCAACGAACAGTCATTGCGGATGATTCAGGTCTTTCGATTGATGCGCTCGACGGGAGACCAGGAGTTTATTCGGCGCGCTATGCGGGAGAGGAAAAAGATGATCAAGCAAACATCGCGAAAGTGTTAAAAGAAATGGAAGGAATCCCGTTTGCAAAACGAACAGCTCGTTTTCATTGTGCGCTCGCGGTTGCTGTCCCTAACGAAAGGACGGTCGTTGTCGAAGGGACGTGTGCAGGGTATATAACAGATGCGCCAAGAGGAGAAAATGGGTTTGGATACGATCCGATTTTTTACGTTCCACAAAAAGAAAAAACAATGGCAGAGTTGCCAAAAGAAGAAAAAAACAAAATAAGCCATCGCGCTGATGCGCTAACGAAACTAGAGAAGCAGTGGGAGAAAATCATGAATGGGGAGAGTAAGAACATATGAAAGTACTCATTGTAAGCGACAGCCATGGGCTGATAGACGAACTGATCGAGATCAAACAGCGTCATGCTCATGAAGTGGATGCGTTCATTCATTGCGGCGATTCGGAGTTGTCGAGCGGTTGTGTCGAATTAGAAGATTTTTTATATGTAGGAGGAAATTGTGATTTTTATGAAGATTTCCAAAAGGAACGAACGGAAGAAATTCAAGAAATTCGCTTTTTCATTACACACGGTCATCTTTACAATGTGAAAATGACGTTGATGAACCTTTACTATCGCGCGCAAGAAGTTGGAGCAAAAATCGTCTGTTTCGGCCATTCGCATATTGCAGGAGCGGAGATGATTAACGGTGTTTTATTCATTAACCCAGGCAGCATTCTTTTACCGCGCATGAGAAAAGAAAGAACGTATGCATTGTTGCAAATCGAAAATGGACAAGCCACAGTTCAATTTTATGACATTATCGACGGACAAGAAGTTCTAGACTTGGCGAAATCATTCACGTTTTGAGCGGGAAACCATTCCCGCTCTTATTGACTTTATCTCCCTCCTTCCGTATAATAAAAACTGTCTTTGATGACTATGTCCCAGTAGCGACGAGCGAAGCATCGGTGAAATAGCTGCGAGTTGTCCCGATGCATTAGGCTTCTGCGAACGGGTGAGAAGAGGAAGGGACACAACTCGATAGAGCACGTCCGAATTCGCCTCATTGAATATGCAACAGCGTACCGCGCGAGCCGTTTCTTGGATAAGCATACTGAGTGCGGGACGGCGGAAAAACAAGCAATGTGCGAGAAATTTAGATTACGTTTATACTATGTCCCAGTAGCTCAGCTGGATAGAGCAGCGGCCTTCTAAGCCGTCGGTCGGGAGTTCGAATCTCTCCTGGGACGTTCATGAAACCCTCTTTCCATACAAAGGAAAGAGGGCTTTTTTATTGGAAAAAATTGCGCTTTTGATCGAATTCAAAAAAATTTTTTCTCCACTCATCCCTTGATATTATCATAATGTAAGCGTATACAAAGTTTTTGATGAATCAAAATATTCGAAAAATAGTATTGACTCTTCCTTATTTTGGGCTTATTATAATTTTCAAATAAATCAAACGAATCAAATAAGGATACATTTACTGAAGAGGGTGCACTTAGCAAGGGAAGAGGGGAAAAACATTGAGCGAGCAATGGATCTTTTTAAACGACGAGTTTGTGACGAAGGAAAATGCAAAAATTTCTGTTTATGATCACGGTTTTTTGTACGGAGACGGGGTGTTCGAGGGAATTCGCGTCTACAGCGGCAACGTCTTTCGGTTGAAAGAACATATTGATCGTTTGTATAATTCAGCGAAGTCCATTTTATTAAACATCCCTTACACAAAAGAAGAAATGACAGATTTAATTGTGCAAGCTGTTCGGAAAAACCAGTTTCAAGACGCTTATATCCGCGTTGTTGTTTCTCGAGGTGTCGGTGATTTAGGTCTCGATCCATATAAATGTCCAAAGCCTCAAGTCGTAATTATTGTAGAACCGCTGGCGATTTTCCCGAAACATTTATATGAAACAGGAATCGAAGTGGTGACAGTAGCGACGAGAAGAAATCGTCCAGACGTTCTTAGCCCGAAAGTCAAGTCGTTGAACTATTTAAATAACGTTCTTGTTCGAATCGAGGCTCATTTAGCAAACGTTAGCGAAGCGCTAATGTTAAATGATCAAGGCTATGTTGCGGAAGGATCCGCGGATAATGTATTCATCGTGAAAAACGGTGTTCTTTATACGCCGCCAGGATATGTAGGAGCATTAGAAGGAATTACGCGTGATGCCATTATTGATATTGCGAAAGAACTCGGTTATGTCGTTAAAGAAGAGCCGTTTACTCGCCATGATGTATACACGGCTGATGAAGTGTTTTTGACAGGAACGGCAGCGGAAGTGATCGCGGTCGTAAAAGTAGACGGGCGTACAATTGGTGACGGCGTTCCTGGCGTTCATACGAAGCGGCTGCTTGAAGCGTTTAGACAGCGCGTCGTTTCGGAAGGAGTTAAAGTATATCAAACGAATGCGAACGTTGGCTAATATGCACGATGACAATGAAATAAAGCGAAAGCGTTGAAGAGGATAAGTAATCAGCTGGAAAGGAATCTACAGAGAGCCGGGGGAGCTGGAAACCGGTGATTCCGCCGCTTGATGAACTCGCCTCTGAGCGTCAACTTGAACGCACCAGCTAGTAGAGTTGGCCGGGTGAATGTTGATCACTCGTTATTAAAAAGAGCAACCTTATTGGTAGCTCATGAGGTGGTCGAATGACCATGAAGAAGGGTGGTACCGCGGAAAGGAAACCTTTTCGCCCCTTTGACCTAGCATTTGCAGGTCATGGTGGGTGAAAAGGTTTTTTCATTGTGTTTAGAGTGTTTAGAAAAATTTAAGGAGGAAGGATGACGAATGGCAAACATGAAAGTAGAGGAAAAACGGAAACAAAGGACGAGAATAAGCGGTGCTTTAATGCTTATTGAAGCATTAAAAGCGGAAAAAGTTGAAGTCATTTTTGGATATCCGGGCGGGGCTGTATTACCGATTTATGACAAACTATACGACTCAGGTCTTTTCCACGTCTTAACGCGCCATGAACAAGGAGCGATTCATGCCGCTGAAGGATATGCGCGCATTTCTGGAAAACCAGGAGTTGTTATTGCAACATCTGGACCGGGCGCAACAAACATTGTGACAGGGTTAACTGATGCGATGATGGATTCGCTTCCGCTCGTTGTCTTTACAGGACAAGTAGCATCAAGTGTGATCGGTTCAGATGCATTTCAAGAAGCAGATATTTTAGGAATTACGATGCCGATCACGAAACATAGCTATCAAGTTCGCGACATTCAAGAGTTGCCGAAAATCATTAAAGAAGCGTTTCACATTGCCACGACGGGTCGACCTGGCCCTGTATTAATTGACATTCCGAAAGATATGACAACGTTGGAAGGAGAATTTGACTACGAGCAAGACGTTCAACTTCCAGGATATCAGCCAACGATTCATCCGAACCATTTGCAAATTCGCAAGCTAGTAGAAGCGGTCAGCCAAGCAAAAAAACCTGTCATTTTAGCCGGTGCCGGCGTGCTCCATGCGAACGCCTCTAAAGAGTTACAGCAATACGCAGAACAACAAAACATTCCGGTCATTCATACGCTGCTAGGGCTTGGCGGATTTCCGGCAGACCACCCGCTATTTCTCGGCATGGCGGGAATGCACGGCACGTATACGGCCAACATGGCTTTATATGAATGCGACTTGTTGATCAATATTGGAGCGCGCTTCGATGACCGCGTCACCGGAAATTTAAAATATTTTGCTCCGAACGCGACGGTAGCTCATATCGATATCGATCCGGCGGAAATTGGTAAAAATGTACCGACGAAAATTCCAATTGTAAGCGATGCAAAAGAGGCATTAAAAGAATTGGTTCATCAAGAAGGAAAACCGGCGGATACGGCTGCATGGCTTGCGCAGTTAAATGAATGGAAAATGAAATTTCCGCTCGCTTATCAAAATGATGCGCAAACAGTCAAACCGCAAAAATTAATCGAAATGATTTATGAACTAACGAACGGCGAAGCGATCGTAACGACAGACGTTGGACAGCATCAAATGTGGGCGGCGCAATACTATAAATTTAATAAGCCGCATCGCTGGGTAACGTCAGGAGGGCTCGGGACGATGGGATTCGGACTTCCGGCAGCGATCGGAGCACAGCTAGCAGACAAAAATGCGACGGTTGTTTCGATTGTCGGTGACGCGGGATTTCAAATGACGTTGCAAGAGCTATCCGTCATTCAAGAATTGAACTTGCCAATCAAAGTGGTCATCGTCAACAACCAATCGCTTGGCATGGTTCGGCAATGGCAACAGCTCTTTTATGAAAAACGGTATTCGCACTCGCTCATTCCGAATCAGCCTGATTTTGTAAAATTAGCTGAAGCCTACAACATTAAAGCGTTTCGGGCAAAAACAGAAGAAGAAGCGGTAAACGTGTTAAAACAAGCTTTTTCGCTTAAAGAACCTGTACTGCTAGATTTTCACGTGAAAGCCGACGAAAACGTATATCCAATGGTGGCGCCTGGAAAAGGATTGCATGAAATGGTGGGGGTGAAACCGTGCGAAGAATCATTACAATGACGGTGAACAACCGTCCCGGCGTGCTGAATCGCATTACTGGCTTGTTTACGAAACGTCATTACAATATTGAAAGCATTACGGTTGGACATACCGAAATTGAAGGCATTTCGCGGATGACGTTCGTCGTCAATGTCGAAGATGAGCGTACCGCCGAACAAATTACGAAGCAGCTGAATAAGCAAATTGATGTGCTAAAAGTAAATGATATTACCGATCAGGCGATTGTCGCCAGAGAGCTGGCACTAATTAAAGTGTCGGCGGCTCCGGCGGTACGTCAGGAAATTTATACGCTCATCGAGCCGTTCCGTGCTTCTATTGTCGATGTGAGCCGTGAAAGCCTCGTCGTTCAAGTGACAGGGGAACCGGAAAAAGTCGAAGCGCTTATCGATTTATTGAAGCCTTATGGCATTAAAGAAGTGGCGCGAACAGGAACAACAGCATTTACACGCGGCTCCCAAAAAACAGCCGCTTCATATAAAACACCATTCATTATTTAAAAAGGAGAGATTCATCATGGCAAAAGTTTATTATAACGGAGATGCAAACGAACAATATTTACAATCAAAAACAGTAGCAATTATCGGATATGGTTCTCAAGGTCACGCACATGCGCAAAACCTTCGCGACAGCGGGGTAAACGTCATCGTCGGGCTTCGCCCAGGAAAATCATGGGAACAAGCAGAAAAAGATGGGTTCCAAGTCTGCACCGTTCGCGAAGCAGCGAGAGAAGCAGATATTGTAATGATTTTGCTTCCAGATGAAAAACAACCAACTGTATATAAAGAAGAAATCGAACCGGAACTGCAGCCGGGCAATGCTCTAGTATTTGCGCATGGATTTAACATTCATTTTAATCAAATCGTTCCACCGGCAGATGTCGATGTTTTCCTTGTGGCGCCGAAAGGGCCAGGGCATTTAGTGCGCCGCACGTATACAGAAGGTGCCGGCGTACCGGCGCTTATCGCTGTTTACCAAGATGTAACAGGTACAGCGAAAGAAACGGCGCTTGCTTATGCAAAAGCGATCGGCTCTGCAAGAGCGGGCGTGTTGGAAACAACGTTCAAAGAAGAAACAGAAACCGATTTGTTTGGCGAACAAGCGGTATTATGCGGCGGTTTGACCTCGCTTGTAAAAGCCGGATTCGAAACGCTTGTTGAAGCTGGTTATCAGCCAGAAGTTGCTTATTTTGAATGTTTGCATGAGTTGAAGCTCATCGTTGACCTTCTATATGAAGGCGGCCTTTCGTGGATGCGTTATTCCATTTCCGATACGGCGCAATGGGGTGACTTTATCTCCGGTCCGCGCGTGATTAACGATTCCGTTAAAGCGGAGATGAAAAAAGTGCTTGAAGACATTCAAACCGGCAAGTTTGCGAAAGGTTGGATTTTAGAAAACCAAGCGAATCGCCCAGAGTTTAATGCAATTAACAGAAGAGAAAATGAACATTTGATCGAAGTAGTTGGTCGTGAATTGAGAAGTATGATGCCGTTTGTGAAGGCAAAACAGAAAGATGTGGTGGTCTCTAGTGCGAAAAATTAATATTTTTGATACGACGTTGCGCGATGGAGAGCAGTCAGCTGGTGTGAATTTGAATTTGCACGAAAAGCTAGAAATCGCTCGCCAGCTTGAACGTCTCGGTGTTGACATTATCGAAGCAGGATTTCCAGCAGCTTCAAAAGGGGACTTTCAAGCGGTCAAACAAATTGCTGAAACGATTAAAGGGTGCTCTGTGACCGGGCTTTCTCGCTCGGTTCAGAGCGATATCGATGCAGCGTGGGAAGCATTAAAAGGCGGAGCGGAGCCGCGCTTGCACTTATTCATTGCAACTTCTCCGATTCATATGGCGCATAAATTGCGGATGACGCCGGAGCAAGTGATTGAAGCAGCCGTTTCTGCGGTGAAATATGCGAAACGTTATTTTCCGATCGTGCAATGGTCGGCAGAAGATGCTTGTCGCAGTGAACTCCCGTTTTTAGCTGAAATTATTTCAAAAGTGATTGAAGCAGGAGCAAGCGTTATTAACATTCCAGATACAGTCGGATATATTACACCGAAAGAATATGGCGAGATTTTCACGTTTCTAAAAAATAATGTTCAGAACATTGAGAAAGTATCGCTATCAGCCCATTGCCATGATGATTTAGGAATGGCGGTGGCGAATTCGCTCGCTGCGATTGAGCACGGTGCGACGCAAATCGAAGGAACGATTAACGGAATTGGCGAACGGGCCGGAAACGCAGCGCTTGAAGAAATCGCGGTGGCGCTCTATATTCGCAAAGATTATTACAATGCAACAACCCGTTTGAATTTGCAAGAAATTAAACGTACGAGCAACTTAGTTAGCAAACTAACCGGCATGGTTATTCCAGCCAATAAAGCGGTCGTTGGAAAAAACGCTTTCGCTCACGAATCAGGTATTCATCAAGACGGGGTGTTAAAAGAAAAAACGACGTACGAAATTATTTCGCCGGAACTTGTTGGAGTGCAGTCAAACTCGATGGTATTAGGGAAACATTCTGGCCGCCATGCATTGCGCAACCGTGTCGAAGAACTTGGCTACACCTTATCGGAAGAAGAAATTAATAAATTGTTTGTCCGCTTCAAAGAGTTGGCCGATAAGAAAAAAGATATTACAGATGATGATTTAGTGGCCTTGATTTTCGAGGAAAAGTTCGATCATTTCAAAGAGTTTTATCAGCTTTCTTCGATTCAAGTTCAATACGGAACAAATCAAATTCCGACGGCAGTTGTCGTATTGACGGACGGACAAGGAAACGAAATTCAAGAAGCGGCAACAGGATCCGGAAGTGTTGAAGCGCTGTATAACACGTTAGAGCGTTGCTTCCAAACAGATGTAACTCTATTAGACTATCGAATTGAATCAGTGAGCGGTGGAAGGGATGCTCTTGCACAAGTATTTGTCAAAGTGCGCGCGAACGAAATCGAAACGAGCGGCCGTGGTACGGCACAAGACGTGTTAGAGGCATCGGCGAAAGCGTATATTAATGCTGTCAATCGCGTGTTTATGATCGAGAAGATGCGAGAGGAAAACCAAAAAGTAGCTATTAGATAATGGAGGGGAAGCAACATGGGAACATATCGGATTGCCGTATTGCCGGGAGATGGAATCGGAAAAGAAGTGACAAAGGGAGCTGTGGAAATTTTACAAGCGGTCGCGACACGATTTGAACATGAATTTGAATTTGTGTATGGATTGATTGGTGGTGACGCGATTGACCGAAAAGGAACGCCGCTTCCAGACGAAACGCTTGATATGTGCCGACAAAGCGATGCCGTTCTTCTCGGAGCGGTCGGCGGTCCAAAATGGGATCAAAATCCTCCGCATTTGCGTCCGGAAAAAGGATTGTTGGCGATTCGCAAAGAGATGAATTTATTCGCCAATTTACGGCCAGTGAAATTTTATGACAGTTTAATTGACTCCTCTCCTTTAAAAGAAGATGTGATCAAAGATGTTGATTTACTCATTGTAAGAGAATTGACAGGCGGTCTATATTTCGGGAAGCCGAGCGGTCGCCGCATGGAAGACGGAGAAGAAATTGTCGTTGATACGCTTCTTTATAAACGGGAAGAGATTAAACGGATTATCACGACTGCGTTTGAGCTAGCAAGAAAAAGAAAGAAGAAAGTGACATCTGTTGATAAAGCAAACGTCCTTGAATCGAGCCGAATGTGGCGTGAAATCGCAGAAGAAGTAGCTCGCGATTTTCCAGATGTAGAGCTAGAACATATGCTTGTCGATAATGCAGCGATGCAGCTTATTCGCAATCCGAAACAATTTGATGTGTTAGTGACGGAAAATATGTTTGGCGACATTTTGAGTGATGAAGCGTCCATGTTAACAGGATCGCTTGGTATGTTGCCATCCGCAAGCTTATCAACATCCGGTCCAAGTTTATATGAACCGATTCACGGTTCCGCTCCAGATATTGCCGGACAAAATAAAGCAAATCCAATTGCAACGATTTTATCGAGTGCGATGATGCTTCGTTTATCGTTTGGCCTTCATCTGGAAGCCGTCGCTATCGAAAAAGCGGTGCAGCAAGTGCTAGCATCTGGCTATCGTACAGCAGATGTAGCAAAAAAAGGCCAGCGCATTGTTTCGACGAAAGAAATGGTGGATGAAATCAAAGCAACGATTCTCGATGATGGGGCAATTTTAAATATTATGGAAGTCTATGCGTAAGAAAGTGTTGATGATCATTCGCGTTCAATGAGCGATCAAAATTAGTTGTGAAAAAATGCACAAATATTCGTTCAAAAGAGAGGTGGAGCATATGAAGCCGAAAACGATTATTGAAAAAATTTGGGAAAACCATGTGGTGTATCGCGAAGAAGGAAAACCGGATTTATTATATATTGATTTACATTTAGTGCATGAAGTCACCTCTCCGCAAGCATTTGAAGGGTTGAGGCAAAAAGGGCGGAAAGTGCGCCGCCCTGATTTAACTTTCGCGACGATGGATCATAACGTTCCGACTGTGAACCGTTTTGTCATTGAAGATGAAATCGCGCGAAATCAGATCACGGCATTAGAGAAGAATTGCCAAGAGTTTTCGATTCCGCTTGCTGATTTATACAGTTCTGAACAAGGAATCGTCCATGTCATCGGACCTGAACTTGGATTGACGCAGCCCGGGAAAACGATCGTTTGCGGAGATAGCCATACATCGACGCACGGAGCATTTGGCGCGCTTGCTTTCGGAATCGGAACGAGCGAAGTGGAGCATGTGCTCGCGACACAAACGTTATGGCAACACCGGCCGAAAACGCTACAAATCCGCGTTTCGGGACGTTTAGGCGATGGGGTTACGGCGAAAGATGTGATTTTAGCGATTATTCATCGCTATGGTGTCGATGTCGGAACAGGATATGTTATTGAGTTCACTGGTGATACGATTCGCAACATGTCGATGGAAGAGCGGATGACAATTTGCAATATGGCAATTGAGGCGGGGGCGCGCGCTGGTTTAGTGAGCCCGGACGAAACAACGTTTGAATATTTGCGCGGCCGAAAATACGCACCAAAAGGAGAAGAATTTGAAAAAGCAGTGGAGCGTTGGCGAAAGCTTGCCACCGATGAGGGAGCGACATATGATAAAACGATTGAGATCGATGCTTCGACGATCTCCCCGATGGTCACATGGGGAACAACGCCAGGAATGAGCGCACCAGTTGACGGAACGGTACCGCATCCGGACGACTTTGCGAATGAAACCGAACGAAAAGCGGTGCAGCTTGCCTTGCAATATATGGGGCTTAAACCAGGTATGCCGATTACAGACATTAATGTGCAACATGTGTTTATCGGTTCATGTACGAATTCGCGCATTAGCGATTTGCGGGCGGCGGCCGAAATTGTGAAAGGAAAGAAAGTTGCACCAGGCGTGCGGGCGCTTGTTGTTCCTGGCTCGCAACAAGTAAAGCAGAAAGCAGAAAAAGAAGGATTGGCGCAAATTTTTATTGATGCTGGTTTTGAGTGGCGTGATTCCGGTTGCAGCATGTGTCTAGGAATGAATCCGGATACAGTGCCGGAGGGGGAGCATTGTGCTTCAACGTCCAACCGCAATTTTGAAGGAAGACAAGGAAAAGGTGCAAGAACACATTTAGTGAGTCCAAAAATGGCAGCTGCAGCAGCCATTTACGGTCGGTTTGTCGATGTTCGAAAACTGCAAATCGAACCTGTTCGATAAGGGGGGAAAGACGTGCAACCATTTACGATTCATACAGGAAAAGTCGCGGGACTTGACCGCGCCAATATCGACACAGACCAAATTATTCCAAAACAATTTTTAAAACGGATTGAGCGGACAGGGTTTGGCAAGTTTTTATTTTACGATTGGCGTTATCTCGCTGACGGAAAGCCTAATCCTGATTTTGAATTGAACCGTCCCGAAAACGAAGGAGCGACCATTCTTGTTGCCAATGAAAATTTTGGCTGTGGCTCCTCGCGGGAGCATGCGCCGTGGGCGTTGCAAGATTACGGATTTAAAGCGGTAATCGCTCCATCGTTTGCCGATATTTTTTACAACAACTGTTTGAAAAACGGGCTATTGCCGATTCGACTCACTAAACAAGATGTCGATTATCTTTTACAACAAAGCAAGCGTGTAGATTACGAATTGACCATTTCCCTTGAGGAGCAGCGCGTGTATGATGAAAACGGGTTTGACCGGACATTTGAGATCGATCCATACCGAAAACAGCTGTTGTTAAAAGGCTGGGACGAAATTGATTTAACATTTGTATATGAACCGTATATCGTTGAATATGAAAAGAAACATCATTTCATTTCGTAAACGAAAAAAGCCAGCTCTATCTTAATGGAGTTGGCTTTTTTATTAGAACATTGGTATACTGATAAACAAATTGGATTACGGTGAATGAATATGAAGAAAAATAATATTATTCCATTTCCAAATTTAAGAGAGCGATTGCTAGAAAAAGGTTTAGAAGCATTGCAAGAAAAGCAGTATGAAAAAGCACTTCGTTTTTTTTATGAAGCAGATGAGCTGAAGCCGAATGGTCCAGAAATAGAACTTAGCGTGGTTGTGTGCTTATTCGAGCTTGGAGAATGGGAAGAAGCGAAAAAACGATGCCAACGTCTACTTCAAGAACAAAAAGAATATGATATTCAAATTTTGCAAATTTATTTGTCGATTTTGATTCATTTGCAGCAGTATGCTGAAGCAGAAGCAATCATACAGACGTTTTTGCAAAAGCGGCACCTTTCTCCATCCATTCGGGAGCATTTTGTTCAATTGCTTCAGTTTAGTCAAAAGATGAGCCAACGCCCGCTGCCTGCTTTCGATGATCAAAAAATTCGCCGGTTGCTTGAATCGAACAATGTGGCCGATCAGCTACAAGCGATTAAACAACTTGAACATGAACCGATCATCCCGTTTTTGCCGCTTGTCAAACAATATTTAGCCAATGTGGACAATCATCCGACGGTCAAAACGATGCTGCTTCGGTTGTTGACCGCCCAACAAATTAACGAATCGGTCACCGTTTGCAAATTCGGAAATACGATGACGGTCATTCCTGCCGAGCTTGATGAATCGACGGAAACAGCATTTGCGGCAAACGTTCTAAAACAGCTTGAGCGCATTTTAGCGAATGATAATCCGAGTTTGTACGAAACTGCTTCACACATTTGGCTTCGTTACGTATATGTGTTATATCCGTTCAATCCATTTCCTGTATGTTGCGAAAAATGGACGGCTGCCCTTCACGTTGCATCATGCCGGCTGCAAGGGCTCAAGGTGCAAAACGAAGAAATCGTTGAACGTTACGGTGTAAGCGTTAAAGAAGTGGAACCCCTTTGCAAAAAACTCTATGAAATAGAAAAAATTTCTTTTATTTAATCTGCTCTTTATATTGAAACATAGCTATTGTATGTTATAATATAATGGTTGTATTACGTATATCTTTGTATCATTACATATATGCGAAGTTGATCGTGACCGTTGGACAAGCGTTCATGATCTAGATTGATTTTTTGTTGGAGGGAAAAGTATGGTAACGAAATGGGAAAAGCTAGAAGGGAACGAAGGCGTTCTTACCGTTGAAGTAGATGCGGAAAAAGTCAATCAAGGTTTGGACGCTGCATTTAAAAAAGTGGTAAAAAACATTAGCATTCCAGGATTCCGAAAAGGGAAAGTTCCTCGTTCTTTATTTGAAAAACGTTTTGGCGTAGAAGCGTTATACCAAGATGCGCTTGATATTTTATTGCCAGAAGCTTATGCAAAAGCTGTCGAAGAAACAGGAATTGAACCTGTTGATTATCCACAAATCGACGTTGAGCAAATGGAGAAAGGAAAAAGCTTAATTTTCACGGCGAAAGTTACAGTCAAGCCAGAAGTGAAATTAGGACAATATAAAGAACTTGAAGTTGAAAAATTAGATGATACGGTAACAGAAGAAGATGTGGAAAACGAATTAAAACGCCTTCAAGAAAATTATGCAGAACTCGTTGTAAAAGAAGATGGTAAAATCGAAGAAGGCGACACAGCGGTTATCGACTTTGAAGGCTTTGTCAATGGTGAGCCATTCGAAGGCGGAAAAGCGGAAAACTATTCGCTTGTCATCGGCTCTGGCACGTTCATCCCTGGTTTTGAAGAACAGTTAATCGGCTTAGAAGCAGGGGCAGAAAAAGACATTGAAGTCACATTCCCTGAAGAATACCATGCGGAAGCGTTGGCGGGAAAACCTGCAACATTCAAAATTAAAGTACATGAAGTAAAAACAAAGCAACTTCCAGCGCTTGATGATGAATTTGCAAAAGATGTGGAAGAAGACGTCGAAACGCTTGAGCAATTAAAAGAAAAAATCCGCACGAGATTAGAAGAAACAAGAAAAAAAGAAGCAGAAGCAGCACTTCGCGACGCAGTCGTTGAAAAAGCAGCAGAAAACGCAGAAATCGATATCCCTGAAGCGATGGTTAAAAACGAAACAGACCGCATGTTGCGTGAATTTGACCAACGCTTGCAAATGCAAGGATTAAATCTTAACCTTTATTACCAATTCTCAGGTCAAGATGAAGCAGCGTTGCGCGAGCAAATGAAAGAAGATGCTGAAAAGCGCGTACGCATTTCTTTAACGTTAGAAGCGATTGCGAAAGCAGAAAACATTGAGGCAACAGACGAAGAAGTCAATGCAGAACTTGAGAAAATGGCAGAAACTTACAACTTAACAGTCGAGAAAATTAAAGAGCTTCTCGGCAGCCTTGACCTCGTAAAAGAAGATGTGAAATTTCGCAAAGTCGTCGATTTCCTTGTCGAACATAGCAAAGTAGCTCAATAAAGATTAGAGGGTATGGGCTTGTATCCGCTTGAAACAATAAAGAACAAGGTGCGCGGTCGTTCGTGCCTTGTTCTTTCATACATTAGACAACACGAGTGTGAATTTTCAAATTTTTCAAACATGTAATGATTTTTTATTAGCATTTATATCGTGGTTTATGATAAAATGACGAATACATAAGTTTGATCATGAAATGTTTGTGGAAAAGTAAGTAAGTACATATGATGAGGGAATTTTGAAACAAGGGGTGAAATGATGTTTAAATTTAATGATGAGAAAGGGCAATTAAAATGTTCTTTCTGTGGCAAGACGCAGGATCAAGTCCGCAAGTTAGTGGCGGGCCCCGGCGTATACATATGCGACGAATGTATTGAACTATGTACCGAAATTGTGGAGGAAGAGTTAGGGAACGAAGAGGAGTTTGAATTTAAAGACGTTCCGAAACCAAAAGAAATCCGGGAAATTCTGGATGAGTATGTAATCGGACAGGATGAAGCGAAAAAATCGCTCGCTGTAGCCGTTTATAACCATTACAAGCGTATTAATTCCAACAGCAAAATTGACGATGTGGAACTGTCGAAAAGCAATATTTTAATGATCGGGCCGACAGGAAGCGGGAAAACGTTGCTTGCCCAAACGTTGGCGCGCATTTTAAATGTCCCATTTGCCATCGCTGATGCGACATCTTTAACAGAAGCAGGGTACGTTGGTGAGGACGTCGAAAATATTCTGTTAAAATTGATCCAAGCGGCAGATTATGATGTCGAGAAAGCAGAAAAAGGCATTATTTACATTGATGAAATTGATAAAATCGCGCGCAAATCAGAAAACCCATCGATTACGCGCGACGTATCCGGGGAAGGCGTGCAGCAAGCATTGCTCAAAATTTTGGAAGGAACGATCGCGAGCGTTCCGCCACAAGGTGGTCGGAAACATCCGCACCAAGAATTTATTCAAATTGATACAACGAACATTTTGTTCATTTGTGGCGGTGCATTTGATGGAATCGAGCCGATTATTAAACGCCGTCTAGGGAAAAAAGTCATCGGATTTGGTGCGGAGACACAACAAAGCGATGTGAATGAAAAGAACTTGCTATCAAAAGTGTTGCCGGAAGATTTGTTAAAATTTGGATTAATTCCAGAATTTGTCGGACGTCTACCGGTCATTACAACATTGGAACCGCTCGATGAGCAAGCATTAGTGGATATTTTAACAAAGCCGAAAAACGCCATCGTCAAGCAGTATCAAAAAATGCTCGAGCTTGATGATGTCGAATTGGAATTTGAAGAAGAAGCGTTGCGAGAAATTGCAAAAAAAGCAATTGAACGCAAAACGGGTGCGCGCGGCCTTCGTTCCATCATTGAAGGAATTATGCTGGATGTCATGTTTGAACTTCCTTCGCGTGAAGATGTGCAAAAGTGCATTATCACAGCGGAAACGGTGCGCGGCAATCAACCACCTAAGCTGATCCGCCACGATGGTACCATCGTTGAACAAGAAAGAAAAACCTCGGCTTAACACGAAAAACGGAGGCGACTGTCTACCGCGTATACAAGAGGCTGTCTTTACAAGAAAGGCGGCTTCTTTTTTGTTTATTCCTGCTTCTAGGCGGAGATACTATACGTAATACTACTGAAGCAGGAGGATTTAAATTGATGAATTGGACGAACGTTGCTTTATTTGTACAACTGTTTTTTGGGGTGATTATCGGCCTCTATTTTTGGAACTTGCTCAAAAGCCAACGAACACAAAAGGTATCGATCGATAAAGAATCAAGGAAAGAAATGGAACATCTGCAAAAATTGCGATCCATTTCTTTAACGGAACCGCTTGCTGAAAAAGTAAGACCGAAACATTTTGTGGACATCGTCGGACAAGAAGATGGGATTAAGGCGTTAAAAGCGGCTTTATGTGGTCCGAACCCGCAACATGTGATCATTTACGGTCCTCCGGGGGTAGGAAAGACAGCTGCTGCCCGGCTTGTGTTAGAAGAAGCGAAAAAAAATCCGCTTTCCCCTTTTAAAAAGAGCGCGGTCTTTGTGGAACTTGATGCGACGACGGCTCGGTTTGATGAGCGCGGAATCGCCGATCCGTTAATCGGCTCTGTTCACGATCCGATTTATCAAGGAGCAGGAGCGATGGGACAAGCGGGCATTCCTCAGCCGAAACAAGGAGCGGTGACGCATGCGCACGGCGGCATTCTGTTTATTGATGAAATCGGGGAACTTCATCCGATTCAAATGAATAAGCTATTAAAAGTGCTTGAAGATCGGAAAGTATTTTTCGAAAGCGCCTATTATAGTGAGGGAAATCCGCAAATCCCGACACATATTCACGATATTTTTCAAAACGGTCTTCCTGCCGATTTTCGGCTTGTCGGTGCCACAACAAGAACACCTAACGAAATTCCTCCAGCGATTCGCTCCCGCTGTTTGGAAGTGTTTTTCCGTGAACTTGATCAAGAGGAGATCGCGCTCATCGCTCGAAAAGCGGTAGAAAAAATTCGTTTGAACGTTTCGGAAAATGGTATTCGCACTCTTGCTTCCTACGCTCGAAACGGCCGGGAAGCAGTCAATTTGCTGCAAATCGCAGCCGGCATTGCGATTTCGGAAAAACGTGACACTATTCTTGATCAAGATATTGAATGGGTGATTCATTCGAGCCAACTATCGCCAAGATACGAAAAGAAAATTAGCGATACATCGATGGTTGGATTTGTCAACGGACTAGCCGTTTACGGGCCGAACATAGGAGCGCTGTTAGAAATGGAGGTCACGGCTTTGCCGGCAAAAGAAAAAGGAAGCGTCAACATTACGGGAATTGTGGAAGAAGAAAGCATCGGCAGCAGAGAAAAATCGATTCGCCGAAAAAGCATGGCCAGAGGATCGATTGAAAACGTCATTACCGCATTGCGGGCGATGGGGATACCTGCTGACAAATACGATATTCATGTAAATTTTCCAGGTGGGCTTCCGATTGACGGGCCATCAGCAGGAATTGCGATGGCAGTAGGAATTTATTCAGCTATTTATCGTCTTCCGATTGATCGAACGATTGCGATGACCGGAGAAATCAGCATTCACGGCTATGTTAAGCCGGTCGGAGGGATTTTTCCGAAAGTGAAAGCAGCGAAACAGGCAGGAGCAAAAAAAGTCATGATTCCGTTTGAAAATATGCAGTCAATGTTACGAGATATCGACGGAATAGAGATTATACCTGTTCGTCATCTTGAAGAAGTATTAGCGATTGTTTTTGAACAAGAAAAACATGACGCCATCCCCGCTGCGGCGGATCAATCTGAAACAAAGCTTGTGTAGTGACCGATCACGACTTCGGCTCAATAGATCATTGTGTCGAAGTCGGCTTTTCTTTGTATAAAAAACTTTCTGAAGGGCGTTGAGGCAACAACGATGATGGAATCGGGGTGCACAGTAAAGGCAATTTGACGTTTCGCTTTTTAAAGATGTCACTCTTACATTGCCTGCTGAAAACAGTTCGGCGGCTTGTTTCCGAACATTTGTGATAAAGGTGAACTTATATAAAATTTTACAAACATATAACTGTGCTATACAATAAACGAATAGGAAACGAAGTATGGAGGTGTTCGCTATGGCGAGAAAGAAAGAAATCATCGTCCCCCTCCTCCCATTGCGGGGATTGCTCGTGTTCCCAACGATGGTATTGCATCTTGATGTCGGCCGTGAAAAGTCTATTCAAGCGTTGGAAAAGGCGATGGTGGAGGACTATACGGTTTTGCTCACATCACAAAAAGATGTTTCGATTGACGAACCGAACGTAGCTGATTTATATGAAATGGGAACATTGGCGCGTGTGAAGCAACTGTTAAAGCTACCGAACGGGACATTTCGCGTATTAGTGGAAGGGATTGGCCGTGCCCGAATTATCGCGACCGTGAGCGAAGAGCCGTGCTTTATCGTAAAAGCGGAAACATTCATGGACCGGGCGACCAAAGATTTAGAAGATGAAGCGTTGAAACGGACGATGCTGGAATATTTTGAGCAATACATAAATTTATCAAAAAAATTATCGACGGATATTTTTGCCTCGATCGCCGATATTGACGAGCCGGGCCGAATGGCTGATATTATTGCTTCCCATCTGCCGCTGAAACTAGAAGGGAAACAAGAAATATTAGAAACGGTAGATATAAAAGAGCGTGTTCATAAAATTATTCAAATTCTTCATAATGAAAAAGAAGTGCTGCAGCTCGAGAAAAAAATTAGCATGCGCGTGAAGCAATCGATGGAGAGAACACAAAAAGAATATTATTTGCGCGAACAAATGAAGGCGATCCAAAAAGAATTGGGCGAAAAAGAAGGAAAAACAGGGGAAATCGAAACGCTCAAAGAAAAAATTGAAGCAGCTGGAATGCCGGATCACGTCAAAGAAACCGCGTTAAAAGAGCTTGAACGGTATGAGAAAGTGCCGGCCACTTCGGCCGAAAGCGCAGTCATTCGAAACTACATCGATTGGCTTCTTGCGTTGCCGTGGACGAAGCAAACAGAAGATATTCATGATATTAAACGGGCGGAAACGATTTTACACGAAGAACATTATGGACTAGAAAAGGTAAAAGAGCGTGTGCTTGAATATTTAGCGGTGCAACAGTTAACAAAATCGTTAAAAGGACCGATTCTTTGTTTAGTCGGACCTCCGGGAGTCGGAAAAACATCGCTCGCCCGTTCGATCGCAAAATCCCTTAACCGTCATTTTGTGCGCGTGTCATTAGGTGGAGTGCGCGATGAATCAGAAATACGCGGGCATCGCCGCACGTACGTAGGAGCGATGCCGGGGCGAATTATTCAAGGGATGAAAAAAGCAGGCACGATCAATCCGGTCTTTTTGTTGGATGAAATAGACAAAATGTCGAGCGATTTTCGCGGCGATCCGTCGGCGGCGCTTCTTGAAGTGTTAGATCCGGAACAAAATCATGCATTTAGCGACCATTATATCGAAGAACCATATGATTTATCGAAGGTAATGTTTATCGCAACTGCCAACAACCTAGCAACGATTCCGCAGCCGCTTTTGGATCGTATGGAAGTGATTGCAATTTCTGGTTACACAGAAGTAGAAAAACTTCATATTGCGAAACAGCACTTACTTCCGAAACAGATGAAAGAACACGGCTTGAAAAAGGCAAGCTTGCAAATGCGCGACGAGGCGGTTTTACATGTCATTCGCTATTATACGCGGGAAGCAGGCGTGCGCGAACTAGAACGGCAGCTTGCCGCGATTTGCCGAAAAGCCGCTCGCCTTATTGTATCGGAAGAGAAAAAGCGCGTCATTGTGACGGAGAAAAATTTGGAAGAATTTTTAGGGAAGCGGAAATATCGCCATGGACAAGCCGAACTTCAAGACCAAGTCGGAGTGGCGACAGGGCTCGCTTATACGCCGTTTGGCGGTGATACGTTATCGATCGAAGTGTCGTTGTCGCTTGGAAAAGGGAAATTGGTGCTCACAGGAAAATTAGGAGAGGTGATGAAAGAATCGGCGCAAGCGGCATTCAGCTATGTTCGTTCTCGTGCGGAAGAACTTGGAATTGATCCGGATTTTCATGAAAAATACGATATCCATATTCACGTTCCAGAAGGAGCGATCCCGAAAGATGGTCCTTCGGCAGGCATTACGATCGCTACAGCCTTAGTTTCCGCTTTAACTGGACGGCCGGTGAGCCGATTTGTTGGCATGACGGGAGAAATTACGCTGCGCGGCCGCGTGCTGCCGATCGGTGGGTTAAAAGAGAAAACGTTAAGCGCTCATCGAGCGGGGTTGAAAAAAATCATTTTACCGAAAGAAAATGAAAAAGATTTAGAAGACATTCCAGAAGTGGTGAAAAAAGATTTGCAATTCGTTCTTGTTTCGCATTTAGATGAAGTGTTACAACATGCATTGGTAGGGGAAAAAGAATGAAAATTACTGCAGCAGAAATTACGATAAGTGCCGTAAAACCAGAACAATATCCTGCTGGCGAGCTGCCGGAGTTTGCGCTCGCCGGACGCTCCAACGTCGGCAAATCATCGTTCATTAATAAAATGGTGAATCGGAAAAGTTTAGCACGTACATCATCCAAACCAGGAAAAACGCAAACATTAAATTTTTATCTCATTAACGAATCGTTTTATTTTGTTGATGTTCCAGGCTATGGGTTCGCCAAAGTATCGAAACAAGAGCGGCAAGCGTGGGGAAAAATGATGGAAACGTATTTTACGACAAGAGGGCAGCTGAGAGCGGTTGTGCTAATTGTCGATTTGCGTCATCCGCCAACGAAAGATGATTGCATGATGTACAATTTTTTAAAACATTATGATATTCCAACGATTGTGATCGCTACGAAAGCAGATAAAGTTCCAAAAGGAAAATGGCAAAAACATCAAAAAATCGTTCGGGAAACGTTGAACATGGTGGCTGAAGATGAACTTATTCTCTTTTCGGCGGAAACGGGCCAAGGAAAAGATGAAGCATGGAGTGCATTGCAACGGATGATGTAATGATAGAAAACACCAGTCCATTAAGAAATGGCTGGTGTTTTTTTTGTATGCATTATCAGGCGTGTTGATTAACCATTAAAAACCAGTTGACATCGCTCTATTCCTAGCTTTTCTGCCGTAGTCGGCAAGCGGCTCGCTTGCCGACTGGGCATGCTGTACGCATGCCCTCCTCGAACAATGAACGCTTTGCGGGCAAATGACATTTGCCCGCCGGCGTTCTTGTTCGAGGGAAGAGGCAGAAAAGCTTGTGTTCAGTCATATGATTCTGTGTTTTTTAGTAAAATAATGGATAATCAACACTCGTGATGCATTATTTCTTTTTTACAAATAATATGTATATGCCAAAAATAATAAAAACGAGCGGCCAAAATTTCCAAACAAATGAAATGCTCGTTTCAATGATGTGAAAGAAATAATTGAACCGATCAGAAAATAACATGACAAAGGCCAAAACAAAAAAAAGTAAACTTTGTACAAATCCGGATTTCATTTTTCGTGAACTAAGCAAAAAGGCGAGCGCCACGATTAAAAATAGCATACCAGTTTTATTTGGCCAGCTTTTCAATGATTGGATGAGCAGAAAATGAAGACCAAATCCGAACAACAACACTCCTGGGAAAATATGTTGATATTCACGTCCGGAATAGGCTTGTCCGAGCAGAGCCGCTCCAAAAATGACAAGCAAAGTCGGCCATCCTTGAAAAAGCTTTAAAAAGGGAAGCGGAAGCTGGGCGCTTAAAAAATAAATGCCTAATCCAATGAGCACAATGCCAGAAAAAATTCCGTGTTTTTTCATCATGTTCCTCCTGATTTTCCCCATGAACTTCGATTTGTAGATATGTGTGGAAAATGTATTAGCATTCGAGATTCTGTATAAAAGTTTATCATACAGTTTCAAATTGTGTTCACATTTTTTTTTTGGTGCATTGCACATATACATGCTATAATATAGTGAGATTATTATGTACTTTTGGCTGAGGGGGTATAGGAAAGTGCATATTGTTGTCGTTGGCGTAAACTATAAAACCGCCCCTGTCGAAATTCGCGAAAAGCTGACATTTAGCGAATCTGAACTGGTCGAAGCGATGAAAGCGTTACAGCAACAAAAAAGCATTTTAGAAAATGTAATTCTTTCGACGTGTAACCGTACGGAAATTTATGCTGTTGTCGACCAAGTGCATACTGGGCGTTATTATATAAAAACGTTTTTAGCCAATTGGTTTCAGTTCGAGAAAGAAGAGTTAACACCGTATTTAACGATTTTAGAACATGAAGCGGCGATCGAACATTTATTTCGCGTTGCCTGTGGTCTTGATTCGATGATTTTAGGTGAGACGCAAATTTTAGGACAAGTGCGCTCAAGCTATCTTTTGGCGCAACATGAAAACACAATCGGCACCGTATTTAAACAGCTATTTAAGCAGGCAGTGACGTTAGCGAAACGCGCGCATGCAGAAACGGAAATTGGCTCGAACGCTGTATCGGTTAGCTATGCAGCGGTCGAGCTAGCGAAAAAGATTTTTGGTGATTTATCATCTAAGCACGTATTAGTGCTTGGTGCTGGGAAAATGGGGGAACTGGCGCTGCAAAACCTTTACGGCAGCGGTGTGAAAAAAGTGACGGTCATCAATCGGACGTTTGAGAAGGCGCAACATTTGGCTGAGAAATTTTCCGGAAACGCTAAGCCGTTGTCGGAGCTGCAATGTGCCCTCGTGGAAGCCGATATTTTAATTAGCTCAACAGGGGCAAAAGAGTATGTCATTACGAAAGATATGATGATGCATATCGAAAAAATGCGCAAAGGCCGCCCGTTGTTTATGGTCGATATCGCCGTTCCACGCGACTTAGATCCGGCGTTATCGGAGCTTGAAAGCGTCTTTTTATACGACATTGACGATTTAGAAGGAATCGTGCAAGCGAATTTGGCGGAACGAAAAAAAGCAGCGGAACAAATTGAAATCATGATTGAAGCGGAGCTTGTCGAATTCCAGCAATGGCTTCATACACTCGGTGTCGTTCCAGTTATTGCCGCTCTTCGCGAAAAAGCGCTGGCGATTCAGGCAGAGACGATGCAAAGCATCGAGCGGAAGCTGCCGCATTTATCGGAGCGCGACCGCAAAGTGTTGAACAAACATACGAAAAGCATTATTAATCAACTGTTGCGCGATCCGATTTTGCGGGCGAAAGAATTAGCAGCAGAGCCGAATGCGGAAGAAGCGCTCCGGTTGTTTGCGAAAATTTTTAACATTGAAGAGGCTTTGCAGACGCAAAAACAGGTAAAAGATGATGGTGAGCGCTCGGTTGTCCCATCTCTACAGTCATAAGAGAGGAATTTTGCGAATGTTAGAGATGAATCTCACACGGTTGTACGAATTATCCGTTATTTTGTACTCATTGTCTGTATCGCTATATTTTATAGATTTTTTGCATCATAACCGGAAGGCGAATCGCACTGCCTTCTGGTTACTTTCTATTGTATGGGTTTTTCAGACGGCTTTTTTCTTGTTTCGCATCGTCGAAACAAAGCGGTTTCCGATTTTGACGATGTCGGAAGGTCTTTATTTTTACGCATGGGTGCTCATTACATTGTCGCTTGTGATTAACCGGTTGTTGCGCGTTGATTTTATTGTGTTTTTCACGAATGTGCTGGCATTTTTTATATTAGCGCTTCATACGTTTGCACCGATTCACGATCAATCTGAGGCCGTAGCGGAAAAGATGATTTCCGAGCTGCTAATAATTCATATTACAATGGCTATACTGGCGTATGGGGCGTTTTCGCTTTCATTTGTTTTTTCGGTTTTATATATGATTCAATATCATTTGTTAAAACAAAAAAAATGGGGAAAACGGTTGTTACGGATGACGGATTTAACGAAATTAGAGAAGATGTCTCACGTTTTAAATTTGATCGGCTTGCCTATGTTATTATTAGGGCTTATTCTTGGCGTCATTTGGGCCTATATTAAAATTGAAGATTTCCATTGGTATGATGCAAAAGTGCTAGGATCTTTTTCTGTCTTAGCTGTTTATAGCATGTATTTTTACAAACGGGTTGTTCGAGGAATGCAAGGAAAAGCGATTGCGTTGTGGAACATTGGCTCTTTTTTATTTTTGCTCGTGAACTTTTTCTTGTTTGGCAGTTTGTCGAAGTTTCATTTTTGGTATTCATAACGGAGGAAGAAAAGATGCGGAAAGTTATCGTCGGTTCGCGGCGAAGCAAGCTTGCTTTGACGCAAACGAATTGGGTGATTGCAAAGCTGAAAGAACTTGGAGCGCCATTTGAATTTGAAATGAAAGAGATCGTTACGAAAGGCGATCAAATTTTAAATGTGACGCTATCGAAAGTCGGCGGAAAAGGGTTGTTTGTCAAAGAAATTGAGCAGGCGATGCTCAATCAAGAGATTGATATGGCCGTCCATAGTATGAAAGATATGCCGGCTGTACTGCCGGAAGGGCTTATAATCGGCTGCGTGCCGAAACGAGAAGACCACCGCGATGTGCTTATTAGCAAAGCGCGCGTTCCGTTTGTGGAGCTTGCGAGCGGGGCGGTGATCGGAACGAGCAGTTTGCGCCGTTCTGCGCAACTGTTAGCGAAACGCCCAGATTTGGAGGTTAAATGGATTCGCGGTAACATTGATACACGGCTAGCGAAATTGCAAAATGAAGATTACGACGCGATTATTTTAGCAGCGGCTGGGTTGCGCCGAATGGGCTGGGCGGATGAAACCATTACGGAATATTTGCCGACGGAACTTTGTCTTCCAGCCGTTGGACAAGGGGCGTTAGCCATTGAATGTCGCGAAGATGATGCGGAATTGCTCGAATGGCTGCAAAAATTAAATGACAATGAAACCGAGCGGGCGGTGTTGGCGGAACGTGCCTTTTTGCAGCGAATGGAAGGCGGCTGTCAAGTGCCAATCGCTGGTTATGCTTATGTCAACGACAAAGATGAAGTCGTTTTTACTGGGCTCGTTGCTTCACCGGACGGAAAAGAATGCTATAAAGAAACCGCTGTCGGTATGCACCCGGAAGAAGTGGGAAAAACGGTAGCTGACGGTCTTGCACAGCGCGGCGCAAAAGCGTTGATCGACCGGGTTAAAAAGGAGCTTGGTGCGTAATGGAGCGGCTTCCGTTGTCCGGCAAAACGGTGCTTGTTACAAGGGGAAAAGAACAGGCGAAAGAGTTTTCGGACAAGCTGAAACAAGCGGGCGCTCATCCGATCGAAATTCCCCTTATTTCCGTTTCAGCTGTAACCGAAACAGAGAAGATCGATGAATGCATCTGTAGGTTGTCTCTTTATGATTGGATTATTTTTACAAGTGTGAACGGAGTTCGTTTTTTCTTTCCATTTGTAGGGGATCAGGCGAAGCTTCCAACCATCGCTGTCGTCGGTAAAAAAACGGCGCTCGCTTTAGAGAAAAGAGGTATTCGGCCAGCCGTTGTTCCCGACGAATTTGTCGCGGAAGGATTGGCGGAAGCGATGAAATCGCTTGTGAAGCCGAATGACCGCGTTTTGCTAGTGAAAGGCAACTTGGCGCGTCCGACATTGAAAGAAGCACTTGTTCAGTTAGGCGCAGACGTGACCGACCTAGTCGTGTATGAAACAAAAATGAATGAAAGTGGTAAAGAACAACTGCTTGATTTGTTAAAAAAACAGGCGCTCGATGTAGTGACATTTACAAGTTCCTCAACGGTCGAAAGTTTCATGAACATGCTTGACGGAATCGAATGGCGACGGTTGTTAGCACATTGCGTCATTGCCTGCATCGGTCCGATTACGAAACAAACAGCGGAGCAATTCGGATTACGTGTACATATTTGTCCCGAGCAATATACGATTGATGATATGATAAAAGCGATGGAACGATTTTTTTTAAGCCAGTCACGGGAGGGAAAACGATGAGCACATTATCTTTTCATCGCCACCGCCGCTTGCGGCAAAGCGCAAATTTGCGCGCGATGGTGCGCGAAACCCATCTTCACGTCGAAGATTTGATTTATCCGATTTTTGTGATCGAAGGAGAAAATGTCAAGCAGGAAATTCCGTCGATGCCGGGCATTTACCAGTTTTCGCTTGACCGATTGAATGAAGAAGTTGCAGAAGCGGTTGACCTCGGCATTAAGTCGGTGATCGTTTTTGGTATTCCAGCGGAAAAAGATGAAGTCGGTTCACAAGCGTATTGTGAGCACGGCATCGTCCAACAAGCGATCCGGCAAATAAAACAAACGTATCCAGAGCTTGTCGTGATTGCGGATACGTGTTTATGCGAATATACGAGCCACGGCCATTGCGGCGTCGTCGAAAACGAGCAAGTGTTGAACGACCCATCGCTTGAACTGCTTGTAAAAACAGCGGTAAGCCAAGCGAAAGCAGGCGCGGATATTATCGCCCCTTCCAATATGATGGACGGTTTTGTGGCGGCGATCCGCCGAGGATTAGATGAAGCGGGATTTACGCATGTGCCGATTATGTCTTATGCCGTGAAGTATGCCTCTGCTTTTTACGGACCGTTCCGCGATGCGGCCAATAGCGCGCCGCAGTTTGGCGACCGAAAAACGTACCAAATGGATCCGGCAAACCGGCTTGAGGCATTTCGCGAAGCGGAATCCGATGTGCGCGAAGGCGCTGATTTTATTATGGTAAAACCGGCGCTTGCCTATTTAGACATTATTCGCGATATGAAAAACCATTTCCATCTTCCGATTGTCGCTTACAATGTAAGCGGAGAATATGCGATGGTGAAAGCAGCGGCACAAAACGGCTGGGTGAGCGAAAAAACGATCGTGCTAGAAATGCTGACAGGCATGAAACGGGCAGGCGCGGATTTAATTTTAACGTATTTTGCCAAAGACGTCGCTCGTTGGCTAAAAGAATAGGGGGATGTTGATGCGATACGAACGTTCGAAACAAGCATATGAAGAAGCGGTTCGGTTGTTGCCGGGTGGGGTGAACAGCCCGGTTCGCGCGTTTAAATCGGTGAAAATGGATCCGATTTTTATGGAGCGCGGCAAGGGGTCGAAAATTTATGATATTGACGGCAATGAATACATTGATTACGTTCTGTCGTGGGGACCGCTTATTTTAGGGCATGCGAATGAGCGTGTCGTCGCGGCACTAAAAAAAGTCGCGGAAAACGGGACGAGCTTCGGGGCACCGACGCTCGTTGAAAATGAGTTAGCAAAGCTTGTGATTGAACGGGTGCCGTCGCTTGAAATCGTGCGGATGGTTAACTCTGGGACGGAAGCAACGATGAGTGCATTGCGCTTGGCGCGTGGGTATACGGGACGAAGCAAAATTGTGAAATTTGAAGGCTGTTATCATGGGCACGGTGACTCGTTGCTTATAAAAGCCGGTTCAGGGGTGGCGACGCTTGGATTGCCGGATAGCCCTGGGGTGCCAGAGTCGGTGGCGCAACATACGATTACGGTTCCTTACAACGACTTAGAAAGCGTCAAATATGCGTTTACGCGGTTTGGCGAAGACATTGCGGCGGTCATTGTCGAGCCGGTCGCTGGCAATATGGGCGTTGTTCCGCCGCTTCCAGGATTTTTGCAAGGACTTCGCGACATTACGAACGAATACGGGGCGCTGTTGATTTTTGATGAAGTAATGACTGGCTTCCGCGTCGATTACCATTGCGCCCAAGGCTATTTCGGGGTGACGCCTGACTTGACATGTCTTGGCAAAGTCATTGGCGGTGGTCTTCCGGTTGGTGCATACGGTGGAAGAGCAGACATTATGGAACGGATTGCTCCAAGCGGTCCCATTTATCAAGCAGGTACATTATCAGGCAACCCGCTAGCAATGACGGCTGGCTATGAAACGCTTATCCAACTAACGCCGGAAACGTACGAACAGTTCCGAAAAAAAGCAGACCGTCTCGAAGCAGGATTGCGCCAAGCGGCGGAAAAATACGGCATTCCGCATACCGTTACCCGCGCTGGCTCGATGATCGGCTTCTTCTTTACGAACGAAGATGTCATCAACTATGAAAAAGCGAAAACATCGGATTTAGAGATGTTCGCCTCTTATTACCGCGAAATGGCGGAACAAGGCATCTTCTTGCCGCCGTCTCAATTTGAAGGGATGTTTTTATCGACCGAGCATACCGATGAAGACATTGACAAAACAATCGAAGCAGCAGAAAAAGCGTTTGCGAAGCTAAAGGGATAATGAATGATGGCCATGTGCAATGTGCATATGGCCATTTTTTATTCATATTCTGTTTCCGCTCGTCATACATTGATAATGCCATTGAAAAGTTTGACTGAAAAGGACGGAAGGAGGAGGCCTGTGTGGAGCAATCATATTTGCGTTTTTCATTAGAAGAGTCGATTTGGTTTAAAAGGGGACAGGGAGTAGCAGAGTTTCTCTCGATTTCTTTAGATCCAGTTATTTCTGTTGATGAATACGATCATTATATTACAATTCGCGGGGCGTTAGAATTAAGCGGGGAATATCGCATGGCGGACGACGATGGAGAGGAAGCCGATCTTTACGATTTTAGCACGCGCCGGTTTGTCCAACGGATTACGACGCGTGAAGATGGGGTGAGTGAGCTGTTTCATCACTTTCCTGTCGATATTACTATTCCGAAAAATCGAATTTTTAGTTTAGATGAAGTATATGTCACGGTCGAATCGTTTGATTACGATTTAGGCAGCGATGGCCGGCTTTCCCTTGTAGCCGATATTTCGATTAGCGGAATGTTGGAAGAAGAGGAAGCAGAAACGGAGCGTGAGCCGTCATGGTTTGAGCCGTTTGAAGCAGTCGCTCGCAAAGAATGGTACGAACAAGAAATGCTAGCCGAAGCGAGCGAACATGTGCAAGCAACGGCAGAGCGAAGCGAAGAGGGGCTTGTTGGGCACATAGACATCGTTCCGAATGAGCCTGAAGTGATGAAGCGAAGCGAAGATGACGAGCAAGCGCTGGTTGCGTCAGCAGTAGCTACCGACGAGCGAAACGAAAATAGTGAGCCGCTTCTCGCTAAAGAGCCAGAAGTAGCGCACCAAAACGAAGCGAAAGTATCGATCGGAACAGCCAAGCAAGAACAAGAGAATCAGATAGTAGAAGAAAATGCGAAGCCGCGCAAAGAAAATGCGCTTTATTTAACGAGCTTGTTTAAAGAGCAAGGAGAAGACTTTTCACGAGTAAAAATTTGCATCGTCCAACAAGGCGATTCAATGGACAAGATTGCAAAACGGTACGACATTTCGATCCAGCAGTTATTGCGGGCGAATCATCTCGAACACGAGACGGATTTATCCGAGGGACAACTGCTCTATATTCCGATTCCCGTTAACCAACGCGCCTAAAAGGGTTCTCCCACTTTATCCAATTGTTAAAGTGGGAGATTTTTTATGGAGAGGGAGGTGGATTCGTTGCAGCGGAGCGATATGGCCATCCTTTCGCATTATCCTTTGCACGTAATGCGAATCGACGACTACGGCAAAGTGAAAAAAGTGCAGGCAGTCGAAGGAACGTTTGCATTAAAAAAAATTGACGATCCAAGGAAACTTCACGCCATTGAGCAAGCCGTTTTTTTTTATCGACCGCAAATGATTCCGATTTACTGGTCGAAGCGCGGCACGTTGTTTGTAGCCGAAGGCGGTTACTATTATTATGTCATGCCGTGGATTTCACCGCCGTCAGGGCAGCGGGCAACAGAAGCGATGATATCTTTTTTCCGCGATCTTGCCACGCTGCATCAGAAAACGTTGCAAGAAATCAACGTGGACGAAACAGAGCTTAAAAACTATTATGAAACAAAAAAAGCGGCTTGGGAAGAAGAACGCTCCTTTTTACAATCTTATGCGGAACAATGCGAACATGAATGGTATATGTCCCCGTTTCAACTGCAATTTTGCACGTATTTTCACGAAACGATGCAAGCATATTGGTTTGCAGAAACGCAGTTGGAAACATGGTACGAAAAAATGAAAGAAACGAAAAAATGGCGCGTTGCGTTCGTACATGGGAACGCGCGCTCTTCTCATTACGTACAGAGTGAACGTGGGGGACGGTATTTTTTAAGTTGGGAGCGGGCGCGTTGGACTTTTCCGCTTGTAGATGTAGCGACATCGTTGTATGAATATGTACGAACGCCGCCACCGGTGGACGAAACATGGATCGACGGTTTTGACGAATATAAACGGCAGCTGGCCATTCGCGAGGAAGAGCTCGCCTTTTTCCTCAGCCATGCCGCCTCCCCGACGTATTTATATCGTGTTGTTTCCAGCTATGCAGCGAAACGGAAAAAAGAGTGGACGGAATATGCCGCGGTTTCCCGGCTGCAGCGGGAATATTGGGCGCTCAAACAAACGGAACAAATCGTGATGCGCCTTGTACAAAACGAACAGCTGTCAAATCCAATCAAGATGGAAAGCGACGGCCAGCAAAACTAAAATCGCCAATAAAATGACATCAAAGGTAGTCGGCCATAAAATCGTGCGAATCGCTTGGAAAATTGTAATCGGAATGATTACTTGCGCGCAAATGGCACAAAGTTGGCGAAGCCACGGCGGCCATGAATACGGATTAAATCGTTTCACTTATCGTCCCTCCTTTATTATACAGTATGAAGCGGTGTCTTTTTTGTCACAAAAATAAACAACATGCATAAATCATTAAAAACTTGGAAAAGATGATTGACGGTACGTTTGTTTTTTCGGTAGTATGTATAATGAGGTAGTATGTATAATGAAAATGTAAAAAGCAAAGACGGGGAAGAGTACGACGCATAACACCTTCAGAGAGGGAAATCAATAGCTGCGAGATTTCCTAGGATTGTACGCGTTGGAAGGTCGCCCTTGAGCTGCTTCTTTGAACGGCGATGCTAAGTAGAGGAAGCCGGCCGCAAGCCGTTATGCGATGAAGTGCTTAAGTAGGGGATACTCTGCTTAAGAAAAAAGGTGGTACCGCGAGAGAGTCTCCTTTCGTCCTTTTTTTGGATGGAAGGAGTTTTTTATTTGTAAAACTGACAGGAGGGATAAAGGTGGAAACGAAAGAACTGACGATGTCAACAAAATACGACCATAAAGCAGTCGAAACGAACCGCTATCAGTGGTGGCTTGATGGCAAATTTTTTGAAGCGACGGGTGAAGAAGGAAAGCAGCCGTTTACAATCGTCATTCCGCCGCCAAACGTGACAGGAAAACTGCATTTAGGCCATGCGTGGGATACGACGTTACAAGATATTATTACACGTATGAAGCGGATGCAAGGCTATGACGTCTTATGGCTTCCAGGGATGGACCATGCCGGCATTGCCACGCAGGCGAAAGTTGAAGAAAAATTGCGCCATCAAGGGCTTTCCCGCTACGATTTAGGCCGCGAAAAGTTCGTGGAGGAAACGTGGAAATGGAAAGAAGAGTACGCCGGCCATATTCGCTCACAATGGGCGAAATTAGGGCTTGGCCTCGATTATACGCGCGAGCGCTTTACGCTCGATGAAGGGTTGTCAAAAGCAGTGCGTGAAGTGTTCGTTGCGCTTTACAAAAAAGGGTTCATTTACCGCGGTGAATATATTATTAACTGGGATCCAGTCACCAAAACAGCGCTTTCTGATATTGAAGTCATTTACAAAGACGTACAAGGAGCGCTTTACCATATGCGCTATCCGCTTGCCGATGGTTCTGGCTACATTGAAGTGGCAACGACTCGCCCAGAAACGATGCTTGGCGATACTGCAGTTGCGGTGCATCCGGAAGACGAGCGCTATAAACATTTGATTGGAAAAACGGTTATTTTACCGATTACAGGCCGCGAAATCCCGATTATTGGCGATGAATATGTCGATATGGAATTTGGTTCAGGGGCAGTAAAAATTACACCGGCGCACGACCCGAATGACTTTGAAATCGGAAACCGCCACAACTTGCCGCGTATTCTCGTCATGAACGAAGACGGTACAATGAACGGCAATGCGATGCAGTATAAGGGACTTGACCGCTTCGAATGCCGCAAACAAATCGTCAAAGATTTACAAGAACAAGGGGTATTGTTCAAAATTGAAGAACATATGCACTCGGTCGGCCATAGTGAACGGAGCGGAGCGGTCGTTGAGCCATATCTTTCGACGCAATGGTTTGTTAAAATGAAGCCGTTAGCGGAAGCAGCGATTGAACTGCAAAAGACGGAAGGAAAAGTGAATTTTGTTCCAGAACGTTTTGAAAAAACATATTTACACTGGATGGAAAATATTCGCGATTGGTGCATTTCCCGGCAGCTTTGGTGGGGGCACCGCATTCCAGCGTGGTATCATAAAGAAACAGGCGAAGTGTACGTCGCTCACGAGCCGCCGGCAGACATCGAAAACTGGGAACAAGACCCAGACGTCTTAGATACGTGGTTTAGCTCCGCGCTTTGGCCGTTTTCAACGATGGGCTGGCCAGATGAAGAAGCAGCGGACTATAAACGCTATTACCCAACAGACGTGCTTGTGACAGGCTATGATATCATTTTCTTCTGGGTATCGCGCATGATTTTCCAAGCGCTCGAGTTTACGGGGAAACGTCCATTTAAAGATGTACTCATTCACGGCTTAGTGCGTGATGCGCAAGGGCGGAAAATGAGTAAATCGCTCGGCAACGGCGTTGACCCGATGGATGTCATCGACCAGTACGGCGCGGATTCGCTCCGCTACTTTTTAGCGACAGGAAGCTCGCCGGGGCAAGATTTGCGCTTTAGCACGGAAAAAGTCGAGGCTACTTGGAATTTCGTCAATAAAATTTGGAACGCGTCGCGGTTTGCGTTAATGAACATGGGCGGCCTCACGTATGAACAAATTGACCTCACCGGGGAAAAATCAGTTGCCGATCATTGGATTTTAACGCGTTTAAATGAAACGATCGATACGGTCACGAAGCTGGCGGAAAAATATGAATTTGGCGAAGTAGGCCGCACGCTTTATAACTTTATTTGGGACGACTTATGCGACTGGTATATTGAGATGGCCAAACTGCCGTTATATGGAGATGACGAGCAAGCGAAAAAGACAACGCGGTCTGTATTGGCGTACGTACTCGACCAAACGATGCGCCTTCTTCATCCATTTATGCCATTTGTAACGGAAGAAATTTGGCAGCACTTGCCGCATGAGGGCGAATCGATTACGGTTGCGAAATGGCCGGAAGTTCGCCCAGAGCTTTCAAACGAGGAAGCGGCAGAAGCGATGCGGTTGTTGGTCGATATTATTCGCGCGGTGCGCAACGTTCGTGCGGAAGTAAATACGCCGCTAAGCAAGCCGATTACGCTTTATATTAAAGCGAAAGACGAACACGTCAAAGCGACGTTAGAAACGAACCGAGCGTATATTGAGCGCTTCTGCAACCCGAGCGAACTAATCATCGATACGACGATTCCGGCGGTCGAAAAAGCGATGACCGCGGTCGTCACAGGCGCTGAACTGAGCTTGCCGCTTGAAGGACTAATCAACATTGAAGAAGAAGTGAAACGCCTCGAAAAAGAGTTGCAAAAGCTTGACCAAGAAGTCGAGCGCGTGCAAAAGAAACTAAGCAACGAAGGCTTTTTAGCGAAAGCCCCAGCGCACGTTATCGAAGAAGAGCGGAAAAAAGAACAAGACTACTTGGAAAAACGTGAAACCGTGCGCGCTCGTCTTGCACAATTAAAACAATAGCTTTATGATGAAGACGAATCGGTTTTCGGTTCGTCTTCATTTTTGACAAGGGAGGAAGGAGTTTTCATGGCGAATACATATACAGAAGCGGTGAACTGGATTCACGGACGGTTAAAGTTAGGGATAAAACCAGGCTTGAAGCGAATGGAATGGATGCTTGAGCGGCTAGGGCGTCCAGAGCGTCGATTAAAAGCAGTTCACGTCGCAGGGACGAACGGCAAAGGGTCGACCGTTTGCTTTTTACGCCATATTTTACAGGAGGCGGGATATTCCGTTGGGACATTCACTTCCCCATATGTGGAACAGTTTAATGAACGCATTAGCGTGAATGGCGTGCCGATTTCCGATGAAGAAATTGTGCAGCTTGTGAACGTCATTCAGCCGCTAGCCGAAGAATTAGAACAATCGGAACTCGGTGGACCGACGGAGTTTGAAGTCATTACGGCGATGATGTTTTATTATTTTGGCAAAATGAATGTGCAAGATATCGTCATTATTGAAGCGGGGCTTGGTGGACGGTTGGACTCAACGAACGTTATTTATCCGCTTTTATCGGTGATTACAAACGTTAGCTACGATCATATGAATATATTAGGAGAAACGCTTTCTGCGATCGCGTTTGAAAAGGCAGGAATCATTAAAGCAGGTATTCCGGTCATTACCGGCGTCGAGCAAGATGAAGCGCTCTCTGTCATTCAAGAAAAAGCGAAAGAAGTAAAAGCAAAAGTGTACGTGCTAGGCAACGATTTTGTCGTGAACAACGTTGCTTCATTCGGACATGGCGAACGGTTCTCTGTCAGTACGATATTTGCGAACTACCCAAATTTAACGATTTCGATGTTCGGGGCGCACCAAGTAAAAAATGCGGCGTTAGCGGTGATGGCGGCAGATTATTTAAGAGTGTATTATTCGTTTATCATCGAAGAAGAGGCGTTACGAAACGGACTAGCGAAAGCGCAGTGGCTCGGACGGTTTGAAAAGATGAACGATGACCCGCTGATCATCATTGATGGGGCGCATAACGAAGCGGGCGTCCAAAGCCTCGTGGAAACGGTAAAAACACATTATCCGGATCGCGACGTTCATTTGCTTGTCGCGGCATTAGCGGATAAACCGCTTGATAAAATGATTCCGCAGCTTTCTCGTATCGCGAAGACAATAACGTTTACATCGTTCGATTTTCCGCGCGCCGCAACAGCCGAGCAACTCGCACAATTGTGCAAACATCAGAATAAAACGTGCTGCACCGACTGGAAACAATGGCTGACCGACGCTAAAAAAAGCACGAACGATCGCGACCTTTTCTTAATCACTGGCTCGCTTTACTTCATTTCAGATGTGCGGAAATTTTTGAAAAATTAATATATTTTGTGATCGGATTGTTGATATAATATAAAGAAAATAGGGTGTTGGAAAGGGGGGAGCTAATAATGAAAAAGGTCATTCGATTATTTGGGATCTTCATTTTTATGCTCGGCCTTTTCTTTACAAACGAAAAATTGGTATGGGGGAGTAGCTCAAAAGAAGAGGGAGCGATTACGAACGTTACGGCAAGCAAAATCGAAGGTTGGGCTACAACGGTAGGACAAGGTAGCGGTAACGGCAATACGATCAGCTTTTTTATCGTAAAAATTAATATAAAAGGAAGCAGTTCGCAAGTAAGTTACCGGACAAACGCCATACAAGTGCCGGCGGAGCAAAATGGCGAGAAAAAATATACGTTTTCGCTTGATATGACAAACAAATGGCCACAAGGAAACGGCAATTCAACATACCAAATCGTCGTTGATGCGTATCGGACGTTAGGAAATGGCAAAGAAGATTACTACTTTTCGTTTCCGGATACCGCCTATGAATATCAACCTAGGAACGCTTATTTAGATTTTACTTTATCCGCATCCCAAAGCGAGTATGCCAAGCCAGCAAACGGAGATGCGCAAGGACGGCTCGATGTTACGTTAATTCCTCAAGGAAGAATCGACAGCGTTGTACGTCCGCCGATTGATGTCGTGTTTGTATTTGACGTTTCGGGGTCGATGGATGAGTTAGGGACAAATCCGATGAAGTTTCAAAGCGCCAAGCAAGCGCTTAGTTCAGCAGTCAGCTATTTTAAAGCGAATGTGAATCCGAGCGACCGTTTTGCCCTTATTCCTTTTTCAAGCGACGTTCAATACAATAAGGTCGTGCCGTTTCCAACCGGAACATATGACGTTGCGCAGCATTTAGATAAAATTTTACAAACGTCGAATAGCCTTGTTGCTGGTGGAGGAACGAACTATACGCAGGCGTTGCAAACAGCGCAATCGCTTTTTAACGATCCGACGCGAAAAAAATATATTATCTTTTTAACAGACGGGGTGCCGACATTTGCGAACGTTGTTGAGCAAATGACATATAAAGAAGTAAAAAATTACCGGTATACAGGGAAAATCATTACCGGCAATATTTCGCTCCGCTATGAGCTTTATAATGATGGTATAACAACGGCGATGCGTTTTATTGATAACAACGGATATGAACGGGTTTTATACGGAAGCGGCTATGATTATGCTAACGGTTTGTATGTAGGAAGAAGCGGTCTTACTTTTTCATATAGCGCTGTTAATACAAAAATTCGAAATTACGGACTAAACGTCGCCAAAAATCTCGGTATGAATAATATCACGCTTTATTCGATTGGCTTTGGCGACAATTATGATGTTGATATGGATTATTTAAGTCAGTTATCGGCAATGACGGGGGGACTTGCTAAACAAGGAACGACGCAAAATTTAACGGAAATTTTCCAGCAATTTTCGAAGTTGGCGACAGATCCGGTGTTAAGCGGCACGGTAAAAATTCCGTTGCAATCGTTCAATGGAAACGTACAAGTGGTTGAAAATGAGAACGTCTGGCTTGATGAGGCGAAAGAAAATGCATACGTCACGTTTAATATTAGCTATAAAGTCGGACAACCGGCCCCGCCGCCTGTCAATATTTCGATTCCTGTTTTGTTTAAAGCGAAAGGAACGTATACGTTAAGTGCAGAAATGTCTTATCGGGACGTATACGGCGCGTTGCAGCCGACGGTGACGAAAACGGTGACGGTAGTGGTGAAAGATGAAGTGCCGCCGTCGTTTACAGGCAGTGTAACTTTGCAAGGCGTTTCCAGAAATATTAGTGATTTGATCAAATACGGAAATAGCAACGGGGATTCGAACCAATTTATTGCCCAATACTCATTAACGCCTGTCGGATATGTTGGCAACGGTGTGACGGGCAATTTAAGCAACATTAAGCTTATTCAGCCGCTTCCGGACGGGGTGACGGTTGTTCCTTCCGCAAACGTTACGGTTTATAGCAATAACGGCGTCACTTATGCGGAAATTGCTTTTCCGAATACAACGATTGATTATACGAAATTAAATAGCACGACGCTTACAGCAAGTTTAAAACTGCAAGCAAATTGGGCGCTGGAAGGGGTGCAGCTGCCGCAAGCGACCGTTTCGTTTACAGACAGCAAATACGGTGCGCGCACTTCCACATTGCCGGTTGCCTCACAGTCGATCAGCATGAAAGTAAGGTTGTTAGAGTTCCCGGACATGTATTATGAAGGAGACAGCCGCGGACTTGTTTCGAAATGGCAGACGCTTGCCGCGACGACGAACTTGCTTGCGACAACGAAGCATCCGAACGATTACGGGTTGCTTATGTTGCCGATTCAATCGCTAATGTTTAAGCCAAATAGCGGTGATCTCATCATTGTTGTTACGTATAAAGATGGTCAAGTGGTGGAGTTAAATTTAACGCCGCAGCTAAAAATTTTTACGAACGACGGGCGGGAAGTCACAAACGGAGCAACTGTAACAGAACCGGTAAAAGTGCGTGTAGTAGGCTTAGTAGCGGGAGAAGAGGTATCGTATGAGTATAAAATCGACAATGAGAAACAAGACGCAAGCTGGAAACCGCTAAGCGCTCCATACGAAATTCCGATTACGTTTGATGGATATTCTGTTATTTCCGTCAGATCAAAAGGAGGTTTTACGAAAGGAGACGGTATTGCAACTGTTGCCGTAACATTTAACAAGCTCGTCACCAAAATCGAATTAGGACCATACAAAAGTGAAATGAATGTAAACGAAGTACAGACGCTTCAGGCAACGGTTTTACCTTCTGATGCGACGAATAAAAATGTCCGATGGTCATCAAGCAATCCATCTGTTGCATCAGTGGAAAATGGCATTGTAACTGCGCTGTCACTAGGAAATGTTACAATTTATGTGGAAGCGCAAGATGAAAGCGGTGTTTCGGCAAGAGCGAATATCACTGTCGTTGACCCGACGGTACCGTTAGAGAGCATCCGCTTTAAACAGCGAACTTTAAGCATAACGCTTGGTGAAAAAATACCTGTTGCATCATTATTGGAGTTTAATCCTTCCAACGCAACGAACAAACAGCTAGAGTCTGTATTGTCTTCTGCACCGCAATATGTCGAAATAACGAACGAGAACGGGCAGTGGTATTTGACTGCAAGGAATTACGGCTATTCGACTGTAACCGCCATTGCAGAAGAAAAAACAAAAAATGGTCAAGAAATTAAAGATTCCATCGTGATTATTGTTACGAAATCTGGTAACGGTTCAGGCGGAGGAAACAACGGAGGAGATTCTGAAATACCGAAAGGAAGATGGTAATAAATAAAGCCGCAAGGGGCTACATCCTTTGCGGCTTTATTGTAATTCAATCGCGTCTGGAATGACTTGCAATTCATCGACAAGCGGCAAATCGTCGATGCGTCTTAACAATACTTTTTTATCGTACTTCACGTTAAAGCGAGAAAGTTTGTTCGTCTGCAATGTTGGTTGTGTTGAGTCGTTAGCCATATTCATTAAACTTTGTTCGGAATGATTGGTAATTTCCCCTCTAATCGCATTAATAACTAGATGTTCTCTAGCGAAGAGACCTCCATCGATATAAAATAACGAACCGACACCATACAGTTCCGCATTTTGATGCGTGTAGAAAAACGCATGTAACGGTTTGATTGCCGTATCCGTTACTTCACCGTTAAAATTAGCAGGTTCGTTCATGGTGGAAAAATTTCTGAATTCATTGATGCGCGTTATCGTCAAATTTCCATTTGATAACAAGACAAGCTGTTTATCATTGTTATCTGCACCTAAAATGTTGGCGCTTGAGATAAACGATTGTCCCATTACATAAACAACAGAGTCAAAGATAAAATTGTCATCTTCATTTTTATTTAAATCATCGTTTCCAAGCACATAAAAATCTCCATTTCCCATCACGTAGCCGCGGATTGTAAAAGAAGAATCTCTTGTCACAAGTTTCGTGTTTCCGTTAATAAAGACGTTTCCGTTTATTTGGAAATCGGTGTCGCTGACAACTTCCAAATTTCCGCCGACCACTGTATTATATTGCAGCATTCCTTTCGCATTGTTTCTTATAAAATTGGAAATCGTTACATTTCCTGTTACAAATAGATTACCAATTTGCAAATCTCCATAATTCGTAATCGTCAAATCGCCTTGGACAATTAAATCAGGCAATTCCAGTCTGGAGATGTTGCTTAAACTAACATCTCCTCTTATTTTTAGCGGTTTTGTGCGCATTGTATTGTCTGTGTTAGTTAAAAGGATGGTTTCATTATTATTCGATTGCAAAACTATTTCTTCGTCACTCGCTAAACTGGATAGCTCAATGCTCGTTTCTTCATCATCACGAGGAAAGAAAATAGAAATTCCGCTGCTATTAGCGATTAGATTATTTGCATAGTTTTCAAAACTAGCAATAAAGTTTCCGTTGCTGTATCTTATGTTTTCTCCCGTGATATTATACAATAATTTATCTGCCTGTTTATTAAACGTTTCATTGAAATTTACATCAATGAAATGACTATCGTTTTTAAACAACGGCATCTTTTGTTTATAAAAATTGTTTTCGCTTAACGATGTTTGCACATCTTTCCCTTCGGAATAAACGTCTCCGAATATCGATGGAAACGGCGTTGGAATTTCCATTAAAACGTTATTGGTTGTATAAAACTTTGCATTTTGCGAGATTTTTAAATCGTTAGCGAATACATTTCCGAGAATGTTTGGCGAACCGTTGATTTCAAGCTCCTGCTGAGAGCCAACGGCATATTGCAAAAAGCTTGGTGTCGGAGAAAGAATTACATTTCGCTTCATTGTTCGCTTAATCGTTGCTTGATGAGCGTCTTTTACGGTTACTTTGATTTCCAACACGCGGGTAAAATGAAGTTGTTTATTGATATAATAAGGTTTTTCAGTGCTTATATCTTTAATTTGTAGCGACTCAACATAAGTGCTGTACTTAGGAATAATTTTTTCATTCAGCAGTCTCGTTAATGTCGGGTCAAAGTTTGCATCAACCGTCCCGCCGGTTTTTGATAATGGAAGATAGTAGCTAGCAGGTAAAGGTTGATTAGGATTCAGCGGGTCTTTTTTCTGCATCGCCAGCTTAAGGTCCGCTACTATTTCTTCCATAATATTGTTCGCTTGGTAAGTGACATCAATATCCGTTTCTCTAATTTCCGTCCGCAATGTACCATTAATCGAAGCAGAGATGATCGCAAGTCCGATAGTCATAAATATAAGCGTTATTAATAATACGGTTATTAAACTTACGCCTTTTTCATTTTTCATCAATTTCATCACCATCCGAATTTGCTCGCTAGGTGAAGCGTTTTATTCGTCCTTGGATGCTGTACAGTTAAATCGATATTAATCATTGCGCTCACGCAATTTCCGTTTTGTTCTTTCGAGCATTGAAATGTAATTGTTGAACCTTTAAAATTAGCTTGCGTACTTAAAATTTCATCGTCAATTTTAAATTGATAAAACCCGGTTTCTGTTTCAACCAATTCAATTTTCGTTGCCGTTGATATTTTATTTCCGTTTTCGTCCACATAGTCCTTATCAGGATTGATGTCTAAAAGGTTGTTGTATTGATCAATTCCGACATATTTATCGTTTACTAAAGTAATGCATGTTCCTTTAGGAGAGTTAGGACAATATTCAATCTGGTCAAAGGGAAAGGAATAAAGCTTATTCATCATTCTTGATACGACATAATCGGCGTCGTCTCTTAACTGTCCCTCAATGCCAATTTTGTTATATAAGTTCAGACCAGTCATAAAAACACCATAAATAACAGAAAGCATAATCGATGAAATCGTAATGGTCGCCAGCAACTCAATTAGCGTAATTCCGCGTTCATTTGGGGCCAATCGTTTAACGAATGTCTTCACTTGTAATAACCCCCTTTAGCTGCGTTGACCGTTCGATATTACTACTTTCCCAAGTAACGACTACTTTAATTGGAATGAAGTAATTTTGATAGTTTTGCTTATTTTCTTCAGCTTGGACAGTAATTTTGTATTTCGTGTTATTGATTTCAACGTTTTGGCAAGTTGATGGGATAGAAGCATCTTTATTAAAAAATTGATAGTTTTCAATTGTATTGCCATTTTCGTCTGTTTTTTTGCAGATGAGAATTTTCAGTTCTTTATTTGTATCGGTAAAATAGTTCTTTAAATCAATGAAACTTTGTTTTTTCATATACATTAAAGCGTTTCGCGCGACATTAATTCCAACTGTTTTGTCTTCATTTAAGACCGTGTACAAATACGCTTGTTTAAACAAAGTCATGACGCCAAGCATCACAATTCCTAAAAGTGTAATCGATAACATCGTTTCGATTAATGTTAATCCTTTATGATTTTTTATGAGTTTCGTCATAGGCATTTCGCCTACCCTTCTTTCAAAATATGTAACTTTATTATACAATATATCAGAGTGTAGTATCATTTACTTTATGTCAGGCGTGTTGATTAACATTAAAAACCAGTTGACATCGCTCTATTCCTAGCTTTTCTGCCGTAGTCGGCTAAGCTCAGATTGCCGACTGGGCATGCTGTACGCATGCCCTCCTCGAACAATGAACGCTTTGCGGGCAAATGACATTTGCCCGCCGGCGTTCTTGTTCGAGGGAAGAGTCAGAAAAGCTTGTGTTCAGCCATATGATTCTGCGTTTTTTAGTAAAATAATGGATAATCAACACTCGTGACTTTATGTTAAATTTTTCGGAAAATTGTTTCAGCTTCAGTTGGTGAAGTTTATCGAAACGGGGTGACATATTGAAGACGTTTTTATTTGTATTTGCTGCTCTTATTGTTCTCATCCCTATTTTATTTATTTTGCCGCTCGGTTTCAATCGACGCGGAAATATGATCATTATTGTTGTTTCCCTCTTTTTGTCATTTTTTGGTTTATTAGCGAAATCAATGTTTCCATTTTGGCAAGTCGTCTTACTATTATTGCTGTTAGCGTTGCTTATTACGTATTTGCTTGATAAGAAGCTCGGACATCGGATATATGTCGTTCAAGAGCAAGGGGCAGAAATAGATTTTGAACAAGTTTTCGACAAATCATCATCAGAAAAAGAAAAAACCATTGTAGAAGAACAGAAGAATGATGACAAATATGCTAAAGATATAGTCGAAGAGCCAGTGCCAGTTTCGGAAGATTTTTTGCCTGCACTTGATATGGTAGAATTAAGGTTAGATAGCGAACAGCAACATGATTTTGCCGAAGAAAAATTACCTGTTTTTGAAGATGGGCAATCTGCTCGGGATAGCGGAGCCGATCATATAGAGATTGATGAAGAAATTACATTTCTCGAGAATCGTTTGCGATGGTTGGAACAATCATCCGAAACGCTTGCCGATCATGATAAAGAAACAGATGATATCACTAGTGATCTGAGTGAAATAGAAACATGGCTTTTAGAGGAAGAAAAAGGAGAATCTGTTCATGAAGAAGCTGTTGCGGATGGTGTCCTTGAACGTGCAAACTCAAATAACATGAACATATCTGAATCAGAAACATTAATCAAGGAACCTAGTATTTTAATGGATGATGATTTCATTCCGGAATTGAAATTTGAAGATGATGCAACGGATATTGCCGTTGATAAACATGGTGAGGATCGTTCGGATAAATCTTGAGCATGTGAAAGAGCATGGTGAAATCTCAAAAGTCACTTTTGATAAGCTGTTTTATAAGTGAAGGAGGTGTCTTGGTGAGAAATAAAACTGTAATAAAATTGTTTCTTGTCATTATTTTGAGTACAACGTATTTAATCAGTTTCTCACAAATTGGCTCCTTTGCTTATGAGTCCATTTTTCTTAAACATAACCGGTTTGCCAAAGGTACGGCGATCGGGTCTGTGAATGTTGCTGGTTTATCAAAGAGAGAAGCAATCGATACGATTATCAATCATGTTAATGAGTGGAAAGCTGTTCAGAACACGGCTATTGTCTATCAAGAAACAAAGGAAGCCATTCCCGCGGATCTTTTTACATTCCAAATTGAACAAAGCGTTGAGCAGGCTGTGGATGGACAACAATCACAGCTTTTCATTGTATTGGACGAAAAACAGCTATATTCTCTTATTTCTAGAATTGTAGGGGAAAACTTAGTTTCATTGTTTGATATGGAACGGCTAAAAAATGATGTAATTGAAGTGGCAGCTACATTAAAAACAAATGCGGCACTAATTGATATAGCTAACTATGTCAAAGAGCAAAATATCGAACAAAAAGTTATAAATGAAGCAGTGGTTGCGAATTTACAAGGCAATCAAGCAGAAGTTTTAGCGTGGATTTCTAAACATCCGACGATTGAAATTAAAGGGAAAAGCCCATTTTCCCTATTAAATTATTTTAAAGAACAAAACGGTTCGTTTTCTTCCGAAGCGATGAGCTTAATTGCTTCCGCTATTTATCAAACCGTTTTACCGACGAATTTTACTATTATGGAGCGGCATACAAGCAGAGAGTTACCAAGCAGCATCCAGTTTGGCTATGAAGCGAAAGTGGATCGTCAGAACAGGGATTTTATTTTCTACAACCCGAATTCGAGTTCATATACGTTAGAGTTACAGCTAATAAACAATGGCTTTAAAGTTACTTTAAAAGGATTGCCGTTTATCAATAAATATATGATTAAATTAGATGTTGAGCATTTCGCGCCGAAAACAATTATTCAATACAGCCCAACACTACAGCCGAATGAAACAAGATTGAAGCAAGAAGGAAAACAAGGAACGTTAGTGAAAGTAAAGAAAGAAGTTTATGACGAACAGAATCATTTGCTGAAAACAGAGCTTATTGCTGAAGATTTTTATCCTCCAGTGCACAAAATTGAAATTCATGGATTAGATATCGGCATTGATGCGGAAAATGGAGCGATGAATCCAGAAAACGATTCGATGCCAAATAGCAGCAGCGGGCAAAACGAAGAACAAAAAACGGCTCCAACTCACGTTGAGAATAAAAAAAATCAAGGCAACATGCAGCAAGATAGTCCGATAAATAATGATACAGAAATTTATGAGAAGTAGGGATGACTATGAAGCAGCGACAAGAGCGAAAACGGTTAGGTGATTTGTTAGTTGAAGCAGGATTGATTACGCCGGAGCAATTACAGGAAGCGTTAAAAGAGAAAGCGCCTGGCCAAAAGCTCGGGGATGCGCTGTTGCAGCGCGGGTATATTACCGAGCAGCAGCTCATCGAAGTGCTTGAGTTTCAGCTCGGCATTCCTCACGTCAGCTTGTACAGGTATCCGATTGATCCGAAATTGACGAATTTGATTCCGAAAGAATTCGCGAAACGCCATATGGTGATGCCGCTCAAGGCGGAAGGAGACCGCCTGCTTGTGGCGATGGCCGATCCGATGGACTTTTTCGTTATCGATGATTTGCGGTTGTCGACTGGGTTTCATATTGAAACGGCGATCGCTTCAAAAGACGATATTTTGCGGGCGATTAACAAATATTATGACATCGACGAATCGATGGAAGATTTTTTACGGATGGTGCCGACGCAAGAAACGGTTGAAGAAGAGCGGGTGACGGAAGAAGATTCGCCAATCGTCCGACTCGTCAACCAAATTTTGCAGCTCGCGGTCGAGCAAAGGGCGAGCGACATTCATATCGACCCGCAAGAAACGAAAGTGCTCATTCGCTATCGCATTGACGGTGTGCTGCGCACCGACCGCGCACTTCCAAAACATATGCACAGCGTATTGACGGCCAGAATTAAAATTTTAGCAAATATGGATATAACAGAACATCGCATTCCGCAAGACGGACGGATTAAAATGAATATAGACTTCCATCCTGTTGATTTGCGCGTCTCGACATTGCCGACGGTGTATGGTGAAAAAATTGTGATGCGCGTTCTCGATTTAGGGGCGGCGTTGAATGATATTCATAAGCTTGGATTCAATAAACTGAATTTGCAGCGCTTTATTGAATTAATAGAGCGGCCGACCGGAATTGTGCTTATTACTGGGCCGACCGGATCTGGGAAATCGTCGACGTTATATGCGGCGCTCAACCGGTTAAATAGCGAGGAAGTCAATATCATTACAATTGAAGATCCTGTTGAATATCAGCTTGAAGGCATTAACCAAATTCAAGTGAATCCGAATGTCGGATTAACGTTTGCCCAAGGACTTCGCTCGATTTTGCGCCAAGACCCGAACATTATCATGGTCGGGGAAATTCGCGACCGCGAAACAGCCGAGGTAGCGATTCGCGCCTCGTTAACAGGACATTTAGTGCTGAGCACGCTGCATACAAACGACGCGCTCAGCACGATTACGCGCTTAATCGATATGGGAATTGAGCCGTTTTTAGTGGCGACATCGCTTGCCGGCGTCGTTTCCCAGCGTCTCGTGCGCCGCGTTTGCCGCGACTGCCAATATGATCAAGAGCCGACGAAGCGGGAAAGCGAAATTTTCGCAAGGCGCGGCATCAAAATTGAAAAATTGGTTCGCGGTCGCGGCTGCCCAACGTGCAATATGACCGGCTATAAAGGGCGGATTGCCCTTCACGAATTGCTTGTGATGACAGATGAGATGAGGCGTGTCATTTTAAATCACGAACCGTTTTCGAAATTGCGCGAGCTGGCGATTAAAAACAAAATGATTTTTTTAATCGATGATGGCTTACTAAAAGTGAAGCAAGGATTAACGACACTAGAAGAAGTATTGAAAGTGGCGATTTTAAGCTAAAGGTGAGGGCGATGAAACAAAAACTGGATCATCTTTTACGAGCAGCTTTCGAATTAAAAGCATCCGATGTGCATTTGACGGTCGGCGTGCCGCCGATTATGCGCATTAACGGGGAATTAAAAAAATACGGTCAAGATGTATTGCATCCGGAAGATACAGAAGCGATGGCAAGAGCGATTATTCCAGAAGGATTATGGCGGCAATTTCAAGAAAAAGGAGAGCTTGACTTTTCTTATGGGATTCCGGGAGTTTCTCGTTTTCGCGTGAATACGTATAAACAACGTTCATGTGTGTCGCTTGCTGTACGCGTTATTCCGACGCAAATTCCGACAATTGACGAACTGCAATTGCCTGAGGTATTAAAACGGATCGCGCATAAACCGCAAGGACTTGTGCTTGTCACAGGACCAACGGGGAGCGGAAAATCGACGACGTTGGCCGCGATGATTGACTATATGAACAAAACGATGCGCAAACATATTATTACGCTTGAAGATCCGATCGAATATTTGCATAAGCACGGTGGTTGCATCATCGATCAACGCGAAGTCGGCTTTGATACGAACAATTTCGCCAACGGACTGCGCGCGGCATTGCGGCAAGACCCGGATGTCATTTTAGTCGGTGAGATGCGCGATTTAGAAACGATTCATACGGCGATTACGGCGGCGGAAACAGGCCATCTTGTTCTCGGGACGCTTCATACGTCGAGCGCACCGGCTACGATTGACCGCATCATTGACGTGTTTCCGCCAGCCCAGCAGCCGCAAATTCGCATTCAGCTCGCTTCTGTGCTAGTGGCGATTATTTCGCAGCGCTTGTTTCCGAACGTGCAAAAAACAGGGAGGGTGGCGGCAACGGAAATTTTAATCAACAACGCAGCGGTGGCGAATTTGATTCGCAACGAAAAAATTCATCAAATTGTGAACGTCATGCAGACGAGCCGTGCTTTAGGAATGAATACGTTAGAAACGAGCATTAAGGAATTGATGCAGGCAGGAAAGATTTCGAAAGAAGTGGCTGAACCTTATCTCATGCAGGAGCGTGTCGAATAGAATGGCACAGTTTAAATATCAAGGCCGTGACGTGCACGGAAGAAAACAAAGAGGGGTTATTACAGGCGAATCCAAACGGGAAGCGATGCTGAAACTGCGCGAAAAAGGAATTAAAGTGACTGAAATCAATGAAGTTCCTGAAACTTTATTAAACAAAGAAATTACGTTCGGCAAACCTGTCAAATTACAAGATTTTGCGATTTATTTGCGACAATTTTCCACATTGCTCAAAGCAGGAGTTTCTGTTGTTGATTCGACGCGGATTTTAGCTAATCAGACGGAAAGCAAGGCGCTGAAAAAAGCGCTTGCCGCTGTTGAAGAGGAGCTTCGCGCCGGAAATCCTCTATCTGCTGCGGCAGCCAAGCATAAGCGTATCTTCCCGCCGATGTTTATTAACATGATTAAAGCAGGAGAAGCAGGCGGAAACATGGATGAGACGCTTGATCGGTTAGCGGATCATTTCGAAAAAGTGCACCGGACCAAGCAAAAAGTGATTTCCGCTCTTACTTATCCGTTCGTTGTCGCCATCATTGCCGTTATTGTCGTTATCTTTTTGTTAGTTGCCGTTGTGCCAACGTTTGTACAAATGTTTGTGAATTTTGGTGCCGAACTTCCGGCGATTACAAAGTTTGTCTTAAACTCTAGTAAATTTATGCAATCGTATTGGTGGATTATGATTCTTGTGATGATTTCGTTTTATGTGTTGTTTGTATTGTTAAAAAAACGGAAGGAAACTAAATATTATATTGACTATATGATGCTTAGAATCCCGATTTTCGGGAAAATGTTGCAAAAAGCGGCATTAGCGCGCATGACAAGAACATTGAGTTCATTGTTTTCAAGCTCTGTGCCAATTTTGCAGGCGTTAGCAATTGTCGAAAATGTTGTCGAAAATGAGGTAGTGGCCAAAGTGCTAAGTCAATCGCGTGATGCGCTTGAGCGCGGGCAATCATTGACGGAACCGATGAAAAAACATTGGTTTTTTCCTCCACTTGTTACACAAATGATTGCGATTGGTGAGGAAACAGGATCATTAGATGTGATGCTCGCTAAAGTCGCTGATTTTTACGAAGCGGAAGTGGAAGCAGCAACAGATCGACTAAAATCGTTAATTGAACCAATGATGATTATTTTTTTGGCGAGCATTGTCGGAACAATCGTTACATCCATTTTAGTGCCAATGTTTGATATTTTTAATCAAATTCAAAAATCTGCATAAGTTGACATTTTGTTTTGCAACTATATAAATGCAATTACGCGCAGGCGTGACGAAGGCAAGTCACACACTTGCCTCCGACAGTCGAAAAAATAGGGAGTCTATAAGTTAAACCTCCTAGTTGTATTTATATAGATAATTGCTCACCATGTTATATTATATTGTCGTGTATTGAGATGGAAACGGAAACAAAAAATCAGATCGTAAAATTTTCATTCCTCTTATATCTAAAGAAAAAAATATTTTCAATATACCATAAATATTGTAAAATGGTAATGGTAAGAAAGTACTATGAAAAAGTGAGGGGAGCACTATGTTGAAGCGCTTTTTGAAAAATCAAAAAGGTTTGACATTGATTGAACTGTTGGCCGTTGTTGTGATTTTAGGGATTATTTCGGCGATCGCAGTTCCAAGTATCGGGGGATTAATCGACAACTCGAAAAAAGATGCGCACGTAGCGAACGCACAGCAAATGATTAATGCGGCGAAAATTGCAGTAACAAGCAATGCTAAGATGTTACCACAAGGAAGTGGCTCTATAATTATTTCATTGAAATACTTAGAAGATGAAGGATATTTAGAAACACTTAAAGATCCAGATGGCGGGGATAATGGTAATACAAGAGGTTATCAACTTGGCGCATATCCAGCAAGCAATCAAACTACTTATCCTTATGGAGATGATACAGGATCATATGTGAAAGTAACAAAAACGAATAATAAACTTTCTTATGAAGTGAAACTAGTTAACCAATCTAGAGGGGTTCAAACTAGTGCTAAAGGCCCTGTAGCTGAAAATGATCTTAGAAGAGAAGTAGTTATTAACAAATAAAAGTGATAAAATATGATTGAGATCTATAGATTCCTTTTAAGCTTTCTACACGGCTTACTCCTCGGCTCCTTTTTTAATGTCGTCGGGTTGCGGGTGCCGGTGGGGGAGTCGCTTGTGACACCTCGTTCTCATTGTCCAAGCTGTCAGCGTACGCTGACAGCTTGGGAGCTTATTCCTGTTCTATCTTATGTCGTGCAAGGCGGAAAGTGCCGCGGCTGCGGCATTCGCATTTCGCCGCTTTATCCGTTTGTGGAACTTTTGACGGCGATTCTTTTTACGATTTCGCCCTTTTTGGTGGGATGGTCAAAAGAATTGCTCGTCAGCTGGACGCTTATTTCGCTACTGATGATTATTTTTGTTTCCGACGTCCGCTATATGATCATTCCCGATCGGGTTCTACTTTTTTTTGCCGTTCTTTTTATGATTGAGCGCTTCTTTATTCCGCTTTCGCCGTGGTGGGATTCGCTCGTTGGCGCGGCCGTCGGCTTTTTGTTATTGCTCTTTATCGCCGTCGTTAGCAAAGGAGGCATGGGCGGCGGAGACATAAAATTGTTTGCGCTGCTCGGTTTTGTGCTAGGATGGAAGATGGTGCTTTTATCGTTCTTTTTTTCGACCGTTTACGGAACGGTGTTTGGGCTTATCGGCATAGCGCTTGGAAAAGTGCGCCGTAAAGAGCCGATGCCGTTCGGACCGTACATTGTGTTGGGGACATTGACCGTCTACTTTTTTGGACAAGCAATTATCGACTGGTATAAGCAATGGATTTTCTTTTAATACGAGGGAAACAATATGAATATGATGAACTTATTCAAACCGCGACATAAAGTAGCCAATCTTGTAATCAAAGACCACGTTATTCGCTATGTCGAGCTAAAGCCTCATGATCTGTTTTCGTTCCATAAATGCGGAGAGCGAGAACTTCCTAAAGGGTTGATTCACAACGGGAAAATCCATGATCGGGAAACGCTTGCGATGATTTTGGAGGAATGTGTGAGCGAATGGAAGTTGAAAAAACGGCGCGTCCGCTTTATTGCCCCTGATCCAGTCGTCGTTATTCGGCGCCTCTCTCTTCCAAACGATCTACAGGAGGATGAGATTCGCGGCTATTTATTTATGGAGCTTGGAACGACGATTCATTTGCCGTTTGAAGATCCGGTGTTCGATTACGCCGTGTTAGAAAAAACGAAGGAGAAACTTACGATTTTGTTGTTTACCGCTCCGGAACAAATCGTAATCGATTATGCGCAACTTTTAGAGGATGTTAAGCTCCGTCCGATTGCCGCTGATGTATCGCCGCTATGCGTCTACCGCTTATTTTATGCGGCCGACCAAGTGCGGAAAGAAGATCATTTACTGATTGTACAAATTGATGAATCAGCCGTCAATGTCAGCGCCTTCTATAACCATATTCCTGTTTTCATGCGGCAACTTTTGTTTGAATCATTGGATGAAAAAATGAGAACGAATCATATGGAAGAGTTGCTTCGGCCGTTTGAAGATGTATATAAAGAAATCGACCGGGTTATGAACTTTTACCGCTTTTCGATCCATCAAGGAAACGCGCAAATTACGCGGCTATTGTTAACTGGCGATCACCCGTATTTGCACCATATTCATGAGGTGATGCAAGAGCGGTTTGACGTTCCGGTTGAACGCTTGTCCGAACCGCTTGCAACGGTGATTGACCCTCGCTATCATTTAGCATGGGGACTTGGACTAAAAGAGGGAACGAACTATGTTCATCGACGTTAATTTACTGCCGAAAAAAGAACCGAAAAACATGGTATTTCTCGTTGGCATCATCATTGTGTTTGTCGCAACGATCGCTGCCGGTACGGTTTTTTATTTATCCGTGCAAAAAGCAAACAGACAAATCGAATCGTTAACGCAAGAGCTAAAGCAAATGCGCGCGCTTGAGGCGGCGGAGCAGCAAAAGCTAGAAAACGTCCAATCCGTGCAAGAAGTGCAGGAGTTAAAAAAGACGGTCGAATGGGCGAAACAATATCCGCTGAAAACAGTATTGCTTCTTCGCGGGCTGGCGAAGCTTTTGCCGGAGCGAGGATTTTTCATGAACTTTTCTTATACAGAAGATGGAACGGTAAATATAACAGTGCAGTTTGATACGAGCGAAGATGCGGCTTATTACCTAAAGCGATTAGAAGATGCGAATTTTGTTGCTGACGTGCAGCTAAAAAGCGTAACGGCAACAGGAGGACAGAGCGGCCAAACGAACGCAACAGAAAAGAACAATATATTGCCGCGTTATGTTGCACAATATGAACTACACGTAAACAAAGACGCGTTAAAAGAGGAAAAGGGGAAACAATCATGACCGTCCGGTTTGCGAAACGCCAAATTTTGCTTTTGCTCTTTTCGTTAATCTTGATCGGTGCGTTTTTTGCCGTTCTCTATCTTTATAAGCTGAAGCCACTTTATAGCCGCATTGATGAGCTGAATGCCACCGTTTCAAACGAGAAAAAACTGCTCGCCGCGTTGCAGGCACAAGCGTCCAAACAGCAGACGGACGTAACGGACAGCATCGTTGAATTACAGAAAAAAGTGCCTGTCAAACCGCTTGTCGAACAACTGATCCTTGATTTGGAAAAAGCAGAAGTTGTTTCAAATAGCTTTATTTCGAGCATGGCTTTTAACGAAAACGCAGAAATCAATGCGCCGCCGCAAGCGACAAATCAAACGATTGGGCAAGGTGTTGAGGCGCAGTTAAACACCAATTCGCAACCGGTGCAGCCATCTTCACCGCAACAACAAAACAATTCCTCGCTTGCGCTGCCAGACGGCCTAAAGAAAATCACGGTTCAGCTGACGGTGCAATCACCGTCGTACTATCATTTAGAGCGGTTTTTGCAAACGTTAGAAGGGCTCGATCGCATCGTTTCTGTTGAAGCGCTATCATTTACGGGGAATCCTGAATTGACATCCGCCGATGCAACCGTGAAGCCGTTAACGTACTCATTAACAGTCAGCGCGTTTTATTATCCGGGGTTGGTGAATTTACAAAACAAAGTGCCGCCGCTCGACGTTCCCCCTCCAAGCGAAAAACGGAATCCGTTGACTGAATTGATTCCGGACGAGCCGAAAGATGGAGAACAGTCACCGCAGCGGTAAAAGGTGCGGGGGGAATTTCGGTGTAGCCATGCATGAATCAGGGAATGATATGAACTTGGAAATGTTTACAAAATAACTGTCGGTTTTGCTTATTAAAGACTTGAAATGACGCGAAATTTGACGAAAACCTTCGAGAACAAGACGACAAATGTCTTGTTCTTTTTTGTCGTCGTTATGATAAGATGGGCAAAGAATCGACGAAACGGGGATGGTGAAAAGATGGACAAGCACGGAAAAGAGATTACGGTTAAAATTAACGGAGAAGAGCGGCCGTTTATGATGGAAAAACAGTCTGATGTCGAAATGGTAGGAAAAGAAATAAGCGCTGCCATCGAAGAGGAAGCGGTGATAAGGGAAGAGGCTATGCCGCCTGTTTCATTTGAACAGGAAAAGCGATTATCGAAGCGTTCGCCATTAAAGCGAATGATCAATGCCCGTCTCAAATCAGCGGTTTTGTCGATTTTGTTGGCGGTGATCATCGGGACAAGCTTCGGCTTTGTCGTTCTTCATATCATTCCAAAGCAAAAAGAGAATGCTTCGCTCACAACTACGGCTACCCTCAATTACGTTTCTTCGCCGAATGAGGGGACGTCTAAAGAGGCATTAACGCAACCGCTTGCTGTAAGTGTCATTCAAGCAGGAGTGTTTGACGACGAAAAAGCAGCTGAAACATATGCGAAACAGCTGCAATCGTCTCAAATTCCGGCCGTGCTTGTTGGGAAGCAGCCGACATCGGTATTCATTGGCGTAGCGATGGACAAGCAATCGCTTAAGCCGCTGAACGATTTATACAAACAAAAAGGGCAAACGACTTATATTAAAGCGGTATCTGTTTCGTCCATCAATGATTCAACTGTGCAGTCGCTATATGAGATGATGACCGATCTATCGGTCCAACTGTTGGCAAAAAACGATGTGAAAGACGGTCAATGGACGGCTTTAGAAAGCCAATATAAGAAAGTGCAGCCAGCTTTTAATCAGAAGGAAGGGAAGTATATCACAAACGCTTATTTATCATTAATCGCCTACCGTGAAACGAAAGAGGAGGCACTATTGTGGAGAACGCAGCAAGAACTGCTCTACGCACTGAAAAAAGATGTCGAATCGACCCGATAAGAAGCGAGTCGCTTCTTTTTTATTGTCTATCCTGAAAATACCCAAATTCCAAAATGTATAAACTTGAAATATTCGACAGAAGGGTATTTTCATTCTTCCGATGGCGCCGAATTTTTTTCGGCATGGGCGTCTATATAAATACAACTGGGAGGTTTAACTTATGGTTGACGAAAAAGTAGGCTCCCTATTTTTTCGACTGTCGGAGGCAAGTGTGTGACTTGCCTTCGTCACGCCTTCGCGTGACAGAGGACCGAACAACCAATCGCTTCACAGATAAATGTATTTGTCTGGAAGCGGTGTTGTTCGGTCACCCGACAGTCGAAAAACACCGGTTACTCCATAAAAAACGAAAACGTTAAAGTTCCAAATTGCATTTATATAGCTTCAGCTCATAACGCATTAAGGGAAATATCCTTTTTTCCGTCGAAGTGGCAAACGTTTCTCGGCGGAAGATGTAGCGTTAGACGCTCGCCTCCGCTTTTCTTAATAAAAAAATTGTGTCAAACGGATAAATTTGGTACGATACAAGTGTATCTTCCAATTTGAAGCGAGTACAAAAAGGGTGATGGATATGAAACGACTCATACTAGCCTCCAGCTCTCCTCGGCGCAAACAGCTGCTTGAAATGGCTGGCCTCCGCTTTGACATCCTCGTCAGTGATATCGACGAACAAATCCAACGAAACGAGTCTCCTGAGCAAATTGTCCAGTCGCTCGCTTATCAAAAAGCGAAAGCGGTGCAAAAAACGAATCCCGGTGCGTATGTGATCGGTGCGGATACGATCGTAGTGTATAACAGACAAGTACTAGGAAAGCCAAAAACAAAACAGGAAGCATGTGAAATGCTGCGCTTGCTATCGGGAAAGACGCATCACGTGTTTACAGGAGTGGCGATTATCGCACCGGAACAGGAAACGGTTTTTGTCGAGCGGACGGCGGTAACGTTTTGGGATATCACAGATGAAGACATTTTTGAATATATCGAAACGGGCGAGCCGATGGATAAAGCAGGGGCGTACGGGATTCAAGGAAAAGGGGCGCTGTTTGTCAAACGAATCGAGGGCGACTATTTTTCTGTCGTTGGACTGCCGCTTGCCCGCACGGTACGTGAGTTAAAAAAGATCGGCTGGAAATAAGAAAGGAGGAAACGAATTGAAAACGATGTCACTCATGATCCGCGATGTTCCGAAAGATGCCCGTCCGCGCGAGCGTCTTCTTTCCGACGGACCGGAAAGTTTGTCGAACCAAGAATTATTAGCGATTTTATTGCGTACAGGGACAAAAGATGAATCGGTGTTGCAGCTTGCTCAGCGGCTGCTTCACCATTTTGAAGGACTTCGTCTATTGAAAGATGCGACCGTTGAAGAAATGACGAGCATTAAAGGGATCGGTGCTGCCAAAGCGATTCAAATTTTGGCGGCCATCGAACTCGGCCGGCGCATCAGCCGCCTCAGCTATGACGAACGGTATGTGATTCGTTCGCCGGAAGATGGGGCAAAATATTTAATGGACGATATGCGCTTTTTATCCCAAGAACATTTTGTCGCGATTTATTTAAATACGAAAAACCAAGTTATCCACCGCAAAACCGTCTTTATCGGGAGTTTAAACGCCTCCATCGTTCACCCGCGCGAAGTATTTAAAGAAGCGATTAAACGTTCAGCCGCTTCCATTATTTGCGCACACAACCACCCTTCAGGGGATCCGACTCCAAGCCGCGAAGACATTGAAGTGACGCGACGCCTTGCCGAATGCGGCCGCATCATCGGCATCGAGCTTTTAGATCATTTAATCATTGGCGATCAAAAATTCATTAGCTTGAAAGAAAAAGGATATGTGTAATAGTTCTCTTTTTTTGTCGAATGCGTTATAATAACAGTTATGAGTTTTGCCAAATGTTTTGTGGGCGTGTTGTCCATCATTAATACGATTAGATGAACGAATTTGAATAAAACAGCATTTCGTTTCAGAAAGGAAGATACTCATTATGTTCGGATTTGGCACAAGAGATCTTGGAATCGACTTAGGAACGGCCAATACTCTTGTATATGTAAAAGGAAAAGGCATTGTTGTGAGAGAGCCATCAGTTGTGGCATTACAGAAAGATACAAAGCAAATTGTCGCGGTCGGCAATGAAGCAAAAAATATGATCGGGCGCACGCCGGGGAACATTGTCGCACTAAGGCCGATGAAAGACGGTGTCATCGCCGACTACGAAACGACGGCGATTATGATGAAATATTATATTAATCAAGCATCGAAAAATAAGGGATTTTTCGCTGGGAAACCGTATGTGATGGTATGTGTGCCTTACGGAATTACCGCAGTGGAAGAGCGCGCGGTCATCGATGCAACAAGACAAGCTGGAGCCCGCGACGCCTATACGATCGAAGAGCCGTTTGCGGCGGCAATTGGTGCGAATTTGCCGGTATGGGAGCCAACCGGAAGTATGGTCGTTGACATCGGCGGCGGTACGACGGAAGTCGCGGTCATTTCCCTTGGCGGCATCGTCACGAGCCAGTCGATTCGCATCGCTGGCGATGAAATGGACGAAGCGATTATTCAATACATCCGCAAAACGTACAATTTAATGATCGGCGAGCGGACGGCGGAGGCGATCAAAGTCGAAATCGGTTCTGCTGGAAATCCAGAAGGAATCGGTTCAATGGAAATTCGTGGCCGCGATTTATTAACAGGATTGCCGAAAACGATTGAAATTACCGCTGAGGAAATTGCGGGAGCGTTGCACGATACTGTTTATGCAATTGTCGATTCTGTCAAAAATACGCTCGAAAAAACGCCGCCGGAATTGGCTGCTGATATTATGGATCGCGGCATTGTGCTAACAGGTGGGGGCGCATTGCTCAGAAACCTCGATAAAGTGATCAGCGAAGAAACGGACATGCCAGTTATTGTCGCCGAAAACCCGTTAGACTGCGTCGCGATCGGGACAGGAAAAGCGCTCGACCACATTCATTTGTTTAAAAACAAGGCGAGAGACCATCGCTAATCGTAAGAGGGTGTAAATCATGCCACAATTCTTTTTAAACAAACGGCTCATTTTGTTGCTCGTCAGCATTATTTTTCTCGTGGCATTGATTGGTTTTTCCTTAAAGGATCGGAAAGAACTTACATGGTCCGAGCAGTTTTTGAAAGACACAACCGGTTTTGTCCAGTTTTTATTCCATAAGCCCGCACAGCTCGTTGCGGGCTTCTTTGAGAATGTTCAAGACATGAAAAACACATATAAAGAAAACAAGTTATTAAAAGCGCGGCTTGAAGAATATGTGATGCTTGAGGCAGAAGTACAAACGCTAAAAAAAGAAAACGAAGAGCTTCGTGCGATTTTAAACAAAAAAGAAAGCTTGCGCGACTTTATTTCGATTCAAGCAACAGTCATTGGGCGAAATCCGGACCGTTGGCAAGAAACGGTGATCGTCAATAAAGGAGAACAGCAAGGCGTGAAAAAAGACATGGCGGTCATTACGCCGGCAGGATTAATCGGTAAGATCCAGCTTGCCTCCCAGTTTACGTCAACTGTTCAACTATTAAGTGCCATTGACCAGCAAAACCGCATTTCGGCATACGTTCAAGGAAAAGAAGAAAATGTATTCGGTTTAATTGAAGGATATGATCGAAAACGAGAAGCCTTGCTTTTAAAACAAATTCCGTTTGATGCGAAGATTGAGAAAAAACAACTTGTATTGACATCTGGCCTTGGCGGAGTTTTTCCAAAGGGGCTTCTGATCGGTGAAGTGGAGGAAGTTGTACCGGATGAATACGGGTTGACGAAAATGGCATATGTCAAACCGGCCGCGAATTTTTACGACGTTGATGATGTGATTATCGTGAAGCGAAAAATAGACGTGCAAGAAGAGGGGGAAACAAAATGAAAAAGCTGTTCCTTCCTTTTCTCGCCACTCTTTTTTTCGTCAGTGAAAGCCTTTTTGTCGATCTATGGCCAAAAAATGAATGGTATCAACATTATTTGTTTGCGCCGCGATTTTTATTGATTTTTATTATTTTTATCACCGTTTACGTGGCGCAAACGTATGGAATGGTTTATGGATTTATTTTGGGGATGTTGTATGATGTAGTGTATACGGAAATTCTTGGCGTGTATATGTTTTCCTTTACGTTAATTGCTTACATGATGGCAAAAGTGATGAAAATGTTTCACAACCATTTGTTTGTCACTTGTTTTCTTAGTATGATTGCTGTTTCGGTTCTTGAAGGTTATGTGTACGGAATTCAGTTGTTAATTGGAAAAACCGACATGCCGCTCAATCAATTTTATTCGTACCGCCTGCTGCCGACATTGCTTGTAAACGCGCTTTTTCTCCTTTTCTTTTCTTATCCTCTAAAACAGCAGCTGTTAAAAATCGAACGTTACGAGCGGGAAGAATGAAAAGGAAAACGGGAGAGGACTGTAGAATTATTCGTTGAGGTGAACGTTGTGAAAAAGCAAAAACAACCATATGTAACGATGAAAGGAACGAAAGATGGGCTGACGTTGCATCTCGATGATACGTGTTCTTATGAAGACTTAATCGCTGAATTGGATGAAAAATTAACGATCAATGAGAACGAAGATTCGGACGGGCCGCTCGTTTCTGTTCATCTAAAAATTGGAAATCGCTATTTAACGCCGAAACAAGAAGAAGAATTGCGTGCACTCATTCGGGCGAAAAAAAATTTAGTTGTTGAGTCGATCGACAGCAACGTCATGACAAAAGAAGAGGCGCTCAAATGGAAACAGAAAACGGAAATCGTTTCCGTTGCGAAAATCGTTCGTTCTGGGCAAGTATTGCATGTGCATGGTGATTTATTGCTCATTGGGGATGTGAATCCAGGGGGGACGGTGATTGCCGGAGGGAACATTTTTATTCTCGGCGCTTTAAGAGGGATTGCGCATGCGGGATGTTACGGAAATAAAGAAGCGGTCATTGCGGCGTCGATTATGAAGCCGACGCAACTACGAATCAGCGATGTGATGAATCGCGCGCCTGATTATAAAACAGAGGAACGTAATGAAATGGAATGTGCGTATATTGACGACACTGGTCAAATCGTTGTCGATCGCTTGCAGCTACTTACGCATTTGCGGCCGAATCTAAGGGGAGAAAGGAGATTGTAACAGTGGGAGAAGCTATCGTCATTACGTCCGGGAAAGGTGGCGTTGGAAAAACGACTACAACAGCAAACTTAGGAACGGCTCTTGCGCTGTTGGGAAAACGCGTCTGTCTTGTTGATACAGATATCGGTTTGCGCAATCTGGATGTCGTAATGGGGCTTGAAAACCGCATCATTTATGATTTAGTCGATGTTGCAGAGGGCCGTTGCACCGTGCAAAAGGCGTTAGTAAAAGATAAGCGGTTTGATGATAAATTATATTTGCTGCCGGCGGCGCAAACGAGCGATAAAACAGCGGTTACGCCGGAGCAAATGAAGCTGCTTGTCGGCGAGTTAAAGCAAGACTATGATTATGTGCTCATTGACTGTCCGGCCGGCATCGAACAAGGGTATAAAAATGCGGTGGCCGGAGCGGATCAAGCAATTGTTGTGACGACGCCGGAAGTATCAGCGGTGCGCGATGCGGACCGAATTATTGGATTGCTAGAAAAAGAGGAACATGTGAAGCGACCGCGCCTTGTGATTAACCGCATTCGCAGCCATATGGTGAAAAGCGGCGACATGCTCGATATTGATGAAATTGTCATGCATTTGTCGATCGATTTGTTAGGGATTATCGCCGATGATGAAAACGTGATTAAAGCATCCAACAACGGCGAACCGATTGTTCTCGATCCAACGAGCAAGGCATCGATCGCCTACCGAAATATTGCGAGACGAATTCTTGGCGAATCGGTGCCGCTGCAGCAGCTTGAAGACGAGCAAAAAGGCGTGTTTTCAAAACTGAAAAAGTTTTTTGGTGTTCGCTAAATCAAAAGGGTCAGTTTTGTTTGCTGCTTAAAAATGAAAAGACATTTAGTGAAGAAAGCTAGTGCAACGTGCATTGGCTTTCTTTTTTTATCATATCTTTGTCGCCTGTCTCATACATTAGTACAAACAATTATGCTGGGGAATGGTGAGAAATGAATAAGCGTGCGAGGGAGATTCGAAAACGAATTGAAAAACGAAAACGGGAGCGTACCGCTAAGCATAGCTCTTATGAGCCGTTCATCAGTGTCACAGATGAAGAGCGATACGGGCAGCCGGTCATCACATATGATCGCTATTCAACCGACGACAAACACCCTCTGTTCCGAAAAGAAGCGTTTCTTTTAAAAATGTTTCTTTCCGCCTGCCTTGTATTAGTGACAGCCATTGCATTTAAAAACCCTTCCGCAACGTTCGAACCGGTAAGGACGTTTGTCAAGCAGACGATGGAGCAACAATTTCAATTTGCGGCCGTATCGAAATGGTATGAAGAACAATTCGGCGAGCCGCTTGCTTTAATGCCGAGGGAAAAAGCAGAGAAGAAACAAAATACGCCATCGTATGCCGTTCCTGCAGCAGGACGGGTGCTTGAAAATTTTGCGGAAAATGGACAAGGGATTATGATTGAAACGGAAAGTGATACGCCGGTCGAAGCGATGAACGAAGGAATCATTGTGTTTGCCGGCACGAAAGACAAACTCGGAAAAACGGTCATTATTCAGCACGCCGATGGAAGTGAGTCGTGGTACGGCAATTTAGGGACAATTACGGTAAAATTGTACGATTTTGTTGAAGCGGGCAAAGAAGTCGGAACGGCGATGAAAGAGGGGAATGACGCGAAAGGGGTGTTTTATTTTGCGATTAAACAAGGCGATCATTTCATTGATCCAATTCAGGTGATTCCCTTTGAATAAGTATGTATCGTTGTTGGCAAAAATCCATATTCATCCGCTGTTATGGCTGATGAGCGGACTCGCCGTTATGACCGCACATTTCCAACAGCTGTTTCTTTTATTTTTTATCGTGTTCGTTCATGAGCTCGGACATGCGGTGACAGCTCTTTTTTTTTCTTGGCGTATTAAACAAATTTTGCTCCTTCCGTTTGGCGGTGTAGTGGAAGTCGAGGAACATGGGAATCGCCCGTTTTATGAAGAATTGCTCGTTACGCTCGCCGGTCCCGTCCAGCACGTTTGGCTGGTAGGTGCAGCATTCGTTTTATGGGAAAATAATGTCCTGACATTTGATATTTGGCAAATATTTTTTAACTATAATGTTGCGATCGCGTTGATCAACCTTTTGCCAATTTGGCCTCTCGATGGCGGAAAGTTGCTGTTTCTTCTGTTGACACGCTATGTCCCATTTAGCGAAGCGCACGAAAAAATGATCATTTATTCGTTTGGATTGCTTATCGTAGTAGTTGGCGTACTCGTTTTCGTTGCACCGGCTCAGCTCGATCTTTGGATTATCGCGCTTTTCTTGTTTGTTTCGCTATGGAAAGAATGGAAACAGCGCCAGTACGTTGTAATGCGCTTTCTATTAGAACGGTATTATGGAAAAAAAGGCGACTATAAGAAATGGCGGCCGATTACTGTCGAAGAAGCAGAATCGGTATTAACAGTATTACAAAAATTTTATCGCGGTCAAAAACATTCGATCATTGTTGTGAAAAATAAAAAAGAACGAGCGATTTTGGATGAAAACGAACTGCTTCATGCATTTTTCGCCGAAAAACAAACAAACATAACGATAGGAAATATGATATATATATGAAAATATGAAAAAAGCTCGTCTATTGACAGTCCACCTTTTATTATGGTACTATTCTTCATGTTGTAGAAACATTTTGCGCCGCATCTATGCGGACAAAATTTGGTGCAAAAAGCGGTTTATAGCACCCGTGCTACAACCGCTCAGCGCAGGTTATAAGTGTTCGCTAGTTGCGAATCGCCTCGTGCTGGCGAGTCTGAGTCTATGTTAGGAGGTGCAACGATGTACGCAATTATTGAAACTGGCGGTAAACAAATTAAAGTGCAAGAAGGTCAAGAAATTTACATCGAAAAAATTGACGTTGCTGAAGGCGAAACCGTTACATTTGACAAAGTATTATTCGTAGGCGGCGAAACAGTAAAAGTGGGGAGCCCTACGGTAGAAGGCGCAACGGTAACGGCGAAAGTGCAAAAACATGGTCGTCAAAAGAAGATCATCGTTTTCAAATACAAGCCGAAAAAGAACTATCGTCGTAAGCAAGGTCACCGTCAACCTTACACAAAAGTAGTCATCGAAAAAATTAACGCGTAAGGCGTCGACGATGATACATGTAGAAGTGGAACGCACAGACGAAGGAAAAATTAAAGCTTTTACGATGAGCGGACACGCTCAATTCGCAAAGCGCGGACAAGATATCGTTTGTGCTGGGGCATCGGCGGTTTCGTTCGGAGCGGTGAATTCGGTCATCGCGTTAACGAACGTTCAGCCGCACATCGTTCAAGGAGAAAAGGGCGGTTATTTGCGCTGCGAACTTCCCGCAATCGAGGATGTTCAGACAGAAGAAAAAGTTCAGCTTCTCCTTGAAGCGATGCTCGTTTCATTACAAACGATTGAGAAAGAATACGGACAATATATCCGGATTGTCGACAAAAATAGGAGGTGACGAGCAATGTTAAAACTCGATCTTCAATTTTTCGCATCGAAAAAAGGGGTAGGTTCGACGAAAAACGGCCGTGATTCCATTGCGAAACGTCTTGGCGCGAAACGCGCGGACGGTCAGTTCGTAACGGGCGGTTCAATCCTTTACCGTCAACGCGGTACGAAAGTGTATCCCGGCTTAAACGTTGGCCGCGGCGGCGACGATACGCTTTATGCGAAAGTAGACGGCATCGTTCGTTTCGAACGTCTTGGTCGCGATCGCAAAAAAGTGAGCGTATACCCTGTTACACAAGAAGCATAATGAACGTTGAAAACTCTAACCGTGTTTGGTTAGGGTTTTCTTTTTGCTTGCTTTCTTACTAGCTGTTTAATGAACCATTTGGTATAATTTTTCTAAAAATGATGGGTAGGAGCGCGTGATGGAGAAACGATGGAGTGTGTTGGAGGTATTGCGCCATTCCCGGCATGATTGGCTGAACAAAATTCAGCTGATCAAAGGGAATTTGGCGCTAAATAAAGTAGAGCGAGTGAACGAAATTATTGAGGAAATTGTTCGCGATATGCAACATGAATCGAAGCTGACGAATTTAAAAGCGGACCGATTTGCGGAATTGCTTTTAACATACAACTGGAAAGCGCGGAACGTGACAGTATCATACGAAGTGCTCGGGGATGGGGGCGATTTATCGGCGCATGATGAGGAGTTAACGAAGTGGTGTTGCGCGCTTTTTAATATGCTCGAGCAGCAAGCTGATATGAACCGAGAAAACCATTTAGACGTGTCCATTGAAACGGCGGACGGGGAAGTGCGGTTGTTTTTTGATTACTGTGGAACAATAAAAGATGCAAATGAACTTGCTGCATGGCTTGAGAGGCATCAGCCCGAAAGTTCGATACGCTTCGATCATTTTTCGATACATAATGATGAAATGACGGTGCTCATCAATATTCACCTATAAGCATCAAAGAAGAGAACGGAGGAAAAAGCATGTTTGTCGATCAAGTGAGAATTTATGTGAAAGGCGGCGACGGCGGAAACGGAATGGTCGCGTTTCGCCGCGAAAAGTATGTGCCGAAAGGAGGTCCTGCCGGCGGCGACGGAGGGAAAGGCGGCGATGTCGTCTTCGTCGTCGATGAAGGGCTGCGCACGCTCATGGATTTCCGTTACCAACGTCATTTTAAAGCGGCAAAAGGTGAAAACGGGATGTCGAAAAACCAGCACGGAAAAAATGCGGAAGATTTAGTGGTGAAAGTGCCGCCGGGAACGGTTGTGATGGATGCGGAGACGAAGCAAGTGCTTGCCGATTTGACGGAACATGGCCAGCGGTTTGTCGTCGCCAAAGGCGGGCGCGGCGGGAGAGGGAATACGCGGTTTGCCACACCGGCTAATCCGGCTCCGGAAATCGCGGAAAATGGCGAACCGGGGGAAGAGCGCCATGTCATTCTTGAGCTGAAATTGTTAGCCGATGTCGGATTAGTCGGGTTTCCGAGCGTTGGGAAATCGACGTTATTATCGGTCGTTTCTGCCGCAAAGCCCAAAATTGCGGATTATCATTTTACAACACTTGTGCCGAATTTAGGGGTCGTTGAAACAGAAGATGGCCGCAGCTTTGTAATGGCGGACTTGCCAGGGCTGATTGAAGGCGCACACCAAGGTGTCGGGCTTGGGCATCAATTTTTGCGCCATATTGAGCGGACGCGCGTCATCGTTCATGTCATTGACATGGCAGCGGTCGAAGGGCGCGATCCGTACGAAGACTATTTAGTGATCAATGAAGAATTAAAACAATACAATTTGCGCCTAACAGAACGGCCACAAATTATTGTGGCGAATAAAATGGACATGCCGAACGCTGAAGAAAACTTAAAAGTTTTTAAAGAAAAATTGCAAAAAGATGTGCCGATTTTCCCGATTTCCGCGATTACAAGACAAGGATTGCGCGATTTATTGTTTGCGATCGCCGATCTGTTGGAAACAACGCCGGAATTTCCACTTCATGAAGTGGAAGAGCCAGCGGTACAGCGCGTCGTGTATAAGCTGGAAAAAGAGGAAGCGCCGTTTACGATTACGCGCGATAGCGACGGAACGTTTATTTTATCGGGAGAGAAAATCGAAAAGTTATTTAAGATGACGGATTTTTCACGGGAAGAATCGGTGCGCCGATTTGCGCGGCAGCTGCGTTCGATGGGGGTTGACGAGGCGTTGCGGGAGCGTGGGGCAAAAGACGGCGATCTTGTGAAGTTGTTGGACTATGAATTTGAGTTCGTTGATTAATGAAGTGAGGGATGTGCGGTCCGTTGGATAAAAAGTTTTATTTAGTGCGGGAAGATGTGTTGCCGGAAGCGATGCGGAAAGTATTGCAGGCGAAAGAGCTGCTCGAGCGGAAAAAAGTCGATTCGGTGGCGGAGGCTGTGCAACTTGTCGATGTGAGCCGCAGCGTGTTTTATAAATATCGCGATGCGGTGTTTCCGTTTCAGGCGGTCGTAAAAGAAAGCATTGTGACGCTATTTTTTCACTTGGAAGACCGCTCCGGCACGTTGTCGAAGCTGCTTAGCGTCGTGGCGGCAGCCGGCTGCAATGTGCTGACGATTCACCAAACGATTCCGCTTCAAGGGCGCGCCAATGTGACGCTGTCGATTAGCACAAGTGAGATGAAAGAAGAGATTGAAGATTTACTCACTAAATTGCGCCGGCTCGAATTTGTTGAAAAGGTCGAAATCGTCGGGTCGGGCGCGTATTAAAGCAAAGGGAGAGGCAAAGGATGAAAATTGGCTATTTAGGACCGAAAGCAACATTTACTGATTTAGCGGTGACGACGATGTTTCCGCATGCCGAAAAACGGGCGTACGATACGATTCCCGAGTGCATCGATGCAGTAAGTAGCGGGGAAGTAGATTTAGGGGTTGTGCCGCTTGAGAATGCGCTTGAAGGGTCGGTCAATTTAACGATCGACTATTTGATTCATGAACAGCCGCTGCCGATCGTCGGGGAAATTATCGCACCAATTCAGCAGCACTTAATGGTGCATCCGTATCATGCGCATGCTTGGAACGACGTGCAAGAAATTTATTCGCATTCGCATGCGATTGCGCAATGCCATAAGTTTTTACATACGAATTTTAAAAAAGCGAAGTATGTGTACATGACATCGACAAGTGCGGCTGCCAAATTCGTGAGCGAACATCCACACCTTCCGATTGCGGCAATTGCGAATGAATTGGCAGCAAAAGAATACGGATTGGAAATCGTTAAAGAAAACATTCACGACTACGACTATAACCATACGCGCTTTATCATCGTCCGGAAGCAAAACGAAGAGTTGTCGCTTCAATCGACGCTTTATGCCGGCGATAAAACGACGCTCATGATCGCGCTGCCGAAAGACCAAGCAGGGGCGCTTCATCAAGTGTTGTCTGCGTTCGCTTGGCGCCGGCTGAACTTGACGAAAATCGAATCCCGTCCGGCAAAAACAGGGCTCGGCAATTACTTTTTCATCATCGACATCGATCAAAAAATGGACGACGTCCTTATCCCAGGCGCGATTGCCGAACTTGAAGCGCTTGACTGCACCGTGCAAGTGTTGGGGAGCTATCCGTACTATATTATTTAGAATGCCCCCAGCCGCTAAACGAATGCGGGTGGGGGTTTTGTTTTATAGTCATCTTTAAAGTAAAAAATGTAAATTTACATTATTTGGATTATTCCGAAGCCTTGTATTGCATTGCTATAATCTTATTGACATCCGGATGATCAACATATCCTGAGAGGAAGGGAATAAGGTGGAAGGAAAGTCGATATTTAACTATCGCTATGTGGCTATGATTCTCTCATGTTGTTTAATTTTTAGTATTGTCGTCCCCCCATTTGCACAAGCTGCTCTTGGGAAATCGGAACGCGTAGTGCAAAAAAGCCGAAATATTGAAGCTAACATTGGTGATCTTCCCACGAAACGGCCAAAATCAAAATTAGAGCTCGAGAGCAGACGGACAAAGTATTCGACAAGATACTTGAATCCGGATGGAAGCTTTACTGAAGAGATATACCTGCAACCCCAATTTTATCAAGATCCTCTTGATAAGAAATGGAAAAAAATTAATAACGATCTAAAACCCAACGGGGCCGATATGTTTGAGAATACGGCTAACGCCTTCAAAGTAACATTCGCAAAACAATCGAGTCAACCTGAACTTGTTTCGATCAAAGAAAATGATAGAATCCTTTCGTTTATCCCAATAAATGCGAAAAATGTGCAAGGTGTTGCGAAAAATAATGAAATCATTTATAAAGGGTTATTTGAACAAACCGATGTGCGATATCGCCTTCAAGGCAATGCGGTCAAAGAGGATATTATTCTTAACAATAAACCTTCCAGCAATGCTTTTACTTTTGAGATGAAACTAAAAGGGGTAAAGGCTGTTGCTAAAAAAGACGGAACGATCGTCTTTGAAGACTCAAAAGGGAACCCTAAGTGGTACTTAGAAAAGCCATATATGTTCGATGCGAACCACAAGTATTCTGATCAAGTTGCCTTTCATTTACGTCAAAATAGCGGCAAAACTTATATTGATGTGATAGTAGATGAGAGCTTTTTACAAGATCCAGACACCATATATCCGGTAACGATTGACCCTACGATCAATGAATGGGATGTTTTGCGGGATAATTTTATTGCCTATAATTTTCCTGATTCTGTCTATTCGAGCAACACATACATGCATACAGGTTACAACAGTTATTTCGGAACGACTCGTGCTTTAGTGAGATTTTACCTTCCGAGTCTTCCGAGTGATAGTGTCATTTCCAGCGCTACATTTAATGCCTATCAAACAAATGCCGATGGTCAACAAGTATCTATTGATTTACATCGAATTACAAGCAATTGGTCTTCTTCTGTTACCTGGAATAATCAGCCTTCTATTCGAAGCACAAAAGAATCAACGACAACAAACAATACGGCCAATACGTACTGGAGCTGGGATATCACTCAGTTGGTCAAGGACTGGTACAATGGTATTCAGCCGAACTACGGCTTGATGCTGAAACAGCAGAACGAATCGTCTTCTCCATATCGCACATTTAATACGGTAAACAATAGTGTTAATACGCCGCGCATTACGATTAATTATTGGGTAGAGCCAATCGGCCAAGAATCTTTCTGGACGACCACTAAAGATGGGGTGAATCCAGCAAACGGAAACCTTGTTTTACAAACAACGGATCTTGCTATTTCTGGTCTGGGCGAAGATGTTGAATTTACGAGAACATACAATAGCCGAAAGTCCGGATCGAATGGGATGTTTGGTTATGGATGGATGTCTAATCTCGAAATGAATATTTGGGATGCAGGCAGTGGACCAGTTACGTTTGTTGATGGAGATAATACTCGTCATATTTTTGGTGAAAAAGTTGGCGGGGGATACGAAGCTGCTGGTGGTGTCTATCTCGATCTAATCAAAAATGGGGACGGCACTTATACAATAACCAAAACCGATGGTACGAAACTTTATTTCAATACAAATGGCAAACTTTCTCGCATGGTCGATACAAATGGGAACACGACTACATTGAATTATAATGCAAACGGAAAATTAGCTTCAATTACAGATGCATCAGCAAGAACGACGACGATTGCCTATGGAACAAACGGATATGTATCGAGTATCACCGACCCAGCAAACAGAACCATCTCTTATGAGTATGATGCTTCCGGCAACCTAACGAAAGTTACGGATGCTCAAGGAAACGCGACCATTTTTACGTATGATTCGGATCATAATCTAACAAGTATTAAAAATGCCCGAAATATTACGACGACAATTGGTTATTGATACACTCGACCGCGTAACAAGCATTGAACGCCCTATTACGATTAACGGCGCACTTACAAATAGTACCACAAATTATTCATATGACAAAACCAATGGTGTTACGTCGGTCACAGATGGCGAAGGGAGACGGGTAGATTATACGTACAACGCTAACGGCAATATTATTCAAATCACAGAAAATCCTTTAGATGCTCAAAACAAGGCTGTGACAACATTCGATTATGATAATAACAATAATTTAACCCGAGTAGTGGAACCAAATGAAAATAAGGCGAATGGAACCGCAGCGTTCATTTATCAATATGACGAAAAAGGAAATATTGTCAGCGTTCAATTGCCAGAAAATCAGTCGGCACAATATACGTATGATTTGCAAAATAATCTTATCAAAGAGCAGGATTTCAACAGCAACGTCAGCACATTTGATTATGATCAAAATAACAATCAAACCGAAGCGATCGATCCTTATACACAATCAGTTTCACAGCGATACGATAATCTGGGAAATTTGCAGTATTCGACGTATCCAATGTCTACAGCTGATAACTTGGTAAGTAACTCTAGCTTCGAATTCGATCATAATGCGGATAATTGGCCAGACAACTGGACAAAGGCCGTAGAATCAGGGAAAATCGCTACATTCAGTTGGACGACAACAAGCAAATTTGGGAATAAAGCGATCAGCATTTCGAATTCGACCGGATGGGCGATTGTCAGTTCTGATAAGCAGCCGTATGATGGTGGAGTTTATGTGGCAAGCGGTTATGTAAAAACATCGTCCATGTCTGCCAGAGCTCTTATTAAAGTTGAATATTTTGATGCGCAAGGAAACTGGTTAAATCAAAAAATTTCTTATGGGTTGGCAGGAACGAACGATTGGACTCGGCTTCATGTCGTCGCGGATAATGCTCCATCGGGAACTCAGACGATTCGGGTATCTGTCGGTGTAAACGCTGGTTCTGGGACTGCTTATTTCGACGGGATCCAATTAGAGAAAGGAACGGTTGTCAGCGCCTATAATCTTGTTGATAATTCCAGCTTCGAGCGAGATATGAATAGTGATGGAATTCCTGACAATTGGACGACAAGCGGCAATTTATCAACAAATGATGGACTAGATACAACAGTTGCGAATATATATGTTGGAAGCAAGTCATTTAAAATCACAGGAGAGTCTGGGAAAAATAAGCATATTAAACAACGGATTAATATTTCTGGCGACAGCAACACTAAACTTACGTTGTCTGGATGGTCCAAACAAGAAGGAGCCAATCCAAACGGCGGTTACTATAGCTTGCAAGTAGCAATCCACTATACGAATGGTACAACCGATTGGGGTTATGCAAACGACTTTGATAAGGCGAAGACTGACTGGCAACATGTTGCCGCGGAAGTAAAACCGAAACAGGCCTTCGATTACATTGACGTGTATTATTACTATTATAATCAAACGGGCACAGCATGGTTTGATGCAATGCGTCTAGAAGTAGGAGCTTCTCTGACGTCGTACACGTATGATGCAAAGAAAAACTACGTCACCAAAGTCACCGATCCGGCAGGAAATACGGTTTCGTACACATACGATGCTATCGGAAACCAAACGAGCGTCACAGATGGAAAAGGAAAAACGACTTCTTACGAATATAACAACAATAACCAATTAACCAAAGTCACCGACCCAAACGGAAATGTGACTACCTATGGTTACGACGGCGCGGGCAATCGAACATCGGTCACTAATGCAAAGAATTATACAACTAACTATACGTATAATGAATGGAACCAAATCTCTAGTTTCAAGAACCCGTTAAATCAAACGACATCGTTTGCTTATGATAAAAACGGGAATCTTACAGGGGTTACGTATGCAAACGGGGATCGCGTATCCTATAGCTACAACGCGCTGAACCGACTCATTGCCGTTGCTTACAACGGGACAACAAAATGGACGTTCAATTACGATGCCAATGGCAACGTGACATCGGTGACGGATGCCAATGGAAATGCAACCACGTACACATACGATAAAAACAACCGTCTGACTCGCATCAGCAAAGGATCATCGAACGCCATTGCCTACGGTTATGACGATAATGGAAATGTTACATCGACATCCATTACGGCTGGTACAACGACTGATACGATTGGATACAGCTATAATCCATTGGACCAGTTAGTCGTCTTGTCAAGAAACAGCGCGAATTTAGCGAGATTTACGTACGATGAGCGCGGAAATATTTCGGCCATCATCCATGCCAATGGAACTTATACCGCTTATGAATATAACGATGCCAATCAGCTAAAATCATTGAAAAATTTCGATGCCAACGGAAATGTTTTAAACTACTTCCTCTACAGTTACGATGCGAATGGCAATATTACAGCTGTAGAAACAAAAGATGGAACGATTACGTATGAGTATGATGCATTGAATCAGCTGACAAAGGAAACACTAGCGGATGGAACAGCGATTACGTACGAATACGACGCGGTTGGCAACCGGACGAAGAAAATCGTCAACAATGGAACAACTACAACGACTACGTACACGTATGACGCCGCCGACCAACTAACAGCCGTTAACGGACAGGCATACACATATGATGTGAACGGGAATTTAACGAACAACGGCAACAAAACGTTTGTGTATGATGACGAAAACCGTCTCATTCAAGTAAAAAACGCATCGGGCACTACGATCGCAACCTATACGTATGACCATCAAGGAAGACGCATCAGCAAAACAACATCAAGCGGTACGACTTACTATCACTACGATGGCGACTCGATTCGTCTGTTGTATGAAACAGACGCCAACAACAACATCACAGCGGAATATACGTGGGACGCATTGGGCCGCCCGGTCACGATGACGAAAGCCGGAGCCACTTACTACTATCATTTGAACGGTCATGGAGATGTCGTTGCATTGACGGATGCAAGCGGAAATGTCGTCGCCCAATACGAGTATGACGCATGGGGTAACATTCTGTCCAAAACCGGTGCGCTGGCATCGGCGAACCCATACCGTTATGCCGGGTATTATTACGATGAGGAAACCGGACTATACTACCTAATGGCGCGGTATTATGAGGCGAATATGGGGCGGTTCTTGACAAGAGATACGTTCCATGGGGTTGAGAATGAGCCGCAAAGCTTGAATCAGTATGTGTATACGAAAAATAACCCTGTTAATTCTATTGATCCAAATGGTCACTACTCAAAGCGACTTGATTTAGGGTTCAATAGTTATATTAAGGTAAATATAGGTTGGCAAGAAATATCTGTAACAATTAATTTAACTCCTGGATTTTTAATAAGTACAGGTATAGGCTTTGGTGCAGGTTTAGCCGCCAGTTATGTAATAAAACAAGTTTTGACTTGGTATCTATTCCCGGTTCTTTCTAATATCATATTAACTAAGGCAGCAGAAAAAGTTGTTAACTATTTAGCAAAAAAGCTTTCAAAATCTGCATTTAAAAAAATAACCAAAGGATATAACTGGACAAAAAAATCTATATTCTATACGAGCTTGGTAGTTCCAAATCTAATATTTAGGTATTAAATTCGGGTATTATTGTAAATTATCAAGTTAATTCGGAATAGAATGGTCATTTTTTTGCAAATCCAAACGGATTTTTGCACGTTCATCCAGCAAAAATCTGCGGAATTATGCAAATTTCCTCCCTTCTGTTTACAGAAAAAAACATTCGGTTGCTTAATATGGAGCCACTGCGGACATGTGTTCTAGGGAAAGGTGCGAGCACTAATCCTTGTTTTGCTAGGCATTGAACCAAACATGTCCGCTACTCCATGTAAAACGGATACATCTAATTTGGAGGTTAAATTCCAAATTAAAGTGATTGGCTGACGTACAAGGGAAATAATAATCTTTAAATTTATATTGCCATGATTTTGGGAAGGAATGTTTTATACACACTATAATGTGATTTTGTAAAGTGTGAGTAACAAAGAAGCGTTCGGGTATAGTCAGTTTCTCATCCAGCACATGAACTTTTGTAGATCTATCTCTTGATTGAGAAAAAGAAGTGCTTTGAAGGTAAATTGAATTCAGAAAACGGAATATTTAATTTTTAGGAAACACACTTAGTTCGCAAAGTGGAATTTGATTTAATGAACTAATAATTTAATGTGCCATATTATGATTAAGTTAAAAATGGTTGAAATGCCCCTTGATTGAAATTTTTAGATTTAAATAAATTAGCCATAAGGATGGTGTAAAAAATGGAATTAACCTTGATGTCAATCATTTTTATTTTAATAGGGTTGTCTTTAATATGGCTATCTATTTTTGGATCTAATGTAAAAATTAAAGAGTCTTCCTCTGGAACACCAACAGATGTTTCTGACTTTTTTCTTATGATGATTTATAAACTTTTCCCTCCTATAATTAGAAGGATATTTTTATTTTTGTTGGGATTAGGTATTGTAATTGGATTCATATATTTACTGTTTTTGGAATTCTAGCTGATGATACTATATAGATGTAATTAGGGGGGCCAGCAGATTCGCCATCCAGCAGTAGAAATCGAAAAATCGCCTAAAATAACATATTGACTGTAGATGAGTAAATTAGCTAACATAAATTTACAATCAAACAAAAAAGGAGACATGAACCAGACTCCTTGGTTAGAATAGATGTGCCACCAACTACCCACAAGGAGGTTCATGTTTTATGAATAGATTAGCGTATCATCAAGGAATCCACAAGTTTTTCATGATGTTGGGGTTGGCCTTGCATATCTCCAAACCGGTTTGGAAGCATCTCGTTCACCTTGTCGATGCCTTGACTACCAAGAGATTTTCGGGAACGTTGACCGATGTCCATCACTGGAGTTTTCATCCGAATCATCGAACCACGCTCAGCCACTTTTTCACGAAAAGCCCTTGGAACGAGGAAAGGCTGCTTGAGAAGCTTCAAGAGTGGGTTCTTCGCCAGATCGAACGCCTAGCCAAACGGACGAATCAGCCCCTTTTCCTTTCAATTGATGATACGATTTGCCAAAAAACGAAGCCTTCGTCACGGGCCACGCACGTCATTCAAGGATGTGATTGGCATTACTCCCATAAAGATCATCAAATGGTCTGGGGGCATTCGCTCATTTGGCTGATGGTGCACACCTTCACGCAAGCGTTTCCGTTCGCGTTCCGCTTGTATGACAAGAAGGCGGAAACAAGCAAAATGGACCTGGCGATCGAGATGCTTTCCTCGCTCAAAGGAAAACGGGCTCGTCCGGTGTATGTGCTTATGGATTCATGGTATCCGTCCAGGAACTCATCGAAGCCTGCCTGAAACAGGGATTCCATGTCATCGCGATGCTCAAGACGAACCGGATTCTCTACCCGAAAGGCATCGGGGTCCAAGCCAAGTCGTTTGCCCGCCATATCGAGCCAAAAGACACCCGCCTCGTCACGGTGGGTCAGGAGCGTTACCGCGTGTATCGCTATGAGGGGGCGATCCATGGCCTCGATGACGTATTGGTGCTGCTGTCTTGGAAGTCGGATCAGCCGATGACGCTGGAACATTTCCATGTCGTCTTGAGCACCGATCGGGAGCTAGGCGATGAAGAGATCTTGCGTTACGATGCCCAGCGTTGGACGATCGAATGCTTTTTCTGGCAGGCGAAAGAGCAACTGAAGCTGGATGGATACCGCGTTCGTCACATTCGGGCGGTGAAACGGTATGGGGTGACCGTTTTGTTGGCTTGCGTGTACAGCATAGCGGAATCCCAACAAAGACATCTCTGCCGGGCTGGACCTTCTTCGGACTCGGAAAGGACATAGCCTGATTGAGTTCATTTACAACGCGGCGAAGCAAGATATTGCCATTGATGTTGTCAAAAAACAGCTCCATGTCGCCTAAGGGGTACCCTGTTTGTCTCTTTGTTAATGGAAAATGTTGTAATGAAAATTGCTCATCTACAGTAACAATGTAGGAATTTTATGGGCAACTGCTAAGCCTTATGTAAAAAAAATATATGAAAAATATAAAAAATGGTTATAAAATATAATGAAATAAAGGAGTAGAATTTAATGGAGGAGGATTTTTACTGGTCTATATTTAATTTTTCAGTTGGAATTTTTGGGATTTGGATGTTTTTTTACACAACACGACAAAGATTTTTTCATAGCAAAACTTTTAGTCGTCTTAAATATATAACCCCATTGCCTATATCTTTTAATTTTTGGTTGATTAAAATTTTGTATTTTGTTGGCGGATTATTATGTGTTGTAGTTGGAATATATGGAATGGCTCGTCCATTTCTCTAAGTAATGAGTATCCATGATGCTTATTGGCATCATGGATCTGTTTTTAGGGAATGATACGTATTACTTAGTTTATCGGATGAAACGACGCCAACAACAACATCGCAGCGGAATATACGTGGGACGCATTGGGCCGCCCGGTCACGATGACGAAAGCCGGAGCCACTTACTACTATCATGTGAACGGTCATGGAGATGTCGTCGCATTGACGGACGCAAGCGGAAATGTCGTCGCCCAATACGAGTATGACGCATGGGGTAACATTCTGTCCAAAACCGGTGCGATGGCAACAGCGAACCCATACCGTTATGCCGGGTATTATTACGATGAGGAAACCGGGCTATACTACCTAATGGCGCGGTATTATGATGCGAATATGGGACGGTTTATTACAAGAGATACGTTCCATGGGTTTGAAAATGAGCCGCTTAGTATAAATCAATATGTTTACACTAAAAATAATCCTGTTATATATGTGGATATAAATGGTCACTTCGCTTTTCTTTTAGTTCCATTAGCAGGTGTATCAATTTCATGGCTAACAGCAGCCGCTGTTGAGGCAACCGCAATAGTGATTGCATATGTTGCAGCAAATGAGATAGTCAGTGTTTTAGAACGTAAATTTAATAGGAAAAACCCAACAGTTATTTATCGTACTGGAAGTGGAAACGGCACTAATTTAACTCCAAGACCAAAAGATGTTAGTGGGCTATCCTATACTACAGTAAAGCCTTTATCTGGACCATATACAGCAACTACTATTGAGGCCATTAATGCAACAGGAAAACTAGTAGCAATAAAAGATGGTAAAACTCATGTGTCAGTGAGACCAGTAAATATGAAGAAAATGCAGGGATGGATAAACTCAAGGGAAAATGCTAATACTAGACCACATGAATATACAAAATTATTGCAGGCCCTTTCTGTGAAAGTTAAATAGTAGGAGATGAATTTTAATGGAACTTAGTGAAGTTAAAAGATTGATGAAAAACTTGAGTTGGAATATGCCCCAAGAAGTTCAACTATCTGCAATAAGGGAGTTAACAACAATTGATGATGAATACACTCCTTTGTTAATACAAGATACCGAGAAGCATTGTTGGGAGAATGCGGTTAAAGTTTTAAATAAAATTGGATACCCACGAAATAGGCTGGCGATACCCTGCTTAATAGAGTTAATGCAAGATATGAATTGGCCTGGTGTCCCTACAGCGATAGAGATATTGAAGAGTATAGATAAAAGTGTGATAGTTCCACATATAGAGGCTTCGCTAATAAAAGCAGCTGAGGATGACGATCGCATGTGGATAGGGGGAATTCAGAGACTTATAGATATATTACAAATTTCTGAATCAGACTTTCATGATAAGGAAGTATATAAGTTATTAAAATTATCGGATTGGTAAACCAAGAAATTAGGAGCGGGCACTTGTCTTTTATGAAATAATATTGTATAGAATCCCCCAACTGCGTAAAATGCAGCTGGGGGTGTTTTATAGGATGAGTATCTGTCACTTGGTTTATGTGACGAAGCGGGTGCCAATAAAAAATGGTAGTGCAATATATATGGGCCGCCTAGTGATGATGACGAAAGGCGGAGTCATTTACTATTTCGGTCTTCCATACTTTTTGCCAGCCTGCCTCTGTTTTTTCAATGCAATCGCTCCGAATTTGGAGCGGGAAGGCGGTTCGCCCGCTTGAAGTTGGAATGTCGCCACGATTTGGTTGCGCCCGTCTTGATCAAAATCATACAGCTCGATCGATTCGGGATCTGCAAGAACAGTGTTGGGTGGTATAAACTTTTTCGCTATTTCCATCCACTCATCGCGGGCCAAAGCATGAATGGACTGCAAGGAGAAGAGCCCTGCGAAAAGCAAAAAGCGAGCCGTTTTTTCATCTTGTTCCTCCGTTATCCGGTTTTTGAAGTTATGATTCCGGATTAGCGGCGGCATTTATACATGAAAACAGCGGCTCATCCCGGCAACATGCCGGACTTATGCAGCGCGGTGGAAAGCAGAAGAGCAGCGATCAAAGCGGGAATCGATATTGGCGAACAGTGCCTGGCACTGTTCGATAATCCATGCGAATGGCACCTATACCGCCTACGAGTATAATGATGCCAACCAGTTAAAATCGATTAAAAACTTTGGCGCGAACGGCAATGTCTTAAATTACTTCAACTACAGCTATGATGCCAATGGCAACATTACCAGTGTGGAAACCAACAATGGAACGATCACGTATCAATATGATGCGTTGAATCAGTTGACAAAAGAAACACTAGCAGACGGGACGACCATCACGTACGAATACGATGCTGTGGGGAACCGTACGAAGAAAATTGTAAATAATGGAACGACTACTACCACAACATACACGTATGACGCCGCCGACCAATTAACAGCGGTCAACGGACAAGCGTACACGTACGATGCCAATGGCAATTTAACGAACAACGGCAATAAGACATTTGTGTACGATGATGACAACCGTCTCATTGAAGTAAAAAATGTATCTGGTACAACCATCGCGTCTTTCACGTACGATCAGCTTGGAAGACGCATCAGCAAAACCACATCAAACGGAACCATTTATTATCACTACGATGGCGACTCGAACCAAGTGCTATATGAAACAGATGCAAACAACAACATCGTGGCGGAGTATACGTGGGACGCATATGATCACCCAATCACGATGACCAAAGGCGGAGTAACTTACTATTATCATGTCAACGGTCATGGGGATGTTACGGCATTAACGGATGCAAGCGGAAACGTTGTAGCGGAATATCAATACGATGCATGGGGGAATATTCTTTCCAAAACCGGCGCGATGGCATCAGCCAACCCATACCGTTATGCGGGTTATTATTATGATGAAGAAACTGGATTATACTATCTCATGGCACGTTATTATGATGCTAATATTGGTCGGTTTATTACAAGGGATACGTTCCATGGGTTTGAGGATGATCCGCAGAGTTTGAATCAATATGCTTATGGAAAAAACAACCCAGTAACTTATATTGATCCAAGTGGACACATATCAATAAACAAGCGTGTTCAGTATGCACTCAAATACGCCATAAAATTTTGGTTAGCAAATTATATAGGATGGGATAATGCCAGTTGGATATTTACTAGCATTTGGGCAGGAATAGCAAAGGGACGTGAAGCTTATAAAATAAGTTATAGCAAATCTGCACAAGAAGCTGTAAAGCATTTAGGAAGATCAAGAACTATGTTACAAAATGCAAGAAAAATAGCATTAAAAGTTGCGATACGTGCTGGATTGAAAGCTGCAATACCAATAAGCGCTGTTGGAGACGGTTATTTGCTTATTAGAGGATTCATCAAAGGATGGAATAAATATAAATAGAATTGTTGGATTAGTACTCAATTATTAACCATAATAATTGGGTACTATCATTAAGAAAATAATAGTTAACGAGTTTTTACTTCTATTTTGAATATTCAGGTCTGATATGTTAGACTATAGATCAGCAGATTTTAAGCGATATAGTATAACAAAATGAAAAGATAATTATGTATATATAGGAGAATGAGCTATGGACCTTTCACAGCTTGCAGTTTCGCCATTGTATATTATAGTGTTAATTGGATGTATAGGATATTTGATTTTTTTGCGTGAAGATAAAGGCTTTGCCATTATCTTGGGAAAAGTTTATTCTATTTTGCACATATTTATTTATTTGGTAGCACTTTATTTGTATGTCACAAAATAATGTGTGGTTTTGTAATGTATAGTTATTTTGCGATTTTGTGTACAATTCATCTAAAGTCCTCCTTGGCATGATTTCAGGGTCAATTGGGTCATTGACACCCCTGCATCATACCAAGAGGGCTTTTTTTGTTCAAGTCCTCGGAAAAGCTTTTAACAGGAATGCTCCCTCTAGAAATGTTGATATATCAAGGTTTCTTGGCATCTTAGGGGTGCCAAAAAAATATTTTTCGACAAAGCTCATCACATACTTTTGAATT
>NZ_JACHEP010000006.1 GCF_014201465.1 Anoxybacteroides tepidamans | reverse complement strand
TTTTTCTAGGATCCGCAATCACGAAATCCTTGATATAAAAGCATTTTAGTCATTTCCATTTGCCTAAAATGGTCTCAAAACTGTCGAACTTGGGTTTATCTAGCACCACGGGTTTTTTAAATACCCCTTTTTCAATGAATACAGCGAAAATGATTACTGAAAAACCCTTATCAGTCGAGAGGGTTTTTATTTGTATTCATTAACCAAATATGAAGACTAGATAGATAAAAACGACAAATAAGAAAAACAAAGTAACTAAGGCGATACCTAACCACACAACTTTTCTAAAAATTTTTATTTTCTTGTCGGAATTACTTCTAAATGTTACTAAAAAAATAGCACCAAAAATTATCCCTAAGAAGCCTCTATATAATGTGTTAAACCAAGTAACGTGATCATTTGGCCCTACTATTAATGTACCTAGTGCATAAAGAAAGAAGATTATAGATAATATTAAAGAACTGTAAGTAAAAATTCTTCCTTTATTGTTATTATTAGCAGAAAAATTATACATAAAATACCCCTTGTCTTAATTTTATTTTCTTTCTTTCGAAGCTTCTTTTATGATATAGTTTTTGAAGGCATCACCTATTGCTTTAATTTGATTATCTGTTGGGATTCCATATTTTTTACGTTTTTTTTCTGCTAATGGGGCCATTAAGGATATAGGTGTTACATCGGCTGTGCCTATTTTAATATGAACATCAACTTTAGTTAAGTTTCTGTCAACAGATTCTTTAAATTTCTTTGTACCTCCGAAAGATTCGATAAATTCACTAAAGCGGTGATGTGCATCACCAGACTTTGAATAATATTTCTTAATTGCATCAGATAGTAGTAAATTTTTATTTTCTTTCATCATATTAGCAATGTTTACAGCGTCTACATCCGCCAATATATCAGCCCTTGAGAATGAACTGTTACCCCCAATAATTTTTTTTGCTTCTTTTTGAAGAACCTTTAGTTTGTTTGAATCTTTAGTATTTTCTTGGAGGTCTCCTAATGCAGTATGCAAATCACCCGCCCATCCAGCCCAAGAATCAGGAACAGGAGTATTTGATAATATTGCATCAATGGTTGCCGCCATATGTATGAAGTCAATCTTGTCACCAGTGACAGGATCTTTTATAAAAGCGCCTTGACCATTTGGACTAAAAAAATTATCTAATTTTTTGTTTTTTGATTCAATATATTTAACATGTTTATCATCTATGGTACCAGCTGTAACATCCCACTTAAAGCCGTCATACTTGGTAGATCTTAAGTATTCTAAATCATGATCATTAATACGTTTAGTTGTATCAATAATTAAGTAAGATTTTGTATATTTCTCAAGCTTCTTCAAATTATTAACTAATGTTTTTATATCAGTAGCATCTGATTTTTTATTTTCCGCAACCCGAAAAGCAGATACTTGTACAGTATTCGCTGTCTTTGCAGAGGTACTAGCTGTTGTTTTTACTTCAAAATTTCCCGAATTTTTATTAGCTATTCCTTGAATAACAGAAGGAAATTGAGAAGGTTTATTGGTAACGATATTTGCTACGGTCTGAGAAGCATTATTTTGGGAAACTGTACTTTGATAAGCTTTTTTCGCAGCATCACTAATAATTACAACATCTTTCGAAATCGTCGTGTTGGATGTTGAATGTGACACCGAGGTTGCTACAGAGCTAGAAGGCTTAGGAGCTGCAATCATTGGTGTATAGGAATTTGTTTTTTGTTGAAATGAAGTTTTTACAGAAATAGTAGGCATAACACTCCCCCTTTTATCTCACGCAGTGTTTTCACTATTCTCACTTACCTCAATTATATATCTAACCCCCTTTCTTTTCACCGCCAACTTGTGTCGGAACCCCGCCATTTTTTGTCGGATAACGACACGAGATGGCGGACTTCAAAAAGAAAACGCCCCCACCGATCCGACAAGGACATAAAAACCCCCATCCAATGCTCATGCATCAGATGGGGGTTTCATTTTACCCGCGCAATGTGGCGCCGAATTGTTGTTCGACCGCTTTGATCACTTGTTCATGCACCGCGGTGACTTCTTCGTCCGTCAATGTCCGCTCTGGGTCGTAGTAACGGAGCGAGAAAGCGATCGATTTTTTGCCTTCTGGAAGACGGTCGCCTTTGTAGACGTCGAAAATGGATACGTCTTTTAACAGTTCGCCGCCCGCTTTAATAATTGCTTGTTCAAGGTCACCTGCCACGATATGCTCATCGACAACAAGGGCAATGTCGCGCGTAATGGACGGGAAGCGTGGAATCGCGGTATAGCGAATGTCATCTACTTCCGCTTTCAGCAACGCTTCAATGTCTAACTCAAACACATACGTTTCTTTCAAATCAAATTCTTTTTGCACGATCGGATGAAGCTGACCGACAAATCCGATCGTTTTTCCGTCTAGCAAAATATCAGCTGTGCGACCTGGATGAAGGTGCTCGCGTTTTGCTTGCTTGTATTCGATACGGTTCTCTAATCCTAGCAACGCAAACAAACCATCTAAAATGCCTTTTGCGACATAGAAGTCAACCGCTTTTTTCTCTCCTTGCCATACATGCGCGTGCCATACTCCTGTCAAGACGCCGGCTAATCGTTCTTTTTCGTTTGGCAACTCGTGTTCATTCGTTGCTAAATATACCGAGCCGATTTCGTATAGCGCTACGTTTTCAACTTGGCGGGCACGGTTGTAGCTTGCTGCTTCCAATAAGTGCGGCACTAAACTTTGCCGCAAGACGCTGCGTTCTTCACTCATTGGAAGAGCGAGACGGATCGGTTCAGCCGTTTCAAGGGCAAACATCGTCGCTTTTTCTTCGTTTGTGAGCGAGTACGTAATCGCTTGGAACAGACCGACATCTTCTAAATAACGGCGCACGTGGCGGCGCTTTGCTTGGTATGGTGTAAGCTTGCCTGGGTTTGCTTCCCCGACTGGAAGCGTTGCCGGTAAGTTGTCATAGCCATAAAGGCGCGCCACTTCTTCAATAATATCTTCTTCGATGGCAATATCGCGGCGGCGCGATGGAACGGTAATCGTAAACGTTCCGTTATCTTCTATGAACATAAATTGCAAGTTTGTTAAAATATTCGCAACTTCCTCTTTCGTGATCGCTGTGCCGAGTACGTTGTTGATGCGATCTAACGTAATCGTGACAACAACATCTTTTGGTTGCAGCGTGTTCACTTCGACAACGCCACCAACGACTTCGCCGCCTGCGTATTCCGCCATCAATGCGGCCGCGCGGTCAAGCGCTTCTTTTGTCCGCGCTGGGTCGATTCCTTTTTCAAAGCGCGTGCTTGCTTCGCTGCGCAAACCATGGTCTTTTACCGCTTGGCGAATAACCGGACTTGTAAAATAAGCCGATTCAATAAACACCGTTGTCGTATCGTCTTGCACTTCGGAGTTTGCTCCGCCCATGACACCGGCTAACGCAACCGGTTCGCTGCCATTTGTAATGACAAGATGATCTTCCGTCAACGTCCGTTTCGTATCGTCGAGCGTCACGATCGTTTCGCCGTTTTTCGCGCGGCGAACGACAATTTCGTTTGAACCGAGGCGATCGTAGTCAAATGCATGAAGCGGCTGGCCGTACTCAAGCAAAATGTAGTTCGTAATATCGACGACATTGTTATGCGGACGAATGCCGGCCGCCATTAAACGCGTTTGCATCCAAAGCGGCGATGGACCGATTTTCACGTTTTTCACAATGCGCCCCGCGTATAACGGATTGTCTTCTGGTGCGTCGACGCGCACAGAAATATAATCATGAACGCTTTCACTGTTTTCGTGAAGTTCGATTGCCGGCAGCTTCACGCTCCGCCCTAAAATCGCCGCCACTTCATAAGCGACGCCAATCATGCTTAAGCAATCAGCGCGGTTTGGCGTCAATCCTAACTCCAATACTTCATCGTCTAAGTTGAGCAATTCAAGCGCATCCGCACCGACCGGCGCATCGCTTGGGAAGACGAAAATGCCGTCAGCGTACGGCTTCGGAACGACTTTAGATTCTACACCAAGTTCTTGCAATGAGCAAATCATTCCATTCGATTCTTCGCCGCGCAATTTTGCCCGTTTGATTTTCAAATTGCCCGGCAAAACAGCCCCGACTTTGGCGACAGCAACCTTTTGTCCTTTTGCCACGTTCGGCGCCCCGCAAATAATTTGCACCGGCTCCCCTTCGCCAATATCGACTAAACATTTGCTTAGTTTATCGGCATTTGGGTGTTGCTCACGCTCAAGCACATGGCCGATAACAACATCTTTTGCTCCTTTACTTAACACTTCAACGCTTTCTACTTCGATCCCGCTTTTCGTAATGCGGTCCGCCAACTCTTTTGCGGTAATGCCTGTTAAATCGACATATTCCTGTAGCCATTTATATGAAACAAACATCGTTCCAACCTCCCTTTACACCCGATCGAATTGTTGCAAGAACCGAAGATCGTTTTGATAAAAATGGCGAATGTCGTCAATGCCGTATTTGAGCATCGCAATGCGCTCCGGTCCCATGCCGAACGCAAAGCCGGTATATTTTTTCGAATCAAATCCAGCCATCTCGAGCACGTTCGGATGCACCATGCCTGCACCTAAAATTTCGATCCAGCCCGTCCCTTTACATACGTTGCAGCCATGTCCGCCGCAATTGAAGCACGATACATCGACTTCGACCGACGGCTCGGTAAATGGGAAAAAGCTTGGACGGAAGCGGATGTCGCGGTCTTCGCCGAACATTTTGCGGGCGAACTCGCGCAACGTTCCTTTTAAGTCGCTCATGCGAACGTTTTCGTCGACGACAAGCCCTTCAATTTGCGTAAATTGATGTGAATGCGTCGCGTCGTCGTTGTCGCGGCGGTACACTTTTCCTGGACAAATGATTTTCACTGGGCCGCGCCCTTGATGCTTTTCCATCGTCCGTGCTTGCACCGGCGATGTGTGCGTGCGCAGCAAAATCTCTTCGGTGATGTAGAACGAATCTTGCATATCGCGCGCCGGATGGCCTTTTGGCAAATTGAGCGCTTCAAAGTTGTAATAGTCTTTTTCGACTTCCGGCCCTTCGGCAATCGTATAGCCCATGCCGATGAATAAATCTTCAATTTCTTCAATGACGCGCGTCAACGGATGATGGTTACCGCGTCTAATCGGACGTCCTGGAAGCGTGACGTCAATCGCTTCTTTCGCCAATTTTTTCTCCACTTCTTCTTGCTCAAGTTTTACTTGTTTCGCTTCTAACGCCATTTGAATCGCTTCGCGTACTTCGTTCACAAGCGCTCCCATGATTGGGCGCTCTTCTGGAGAAAGCGATCCCATACCGCGTAGCACTTCCGTAATTGGGCCTTTTTTGCCGAGATATGCCACACGCACATCGCTAAGCGCTTTTAAATCGTTTGCCTGTTCAATTTTTTCAAGCGCTTCTTGTTGAAGCTGTTGTAACCGTTCTTTCACGGAAAACCCTCCTCTATGTAAAAATAAAAAACTCGCCCCTCATATAAGGGACGAGTGAACTCGCGGTACCACCCTTGTTAGCAGCAAAAAGCCCAAGCGTGTTGATTAACCATTAAAAACTAGTTGAGATCACTCTATTCCTAGCTTTTCTGCCGTAGTCGGCAAGCGGATCGCTTGCCGACTGGGCATGTTAGCATGCCCTCCTCTAACAATGAACGCTTTGCGGGCAAATGACATTTGCCCGCAGGCGTTCTTGTTCGAAGGATGAGGCAGAAAAGCTTCTGTTTCGTCATATGCATTCTGTGCTTTTTAGTGAAATAATGGATAATCAATACTTGTGCAAAAAGCTGCTCGCTTCATTACGATAACGGCCATGCCGGAACGCCTTTACATTTTGCACGCGCAAAATGGTCCAAGCGCCAACTCCCGAGGTGAATTCACTTGCTTCGACCATAAAAACGCTCCCAGTCTTCGGCGTTTTCTCCCTGGATGGCGAGCGGCAAGCTACTCTTCTCGATCATTGTTGTTTTCGATATAAAATTCTCCATTCATTATAAGCAAACAAACGAACAAACGCAATATTATGCCGTCACTGCCTTACGCAATTCTTCGATTTGAACTTCATGCTCAATCGAGCGGATTGCCAGCCGCTCTAAAATTTTTTCTTGGCGGACTTGCCCTTCTTTTAAAGCAGCCACATCGCGCTTTAACACAGCGACATCTTTTTTTAATTCCTCGACATCCTTTTTCAATACTTCAACATCTTCTTTTAACATTGCAACGTCTCTTTTTAACACAGCTACATCTTCTTTGAGCATTGCGACATCTTCTTTGAGCATTGCGACATCTTCTTTGAGCATTGCTATGTCTTCTTTAACTTGTTTCATGTCTCCTTGCAGTCGAGCGATATCTAGCTTCATTTGTTCGATGTGGGCACCTTGAACATCAAGACGCTCAAGGATGACATGCAATAACACTTTAATTTCATCCATTCCCCTCACCCCTTTCGCTCTCACATATATCTATTTTATCGTGTATGGCGTAAATAATAAAGCAAAATTCCGGTCGCAACGGCGACGTTTAACGATTCTGCTTTCCCATAAATTGGAATATATAAGTTCGTCGTCGTCATTTCCAATAGCTCGCGTCGAACGCCGCTTCCTTCATTGCCGACAAGAAGGGCAAACGTTTCAGCGGGCGTTACGCTCTGGTAATCGACGCCGTTTTGTAGCGATGTACCGTAAATGGGCACGTTTTGTTGTTGGAAACGTGCCATCCATTCTTCTAAATTTCCTTTTATAATCGGCAAGTGAAAGAGTGATCCTTGTGTCGCGCGAATCACTTTCGGGTTATACAAGTCCGCGCAACCTTCCCCGAGAATGACCGCATCGATTCCAGCCGCATCGGCTGTCCGAATCATCGTGCCAAGATTGCCTGGGTCTTGCACCGCGTCGACCATTAATACGGTTTTCATCTCGGTTTGTTCACAGGAACATTGTCGGCAAACCGCTACGATTCCTTGCGGCGTTTCTGTATCGCTCATTTCTTTCATCACTCCTTCTGTGACAAGAGTGATCAGAATATTGTCTACATTCCAGCTTGGCGGAAGCGTTTTTTGTTCGTCCACGATTAATTGAACAATGTCCACACCGCTTCTCAACGCTTCTTCCACTAAATGGAATCCTTCAATCAAAAATAGGCCTGTTTTATCGCGTTCTTTTTTCGACAACAGCTTTTTCCATTGCTTCACTTGCGGATTTTTCGCTGATTCAATGCGTTTCAATGCCCTTTCTTCCTTTCCACTTATCTCCTCTATACATAATAACTGAAAAGCGCGCCAAAAATAAACGTGTAATACATAAAGCGAGGTGAACAAATTGAACTTAAACTTACGTCATGCGGTCATGAACAACGTGGCCAACAATACGAAAGAGCAGTTAGAGGATACGATTGTCGACGCGATTCAACGCGGCGAAGAAAAATATTTGCCAGGTCTTGGCGTTCTTTTTGAAGCGATTTGGAACCATTCGAACGAGCAGCAAAAAGAAACGATGCTTTCGACGCTAGAACAAGCAGTAAAGCAATAGCAAGCAACAAAGGGGAAGTGACGGTGCACTTCCCTCTTCATTTTAATTAAACGTAATCTCTTTCACTTTTGCTTCATCTAAACGTTTAATCACTTCGACGAGCAGTTTCACCGTATTTTCATAGTCGTCACGATGAAGCAGCGCCGCATGCGAGTGAATGTAGCGCGTCGGAATCGCAATCGTTAGCGCTGGAACACCGCTTGCCGTTAAATGAATCGCCCCTGCATCTGTACCGCCGCCCGGCATCGCATCAAAGTGATATGGAATATTTAATTGTTCCGCGACATCGATCACAAACTCACGCAACCCTTTATGCGACACAAGCGTTGCATCATATAAGACGATGTGCGGACCGGCGCCGAGCTTGCCCATCGCTTCTTTTTCGGAAACGCCCGGTGTGTCGCCGGCAATGCCGACATCAACGGCAAAGGCAATGTCTGGTTGGATAAAGTTTGCCGATGTTTTCGCACCGCGCAACCCGACTTCTTCTTGAACGGTGCCGACACCGTACACCACGTTCGGATGCTCCACATCTTTTAATTGTTTTAATACGTCAATTGCAATCGCACAGCCGATGCGGTTGTCCCATGCTTTCGCAAGCAGCATTTTTTCGTTGTTCATGACGGTAAACTCGAAATATGGAACGATCGAATCGCCTGGGCGTACACCCCAAGCAAGCGCTTCATCGCGGCTGGAGGCGCCGATATCAATGAACATATCTTTGATTTCGACCGGTTTTTTGCGCGCTTCCGGTGGCAAAATGTGCGGCGGCTTCGAGCCGATAACACCGGTAATGTCGCCTTTTTTCGTCATGATCGTCACACGCTGGGCAAGCATCACTTGCCCCCACCAGCCGCCAAGCGGTTGAAAGCGAATAAACCCTTTTTCATCAATTTGTGTCACCATAAAACCGACTTCGTCTAAATGGCCTGCGACCATAATTTTCGGACCGTTTTCTTTCCCGACTTTTTTCGCAACCAAGCTGCCAAGGCCGTCTGTCGTGATTTCATCTGCGTAAGGAGCTATGTATTTTTTCATCACTTCCCGCGCTTCCCGTTCATTGCCTGGCACACCTTTTGCATCCGTTAATTCTTTTAACATCGTCAACGTTGGATCCTTTATCATGTTCAAACCCCTTTCACATCTGCTCCTTCATTATTATATCGAAAACATATGCCAATGTACAAAAATTGGTTAATAATTCTGATCTTGCCGTTCGTGGTTCACTGCGTTTTTCGCCATATACGCTCGCTCAATTTGTTCCGACGTAAATTGAAGAGCATGCCCAAGCTCCACATACGAACGCAACAATGCTTCGTACGTTTCTATGCTTAGTGCCTGTTCAAATAAGTGAATCGCTTGGAAAACGTCTAAAAACTGTGCAACAAGCGGTTTGCTTGCTTGAACGTCCGGCCACTCCACTCGCTCCGCCAACTGAAGATCTAACCCAAGCGATAAAATAAAATGCAGACCGTCTACATATTCTTCAAGAACGATTTCTTGCGGAGCAGACGGTTTCGAGCTCCAAAATTTGAAACAGCGCGTTTCATTTGCCAGTTCCCCAACCTCGACAAGCAGCGCTAATATTTTGCGATCGACGAGATTTTCCCCCTGCAGCCCGTGCTGTGTTTCAATCCGTTCATCTAATTGCCGTTGTAAAGAATAAAGCGTTTGAACATTCATATTCTTCTCCCCCATTGATAAAAAATGACATAGATAAGAACATCTAAAATGGCAACAAGCGGCAAGCCATAACGGAATGCGCGATGCCTCGTTTTATGTCGAAACAAAAACATGCCGGCCGTTGTACCAATCGCGCCGCCCGCAAGCGAAAGAAGCCAAAGCGTACGTTCAGCGATACGCCATTTTCGATGTTTTGCTTTGTATTTGTCGACCGCCATGGCTAAAAAGCCGATGACGTTGACGAGTACGATATAGATCATGGCAATGTTCTCCTTAAAAAAAGGACCATTCTCATAAACGAGAATGGCCGTTTGGCTTATTTATTTAAGTTTGCTTTTGCAATGTCCGCAAGCTGCGCGAATGCGGCTGCATCGTTTACCGCTAAATCCGCAAGCATTTTACGGTTTACTTCCACACCCGCAAGCTTTAAGCCGTGCATTAAACGGCTGTAAGAAAGACCGTTCATGCGCGCTGCTGCATTAATACGCGTAATCCAAAGTTTGCGGAAATCGCGTTTCCGTTGACGACGGTCGCGATATGCGTACATTAACGATTTCATTACTTGTTGGTTCGCGACTCTATATAAACGATGTTTAGAACCGAAATAGCCTTTTGCAAGTTTAAGAATTTTTTTACGACGTCTGCGCGTTACTGTTCCGCCTTTTACACGTGGCATGTATATTCCCTCCTACGAATAATCATTATTTTACGTTGTCAAGCAATTGACGAATGCGTTTGAAGTCTCCAGAAGATACAAGCGTTGCTTTACGAAGTTTTCGTTTTTGTTTTTGCGTTTTGTTTGCGAATAAATGGCTAGTAAATGCATGAGAACGTTTTAACTTACCAGTGCCCGTCTTTTTAAAACGCTTTGCAGAGCCTTTATGTGTTTTCATTTTTGGCATAAGGTGTATCCTCCTCGTTCGATTATTTATCGTTTTTCGGCGCTAACACTAAAAACATGCTGCGACCGTCCATTTTTGGTGCCGATTCAATGATGCTAATATCGGCGCAAGCTTCAGAAAAACGGTCTAATACGCGTTGGCCGATTTCTTTATGCGTAATCGCCCTTCCTTTGAAGCGAATCGTCGCTTTCACTTTATCTCCTTTTTCAAGGAACTTGCGTGCGTTGCGGAGCTTCGTATTGAAGTCGTGCTCCTCGATCGTTGGGCTTAACCGCACTTCTTTGACGTTGATGACTTTTTGTTTTTTGCGCGCTTCTTTTTCTTTCTTTTGCTGCTCGAAACGGAATTTGCCGTAATCCATAATGCGGCATACCGGCGGTTTTGCGTTTGGCGCCACCATGACTAAGTCAAGATTGAGTCTTGCGGCGATTTCGAGCGCCTCTTGTTTCGACTTAATGCCTAATTGTTCGCCGTTTGGATCGATTAAACGAACTTCGCGTGCACGAATGCCTTCGTTAATGATAAAATCTTTGCTAATAACTAGCCACCTCCAAGGTTTTTTCCGAATGACTTGTTTGTTTTTTTTTCGCACCCTTTTGAATAAAAAAACGTGGATGCATACGACACCCACGTTGATTACGCCCGAATCTATAAAGACGAAAAAGACGAACCGTAACAACCTGCCAACAGCCAATCGTGCGTCAGCTAGGTGAGAAGCGGGTGCTTCTGCTTATGTCACAAACAAGTATTCTATTCGACTTATGTAGTATACCATATTGGAAGCAGCATGTCAATATTTGTTTATTGCTAACTTCGGTGCAACGTTTCTCATTATATCTAATGTTTTTATGTTTAGCAATATTTTTTTTTAAAAAACGCTGCGGAGTTTTCCTCCGCAGCGTTTTTAACGGCGCACTTCCGCTTTTAATGCAGTGATAAACGCCTCAAGCGCCATCGTTTCACTTTTTTGTTCCCCATATTTACGGACATTGACTGTCTGATCTTTTATTTCATTGTCGCCGACGACCAACATATAAGGAATTTTTTGCATTTGCGCCTCTCGAATTTTATAACCGATTTTCTCGTCGCGTTCATCGACTTCGACGCGGAATCCTTGCGACTGAAGCGCCTCTTTCACTTTATATGCATAATCGGCGTGAACGGCCGGTGAAACAGGGATCACTTCCACTTGTACTGGAGCAAGCCACGTCGGGAACGCTCCTTTATATTCTTCGATGAGGAACGCCACAAACCGCTCCATCGTCGATACAACGCCGCGGTGAATGACAACCGGACGATGCGGCTTTCCATCTTCGCCGATATATGTTAAGTCAAAGCGTTCTGGCAATAAGAAATCGAGCTGAACCGTTGACAACGTTTCGTCTTTTCCGAGCGCTGTGCGCACTTGCACGTCTAACTTCGGTCCGTAAAATGCCGCTTCGCCTTCCGCTTCATAATAGTCAAGCCCTAGCTCATCCATTGCTTCGCGCAACATTGTTTGCGCTTTTTCCCACATCGCGTCATCGTCATAATACTTTTCTTTATCGTGCGGGTCGCGATAAGAAAGACGGAACGAATATTCGTCTAAGCCGAAATCTTTATACACTTCAAGAATTAAGTTGACGACGCGCTTAAACTCTTCTTTAATTTGGTCTGGACGGACGAAAATATGAGCGTCGTTCAATGTCATTCCGCGCACACGCTGCAACCCTGTCAACGCGCCTGACATTTCATAGCGGTGCATCGTTCCAAGCTCGGCAATACGAATCGGTAGCTCACGGTAGCTATGAATTTTGTTTTTGTAAATCATCATATGGTGCGGGCAGTTCATCGGACGAAGCACAAGTTGCTCGTTATCCATTTCCATCGGTGGGAACATGCCGTCTTTATAATGATCCCAGTGGCCGGACGTTTTATATAGCTCGACGCTTCCAAGCACCGGCGTATATACATGTTGATAACCAAGCTCAAGTTCTTTGTCGACGATGTATCGTTCAATTGTGCGGCGAATCGTCGCCCCTTTTGGCAGCCAAAGCGGCAATCCTTGTCCCACTTTTTGCGAAGTTGTAAACAAGTCAAGCTCTTTTCCTAGCTTGCGATGGTCGCGTTCTTTCGCTTCTTGCAATAGACGGAGGTATTCGTCAAGCTCTTCTTTTGTAAAAAACGCTGTGCCGTAAATGCGCTGCAACATTTTATTTTTGCTGTCCCCGCGCCAATACGCCCCCGCAATATTCAACAGCTTAAACTCTTTAATTTTTCCTGTTGACGGAACGTGGACGCCGCGGCAAAGGTCAAAAAATTCACCTTGCTCATAAATGGAAACGACTTCTCCTTCCGGAATATCGTGAATTAATTCAATTTTTAGGTTGTCGCCGATTTCTTCATAACGGCGAATCGCTTCTTCACGGCTTACTTCTTTCCGGACAATTTCTAAGTTTTCTTTTACAATTTTTCGCATTTCCTTTTCGATTTTCGGAAGATCTTCCGGCGTTAACGACTCTTCCATGTCAATGTCATAGTAAAAGCCGTTTTCAATAACCGGACCGACGCCAAGCTTGACATTTTTATATAGACGTTTAATCGCCTGCGCCATCAAATGAGCCGTACTATGGCGCAAAATTTCCAACGCTTCCGGCATGTCCGGCGTAATAATTGAAATCGCACCGTCCACATAAATCGGGGTACGCAAATCAAGCAATTTATCGTTTAGTTTTCCAGCAATCGCCTTTTTCTTCAAACCAGGGCTTATTGAGGTAGCAATTTCTTCAGTTGTAACCCCTTTTGAAAACTCCTTGACGGCTCCATCAGGAAATGAGATTTTGACTACTTCTTCCATTTTTTCACTCCTTTTTTTGTTAAAATAAAAAACTCGCCCCTAAAAACAAGGGACGAGTTGATTTCGTGGTTCCACCCTTCTTCCCACCGCCATATAAAAAAGCGACCAATAGCTGAATAGCGATGGCTCGAATAGCATAACGGCGCTCTTTCCGTCAGCCATTACTCAACGGAGATGGCTCCATTTTTTACAGCTGAAGTTCCGAGGCGGTAAGTGCATTTTTCGTGTTAGGAAGGTTCCAGCCGATGCCTTCCCTCTCTGGAAACCGTAAAAATACACCCATGTCCTCTTCATCACTTTTTCCTATATCTCGATTATGTACGTAATTATAAAATGAGAAATAAGAAAAATCAAGTCGATGGTTCCCCCATTGACGCAATCGTTTCATATTTTGCAAAATCACTCAATTGACAAAAACGAAGCCGTTCTTGAAATACATTTTGAATCGTTTGAACCATTCCGTCATCCGCATGTTCCGTATATAAATAAATCGTGTGAGGAGCGATCGATACAAGCGGTGCCAACACAGAGGAATCGATGTACATCGGCTGGCTTACGCTCAAATTTCGATCAATCCATTGTTTCAGTTCCTGATTCGTAACTTGGCGAAATTGTTCATCAAAAAAAAGAAAATCCGGCGAACGATGAACGAGATGAACAACCGGCCAGTTCGCCTCACGCTCTGCCACATAGTCACGCAACATTTGCACAAAATTTTGATATTCCTGTTCCAATTTATATTCATCGATGGCAAGTTCGACATAATGATGAAGCCGTTCGATATACGCTTTTAACCGAAACGTCACAAACGATCCAATCGAAAAGGAAAGACCGTCTTTTAAAAATGACACAACTGCATTCATAATGAGGGTTTCGCGCGAACCCACTGGCTGCTTTCCTTTTCGATAATCATACCGTTCTCCTTCAAGAAACGAATGGGCAAGCTGTAAAATTTGTTGTTGTTCTTCTTTGTCTTTAAAATAAAACGTGCCAGAAATGATCGATAGTAGTAATCGATCTTCGACAAAGCGAAGAATAAATTTTTTAATGGCTGGTGCTATGCACGCTGAAATGACATAATCGGCCTGTTCGTGTATGTAAATGGTGACGAGACAATCGCCGTTATGCTCGCAGCAAAAGAACGGATCGGCGATCTCGTTCAAGAGATGGGCAAATTTTTCTGCATCGTTGATCTGTTCAAAATAAATTTCGATCAATGTTGTCCCCCCTTTATCAGTGAATGCTTGTTCTATATATATGGGAGGACAAGTTTATTTAGAAGCAGAAAAAGAGAGGGGACAGCTGGCAAAAAAGACTGTCCCGCTTCGTTTCTTCGATTACGCATCAAGACGGCGGTTTCTTCCTTTTATCTCCACCGGCTGAGCCAAATAACGGATGCGCTCCATAATGCGTGCCGCCTTCATTTGTTCTTCTTCACCGCGCTGCGAATAAGTGAGATGGTGGGCAAGTTGCTGCAAGTCGAAATTCGATGTAAAAAAAGTCGGTAAATTCTCAAGCATTCGGTATTGCAAAATCGGACCTAATAAATCATCGCGCACCCAGCTTGACATCGACTCCGCACCGATATCATCCAGCATTAAAACCGGCACCTTTTTCACATATTCCAGCTTTTCGTTGATCGTTTGATCATGCAACGAGCTTTTTAACTCACGGAAAAACTCCGGCACGTACACAATGAGAGAAGAAATATTTTTTTTCGCAAGCGCATTGGCAATCGCACCAATAATGTACGTTTTTCCAACGCCAAACGAACCGTATAAATAAAGTCCTTTCATTTTTTTTCCCGGTTCATAGCTCGAGACAAACTGCTCCGCGAGCTCAATCGCCTTCATTCGCCCTTCATCAATGAGATCCACATCGGATAAAGAGGCTTGCAAAATTTCCCTAGGTACAAATAAGCTTTGAATCAACGCTTCTTGCCGTTTTCGTTCGTCGTGCTTCATTTTAGTTGGGCATCGATCATATTGAACGTCAATCGCATTCCCTTGCAATATAAGGCGCGGATGGTACCCTTTCAATAAATTTTGACATTCATCTAAACTTGGACAACGCTCACAGTTTTTCGTTTGCTGAATGAATTCGTATAGCTTCACCAAGCTGCGATCTAACACCGCATTCGTGATTTTTTCTTCATGCTTGCGCAAAAATGCCTGTACTTCTCGATGCGAGAGAATTTCGTTTTTTAATTGTTCATAGCGCTGTTGAAAGTCTTTTCGGTGGAGCAGACGGCTGAGCAGTTGGTTCATATGTTCCATCGTTCCCACATCCTACTATTTACTCATTTTTGTATTTTTTTAGCCGCTCTTCCAGTTCGCGGCGTTTCTTTTCAACGTCGACTTCTTCATTTGTATCCGTTTCTTTTTGACTATAATCCATATTGAGCCAATCAGGCAACATTTCTTTGCGAATAACTTTCTTCGCCGGTTTTTTTTCTTTTTCATTTGCCCAGCTTTGATATTTTTTCACTTCTTTTTTCGCTAACTCCATTGCCTCTTTGACAGTGCGGATTTTTTTTCGCGCCCAATGGCTGGCGATTTTCTCGACATAGGCTTTCGACAGCTTCATATCGGTCCGCAGCATGACGTAATAAATCAACACATTGACGACACCCGGCAGCAGTTTTTGCTGAAACATTACTTCTTCAATTAATTGCAAATCGCTCATCGAAGGTTCCGCACCGCCGGAAATCTCGATTAACAGCTGGCGTGGGGAAATCGTTTCGAGCTGTTTGATCAGCTGCTCTTCTTTCGTTTTCGGCTCCGCATTCGTCATCGTCCGGTAAGAAAGCGGCTGAACGCGCGTACTCAAGCTTGGAAGTTCCTCGCCGCGCTCAAACTGATACCAGTCGCGGGCTGCTTTTCTTAATGATTCGATATCAATATTCTCGGCAGGGTCAATGACGCTCATCACAATTTTTTGCATATCTAACGGGCTAATGCCATATAAAAATGCTAGCTTTTTAATCGCTTCCCGCACTTTCGCCGTAACCGCCCGCTTCGGCACCATCTGCTTAGATAGCCCTGCAAAAAACAACTCAAAATCAAACACTTCATCATCAAGCACATACGTTTCCTTGCTTCGTCCGATATATTCGCTGTCTTCTGTGACGCGTAAATCATTTTTCGTTTCATCGTTCATAACCGCGACCATCTGTTCCGGATGAACGGAGTGAAAAACATCGTTAAATGACCGCGTAATCGAGGAAAATCGGCTCGTATCGATTGATGGAACCGAGAAAAATTGTTTTAATTTATGAAATTTCGTCCGGCCGACCTGATTATAAAGAAACACGTTCAGCACGCCATCGTTGAAAAATTGTTCCGGCGTGAGCGGCGGCTGCAATTCGTAAACAAACAATTTTGGATCTTGTGCATTGTTGACGTACGTTTTCAACAACCCAATCCCTTCTAGCTTCAGACGCTCATCATAAATGTCTTTTAAGCTGCATTGCATAATGGCCATTAAACTATGATGCGTTGTTTCATCGCCTAAAAACTGTTGGTCGAGTTCCCCCCATAGCGTCATATATAAGCTGAATGCACGGGAACCGATTAACGGCTGGTATAACAGCGTGACGACTTTTCGATCAAAATCGTGTAAAATCCCGTTGCCCCGCACGATATAACGATCAACAGGAATCAGTTCTTTCCAATGATGTTCCATGCTATCGACCTTCCTCAATAGACTAAAAAAAGGGCTTGTCCGTATAACCGAGTAAGCCCTTTAACGCTGTTCCTTTTTAATCAGTTCTTTCAATTCTTCGATAAACACATTTAAATCTTTAAATTGCCGATAAACTGACGCAAAGCGGACGTACGCCACTTCGTCGACTTTTGAGAGCCGCTCCATGACCATTTCGCCGATCGTTTCGCTTTTGACTTCGGCGACTCCACGATTGCGCAATTCCCTTTCAATTTCTTGCGTGATTTGTTCAAGCTGTTCGAGCGCGACCGGCCGTTTTTCACATGCTTTAATCAGCCCGCGTAATATTTTTTCCTGACTAAACTCTTCCCGCGTCCCTTCTTTTTTCACAACAATCAACGGCATTTCTTCCACTTTTTCAAACGTAGTGAACCGATAATGGCATTGTTCGCATTCTCTTCTGCGGCGAATCGAACGCCCTTCATCGACAGGGCGCGAATCAAGCACCCTCGTACCGTTATGATGGCAAGATGGACATTTCATAAAAACCACTCCGTTTTTTCATAGTCGTCGGTTTATCCATTGATTCCAGAACCGATATACGGCAAGCGCTTGTCCAGTTTTTCGTACAAATCCAAAATGACGCAGCGGCTCCAGCCAAAATCGAACGGTAATACGTTTGTATCGGTCGTGACGGAAAAGTCAATCGCGGTTTCAAATGGACGAACGGAAATGACCGTAATGACAATGAACGCCTTTTTTCCACGTCGTGTCGTGACGCTAAACTCTCCCCGTTCTTCGGAAACGGATAACAATTCGTAATCAGGGGAAGATTCAATCAGTTCTTTCACGACCTTTACAGCATTGGCATTCGTTGTTTTATAATAGCGGCTCCGCAATTGCTCGTCTTCATGGTTTTCTCTTGTTTCACAATGATTCATCAATGCGTATTTTAATTTGCTCCAAACGCTCATTTTCTGCCGCTCCTTACTCCATTTCTTTAATTATTATGATACCATCTGTTGCCTACATATGTACAATACAAAAAAAGAGGTGTGCTCGACACCTCTTTTTGTTTTCATGATTTACAGAGCTTTTACATTTTTCAATTCAATCGGACCCATTCCGCGCGGAAGTTCAATCGTTTCGCGCGTTTGCGCCCCTAACGCTTCAGCGATGTAATCCGCTGCAATCGTTGGATCTAAATTTCCACAAGTATAAACGTCAATGCTAGCATATCCATGTTCTGGAAAGCTGTGAATCGTTAAATGCGATTCAGAAATAATGACGACTCCACTTACTCCTTGCGGCGCAAACTTATGGAATGCCACTTCCCGAATTTCCGCGCCAGATTTCAAGGCTGCATCAACAAATGTTTTTTCAATAAATTCCATGTCATTCAGCTTATCAAAATCGCATCCCCATAATTCTGAGATAACGTGACGACCCATTGTGTCCATCAAAAAATCCCCCTTTAACAAATTTTCCAAAAAATAAACATGAATTTCTTTTGCATAATGGCATGTATAACTACCACGGGGGAAAGTTAGTCCAAAGAGGTCCTAACCCTTTAAGTAGTCACATTACCGTGCGTGTAAGAAGTTCACGAAACATAGTATACTTTGTTTATTTTTTTTTTGCAATACACTTTTTGATTTTTTTCTAAAATGAGAAAAACGCTGACCTTTGATCAGCGCTTTTTAGAAATTATGCATTTACTTTCATTTTTTCTATCATTTTGTTAGCAACTAAGTTCGCTAAATCGACGACGCGGCAAGAATAGCCCCATTCGTTATCGTACCAAGCGAGCACTTTCACTTTTCGTCCTTCCATCACCATCGTTGAGAGACCGTCAATAATCGCCGAATGCGGATTTGTATTAAAATCAATCGAAACGAGCGGTTCGGTTGTAAAATCGAGAATGCCTTTTAACGGACCATTCGCCGCACGAATAAACGCTTCATTTACTTCTTCGACCGTTACGTTTCTCTTAAGGTCAACGACTAAATCAACTAGTGATACATTTGGCGTCGGAACGCGAAGCGCCATTCCGTGCAATTTCCCTTTTAAGTGCGGCAACACTAACGATAATGCTTTCGCTGCTCCCGTTGTCGTCGGGATAATCGATTGCGCGCAAGAACGGGCACGGCGCAAGTCTTTGTGCGGATTGTCGATATTTTTTTGGTCATTTGTATACGCATGAACAGTTGTCATGAGTCCGTTTTCAATGCCAAACGCTTCATCTAACACTTTGACGACCGGCGCTAAACAGTTCGTTGTGCAGGAAGCGTTCGAAATGATGAAATGTTGGTCAACGTCGAGCATGTCTTCATTGACCCCCATCACGATCGTCACATCTTCATTTTTGCCCGGCGCCGTTAAAATCACCCGTTTTGCTCCCCCCTCTAAATGAAGGCTCGCTTTTTCTTTCGAATTAAATTTTCCGGTCGCTTCAATGACAATGTCAATGCCCAACTCCTTCCATGGAAGTTCTTTCGGATCGCGTGAATTCAATAGTTTTACTTTTTTTCCGTTCACAAGCAGCCCGTCTTCAAGCGCTACGACTTCTCCATCGAATTTTCCATGATTGGAATCATATTTTATTAAATGAGCCAACGTTTCCGCCGGATAGCTCGCATTCACTGCAACGATCTCTAAGTTTTGTGCATCAATGGCATTTCGGAACACCATTCGCCCAATTCGTCCAAACCCATTAATCGCTACTTTCGCTTTCATTAAATTTTCTCCTCTCAAATATATGTTATACTAATAATCTCATTTCCGTATAATTAGTATAACATATTTTAGTGATTTGTGTAGAGAAAATCATACGAAAAATAAAAAAAGACGTCCTATTTTATAGGACGCTCCATGTTGTTAAAATATGCAGTAGTTGCTCTCGCGTTTTTTCGATCGTTCCATTATTATCAATGACAGCATCGGCATAAGCGATTTTTTCTGATAACGGCATTTGTGAGCGAATTCGAGCAATTGCCTCTTCCCGAGAAAATCCATTCCGCTTCATCAGTCGCTCTAACTGAACGGATTCGTCCACATATACGACCATAATTTTGTCGACAAGATGGGTGAGCTTGCTTTCAAGTAAAAGCGGAATATCAAGAACGACCGTCTCTTCACCGCTTTTGATATATGCTTCTTTTTGTGCCATCATTTTTTTTCGAACAGCTGGATGAACGATAGCGTTCAGTTGCTTCCGTTTTTCTTCATCATGAAAAACGATCGCTCCTAGCCTCGCGCGGTCGATTGCGCCGTTTTCTTGAAGAATGCCGTTTCCAAACGTTTCGATAATTTGCCCGTACGCTTCTTCCCCAATCTCTACGACTTCCCGAGCTATGACATCTGCATCAATAACAGGAATACGAAGTTCCCTTAGCATGTGCGCCACTGTGCTTTTTCCGCTCGCAATCCCGCCCGTTAAGCCGATCGTCAGCGCCATTTCCTCTCCCTCCTTGCCTTTACTGTTGGCACTGTTCGCAATAATGAGTGCCGCGGCCAGCGACCGTGATTTTTTGCACAGGATGGCCGCATCGTTTGCACGGCTCTCCTTTGCGGCCATAGACAAACAATTGCAGTTGAAATGTTCCTGCTTCTCCTTGCGTATTCACATACGTTCGGACGGTGCTGCCCCCTTTTTCGACCGCTTCTTGTAATGTAACAATTATTTCCTGATGAAGACGCTCAACTTCTTCCGTTTTTATCGAGGAAGCAATGCGTTCCGGATGGACTTTCGCACGAAACAATACTTCATCGGCGTAAATGTTGCCAATTCCGGCGACAACGGTTTGATCAAGAAGCACATTTTTTATTTTTCGATTCGTTTTTTGAAGTTTGGTCATCAACAATTCAGGTGTGAACGATGGTGAAAACGGCTCTGGACCTAATTGTGATAAGGGAAGATGCTCGTCTTCCTCACCTATTCGAAACACGTGCATCGTGCCAAATTTCCGCACATCACGATACCGCAATTCTGTTCCATCCGTAAATTGAAAAATAACATGTGTATGCGGTTCAACTGGCATACCAGTTGTTTGCAAAAGATAGCGCCCCTCCATGCGCAAATGGGAAATGAGAACATGTTCTGTTAAAACAAATTTCAAAAATTTCCCACGACGTTCGACCGTACGGATGCTCTGTCCTTTTAACATCTCTGCAAACATGGCTACATCGTCCGGTCGTTTGATAATATTCGGCCAAAATACTTTTATATCTTGAATCGTTTTGCCGACGGTTAATGGAATGAGCATCCGTCTGACGGTTTCGACCTCTGGCAATTCTGGCATTGTCAATCCCTTCCTTTACTTTGCGTCATACCATGTCGATCCGAAATGATAATCCACCTTAAGCGGCACGCGTAGCTCGATGGCGTTTTCCATCACTTCTGGAACGATCTTTGTGAGCCGCTCAACTTCCGCTTTTGGCGTTTCTAAAATCAACTCATCGTGCACTTGCAATAAAATGCGCGCTTGCAGCTGTTCCTTTTTCAACCGATCTGCTAAATCGATCATCGCCTTTTTGATAATATCGGCGGCGCTTCCTTGAATCGGCGTATTCATCGCCGTTCGTTCCGCAAAGCTGCGCAAATTGAAATTGCGGCTTGTAATATCCGGAAGGTAACGGCGGCGATGTAAAAGCGTCGTCACATATCCTTTTTGTTTCGCTTGTTGCACGATATCTTCCATATATTGTTTGACACCTGGAAAGCTGGCAAAGTACCGCCCAATAAATTGTGCCGCTTCTTTGCGGGAAATGTTCAAGTTTTGCGATAAGCCGTAATCGCTAATGCCGTACACAATGCCAAAGTTCACCGCTTTTGCTTGGCGGCGCATTTGCGGCGTCACTTCTTCCGCGCTGACGTGAAAAATATCCATCGCCGTTTTCGTATGAATGTCTAAATCGTTGCGGAACGCTTCGATTAAGTTTTCGTCATTGGCAATATGCGCCAGAACGCGCAATTCAATTTGCGAGTAATCGGCCGCAAAAATGACCCAATCCGGCTCGGATGGAACGAACGCTTGACGAATTTTCCGGCCTTCTTCCAAGCGAATCGGAATATTTTGCAAATTCGGTTCTGTCGAGCTTAATCTCCCTGTTTGCGTTAACGCTTGATTGAAAATTGTATGAACTTTGTTCGTATCGGGATGCGTGACTTTCAGCAACCCTTCCACATATGTCGATTGCAGTTTGCCAAGTTGGCGATAATGTAAAATTTTCTCGACAATTTCGTGATGCGGCGCAAGTTTCTCTAACACATCCGCCGATGTCGAATAGCCCGTTTTCGTTTTTTTCATAGCCGGCAATTGCAGCTTTTCAAATAAAATGACGCCTAATTGTTTCGGAGAATTAATATTAAATTCCTGTCCTGCTAATTGGTAAATTTCTTGTTCGAGCGCTTTTAACTGTTCATGAAGCTCTTTTCCCATGTCATTGAGCCGTTGAACATCTACTTTTACCCCAATAAATTCCATTTCTGCTAAAATGACGGTCAGCGGCAATTCTAATTCGGTAAACAATGAATATTGCTCATTTTCTTTTAAATCCGCAATGAATTCTTGCTTTAAAGCGCGAATCGCTATCGCTTTCCGGACAAGATGTTCTGCCAGCGTCTGTTCATCCGGCACTTTTTGTTTTGCTCCTTTGCCGTAAACCGCTTCGTCAGGTTGCACGTTCGTATATTGCTTCGTTTTTGCAACGGAAGCAATATCTTCCGTCGATTGCGATGGATTTAAAAGGTATGAGGCGATGAGCAAATCAAAATCGATTCCTTTCATCTCGACCCCTCGCCATTTTAAAGCAACGATCGCTCGTTTGGCATCGAATACGCTTTTTTTCTTCCGCTCATCTTCAAGCCATTGTTTAAAAAGTGAAGAGGATAACGCGACATCCGTCGGAATAAAAAAGTTCCCTTTTTTATTCGCGAGCGCAAATCCAACGATCGGAGCTTTATGATAGTTCGCTTCAAGCACTTCAACCACAAGGGACGCTTCGTCTGTCAGCATCGAATCGGTGATTTCCCGGACAATAGCATATTGAATCGTCGCTAAATCGGCCGTTTCTTCTTCCTGTTCTTTTGCAGCAATTTTTCCTAGCAGCGAGTTAAACCCAAGCTCTTTAAACAGAGCGGTCACCTTGTCGAGATCGTATCCTTCATATTTCGTATCTTCCAATGTAATGTCAAGCGGTGCGTCACGCAAAATCGTCGCTAACTGCTTACTGATAAGAGCTAGATCGCGATGTTGTTCGAGGTTTTCTTTTACTTTTTTTCCGTTTACTTTTTCAAGTGATTCAAGGATCTGCTCGACCGTTCCAAATTCTTTTAATAGCTTTAACGCCGTTTTTTCACCAACCCCCGGCACTCCCGGAATGTTGTCGGATGCATCTCCCATCAATCCTTTTAAATCGATGATTTGTTTTGGCGTTAGCCCATATTTTTCTAGTATCGTCTGAGGCGTATATGACTCGACATCGGTAATTCCTTTTTTCGTAATATCGACCGTCACATATTCCGAAGCAAGTTGCGTTAAATCGCGGTCTCCTGAGATGACTTTCACTTCAAACCCTTCTTTTTCCGCTTCGGCGCATAGCGTACCGATAATATCATCCGCTTCATAGTTATCCAGTTCATATGAACGAATTTGATACGCCTCTAGCAGCTTGCGCAATAACGGAAATTGTTCCGACAATTCCGGCGGGGTTTTTTGTCTTCCTCCTTTATATTCTTCGAACGTCTCATGCCGAAACGTCGTTTTCCCAGCATCAAATGCCACCAACATATGCGTCGGCTGCTCTTCGGCTAAAATTTTCATTAACATCATCGTAAATCCGTAAATTGCGTTCGTATGAACCCCTTTGTCGTTATGTAAAAGCGGCAAGGCGAAAAACGCCCGGTAAGCAATGCTGTTGCCGTCGACCAGCACCAATTTTTTCTTCAAATATTGTCCCTCCTTCAATCATCTTACCTTTATTGTATCACGGCTAGTAACATTAATGAAAAAAAGACGAGAACATTTTTTCGTTCTCGTCTTTTCAAGGGTTGGCTCCTTGGATGAAGGGGTTTTTCACTACTTATCGTAACAAACGTTTATGAATGAAGCGTAAAGGGGATGTTAACATTTTGTAAATCTACCCTTCTTTCGGAAAATGAACGGTAAATGTCGTCCCTTTTCCAACTCGGCTTTTGACAGTAATGTAGCCGTGATGGGCTTCAACTAAATGTTTGACGATGGCAAGACCCAATCCCGTTCCGCCAGAATTGCGGCTTCTCGCCTTATCGACACGATAAAACCGCTCAAAAATGCGCGGAATTTCCTTTGCTTCAATGCCGATTCCTGTATCTTTGACATGAACGAGCACTTCATCGCTTTGTTCTTCGACGTGAACTTCTACACTTCCATCTTTTGGCGTATACGTAAGAGCGTTTGTAATTAAATTAATAAATATTTGCTTGAGCCGGTTGCTATCTCCTGCAACATATACTGGCTTCGAAGCATTCAATTGCAATTCAATATTTTTTTCTTCAGCCTTTCCATTAAACATGACGATCAGCTCTTCAAGAAGTTGTGTCATATTGACATTTTCAATGTGCAATTGGAATCCTTGCTGCTCCATTTTCGATAAATCTAGCAAATCTTGAATTAAACTTTGCAGCCGCTCGCTTTCTTTCAAAATGATTGATAAAAAATGTTCCAATGCCCGCTCATCTTTCATTGCTCCATCTAATAACGTTTCGGCGAATCCTTTAATCGACGTGATCGGCGTTTTCAATTCGTGCGATACATTCGCCACAAAATCTTTTCGCATTTGCTCAAGTTTTTTCAGTTCGGTAATGTCATGGAAAACGAGAACAATTCCTTTCCATTCATCGTTTGTACCGATAATGGGGGCACCGTATACTTCAAAATGTTTCCGTTCAATATCCACCGTCAAGACGAGCTGCTTTCGGACTTTTGTTTCTTTCATAAAAATTTCGTCGACAAGCTTGACGATCTCTTTATGAACAAACGCCTCTGTATACAGCCGGTGCAAATAATCAGCAGGACGGATATGAAAAATTTCCTTGTATGCCCGATTCACCAAGTTAATATAGCCGCGGCTGTCGATCAAAATTAAGCCGCTGCCGACATTTTCAATAAGCGTATGCAAGCGATCCGTTTGCATTTCTTGTATTTTGCTCATTTCCTGCAAATTGCGGGCCAAAATGTTAATCGAATGGCTAAGCATTCCTGTTTCATCACTAGGTGTTTCATATACCCGCGCTTTATAATTTCCTCTCGCCAGTTCAAAAGCTACCTTTGTCGCCGCTTCAATCGGTTTCATATATTGATCCGCAATTTTGAGCCCCAACAAAATAATGACAACTAACGCTGTTCCTAAACTGCTAACAAGCACACCCCAAATTTGCTGGTTAATCTTCTTTAACGAATTGACAGGGGTGCTTAAAATCACGTATCCTACATCTTTTCCGTGCTGTGAAAACGGAACAATATAATAATACACATCCTTCTTTTCTTCGATAATTGAAAGATTATTCGTTTTTTTGCTATGCAAAATATCGCGCACGATTTGTTCATGCGCATCATCGCTAATATTCGCGATACGCCCCGTATCTAACAATGTCCGCTCTTGGTGATCAAGCACGGTGATGCGTGATGACAGCGTTTCGCTCATGTCGGTGATTTGCGGGCGAACCGCATCAACCGTCTCCCTCTCAAGTAAAAGAGCGATCATTTTCGCCTCTTTTTCAATGCGCTTATTCATCGTTTCTAAATAAAAATCTTTAAATAATTGCCCTAACAATATCCCGAGGCAAATGAGCACAGTCACGATTAAAGAAACAAGCGCAAACAAAAGCCGTGAACGGAAACTAGTCATCGTTTTTTGGCTCCTCAAGCTTATAGCCTAATCCGCGAATGGTTTTAATATATAATGGTTTTTTTGTATTTTGTTCAATTTTCTCACGCAAATGACTGATGTGCACATCGACAATGCGCGTGTCACCGGCAAAGTCGTAGTTCCATACAGCGCTTAACAATTGATCGCGCGTCAGTACACGTCCCTTATGTTTGGCTAAGTAGACAAGAAGTTCAAATTCTTTCGGCGTTAATTCAAGCCGTTCTCCATTAAAATACGCTTCATAATGATCGGGGAAAATTTCTAAATCACCGATAACAATCTTGCTATGTTCTTCTTTTTCCTCTTGTACAGGTTGTGACTGAATGCGCCGCAAAATGGCTTTGATGCGCGCTAACACTTCCCGCGGGCTAAATGGCTTTGTCATATAATCATCAGCGCCAAGTTCCAAGCCGAGTACTTTGTCAAATTCGTCATCTTTTGCCGTTAACATTAAAATCGGTGTCATCATTTTTTGCAGCCGTAATTGCTTGCATACTTCGATGCCGTCCATTTTCGGCAACATTAAATCGAGAATCATCAAGTCCGGCTGCTCGCGAATCGCTTTTTTCATCCCTTCTTCTCCATCATTCGCCGTAATGACTTCAAACCCTGCTTGTTCCAAATTGTACTGTAACAGCGTCACAATGGACGGTTCATCATCTACTACTAACACTTTTTTGCTCATATTCTCCTCCATATTTCATAAAATCTCTTTTTTCATTATACCATACCACAAAAAAAGACTGCCTCTTAAGGAGACAGCCCATACCATTAAAAATTTTCTAAAAACCGGCTATCGAGCGTTGATATCGCGTGTGGAGGGCAGACCATCAACGTTCCTTCGAGCACTTTTTCTTTCTCGTCGCGCAACGCTTCGACCGCAATCGTAATCGAATGATCTTCTATATCTACCCCTTTGACTTCAAACCAAAATTGCAGCTGTTCATAATGATAGACAGGCTTAAGAAAATGAATATCATGCCTTTTAATATGGCTTCCCGGACCCGGCAAATATTTCGAAATGGCGGACGTGATCATTCCTGTCAACATAATCGCAGGAACAATCGGCTTTTTCAACGGTGTTTGTGAAGCGTAGTCGTGCTGGATGTATAGCGGATTCGCATCATCGGTTAATCCGAGATACAGCAATAAGTCTTTATCTTCAATTTTCGCGTTAATGACTAATTTTTCCCCGACCGTGATTTCTGATATATTTCTCCCGAGCTTTCGCTTTTTTAACATCGCTTACACCCCTTTGTTTCGAAAGCGTTTTCATTATGTATAGAAACAAACATTCGGGAATGCCCCGAATGTTTGTCCACACTTTATTCTAATACTTTCATGACATTTTTTACGGATTCGACGGATTTCGCAAGCGCCGCTTTTTCTTCTTCCGTAAGTTCAAGCTCGATTACTTTTTCGATACCGTTGCCGCCTAAAATTGTCGGTACGCCTAAGTAAATGCCTTCATATCCGTATTCACCTTCAAGGTAAGCGATCGCCGGCAGCACGCGGCGTTGATCTTTAATGATCGCTTCAACCATTTCGACAAGCGAAGCTGCTGGCGCATAGTAAGCACTGCCGTTGCCAAGCAAGTTCACGATTTCGCCGCCACCTTTGCGCGTACGTTCCACAATCGCATCTAAACGCTCTTTCGGAATTAACGTTTCAAGCGGAATGCCGCCTGCATAAGAGTAGCGTACGAGCGGCACCATATCATCGCCGTGTCCGCCTAACACGAAGCCGGTAATGTCTTTCACCGAAAGATTTAATTCCTGAGCAACAAATGTACGGAAACGTGCCGTATCAAGCACGCCCGATTGACCAATGACGCGGTTTTTCGGGAATCCTGACTCTTTATAAACGGTATACGTCATCGCATCGACCGGGTTTGTCAACACGATAATATAGCAATTCGGCGAATATTTAACGATTTCTTTTGTGACGGCCTTCATAATCTTTTGGTTCGTTGTCACAAGGTCATCGCGGCTCATTCCCGGTTTGCGCGCAATCCCTGCCGTGATGACAACGATGTCGGAATCAGCCGTATCCGCATAGTCGGATGTGCCGATAATGTTTGCATCAAATCCCAATACAGGGCTTGATTCAAGCATATCCAACGCTTTTCCTTTTGTCGGGTTCTCTAATTGCGGAATATCAACGAGCACGACATCTCCGAGCTCTTTTTGTGCTAAAATGAACGCTGTTGTCGCACCGGTAAAGCCAGCACCAATCACTGATATTTTTTTTCGTTTCATCGTCATTTTTCCCATCCCCTTTTTTGTTTCATTCCCCCATATTGCGAATTAACGCATCAGCAAACTCCGAACATTTCACTTCTGTTGCGCCTTCCATGAGACGAGCAAAGTCATACGTAACCACTTTCGACGCAATCGTTTTTTCCATTGAATCGATGATCAATTTCGCTGCTTCGTTCCAACCAAGATGTTCAAACATCATCACGCCCGATAAAATGACCGATGACGGGTTCACTTTATCCAGTCCCGCATACTTCGGCGCCGTACCGTGAGTCGCTTCAAAAATCGCATGCCCTGTTTCGTAGTTAATGTTCGCACCAGGAGCGATGCCAATGCCGCCTACTTGTGCTGCTAAAGCATCCGAGATGTAGTCACCGTTCAAGTTCATCGTTGCGACAACATCAAACTCGCGCGGACGCGTCAAAATTTGCTGCAAGAAAATATCGGCAATCGCATCTTTAATGATGATTTTTCCTGCAGCTTCCGCTTCCGCTTGCGCTTTGTTTGCCGCTTCTTTTCCTTCCGCTTCAACAATGCGGTCATATTCCGCCCAAGTGAACACTTTATCGCCAAACTCTTGTTCTGCTAACTCATAGCCCCAGTTTTTGAACGCGCCTTCCGTAAACTTCATAATATTTCCTTTATGTACGAGCGTTACCGATTTGCGGCCATGCTCGATCGCATAATTAATCGCTGCCCGCACGAGGCGTTTCGTCCCCTCCTCCGAAATAGGTTTAATGCCGATTCCCGACGTTTCTGGGAAGCGGATTTTGCGGACGCCCATTTCGTTTTGCAAGAAATCAATCACTTTTTTGACTTCTGGTGTCCCCTTTGCATATTCGATGCCGGCATAAATGTCTTCCGTGTTTTCGCGGAAAATGACCATATCTGTATCTTCAGGACGCTTTACTGGAGAAGGTACGCCTTTAAAATAACGAACGGGACGCAAACAAACGAATAAATCTAATTCTTGGCGAAGCGCTACGTTTAACGAGCGAATTCCACCACCTACCGGCGTTGTAAGCGGGCCTTTAATCGCAATTATGTATTCACGAATGACATCAAGCGTTTCTTGTGGCAACCATTCTCCTGTCAGCTTGTATGCTTTTTCGCCGGCAAGAACTTCTTTCCACACAATTTTCTTTTCGCCTTTGTACGCTTTTTCAACCGCTGCTTCTAGCACACGGGATGCTGCCGCCCAAATATCAGGGCCTGTCCCATCCCCTTCAATGAAAGGAATAATCGGATTGTTTGGCACGTTTAGCACGCCGTTTGTGACTGTAATTTTTTCACCTTGAACCACTTGTAACAACCTCCAATGTATTTAATGTGAAGGGCGAGAAAATGCGAGCATCCTCCCGCCCTTTGTTCCCATCGCTGCGTAGCTTCGGTCCCCGACCCCTAGGACCAACGATTCTCCCTTTTTCTATCCTCTTTGTTCAATCGGCACATAAGCCCGTTTCGCTGGTCCTGTGTACTCAGCGCGCGGGCGGATGAGACGGTTGTTCTCATATTGTTCTAAAATGTGCGCAAGCCATCCTGACATGCGGCTCACAGCAAAAATCGGCGTAAACAAATCATGGTCAATTCCTAAACAATGATACACAGACGCAGAATAAAAATCAACGTTTGGCGGCAATGCTTTCGTCGAAGTGACGATGTCTTCAATTTTCGTTGACATTTCATACCAATGCGGCTCACCAACAAGTTTCGTTAATTTTTCTGACATTTTTTTCAAATGTTTTGCACGCGGATCGCCTTTGCGGTAAACACGGTGGCCAAATCCCATAATTTTCTCTTTGTTTTCAAGCTTTTTGCGAACATACGGCTCGGCGTTCTCAACAGTGCCGATTTCTGTAAGCATTTTCATAACTGCTTCGTTTGCACCGCCATGAAGCGGACCTTTTAGGGCACCGATTGCCGCTGTAATGCCGGAATAAATATCAGACAATGTCGCCACACAGACACGCGCTGTAAATGTCGATGCGTTCAGCTCATGATCTGCATGCAATACGAGTGCTTTATCAAACGCTTCAACAGCAATTTCATTCGGTTCGTTTCCTGTTAGCATATACAAGAAGTTAGCGGCAAAGCTCAAATCTTGGCGCGGTGTAATCGGCTCCAATCCTTTTCGAATGCGTGAGAACGCTGTGACGATCGTCGGAATTTTTGCCTGCAAGCGAATCGCCTTGCGATAGTTTGCTTCCGAATCCATGACGTCGGCTTCTTCATCGTACAATCCTAACAAAGAAATCGCCGTGCGCAATGCCGCCATCGGATGCACTTTGTCGATCGGATACAATTTGAAATGTTCAATAATTTCGTTTGGAATCGCTGCATTTTCGGCTAGCTGCTTTTTCAATTCTTCCAGCTGCTCTTTCGTTGGAAGCGCGCGATGCCAAAGCAGGTAAACAACCTCTTCAAATGTAGCATTTTCGGCTAAATCGTCAATATCATAGCCAACGTACGTTAATGTGTCATCGATGATGGAACTAATGCTGGAAGTCGTTGCAACAACCCCTTCAAGACCGCGTGTTACTGTCATAGACATCTCTCCTTTTCTCTAAAAATTCCCCTTCTCCCATTATGTGCTTCATGATGTGAGAGCGAGCGCTTGCTCGAAATGATAGAATAAAAACCAAAAAAGAAAATGCTTACATTTTATATTGTATTCGTATTGTCACCCGTTCATTGATGCGCGACAATACGAATATCATCCAAATATGGCGTAGACAAAGAAAAGGGCGCTTGTCTATATTATAAACAATTATCTGACTTTTGTGAATCAAAACCGCTCATTCTTTGTCAATATTATCATAAAAAAATGATTTTCATAAATATTCTATCATTTTTATAACCATATACGCAATTCCCGCCCCAATGAGCGGACCGACCGCAACGCCATGGAACAATGAAACGGCAATAATTGTTCCAAGCACAAGAGCAGCCGTTATATGGGGATCCGCCGATAATAACGTTATTCCCCCTCTTGCTACCAAAGCGACGAGCACCCCTGATAGAAGCGCGACCCAAGCCGAAAACGACTGCAGTGATGCCACGAGCTGCTTAAAGCCGATCTCACCTGTAGCAATTGGCGTCAGTACAGCGATCGTGATAATCGTGACCCCCCAATGAATTCCTTTAGCTTGAATCGCTGGAAGCCACTTTTCTTCTAAACCGATTATTTTAATGGATAACAAAATCGAAACAGCAATAATTAGCGATTGGTTTTTCGCGATTATACCCGTCACCAGCAAAATAAGCAAAAATAAAATGGGTTCATTCAAGTTTTGTCTTCCTTTCCAATAAAAATTGAAACCTTCTTCTTTTCATAAACGTATATAATAATGTAGTATTATACTATGGATAAAATTTGGAGGTGAAATTTTGTCCCATCAATATTTACATAGCACGCTTCGTTTTCTTTTCGTTATCGCAGCCGTCACGCTCGGCGCTATCGCCATTTATTATACCGCAACGGTTACATATCCGTTTATTATCGCGCTTTTTACTGCTTTTTTTATCAATCCTTTTGTGAACTACTTAGAAAAGAAAAAAATACCAAGACCATTAGCCGTTATCATTGTGTTAGTTTTATTATTTGCAATTTTGGCAGGCTTGGTCACGTTGCTGATCGCTGAAATTGTTTCAGGCACGCAATATTTAGCGGAAGTGGTACCGAGCCATTTTCAAAATCTCATTGTTTATATCGAAGACTTTTTTGCTAGCCAAATCATTCCGCTTTACAACGATTGGGCTGCTTTATTTAAAAATTTAGATGTGAGCCAACAAGATACGATTATGAGCAACATTCAAGCAGTCGGAACGAAAATAGCTACAACGGTCGGGCAATTTATTCAAGGGTTGCTGCAAAACATCCCGAAGTTGCTTAGTTGGCTACCAAACGCAGCAACTGTCATCATCTTTTCACTGCTAGCTACTTTTTTCATCAGCAAAGACTGGTACCGATTAAGTAGTGCGATTCAACATTTTTTGCCAAACAAAGTGCAAAAAAGCGGACGCACCGTATTTATCAATTTAAAACGAGCGCTGTTCGGTTTTATAAAAGCGCAAGCAACGCTCATTTCCATTACGACCGTCATTGTGTTGATTGGACTGTTGATTTTGCGCGTCGACTATGCGATTACGATCGCGCTCATTATTGGCATCGTTGATATTTTGCCGTATTTAGGAACAGGAATTGTCTTTGTTCCTTGGATTATATACGCCGCTGTTAGCGGAGACGTACCGTTTGCGATTGGATTAGGGATTTTATACATCGTGGTGCTCGTTCAGAGGCAAATTATGGAACCTAAAGTTCTTTCGTCCTCGATCGGTCTTGATCCGCTCGCTACATTAATCTCTCTATTTGTCGGGTTCAAACTCCTCGGTTTTCTCGGTTTAATTGCCGGTCCGGTGCTTCTCGTCATCATTCGGGCATTGCATAGCGCCAACGTCTTTCATGATCTCTGGAATTTTATTACCGGAAAACCGTCGACGTAAGAAAAGCGAAAAGCTCAACTCCCCAATTTCACCTACAGGCAGCCCACGTCCTGCGGAAAGCGGCAAAATGTCGCCATCCTAGCTCCGCGAAGATCGTACAAGTCCCATCCGCAATGCAGGGTGGAGCGATTCGTGCCGATGCCGCCTATAAGCTAGATAGGCTGGATGGCGATTCAAAATTTACTGAATCATTAATAAACAAGCCCTTCTTTCATCATTAAGAAGGGTTCTATCTTTTATAGAAAAATGTTTTTGTTTCAAACAAAGATTTCAACCATCGGGCAAGAATTGGTTTGATAAGAGTCCTTGTCGTTGGAAGAAGTAAAAAAAGCCCCATAATATCAGTGAGAAACCCCGGCGTTAATAAAAGAACGCCGCCGACTAACACACAAATCCCATCCAATATCGCACCGCTCGGAAGTCGACCATACATGAACTCACGCTTTGCTTCTTGTATGACGGCTAGCCCTTGCCGCTTTGAAAGCCACGCTCCTAAAACTCCCGTTGCAACGATGAGAGCAACCGTCGGCCAAACACCGATCAATTGACCGGACAGAACAAATAAAACGATTTCAATCACTGGAATAATGATAAAAAGTGCTACAATGATTCGCATATTGCTTCACCCTTCCTCAAAAAAATAAAACAGAGAAGGATCTTCCCTGTTTTATTATATCTTATAACACGCTTGCATGTCCTTGATAAATCGCGCCAAATCCCGCATCAACCGTAATTTCTTGTCCGTCTTTTAAAACGGATGTCGCATTTGGCACTCCAACAATAACCGGAATGCCAAGGCTTAAACCGACAACAGCGGCATGGCTCGTCAATCCGCCTTCTTCCGTAATGATCGCTGCCGCTTTTTCTAGCGCTTTCATCATATCCGCATCTGTGCTATATGTGACGAGAATGCCGCCTTCTGTCATTTTGTTAAGCGCTTCTTCTACCGTTTTCGCAATGACTACTTTACCAAAAGCTGATTTGCGACCGATTCCTTGTCCTTTGGCAATAATATCACCAACGACATGAACCTTCATTAAGTTTGTCGATCCTGTTTCACCAACTGGAACACCCGCTGTGATGACCACTAAGTCACCATGTTTGACAATGCCTGATTTCACGGCTGCTTCTACTGCAATGTCAAGCATTTCGTCTGTTGAGTTTACTTGCAGAGCAACTTGCGGATATACCCCCCATACGAGCACTAACTTCCGCGATACAGCGTCGCTCGATGTTACAGCGACAATTGGTGCTTTTGGCCGATATTTTGAAATCATGCGCGCCGTTTGTCCGCTTACAGTCGGTGTGACAATCGCCGCGACATCGAGATTTAAAGCTGTATGAGCAACCGATTGACCGATCGCATCCGTAATCGTTGTTCTACTTTGCTTTGTACGTTGTGCTAGCAAATCGCGATATTGTAGCGCTTGTTCTGTGCGCAACGCAATGCGATGCATCGTTTTTACTGCTTCGACCGGATAAAGACCTGCTGCCGTTTCCCCTGACAGCATAATCGCATCGGTTCCGTCGAAAATTGCGTTCGCTACATCGCTTGCTTCCGCTCTCGTCGGACGCGGGTTACGCTGCATTGAATCTAACATTTGCGTCGCTGTAATGACCGGTTTCCCGAGCGCATTGCACTTTTTAATGAGCTCTTTTTGTACGAGAGGCACTTCTTCCGCCGGAATTTCAACACCTAAATCGCCGCGTGCCACCATCAATCCGTCCGCTACTTCCAAAATTTCATTGATATTGTCGACACCTTCTTGGTTTTCAATTTTCGGAATAATTTTAATATCGAGCGCATCATTCGCTTCTAGCAACTCGCGAATTTCGAGCACATCGGATGCACGGCGAACAAAAGAAGCAGCGATAAAATCTACTCCTTGTTCAATACCAAATAAAATATCTTGACGGTCTTTCTCAGTAATGCCCGGCAAGTTAACACGCACACCTGGCACGTTTACTCCTTTTTTATTTTTTAACACACCGCTGTTTAAAACTTTCGTCACAATTTCTCTCGTTTGTTTATTCACAGATAATACTTCTAGTCCAATTAAGCCGTCGTCGAGAAGAATTTTCGCACCTGGTGTAACATCGTCAATCAAACCTTCGTACGTAACCGAAAATTTTTCTGGCGTACCGAGCATTTCATCCATGGAGATCACTACTTGCGATCCTTCTTTTAATTCAATCGCTCCATTTTCCATATTATGTGTACGAATTTCCGGTCCTTTCGTATCAAGAAGGATCGCAACCGTTTTCCTTGTCCGCTTCGCTGCCTCACGAATGTTTTTTATGCGTTGACCGTGCTCAGCATAATCGCCGTGCGAGAAGTTTAAGCGCGCTACATTCATGCCCGCTTCGATTAGCTCCACGAGCTTTTCGACGCTTTCGCTTGCGGGACCAATCGTACAAACAATTTTCGTTTTTCGCATATTCTCCCTTCTTCCTTTCCGCTCATTACTATGGTAACGATACCATTTTTTTAAATTGAAAGTTCTTTTGATAGTTGGTACATTTTCGGATCGACTGTGTGTTGTTGCGATAATGCCTCGATAATGTCGTGGTCAACAAGTTGATTGTTTTGAATGCCGACGCAACGTCCGCCTTTCCCTTCAAGCAATAATTCAACTGCACGTGCCCCTAAGCGGCTTGCTAAGACGCGATCAAACGCTGTTGGAGAACCACCGCGCTGCACGTGTCCTAATACCGTGACACGCGTTTCGAATCCTGTTGCTTCTTGAATTTTCTTCCCGAATTCTACCCCGCTTCCGACTCCTTCTGCGACAATGATAATGCTGTGCTTTTTCCCGCGCTCATGCCCCCGTTTTAAGCGAGCGATAATATCATCCATATCGTAGTCTGCCTCTGGAATTAAAATTGATTCCGCTCCGCCGGCAAGTCCTGCCCAAAGAGCGATATCGCCAGCATGCCGACCCATTACTTCAATGACGTATGTTCGTTCATGGGAAGTCGCTGTATCCCGAATTTTGTCAATCGCATCAATAACTGTATTTAAAGCTGTATCAAAGCCAATCGTAAAATCTGTTCCAGGGATGTCATTATCAATCGTTCCCGGCACGCCAACACAAGGATAGCCATGTTCTGTCAGTTTTTTCGCGCCTTGATACGAACCGTCTCCGCCGATGACGACTAATCCTTCGATTCCATGTTTTTTCAATTGCTCAATTCCCTTTAATTGTCCTTCCAGCGTTTTAAATTCTGGACAGCGAGCCGTATATAGCATCGTTCCCCCGCGATGAATAATGTCACCGACATCGCCAATCTCTAATTTTTTAATTTGGCCTTCAATAAGCCCCGCATAGCCGTGATAAATTCCGAACACTTCTACTCCGTGGTAAATCGCTTTGCGTACAACCGCCCGAATTGCCGCATTCATTCCTGGCGAATCGCCACCGCTTGTCAACACACCTATTCTCTTCATTTCGCTCACCTCGTGTTCATCAGTCTTTTTCATACCCCTAAGAAGTCCGACCTCATACATTGTATAAAATACCATGAAGAATATATCGAACACAATAGAGAAACAGCTGTTTTTCAAAATGTTTATTTTTCTTTCAAATTTCAGTAGGTAAAAAGCTGTCTCATTTCACGAGACAGCTTTTTATTATTTTACTCCGAGATCGTTTCGAGAAAACGTAAATCGACCGATTTGCTTGAATTTTTGATACCGCTGTTCGACAAGAGCCGAGCCGTCTAGTTGAAGCAGTTGTTTTAACGACTGTTTCAGCACGTTGTCAATCGCTTTTGCCTGTTCATCGACATTGCGATGTGCTCCGCCGCGAACTTCTGGAATAATTTCATCGATGACGCCAAACGCTTTTAAATCAGGGGCAGTAATTTTCATCGTTTCGGCTGCTCGCCGTGCAAGCGAAGCATCTTTCCATAAAATCGCTGCCGCTCCTTCCGGAGAAATGACAGAATACGTTGAATTTTCAAGCATGTGAATATGGTTGCCAACGCCAAGCGCTAACGCACCACCGCTTCCCCCTTCACCGATAACAATGCAGACGATCGGTACGGTGAGTCCTGCCATTTCGAACAAGTTCCGCGCAATCGCTTCACTTTGGCCTCGTTCTTCCGCCGCCTTCCCAGGATACGCTCCTTTCGTATCAATAAAACAAATAATCGGACGGTTAAATTTTTCCGCTTGCTTCATAAGGCGCAACGCTTTTCGATACCCTTCAGGATGCGGCATTCCGAAATTGCGGCGAATGTTTTCTTTCGTATCTTTTCCGCGCTGATGCCCGATGACCGTCACAGGAAGTCCGTGATATTTTGCAATACCTCCTACGATTGCTTCGTCATCTCCAAATAAGCGATCACCGTGGCATTCTAAAAAATTCGTAAATAGTCGCTGAATGTAATCAAGCGTTGTCGGTCGGTTCGGATGTCTCGCAATCTGCACGCGATCCCATGGCGTCAAGTTCGCATATGTTTCGTTCTCTAATTTTTCTAATCTCGCTTCTAGCTTTTCAATTTCAGGAGATAAATCGACTTCTGCTGTTTTTGTAAATTCTTTTAGTTCACTAATTTTTTTTCGCAGTTCTATAAGCGGTTTTTCAAATTCTAATTCCCCCACCATTTGCCGTCGCCCCCTGTCTGATGGATATCGAGTACATTTGTTAACGCTTCCTTCAGCTCATGCCGGTGAATGACCGCATCTAGCTGTCCATGCTTCAATAAAAATTCAGCTGTTTGAAAATCTTCAGGAAGCTCTTCACGCACTGTTTGCTCAATGACACGACGGCCAGCAAAACCAATTAACGCACCCGGTTCCGCAAAATTATAGTCACCAAGAGAAGCGAAACTCGCCGATACTCCTCCAGTCGTTGGATGCGTCATAACAGAAATGATGAGCCCTCCTTCATCGCTGAACAATTTCAACGCAGCGCTCGTTTTTGCCATTTGCATAAGACTTAGTACTCCTTCTTGCATACGCGCCCCTCCGGAAGCGGTAAAAATGAGGAACGGGATACGAAGCTCTTTTGCTTTTTCAACAGCGCGTGTAATTTTTTCGCCGACGACCGATCCCATGCTGCCCATGCGAAAGGCAGAATCCATCACAGCGATGACAAGCGGATACCCATTCATCGTTCCCTCACCTGTAATAACCGCTTCGTTCAACTTAGATTTGCGGCGGTCTGCTTCGAGCTTTTCAAGATAATCAGGAAACTGCAACGGATTTTCAGAAATCATATCGGCATCATATTCTCGAAAACTGCCTTCATCCAACAAGCTTACGATTCGTTCGCGTGACGGCATCGGATGGTGGTAATGGCAGCTCATGCAAACACGCAAATTTTTCACGAGTTCTTTTGTGTACATAATTTTTTTGCATTTTGGGCACTTCGTCATAATTCCTTCTGGAACATCTTGTTTTACTTGTTCGGAAGGAATGGAAGCATACTTTTTCTTTTTGGTAAACAGCTCTTTGAGCAAGAGGTTTCCCCTCCTTCGCCAATTTATATGTCATGATCGTTTCGTTACATATTCCGTAAACAATGCAAGAACATTCGCAATGTGTCGCTCTTTCAATGCCGTCCACGTATATTCATAAAAAGTAAGCGGCAATGATACGTCTTCATGTTGCAGCCGAAAAAAATCGTTTAACACTCGCCAAATGCGCTCTAATAAATAATTATGCCCAGCTTTCAGCACCCATTTAAAAAACGTTTCATAATCGATCGTTTTTTGCTGAATGAAACCTTTTAATTCATCGAGCTGCGCTTCTGTTCGGCGCTCGCAAGCAAGCAAAAGGCAAAGTTGCTCAATGAGCCATTTCGTTTCGACTAAATCCGCTTTCGCTTTCTTGTCCTGCAAAATAAACATGCCAAGCAAGTCAATCAGTTGATGTTCGCCAAACTCCTTTAAATATGTTCCCTCTCCTCTCCTCGTTTCAATAATTCCGAGAAATTCAAGGGAACGGAGCGCCTCTCTTACAGAGGAGCGTCCCGCTTTCAACCGCTCGGATAATTCCCGCTCAGAAGGGATTTTATCTCCAGCACTAAGCCCATCTTCTTCAATAATACGATAAATTTTCTGTAAAATTTCAACATACATTTTTGACGTCATCGCGTTCGTTTCCACCTGCTTTACATAATAGCGGCTAATTGTCGCTCTTCTTTGCAATTTCTTCTGGATCTGCGTGAATGCGGGCCACTTCTTCACGCAAAGACAAAGAAATCCACTCCTTTAAGTACTGTCAAACCAAACTGGTCTGACCACCTAACGTTTATACAATATAATAAAATGGATGAATAGTAAAGCGAATATTATTTCAACACAACATATGAATCCCCTAATAATTCCTTTAATTCCGATAGGCATTCATTCGAGGCATTCACGTGATATTCTTCTGAAAGTTTGACTGTTTTTCGTTCTTGTTCGTAGTAAAGAACGACCGGAATATGTCCATGATAGTTTTGCAATGTTTGTTTAAGAGTTGCTAGTTTTCCGGTTCGCATGTGATCAGGGACAATTTTCACATAAAGCACTTGTTCATGAAGTTCGTCAGAAGCCAGTACTTTTTTAATCGTAAACTGCACGTTCTTGTTGCGGGCTTCTATTTTTCCTTCTAGCAGCACAACTTCCCCCTTTTTTAAAAAAGATTGATAACGGCGATACACAGCTGGAAAGGCAACCACTTCGATTTCACCGCTTTCATCGCTCACGGTGAAAAACGCCATTTCTTCCCCTTTTTTCGTTCTTGTTTTTCGCTCACGAAAAATATAAGCACCAATCCGAACGTTCCGCTCGCTTTTTTCTTTCGTTACACAAGCAATATCAATCGCTCCAGCCGCCTGAAAGCGATTCGCCTCTGAAGAAACAGGGTGCGGCGAGAGATAAATGCCGAGCAGTTCTTTTTCGTATGCCAGCGTTTCTTCAAGCGAAAATGGGGGAGCCTCTGCATATTTCGGTTTAAAAGATAGTTCGCTCGCAAATAGATCGCCGTCTTCTCCGATATATGGACCCATCAGTTCCGCATGTTCAAGTGCTATATCCACACTGGCCAATAAAGTGGACCGCTCGATGCCAAATTCATCGAAACATCCTGCTAAAATCAATGATTCGATCGTTTTTCGGTTTACTGCTTTTTTCGATAAACGAGTGCAAAAATCAAACAAATCGGAAAATGGACGCTTCTTTCTTTCTTGAACGATTGCTTTGACCGCCGCGGCGCCGACATGTTTGATCGCTGCAAGACTGTAGCGAATATGGCCGTTTTCAATCGAAAACGAATAATAGCTTTGATTAATAGAAGGAGGAAGAAGCCGTATGTGTTTTTGCCGCATCTCTTGAATGTAATCGGACAATTTTTCTTCATCTCCAATGACGCTCGTTAACAATGCGGCATAAAAATAGAATGGATAATGCGCTTTTAAATACGCCAATTGATAAGCGATCATGCTGTAAGCGACTGCATGGCTCCGGTTGAATCCGTAATTGGCAAACCGAACAATTAAATCGTATAGCTCGTGAGCGAGCATTTCATCGTATCCTTTTTCAATACATCCTTTTACAAAGTGAATGCGTTCTTGGTCGAGAACGTCTTTTTTCTTTTTCCCGACGGCCCGCCGCAATAAATCGGCCTGCCCTAATGAAAATCCTGCCATTTTTGCGGCGATTTGCATAATTTGCTCTTGATAAATGAGCACGCCGTAAGTCGGTTTTAAAATCGGTTCAAGATCTTGATGAAGATACGTTACCGCTTCCTCTCCGTGCTTCCGCTTAATGTATATCGGAATAAAATCCATCGGGCCCGGCCTGTATAAAGCGTTCACCGCCACTATATCTTCAAATTGTGACGGCTGTAGCTGTTTTAATACGTTTTTCATTCCTTCCGACTCTAGCTGAAAAATACCGTTTGTATCTCCCTTGCTTAACAACGCGTATGTCTGTACATCATCAAATGGTATTTTTTGTAAATCTAAAACTTTTCCTGTTTTTTGCTGAATAAGTTTGCATATGTTCCCGATGAATGTCAACGTGCGCAGCCCGAGAAAATCCATTTTTAATAATCCAAGTTGTTCTAACACATCCATCGGATATTGGGTTAAATAAGTAGTTCCATGGCCTTGCTGCAGTGGAACGATATCTGAAAGCGGCTGTTCGCTTATGACCACTCCTGCCGCATGTGTCGATGTATGGCGTGGAAGTCCTTCTAACCGCAAGGCGGTGTCAAATATTTTTCGTAATCGCTCTGATGCATGAACCGCTTCTTGAAAAGACAGCGACTGCTCGTACGCTTCTTGAAGCGTAATTCCCAGTTTGTTAGGAATATGTTTCGTAATTTGTTCGATTTCTCCTGCCGCAAGCCCCATAGCCCTTCCAACATCACGAAGTGCCGCTCGTGCTCCAAACGTACCGAATGTAATAATTTGCGCAACGTGCTGTAGCCCATACTTATGAACGACGTACTGAATCACTTCATCGCGGCGCTCATCAGGAAAATCAATATCAATATCCGGCATCGAAATGCGTTCAGGATTTAAAAACCTCTCAAACAACAACTCATACTTGATCGGGTCTACGTTTGTAATATAAAGAACATACGCCACAAGAGAACCTGCCGCCGAACCGCGCCCTGGGCCTGTCACAATTCCTTGATTTCGCGCAAAATTCATAAAATCCCAGACGATTAAAAAATAATCGCTAAAATTCATCTCCTGAATCATTTTTAATTCATAATGAAGGCGTTCAAAATACATAGATGACGGAGATGAAATCCGTTCGTACAACCCTTTCACGCAAAGGTGCCGCAAATAATCATGGGCATTTTCATTTGATGGTACGGGATATTTAGGTAGTTTCATGTTTCCTAATTCGATATCGACATGACATTGAGCAGCGATTTTTTCTGTGTTTGCGATCGCCTCCGGCAAATCGGCAAACAAGGCTGACATTTCATTTGTTGATTTTAAATAGTATTCGTCATTCGGTAACTTTATCCTTCCTTCGTCATGAAGTTTCATACCTTGTTGAATCGCAAGAAGGCAATCGTGCACAAACGCATCTTCTTTTTCGATATAATGCACATCATTTGTAGCGACAAGCGGCGTCTTCGTTTCTTCGCTTAAGCGTACAAGTTCACGCTGCCACTCTCCTTCAATTCCATGTCTTTGAATAGCGATATAAAAAGCATCATCGCCAAATAACTGCTTATATGTGGCGATCGTTTCAAGCGCTTTCGTTAATTGTTGCTGCTGAATCAATGTTTCAATATGACCGTTTCGTCCTAGCGTCAGCGCAATCAATCCATCACAATAATGCCTTAGCCATTTTTCCGGGATCCCGTCCGGGGCTTTTGTCTGAATTGCGCTACTTATTTTGATTAAATGGCGGTATCCCGTATTGTTTTTTGCCAGCAACACGAGCGGATATGCTTCTTCTCCTTCCAGCCGGACGAGGGCGATCATGCCGATAATCGGCTTGATTCCATATTTTTTACATTCTTGATAAAACGGAACCGCCCCGTATAACACGTTTTCGTCCGTTAAAGCGAGCGAATGGAAACCTAACTCGCTTGCTTTTCTCACCAAATCGCTTATTTTCGCCGTACTGTTTAACAAACTATAGCCGCTCCGTACATGAAGGTGAACAAACGCCAATACCCTTTCCCTCCTTTTTCCTTATTATAGTCGACAAAAGTTTTGTAACGCAAAACATACTTGTCTTCGTGGGTTCATATATATGAAAAGAGTAGGAAATGAGGTGAATAATATAAGCATGAAACTGGCATTTTTACTTGCATTCGTTCAAAGTTATTTTATCGCCCTAGGCGTGCTATTGGGGGGAGCAATCATCGGGGGAATCGGAGCATTTTTAATAGGACAGCCTCCACTCACATCGATGTACCGATTTGCGCTCGATTTAAAAATTTGGGCGGTCGTTTCGGCCATCGGCGGGACATTTGATACGTTTTATACGGTAGAGCGCGGCTTATTTTTAGGAGAAACGCGCGATATTGTTAAACAATTTTTTCTCATTCTTTCGGCGATCGGCGGCGCGCAGACAGGTGTGACGATCATCACTTGGCTAACGCAGGAGCATATTTCTTCATGAGAATTCCGCCTTATTACCGTGATAAAACATGGCAGCGTTTTTTTGCCGGTGCTGCGATCGGTGCGGTTATGAGCTGGTTTGTGTTTTTGTATTTATTTGGCACATTGCAAGAAAAACAAGTCCGTCACATCGCCGAGTTACAAGACAAAATTGTAGATTTAGAAAATGATATTCGCATTTGGCAAGAAGATTACGTCAAATTGAATAAGGCGAACAAAAAAAAGCTCACGGTGCAAGAAATTCGCATTCACCTTGCCAATGCGGATCAATATAAGCTTGATTCGTACATGACGTTTCATATCGAAGAAAGCGTTAAAGCAGATGTGTCTCATTTGATCGCCAAAGATATTGAAACTGTCTATAAAAGCAAAGAGTTGTTAAAAAAAGCGATCGAAAATAAAACGTATACGATTAATGAACAGACGTACAAACTTGAAATTACGGAGCTTTTTTTATTTACGACTTTATCGGTCGAACTGAAATTAAAGCCGGTCAATAAATAGAGAAGGTGTCCCAAAAGTGACGGGACACCATTTTCTATCACCATAATATATGCGCGAAATAACAACGAAAAATCTGTACTCCAGACCTTTTGAGCGCGTCACTTTTTCATTATTTCACGCAACACGCCGCCTCTAAATCAGTGATTACAAGTTCCGCTTCCTCCCATGAATGGATCGTAGCGCCAGCGGCAAATGGATGGCCACCGCCGCGGTATTTTTTTGCCACTTCATTGACAATCACACCTTTTGAGCGAAGGCGAACGCGAATTTCTTTTTCTTCTTCAATAAAAAACGCCCACGCCCGAATGCCTTCAATGTTGCCTAAAAGACTGACAAGTTGCGACGCTTCTGAAGGCGTCACATCATACTCAGCGAGCAACGCTTTTGGCATTTTCACAAACGCCACCCCTGATGCAGAAAATTCGAAGTTTTGTAGCACATATCCGCTTAAATGGGCGACATTAACGGGGGTCCGATATAAGTTATCATATAGTTCCGTAATCGAGAATCCGTATTGAATGAGTTCGCTTGCGTATTGAAACGTTTTGGCGCTCGTTCTCGAGAAAAGAAAGCGTCCGGTATCGCCGACAATGCCTGCATAAATAAGGCGCGCCGCTTCTTTTGTCATCACGAGCCCTTCTTCTTTTACAGTTAAATAAAACTCGTAAATCATTTCACTCGTGGAGCTTGCATTCGTATCGACCCATAATAAATCACCATATGGATCTTCGTTTGGATGATGATCGATTTTAATCAATTTTTTGCCAAGCCGATAACGCTCATCGCAAATCCGTTCTTGGTTGGCTGTATCGCACACGATGACAAGCGCCTGTTCATAAACGGCATCATCGATTTGATCCAATCGTCTTAAAAAATTTAATGATTCTTCTTCTTTTCCTACCGTATAAATCTTTTTTTCCGGGAAAGATGCTTTTAAAATTTCTGCTAATCCCCCTTGCGAACCGTATGCGTCCGGATCGGGACGCACATGGCGATGAATAATGATCGTATCAAATTGTCGGATCATCTTTAAAATGGCAAACGCTTTTTCTTTCATCACAACTTCTCCTCTTTTTACGATAGTTTTCTTTCATTATAAAGGAAAAATATGTACAATGGTAGAGAGAGAAAAGATGGGGGTGTTATTGTGCCGGTATTGGTTATTCTTATTATTTTTTCGCTTTCTTTTTATGCATATTATAAAATCAAATATTTCCGAAGCCATCGTCCTGTCGAACGGCGCTGGATTTCCGCAAAATCAAGCATGGCGCTTGGCTCGTTCGTCTTTTTCTTTGGCATGAATCAGTTTTTCCTCTATTCGTCAACAGTTACGTATCTCGTCGGAACGATTTTTTTATTGGTCGGCGGCGGAAGCATATGGGCCGGTTACCGTGCCTATAAACATTATTTGCCGCTTGCGATCGAAGAAGCAGAACAAATGGCAAAAAACGGGGGATAACCCCCCGTTTTCTTTTACCGGTCCATTAATTGACACATCATCAATGCTTTACCGACGACAACGCCTTCATGATATACTTCAACATCAACTTTCCCGAACTTCCTTCCAATTTCAAGCAACTTCGCTTTCACATCGATCGTGCTGTCAATTTGTACCGGTTTAATAAAATAAATCGTTATATTTTCAATGACTAGATCACCGCGTTTATATAGCCGCAGTGCTCGCGTCGCCGCTTCGGTCACAATTGTCGTGAACACGCCATACGATAGCGTTCCTAAATAATTCGTCATTTGCGGTGTGACCGTGCAGCGAAACACGTTTTCAGTTTTAGAATGAGGATCGACTTCGCGAAATTGGCTTGTGATAATATCGTCAATCGTTTCTCCTACTTGCGGCTGCCGCTGAATCATTTGCAGCGCCTTTAATACGTCTTGACGGCTAATAATCCCTTGCAACCGATTATGTTCATCGACGACCGGCAACAGCTCAATTCCTTCCCATACCATCATATGCGATGCAGAAGCAACCGATGTTTTGCCATTCACCATGATCGGATGCTTTGTCATCACTTTTTCAATCGGTAGCATTCGGTCGCAGTCTAGTACGTCTTTCGATGTAACTATTCCTTGCACTTTGAATTGGTGATCGACCACTGGGAAGCGGCTATGTTTCGTTTCGCGATTCAACTGATACCACTTTTCCACTACATCTGTCGTTTGTAAATACACTGTCTTTTCTAACGGAATTAAAATGTCCTCGACGAGAACGATTTCTTTTTTAATGAGCTGGTCGTAAATGGCGCGATTAATCATCGTGGCGACAGTAAACGTATCGTAGCTCGTTGAAATAATCGGTAATTGTAATTCATCCGCTAGTTTTTTTACATGATCCGCCGTATCAAAACCGCCGGTAATCAATACGGCTGCCCCCGCTTCTAAAGCAAGCTGATGCGCTTTCGTCCGGTTGCCGACAATCAGTAAATCCCCTGCTCCTGTATAACGCATCATCGCCTCCAGTTGCATCGCTCCAATGACAAAGCGGTTGAGTGTTTTATACAGTCCTTCACGTCCTCCTAACACTTGTCCATCAACGATATTAACAACTTCTGCATATGTCAGCTTTTCAATATTTTCTTTCTTTTTCCGTTCAATGCGAATCGTTCCGACGCGCTCAATCGTGCTGACATATCCTTTATTTTCTGCATCTTTAATCGCCCGATACGCCGTTCCTTCGCTTACACCCATTTCTTTCGCAATTTGCCGAACGGAAATTTTTTCACCGACAGGCAGACTGTCAATATATTGCAAAATTTGTTCATGTTTTGTCGCCAAATTTCTTCACGAAACTTGCGCAAGGAAACCCCTGCCTTTAGGCACGGGGAGGAATTGCGTCTTACGCAAGTTTCATTCCCTCCTTTCGATACGTGTACCCATCCAATCGTTGAATGAGACGAATATATTTGTAATTTATGTCTAATATAAAGACCATCGTCTGCACAAAGCAAGTGATGTTCTCCTCGATCATGTGATCGATGCTTGTTAGATGCAAGACACTAGCGCGACCCACCACGCTTGTTTCATCTTGTGCGACAGGGAACAGGGCTGGAGAAGCACCCTGATGTGTCATGACATCTAAACGCGCGTTCTGTTTCAAACCTCGGTCTGGTCAACATGGGGCATTCAAGCCCACGACTCGAGTCGTTGGGTTGTTGACCCTTTGCCAAATGTCTATTTTCTATTATACGAGGGAAGCGTTCGCGATTCAATGAGCCTTATTCGTTTCCAAAATCGAAAAAGAGAGCCCCATCGAGGCTCCCTTTTGCTACAGTTCGATGCTTTCGCCCGGACGCAATACTTTTCCGACGCCAGCTTTCAACATCGAAATGAACTGTCCCGGATCTTGTTCAATGACTGGGAACGTATTATAGTGAATCGGAACGACTGTTTTCGCCCGCAGCCATTCTGCCGCTAGAGCCGCATCTTCCGGTCCCATCGTAAAGTTGTCACCAATTGGTAAAAAGGCGACATCGATCACATTTCGCTCCCCGATCAGCTTCATATCGGAAAATAGCGCTGTATCTCCTGCATGGTAAATCGTTTTTCCTTCTGCGGAGAATAAAATTCCACACGGCATGCCTGTATAAATGATTTGTTTGTTTTCATCGATATAGCTTGAACCGTGGAACGCCTGAGTTAATTTCACCTTCCCGAATTCAAACTGATGCGCCCCGCCAATGTGCATCGGATGTACGTTGACTCCTTGCCAACTTAAATACGTCGCCAGTTCAAACGGCGCAACCACGAGGGCATTGTTGCGCAATGCAAGCGGAACCGTGTCCCCGACATGATCGCCGTGCCCGTGCGTTAGTAAAATGACGTCGACTTGAACTTCATCTGCTTTTAAGTCAGTCGCTCCGTTCCCTGTAATAAACGGGTCAATAAAAATCGTTTTTCCATTCGTTTCAATTTTGACAACGGAATGTCCGTGGTATGTGAGTTTCACTGCAATCTTCTCCTTTCCTTTGAACGTATTTCTCAGTATGTATTTCGCAATTCATTTTCGATTTCCTTTTTTCTTCAACTAAGCGTTTACAGCTCGTTGAATTATTGGTACCCTCAAAATAGAATTTAATCAAAAAGAAGGGGATTCTATGCATCAACGACTGCAAGCTTTTTCACAATGGCTTCAACAACAACATATTTCATTTGCTCTTATTACGTCAACACCGAATGTCTTTTATTTAAGCGGATTTTATAGCGACCCCCACGAACGGTTGCTAGCGTTGCTTGTCTTTCCGAACGAAGAGCCGATATTAGTTTGCCCGCAAATGGAAGTACCGCAAGCAAAGCGCTCTGGGTGGGGATATTCGATCATCGGTTATAGCGATATCGACAATCCATGGGAATTTATTTACGAACATATTGCAAAGCGACAAATACCTGTAGAAACAATAGCCGTCGAAAAAAGCCATCTTTCGCTCGAACGATATGAACAACTCTATACATATTTTCCAACCCGCGCTGTTTTGAATGCGGAAGAAAAGTTGCGCCAGCTCCGCATGGTCAAAGATGAAAAAGAAATCGCCATTTTGCGCCAAGCGGCCGCGCTCGCTGATTTTGGTGTAGAAGTCGGCGTGCAAACAATTGCCGAAGGAAAAACGGAATTAGACATCATCGCGACGATCGAACATGAATTGAAGAAAAAAGGCGTTCGCGAAATGTCGTTTGCGACGATGGTATTAACGGGCCAAAAAACAGCCGACCCTCACGGCGTGCCGGGTTTAGCCACGATTCAACAAGGAGATTTCGTCTTATTCGACTTAGGCGTCGTCCTCGACGGCTATTGTTCGGACATTACGAGAACAGTCGTCGTTGGGAAACCAACAGACGAGCAAAAATAAATTTATGAAACGGTTTTAAAAGCTCAGCTTGCAGCAATTGACGCCTCAAAACCGAACGCCAAAATCGGTTCGGTAGACCAAGCAGCAAGACAAGTCATTGAACAAGCGGGATACGGACCGTATTTTACCCACCGTGTCGGGCACGGACTAGGCATTGAAATTCACGAATACCCATCGATGAATGCGGCTAATACGATGACGCTTGAGCGAGGAATGGTGTTTACGATCGAACCTGGCATTTATGTGCCTTCTGTCGGCGGCGTGCGCATTGAAGACGATGTGCTAATTACCGATAATGGCGTCGAGATTTTAACAAGCTATCCAAAAGAACTGATGACGTTGTAGGAAAAGCAAGCGGCGGAATGCTGCTTGCTTTTCCTTACCGATACCGGTGAATGACGTCTAGCCCGCCGGTGATTTCAATGACGGAGCCTGTGATCATATCCGAATTTTCTTCGCATAAAAACGCGATGACCCTCGCGATATCTTCTCCCGTTCCGGAGCGGCCGATCGGCGTCATATCGTCTTTCTTTTTTCTTGATTCCGCAATCGTCGCTTCTTTCATCTCCCCTAAAATATTGCCAGGGCAAATCATATTGGCCGTAATCCCATATTCCGCTTCTTCTACAGCGATCGTCTTCGTTAATGACACAAGCCCGACTTTTGCGGCGCTGAATGCTGCGCGATGCAGCCAGCCCGGCGCGCTTGCCGCCCCTTGAAATCCATATGTAATAATGCGGCCGAATCGCTGTTTTCTCATGATTGGAATCGTTTTTTTAAACAGATGAAACACCGCACTTAAATTTCCTTCAATCATTTCATACCATTCCACTTCATCGTAGTCGGCTAATTTTTTTCGTTCGAAAATGTACGGTCCTGCATTATTAATTAAAAAATCAATGCGGCCGAACCGTTCCAACGCTTGATCGACAAGATGATGCAAATCTTCCTTTTTCGTGACATCTCCTTTAACAAATTGCAGCCTTGTGGAAAGATGGGCATATTTTTCTTGCAGCGACCGGACAGCCGTCTCATCGCTCCGGTAGTTTACAGTTATTGAATATCCTTTTTCAAGCAACATTTCTGTCACTTTTCGGCCTAATCCTTTCGCTCCTGCTGTTATGAGGGCATGCCGCACAAAAACTCCTCCCCATACACAATCTCTATTTTTACTTTACTACAAATGAGAGGGAAAAGGCACGTACAGAGTGTTTGATCCAGTAAAAACCACCATGACGTCGATGCGCCATGATGGTCTTTTGTTATTCCCCTGCTTCTCTTCTCGGCTGATAGTAACCCGCTTCCTGCTCGATCACACCGCTTTGATATGCATTAGTGATTTGCTCACTGATTGCTTGCGTAGCTTCTTCATCGTAATATAACGCCTCTCTAACATCGCGCTCTTTCTTCATCAAATAGTCACTCCTTTTTCATAAAAATGTTAGGATATCGATAGTCTTCCTTGTCTTTCGTATGATATACTTATGTTAAAGTTAGCATTTCTATCCAAAAGGGGAGTGGGAAAGATGGCAATGACGTACAAAACGATTGTAGTAGCCGTCGATGGCTCAAAAGAAGCAGAGTGGGCGTTTAAAAAAGCGATTGAAATCGCGAAACGAAATGACGCTGCTCTCATTTTAGCCCATATCATTGATGTACGCGCACTCGCAGCTGTAGAAATGCACGATCGAGCCGTCATCGAACGCTCGGAGCAGTATGCAAAAGAATTGCTAGAAAACTATCAAAAACAAGCAGTAGAAGCAGGAGTAAAAGAAGTTAATGTGGAGATCGAGTTCGGTTCGCCAAAAGTCAAAATTGCCAAAGATATCGCTCCAAAACATCATGCCGATTTAATCGTTTGCGGCGCTACCGGATTAAATGCAGTAGAACGGCTTTTAATTGGAAGCGTTTCCGAACATATTACCCGCTATGCAAAATGCGATGTTTTAGTCGTTCGAACAGAAAAAGAATTAGAAATTTAAGAAAAGCGGAGGCAACTGATTAGCTCTCAAAGCCAAATAAAATAATAAAACACTCCGTAACACGTTTACGGAGTGTTCATTGTTTTCTTCGCCTTTTTGATCGCCTTCCGCACTTCGGCAAAGCCGGTTCCACCAGCGCTATTGCGGCGGTTCACTGCAGTATACGGGTCGAGCACTTCGTAAATGTCTTCCTCAAATAAGGCGGAAGCTCGCTTGTATTCAGAAAGCGGCAAATCCGCTAAAAAGATGCCTTTTTCAATGCATGTTAACACAAGTTTACCGACGATTTCATGCGCTTCGCGGAACGGAACACCTTTTTTCGCTAAATAGTCCGCTAATTCCGTCGCGTTCGAAAAGTCTTGTTTGACCGCCTTTTTCATCACTTCGGTACGAACTCCCATTGTCGCGATCATGCCCGCAAAAATTTTTAACGAACCGGTCACCGTTTTCACTGTATCAAACATGCCTTCTTTATCTTCCTGCATATCTTTATTGTAGGCAAGCGGAGTCCCTTTCATAACCGTTAACAAGCCAACTAAGTTTCCGTACACCCGCCCGGTTTTTCCGCGAATAAGCTCGGCCATGTCCGGATTTTTCTTTTGCGGCATAATGCTGCTACCTGTCGCAAACGCATCGTCGATTTCAATGAATTGAAATTCTTGACTTGACCAAAGAATTAGCTCTTCGCAAAAACGCGACAAATGCATCATTAAAAGTGAGCTGTTACTTAAAAATTCGAGAATAAAATCACGATCGCTAACCGCATCGATGCTATTTTCGTAGATGCTGTCAAAACCAAGCAAGTCAGCGGTATATTGGCGGTCGATCGGAAACGTCGTACCAGCGAGCGCCCCAGCGCCGAGCGGCGATTTGTTAATGCGCTTAAGCGATTCAGTAAAGCGTTCACGGTCGCGCTCAAGCATCCAAAAATAAGCGAGCAAATGATGGGCAAATGACACGGGCTGCGCCCGTTGCAAATGTGTATATCCCGGAATGAGCGTTTCGACGTGCGCTTCTGCTTTTTCCACCAACACTTGTTGCAATTCCCGAATCAATTCAATAATTTCATGAACGCGCTTGCGCAAATATAAGTGCATATCGGTCGCCACTTGATCGTTGCGGCTTCGTCCGGTATGCAGTTTTCCTCCAACGGGGCCAATTTCGTCGATCAACGTTTTTTCAATGTTCAAATGAATATCTTCATAAGCAACAGAAAATTCGAGTTTCCCTTGCTTTGCTTTTTCCAAAAGCGCGAGCAAACCAGCTCTAATTTTTTCGGCATCTTCGCTTGGCAAAATGCCGCATTTTCCGAGCATCGTCACATGGGCGATACTTCCTTCGATGTCTTCTTCTACCAATTCTTGGTCGAATGGGATCGATGCGCCAAACTCATCGACCCATTCTTCCGCTGTTTTTGTAAACCGTCCGCCCCAAAGCTTTTTCACACCGTCACCTTCTTTTGATTGTTCACGATGCTGTATACTTTTGTCGGCAAGCCGAATAAAGAAATAAAGCCGACGGCTGCTTGATGATCGAACTCGTCTTCTGTTGTGTATGTGGCAAGTTTTTCGTCATATAATGAAAATTCGGATTTCCGTCCTTCAATGATCGCATGGCCTTTGAATAATTTCACGCGCACCACACCCGTGACATTTTTTTGCGTTTCTTTTAAGAAAGCGAGAAGCGCATCTTTTAACGGCGAGAACCATAAGCCGTTATAAATGACTTCCGCCAATTTTTGCTCGATGAGCGGCTTGAAGTGAGCGACTTCTTTCACAAGCGTTAAATCTTCCAGTTCTTTATGCGCTTTAATGAGCGTAATCGCGCCCGGGCATTCGTACACTTCGCGCGATTTAATGCCAACGAGGCGGTTTTCGACGTGGTCGATGCGGCCAACCCCGTGTTTGCCGGCAAGCGCATTAAGCTCAAGAATGAGCGACGCCAACGAATATTCTTTGCCGTTTAACGTTTTTGGCACGCCTTGCTCAAAGCCGATTTCAATGATGTCCGGCACATCCGGCGTATGTTCAAGCGCCGCTGTTAATTCGTACGCCTCTTCCGGAGGAGCTGCCCATGGATCTTCTAAAATGCCGCACTCGTTGCTTCTTCCCCATAAGTTTTGGTCAATCGAGAACGGGCTGTCCAAGTCAATTGGAATCGGGATATTGTGCTTTTTCGCATATTCGATTTCTTCTTCACGTGACCAGCTCCACTCCCGCACTGGCGCTACTACTTCCAGATTCGGATTTAACGCGTTAATCGATACTTCAAAACGAACTTGGTCGTTTCCTTTTCCGGTGCAGCCGTGCGCGACAGCCACAGCTCCTTCCAATTCGGCAATTTCCACTAGTTTTTTCGCAATGAGCGGACGAGAAAGCGCCGATACGAGCGGATATTTCCCTTCATAAAGCGTATGCGCCTGCAATGCAACAAGCGCGTATTCATTCGCAAATTCTTCTTTCGCATCGATCACATACGATTTAATCGCACCGACTTTTAACGCTTTTTCTTTCACAAAATCAAGATCTTTTCCTTCTCCAACATCCAAGCAACACGCCACCACATCATATCCTCGTTCTTGCAACCACTTAATCGCAACAGATGTATCTAAACCGCCTGAATAGGCTAGCACAATTTTTGGATTGGCCATGTTTATTCCCCTTCCTTTTTTCACATAAATATACTTTAAACTAAATAATTATTCATTCATTACAGTATCACTTTACCAGCTTTTATTGCATTTTTCAATACTTATTCACGAAAAAGTATAAAAATACTATTCTTATCTGTTGGTTCTTTGCCATATTTTTTGTAAAATAAACATCAGGAAAGCGAGGGGGAAACATGAAAAACCATTTTACGTATGATGAACGGCTCGGGATTCGGTTGCCAGCACTTGACAAAGACTGGGAAGAGTATAGCGAGAAAGAGCAATATGATATTTTGTTAGAATGGGAGAAAATTCGCGGGGCGATTCCGGACCGGATTGCCGAGCTCGAGCAAACGATTAATCGAAAACAGGCTGAACTGAGCGACGAAAGCGATTTTGCCCGCTCATGCCGATTAAATTTGGAAATAGCTGAACTTGCTTCGATCATTAATGATTTATGGATTTGGTACCGACTCAATCAAACCGCTTCGGTAAAAATGCATCAATAAGGCGGCTTGGACAACATAGCCGCCCCTTATAAATCTTTGCGGATTTCACGAACAACATGGCGCAATTCCGGCAAAATTAATTTCGTCATCGCTAGACGAACGGCTCCGGTAGAACCTGGAGTCGAAAAAATGGCCGTGTCGTTCGCCACTCCCGCAATCGCCCGCGATAGCATCGCCGCTGATCCGATGTCTTCCGTATAGCTTAACATGCGAAATAGCTCGCCAAACCCGACGATTTCTTTTTCGATCATTGCTTGAACCGTTTCAATCGTCACATCCCGCTTCGCGATTCCGGTTCCTCCATTTGTCAGCACAACATCAATTTCCGGATGATCGCAGCCGCGGACGATCGCCGCACGAATGTCGTCTTTTTCATCTTTCACAATTTCATAATCCACGATTTCATGCCCTGCTTCTTGCAACAGCTGCATCATCAATTTGCCGCTTTTATCTGTTTCTTTCGTTCTTGTATCGCTTACTGTAATCACTTTGCAGCGAATTACGCGCGGCGCTTCCTTTTTATGCTCGTTCACGCTCATCTGTATCCACCTTTCATATTTTTTCCTTAATATTATTATAGATGCAATTGGGAACTTTAACGTTTTCATCTTTGTATAGAGTAATCGGTATTTTTCGACTGTCGAGTGACGGAACAACACCGCTTCCAGACAAATGTATTTGTCTGTGAAGCGGTTGGTTGTTCGGTCCTCTGTCACGCGAAGGCAAGTCACAGACTTGCCTCCGTCAGTCGAAAAAATAGGGAGTCTGCTTTTTCGTCAGTCATAAGTTAAACGTTCCAGTTGTATTTATATAGTATACAAAAAGCTAGACATGGATCCATGCCTAGCTTTTTTCTTTAGGCTAACCCCGCTAATCGTACCGTATCACGGGCGATCATGACTTCTTCATTCGTCGGAATGACTAATACTTTGACCGGCGAATGCGGGTAACTGATGAACGCTTCTTTGCCGCGCACTTTGTTTAATGCAGGGTCCCAGTAGACGCCCATAAACTCGAGGCCGCGCAATACTTTCGACCGCACGACATCACTGTTTTCGCCAATTCCAGCCGTGAAAATAATCGCATCGACACCGCACATGCGCGCCGCATACGAACCGATATATTTATGAATGCGATTCGCGAACACTTCAAGCGCCAGTTCCGCCCGCTCATTTCCTTCAGAAGCTGCTTTTTCAATATCGCGCAAATCGCTTGAAAAACCGGAAATGCCAAGCATTCCGCTTTTTTTGTTGAGGACTTCAACAACTTCTTCTGCTGTCTTCCCTGTTTTTTCCATAATGTATGGAATTAACGCAGGGTCAATGTTGCCTGAACGAGTTCCCATCGCAACCCCCGCCAGCGGTGTAAAGCCCATTGACGTATCGATCGATTTTCCACCTTCTACCGCTGCAATGCTCGCCCCGTTGCCAAGATGGCAAGAAATGAGGCGCAATTGCTCAATCGGACGACCGAGCAATTCAGCTGCGCGTTGAGTCACGTATTTATGTGATGTGCCGTGGAATCCGTATTTACGAATTCCGAATTTTGTATAATATTCATATGGAAGGCTGTATAAAAACGATTGTTCCGGCATCGTTTGATGGAACGCCGTATCGAATACAGCGACCGCCGGCACATTCGGCAAAACTTCTTTAAACGCTTTAACACCGACAATATTAGCTGGATTGTGCAAAGGAGCAAGTTCCGATAACTCCTCAATCTCTTTTAACACTTCATCCGTAATCAGAATGGAATCGCTAAATTTCTCGCCGCCATGAACAACGCGGTGGCCGATTCCGTCAATTTCTGCAAACGATTGAATAATGCCGAAACGAATTAATTTATCTAAGAGCATTTTCACCGCAACCGCATGGTCCGGAATCGCTGTTACTTCTTGAACTTTCTCATTATTAACCGTGATGGTAAAAATCGCATCTTCAAAGCCAATTCGCTCTACTAATCCTTTAGTTAATACCGTTTCGCTAGGCATGTCAAACAGCTGAAACTTCAGCGACGAACTGCCTGCGTTAATCGCCATAATTTTTGACATATTTAAAAACAACTCCTTTAAGACACTTCTCACAATTTTCAATCATTACTATATTATTAGCCAAATTTCCGTAATCCTTTTTCATTTTACGCATGATTTTATCGTGTTTTCAAGCACTTCACCAATTTGTAACCGATTGCACATAATATGTTTTTATATTCACAAAATTCGGAGCTAACAAATAGCAAAAAGAGCCCTTTCTCAGAGCCCTTTCTTTTCCGTTGCCAACCATTCGTCAATTTTATGCATCATTGCTTTCATTGCTTGTTTGTTTGAAAACTTAGGAAGCTCAATGAGCAACGCCTTTTTCGGCGCTTTGACATGAATGCCTTTTTTCTGCAAAATAAAAATACTTTTAGCCGCCTGCTCATTTTTAAACATCGAAAGCGGAAGCTGTAGCAATCCTTGAATGACCGTATGCTCTTTTAAAAATGCATGCAGCTGCGGTGCTTGGTCGCTTGTAAATAACGAATTCGGAATTAAAAAAAATAAGTAGCCGCCTTCTTTTGTATAGTGTACGCTTTGTTCGATGAACAAATGGTGCGCATACGAATGTCCGCTCTCTCCCTTCAATATAAAGCGTGACGCATTGTCGTCGTTCGGATAATAGCCGACCGGCAAATCGCAAATCACGACGTCAGCATGATCAACAAACAGCGGCTGCAAACTATCTTGGTTAAAAAAATGAACCGGATGTTTTTGCAAATTCGCATTGACATATGCTACTTTCATTAACAAATCGTCGACATCGATCCCATAGCTTTTCACTTGTTTCCTAGGTAAATGGTTCAGCACGGCGGTCAATAAGTTCGCGGTGCCGACAGCCGGATCGAGAATCGTTAAAGCAAAGTGATTCGCTGTAAATTGGCCGACTAAATAGCTCATAAACAAGCTGACGGCATCCGGTGTCATTTGATGGTGCGGCTGCGTATGTTCTTTCATTCCTTTCAACACTGCTAGCTGAAACGCTTTGCGAACTTCTTCATTTGTAAAACGGTCCAACTGAATTTGTTTATACTCGTTTTTCAATCGTTTCTTATTCAGTTCGCTCACTTCTTCTTGCAACACGTCACCGTGAAAAACGTTCTCGCCAGTCTCTGCGACGGCTTCCAAATATGTACATTGTAATTCTTCCTGTAAAATCAGAGCTGTTTGATCAAACAACGTAAACAATCGTTCAATGGGCGTCATCGTCTTTCTTCCCCTTTCTTATGGGTGTCCAATGTTTTATTGTATGGGTTATCGTTTGTATTTGCAATGAAGAAAATGCAAAGTGCCCGTCAATTCAAAACGCTTCCGCCGCTGATCGACAAGAACAGTTCGATCCTAGAGAGCAAGTTCTTCATCAATTGAAAAAGACCTCGAACAACTCGAGGCCTTTTACTTATTTCGCTGCTTTTGCTGCTTCAACCGCTGCTTCATAATTCGGATGGTTGGTTACTTCCGGAACGTATTCAACATAAGTAACTGTGTCATTGCTGTCGATGACAAAAACAGCACGAGCAAGCAAACGCAATTCTTTTATTAATACTCCGTACGCCTGACCGAATGAAACATCGCGATGGTCGGAAAGCACTTGCACGTTTTCAATGCCGGCTGCCCCGCACCAACGCTTTTGCGCAAACGGCAAATCGACGCTAATCGTTAATACTTTCACGTTGTCAAGCTTCGCCGCTTCTTCATTAAAGCGGCGCGTTTGCGCATCGCATACCCCTGTATCAATGGACGGGACCACGCTAATCAAACGGACAAAACCTTTCGTATCGGCAAGCGTCACTTCCGATAAATCGTTGGCTAACACTTTAAAGTCTGGAGCTTTGTCGCCTACTTTTACTTCATTCCCGATTAACGTTACTGGATTCCCTTTAAATGTTACATTGGCCATCAAAAATTCCTCCCATAAAGTTTATGTATAGTACAATGATACCGGGAATGAAAAAAATTTTCAATTATTTTTCCTTAGATTAAGTTGCCTAAATTATCTTTCCGCTCCCCTTGCTGTTGGTCTGCCTCATTTTTGTTTTTCTTTAACATATTTTGAATCTTTTCGATCACTTGTGGTGCAAAATCCAAAATTTTTTCGTACAAATGCGTGCTCTCATCGAGGTGAAGAAGCTTTACACCTGAAGCATTCACAACTAAAAAGGCAATCGGAGTAATCGACACTCCGCCGCCGCTTCCGCCTCCAAACGGGTGTTCACCATTTTGGTGTCCATTTGACGATTGGGTAGTCGAACCATTTTGCTTTCCTTCTAACATAAATTCGCTTCCGCCTGCAGCAAAGCCAAACCCTACCTTTGAAACCGTTAAAATCACGCTTCCATCTGGCGTTTCCACAGGATCGCCGATAATCGTGTTGACATCAATCATTTGTTTTAAGTTTTCCATCGCTGCTGTCATTAATCCTTCGATCGGGTGATTGCTCATAATAAACGCCTCCTAGTAACTTTCATTTGTTTGACGATTGACGAATGATTTCATTTTTAATCGGTTCCCGCGCCAATATTTCACAATTCGCATTCCTGCTATCATAGCATGCCCGATTCGAAAATGAATCATACATATAAATTTCGTCTCCGAAACAGCCTGTTGAAAAGAAGGAGTAATCGAAAGAAACGGAACCGTTTTTAAGCTCATATATTTGCTTATAAGAGCCGCCAATCCGTACTTCAATGACCATCCGATTCCGACAATCATCCCAGTTTCAGCGGCATCACCGGTGCCGATCTTTGACTGCCATTCGAGCTTTGTCACCGACACATGAGACAAAAATTTCCGGACAATGACGTGCAAATGAACGACATGCTGCGCAAATTCTTTCGCTTCTTTGAAACTATGAATGATTTCCCGCGGGTTATATTTTGTTCTTTTTAGTGAACTTTCCGAAACATTTTTGACTGTTTCTTTATGAGCCACGACGATCCCTGGCGATTGTTTATCAATTTTAATTAAAGGAATTCGAACAGTGTAACGAACGAGACCGAATAGCGCTTTGGTCGTAATGCGGCATTCATCATCATCTTGCGCATGTTGAAAGAAAATTGTGATCGACAGTTTCATACACATAAAAAAAATAAACAAAACTGGAATCATGGCAACGATCACTTTCAATGTCAGCACTTCCTTTCAACATATCATTGTCGCCATATTCCAAAAAAATAAACCTGCCTAAAGCAGGTTTATTCATGGATAACAGTCGTATCGGCAATTTGATCATGCAGCCCTTGCTTTTTTTCAGAGAACGCGACAAAAAGAAAACCGATCAACAAAATGAATTTCGAAATAAACTTTCCGATCACTTCGCGGAATAATACGGTTAGCCAAGTCAGCGGTCGACCGTTCATATCGATTACTTTTAAGCCGAATACCATCTTTCCTAACGTTTGTTGAAAACATTTTGTCATGAGCACAAAATATAAATAAAACGTCACTGCCGTAACAACGGCAATCGGGGAAAACATATTCGTTTCATCCATTGAAAGGTCAAACAGACGAAAAATGGGATGAATAATAAGACGGTTAATGCTGCCAACGACAAGCAAATCTAATAAATACGCCCAAAACCGCATCCAAAACCCTGCATAACGAACCGGCTGCACCGTTTCAACGATCGTTCGATCTTCGTAAGTATAGGCGTTTCCCTCTATCATCGCTTTTCCCCCTCATTCAGCATATAAATACATCAGACGCGGTGATGACGGTTTTGAAAATAATTTCACTATCTCTAGTTCATTGGTTTGGTTAGTTGTAAAAGTTGGGGCCTTCATTCGAAAGAAGGAGCCGAAGCCGAAGTCGCTCGTATATTTCACCACTTGTGCTCCTTGCAAACGATGGTCCTTTTTCATTGCAGCAATCGTATCGTCTAAATAGCCAAATTCATCGATTAGCTTTAATTGTTTCGCCTGCCGTCCGTCATAAATGCGCCCGTCGGCGATTTTGCGGACTTCGCTTTCTGGAAGGTGTCTTCCTTCTGAAATGACTTTGACAAATCCGTCATACGAATTTTTAATGAGCGACTCTAAAATTTTCCGCTCTTCTTCGGTCATCTTTCGTGCCGGATTCATAATGTCCTTATAAGGGCCGCTTTTGATCGTCACCAGTTCGACCCCATATTTTTTCGCCAGTCCTTCATAATTGATGCTTTGCATAATCACTCCTAGAGAACCGGTAATCGTTTCAGGGCTTGCAAAAATTTTGTCCGCCGCCGTAGAGATGTAATATCCGCCGGAGGCCGCCATAGATCCCATCGATACATAAATCGGCTTTTTCGTTTCTTTTTTGAGCTTCAACAATTGATCGTGAATTTCCGCGCTTTCCACGACGCCTCCGCCTGGTGAATTGACGCGCAATACAATCGCTTTGACAGCGTCGTCATTTTTCGCTTGCTCAATCATTTGTAAAAACAGGCGATGATTATAGCCGCCCCCAGAAAATAAGGAACTTGTGTCATCTACTTCTTGAATGACACCATTCACTTCAAGAACCACAATTTTTTTCAATTCATTTCCGTCTTCGATCACCTCTTCATTGAATTTTTTGTTCACTAACGACAGCCACTCTTCCGACCATTTCCCCATATCCTGCGTCATGAAAGACGTGATGACACTAACCAACGCTGAAATAATAAACAACACAGCAGCAACAGCTAGCGCAACCCAACGTTTGCGATTCATGTCCACTCCCCCTCGTCAATGATTTCAGTTTCATAACAATAAGTGGTAAACTATATGTATGATTTATTTATTTTACCATAAATATGCTGCTCACTAAAATATAACAAAATGGAGGTTTCATCATGACAGAGCGTCGAAATCGCATCTATTTCTTTTACAAGCACGATGAACAGCTCACCCCGCAAGTTCAACCGCTGATCGAACTCGCCCAACAAAATGCTTTTGTCGTCGTCGACGATTATCGAAACGCAAACGTTATTGTAAGCATTGGAGATGACGGCTCGTTCCTTCAAGCCGTACGGCAAACAGGGTTTCGAGATGATTGCCTATATGCTGGCATTTCTACGTTGCCATCGCGCGGTTTTTATTGCGATTTCCAAATCGATGACCCCGATCGTATGGTGCAAGCGGCGACGAATGAACAAATTGAAGTGCGACGATATCCGATTATTCAAGTAACAATTGATGATACGGCTTCGTTTTTTTGCTTAAATGAATGTTCCATTCGCTCAGGGATTATTAAAACATTTGTGATGGATGTATTTATTGACGATCTTCATTTTGAAACGTTCCGCGGCGATGGAATGATTGTCGCCACACCGACAGGAAGCACGGCTTACAATAAATCGGTCAACGGGGCGGTTGTCGATCCGCTTCTACCTTGCATTCAAGTGAGCGAACTTGCTTCGTTAAACAACAATCGCTATCGGACGTTAGGTTCTTCATTTATTTTAAGCGGAAAACGAAAACTGACATTAAAAATTTCGCCGGAAGGCAACCATTACCCGCTCATCGGAATGGACAATGAAGCATTGAGCATTCGACATATCGAAAAAATCGACATCTCCTTAAGCGAGCGCGTCATTAAAACGGTGCGTTTGAAAGACAACTCATTCTGGGAAAAAGTGAAACGGACGTTTTTATAAAGAAAAGAGGCTGTTCCATCAAAGGAGCAGCCTGTTTGATTTTCATTGTTTTTGCTGTGCAAGGCGCATTTCCCGCTCGCGCAATTCGACGCGGCGAATTTTTCCGGATGTCGTTTTCGGCAGTTCTTCGACAAATTCAATTTTGCGCGGATATTTATACGGGGCCGTTAGCTGTTTCACGTGCTCCTGCAATGTCGGAATGAGCGACGGATCGTTCGGATCAACTCCTTCGCGAAGCACGATAAACGCTTTCACGACGTGGCCGCGCACTTCATCCGGGCTTGCAACAACCGCGCATTCTTTCACAGCTGGATGCTTCACAAGCGCGTCTTCGACTTCAAACGGCCCGATCGTATAACCGGAACTGATGATGATATCGTCCCCACGCCCTTCAAACCAGAAATAGCCGTCCTCATCTTTTTTCGCTTTGTCGCCCGTAATGTAGTAATCGCCGCGGAATTGCATCGCTGTCCGTTCAGGATCTTTGTAATAATGTTTAAACAACGCCGGGGTTTCAATATGGACCGCAATATCACCGACCTCTCCGACAGCACAAGGTTCCCCGTTTTCATTGATGATCTCGACGCGATTTCCAGGCGTCGGTTTTCCCATCGAACCAGGCTTGATTTTCATTCCTTTCATGACACCGACAAGCAATGTATTTTCCGTTTGCCCATATCCGTCGCGAACTTGTACGTTAAAATATTTTTCAAACGTATCAATCACTTCTCGGTTTAACGGTTCTCCTGCTGATACGGCACTATGCAGATGCGGCAACTGATATTGACCGATCGTCGGCACTTTTGCCATCAATCGATATTCTGTCGGCGTGCAGCAAAGAACATTGATTTCGTATTTGCTTAAAAGCTGCAAATATTTTTCCGGCTCAAATCGCCCATAATAAACGAATCCTGTCGCTCCTGAGCCTAACGTTGATAAGAACGGACTCCAAATCCATTTTTGCCAGCCAGGCCCTGCGGTTGCCCACACGATATCCCCTTCTTCGATGCAGAGCCAGTTTTTCGCTGCTGTGCGCAAATGAGCATATGCCCATCCGTGCGTATGCACAACCCCTTTTGGGTTGCCGGTCGTTCCTGACGTATACGATAAAAACGCCATATCGTCGCGTGAAGTATCAGCTGCCGCCAACTCCTCACTTTCTGATTCGCTCGCTTTTAATAGATTCATCCACCCTTCGACTTCACGGTCACCAATGACAAACTTTAAAACAGCCTCCATGTTTTCGATCGGAACAAACTGTTCAACATATGGCTCATACACAATAACTGCCCTTACTTCCCCGTGAGAAATGCGGTACTGCAAATCTTTTGTCCGCAACATCTCTGAACTCGGAATAACTACAAAACCTGCTTTTAAAGAAGCTAAATATACTTCATACGCTTCAATTAAGCGCGGCACCATAATGAGCACTTTATCGCCTTTTTGCAGCCCATGAGAACGTAAAGCGCTTCCAATTTGATTCGCTTTTTTCATCAGCTCTCCGTATGTAATTTCTTTCGTACGACCGTCTTCACTCTCCCATTTTAAAGCTATTCTTTCTGGAGTTTGTTGTGCGTATTTTTCAATTTCAGAGGTTAAATTGTACTGGGCAGGTGCAATTAAATCTTCCCGTTTCATGATCTTCATCCCCCGTTTTTTCTTTGTTGTTATAAATTATACAAAATAATAAGAATTTTTTGAATAATTTTTTAAAATAATAAAGGCGGGACCATTCCCGCCCTTGTAGCCATAAATATTCAATTAGAATTGGTTAGGAAATGAACCACCTAATTGTTGTTGCGCCATAGCAACAAGACGTTTCGTAATTTCTCCACCGACAGAACCGTTTGCGCGTGCAGTCGTATCAGCACCTAATGTGACGCCAAATTCTTGCGCGATTTCGTATTTCATTTGCTCAAGAGCTTGTTGTGCTCCAGCAACTAACAATTGATTAGAGTTGTTATTGCGTGCCATGTGTTTTCACCTCCTTGTACCTATAGAGTGTGTGAAAACGCATGGGATCATTCATTTATGATTTTGGTAAATTTTGAGATTTAAAACAACTGTTCAAACTCATCTTCTGCCGCAAACTCCTCATCAATAACGATCGTTTCCGTGTTTGCAACTGCTTCTTCAATCAGCGGTTCTAAATCAATAAAACTTTCATAATGAACCACTTTTTCCCGCTTTGGCCTCGTTTTTGGCGCGCTTGGAGTAAAAATGGTACAACAGTCTTCATATGGAAGAATCGAAATATCGTGCGTATCAATTTTTCTAGCCATCTCAATAATTTCTGTTTTATCCATCGAAACGAGCGGACGAAGAATCGGCGTTGTTGTCACATCATTGATGACGAACATGCTTTCAAGCGTTTGGCTGGCAACTTGTCCAAGACTTTCACCCGTCACAATCGCCAAACCGTTATATTTTTTCCGCAATAAATCCGTAATTTTCAGCATCATTCGTCTTGATGAAATGAGCGAATATCCATCAGGTACTTGCCGATGAATCGTCTGTTGAATATTTGTAAACGGAACGATATGAAGTTTGATTTTTCCGCCGAATTTTGTCAGCTTTTTCACTAAATCAATCACTTTTTGCTTCGCCCGTTCGCTTGTAAATGGCGGGCTGAAAAAGTGAACCGCCTCAATTTCCAATCCTCGCTTCATCGCTAAATATCCGGCAACTGGGCTGTCAATTCCGCCTGATAGCATGAGCATTGCTTTTCCGCTCGTCCCAACCGGAAGCCCTCCTGCGCCCGGAATGTCGTGGCACGTCACGTATGTCCCGTCTTTGCGAACTTCCACCCGCACATGAATATCGGGTTCATGAACGTTGACCGTTAAATTTTTTGTGTTTCGCAAAATGTGGCTGCCGATTTCATAATTAAGATCATTGCTTCCGATCGGGAATTGTTTATCAATTCGTTTGGCGCTTACTTTAAACGTTTTACCCTCGTAAGAAAATTGCTGAACCGCTGCTAACGCCGTTGCTTTAATTTTTTCGATATCATTTTCACATTTCATCGCTAAGCTAAACGACTGAATCCCAAACACCGTTTTTAACTGTTCCATGATCTCTTCGTGCGGCTCACCATTCAATAAAATGTACATTCGATCGCGCATATATTCAATTTTTATGTTTGGAAATGCCTTTAATTTTTTTTGAATGTTCCGCTTCAACCGCACGACAAATCGGTTGCGGTTTTTTCCTTTTGTCGACATTTCTCCGTAGCGAATTAAAATACGATCATATTGCATGTTCTCTACCTCGTCACTTCTTGTAATTTTTTTATCGCTGCTTTGATGGCCCGAATCGCAACAGGGATTTCTTCAAGCGTATTTTCATACGATAAGCTAATGCGAATAGAGCTTTCCGCCTGTTTTTGCTCCACTCCCATCGCCACCAGCGTTTTGCTCGGAGCCCGTTTTTTCGATGAGCAAGCCGATGTGGTGGAAACAAAAATTTGCTGTTTCGCTAGTTCATGAACAAATACTTCCGATTTTAAGCCGTTTAACGAAAAATTAATAATATGAGGCGCTGAATGGTCAAGCGGCGTATTAATGTGAATGTCCGCGATGTTTTTCAGCTCGTTCAACCATTGTTCTTTTATCGCCAATAAGCGTGATGATTGACGTTCATATGCTTCAAGCGACATGCGGAGCGCCTTCGTCATCGCTACAATCGCTGCTACATTTTCAGTTCCTGAACGAAGCTGCAGTTCTTGGCCTCCTCCCGCTAACAGCGGCGATAGCCGAATTCCGTTCCGGACATATAAAATGCCTGCTCCCCGCAAACCGTGAAATTTATGAGCCGACATCGTGCATAAATCGACATGCGCTTTTTTTAAATCAAGCGGAACTTTCCCGATCCCTTGCACATGATCGACATGAAAGAAGGTTTTTGGATACTGCTGCAATAGCCGACCGATTTGTTCAATCGGTTGAATCGAGCCAACTTCGTTATTGACATGCATGACCGAAACGAGAATCGTATCATTCCGAAGCGCTCGGGCAAGTTCTTCTACATCGATTACCCCATTTTCATTTACAGGCAAGTATGTAACCTCAAATCCTAGCTCTTCAAGCTGTCTACACGGCTCTGCAACCGACGGGTGCTCGATTGCGGTTGTAATAATATGATTGCCCCGCTGCCGGTACTGAAAAGCTACTCCTTTGATGGCAAAGTTGTTCGCTTCCGTTCCCCCGGATGTAAAAATAATTTCATTCGGCTTTACATCGAGAAGCGCCGCTACTTGCTCCCTCGACTGAATCAACAATCGTTCCGCCTTCCTCCCCAACTCATGTAGCGAAGAAGGATTGCCAAAATATTTCGTTGCGACCGTCACAAACGAATCGATGACTTCAGGAAACGGCTTGGTCGTGGCGCTATTATCTAAATAAATCATAACATTCATCCTCCGAGTAAATACTCACACAAACAAAATAATAAAAATAAATTCGTTCGACCGCAACAGAAAACACATTACTTACATTATTCACGAAAAAACCGATAAATATCTACTCATGTAGGTATTTATCGGTTTAGTTTCGTTAAGTTTGCTTTACTTCTTCTTTTTCTAAAAGTTGCTGAATGCGCTCAAACGCACCCGGTTCGACTTTTTCAACAGTGGCCACCGCTTGTTCAAGCGCTTGTTCGTAATCGTAATGGCGAAACAACATTTCTGCTTCTTCCAATCCTTCTTTTACAGACGGATAGCGGCGGCGATAGCGGTTTCCGTATTGGATCACTTTTTCGACAAGATCGGCTTGTTCGATCATATTGATCGTCCGTTCACAGACGCGTTCGACTAACATCGCCGCTTCCGCTAGCGTTTGATTGACCGCCTCCATATTGAGCGGCTTATCATCAAGGCGCAATGCAACCTTTGTCAGAAGCTCTTTCGCTTCGTCTAATTGTAGCTTATACGCTTCCGGCAGGCCTGGCAACCGGCTTTTTTTCACTGAACGAATTGCTTCAGACAGCTTTCTCCGCATGTCATGAAGTTTTTCGCGAGCGGCCAGCTCATCTTTTCGCAACGTTTGCAGCATCTCGCGAAATTGCTCATGCTCTTCTTTCATCATTTGCATTTGTACAAGGAGTTGCTCTAACTCTTCTTTAATAATCGAATGAGCCGTTTGTTCTTCCATTACGCGAGCTTGAACGAGTGAAAAACGCTTTACTAGGTGCTGAATTTGTTTTTCAATGCTGCGGTATTTTTCAAGATCCTGAGCAGACAAACGATAGCTTTGTTGCACAAATGACGTTTCTACACTCGTTTGCTTCGCTTCTTCGCTTAAACGATATAGCTGCTCTTCGATTTGATCGATTTCCGTCTTCACGTATCGATGGGCCATCACTTCTTTTTCCAACAAATCATAGAGCGCGTCAACCTCTTCTTTTATCTCTTCGATCGCTTGTTTCGCTTCTTCGACACGAAGGTGGCGAATCATCTCAACGGATTGTCGCAGTTTTTCTTGTTTTTCCGCCATCTCTCGTTCTATTTGGAGATGGCCAAGAATATAGCCCGCTTCTTCCATTTCTTTATACCCATCCAAAAGTTCTGCAAGCTGCGCGGGAATCGTCGATTGACATTCGGTAAGCATCTCAGGAATGTCTTGAAGCATTTGTGAAAATCCGTTCAATTCCTTTTTCAAGAAAAGGACCACTTCCCTTGCCGCTAAATAGTTACCCGCATTCGTCAATTCTTCAAATCTTTGAAACTCATGATGAATGCTCTCAAGTTTTTCGGTTAGCTTTTCCTCAGCAGATCCAAATGTATGACGATAGGCGAGCAACGTTTTTTTCGCATCGCGATAAACGGTTTTCAGCTGCTCGATCTCGGTTCGGTTTTGCTCTTCACTGCCTACGAGTTCATCAAGCTCGTGGAGAATCGTTTGAATATCTTCCTCTGTTTTCCGAAGCATCTGCTCGATATCTCGCAATACGCCTTTCGCTTTTGTATAGCGATATTTATCAAGAAACTCCTCTACATCAAACAGCTTTTCCTCCACTGCTGGAAGTCTCGTTGCAACGATGTCATCCCACAGCTGGCGCCACCGCTCAAACAACTGTTCCGTTTCTCCCGTCATATTCAACTGCTTCACTTTAGAAAGTTCGTCCGTAATCGGCCGGTTCATAATGGCAATTTTCCATGCTTCTAATCGGTCAATTTCTCGATATATTTTCTTTCGGTAAGCGTAGTTATATATCATTCCTCCGCTAACGAGGAGTAAAACCGTGATTGCAATTTCCATAAGAAGCCCCCTTGCACCCGAGTTAGTCAAATAAAGAAAGAACGGTTTATGGAGAAGGCAAAAACATTGACAGAATGTTTTTTTAATGTTTTTATGATACCATGTTAACGACATTTTTTGACCAAAATTTTTAATTTTTTTTACAGGAATCTGCATTTTTTTCAATATGTAATAGAATGGAGGGATTGTTTTGCGCGACGGACATATTCATACACCGTTTTGCCCACACGGAAGCCGTGATTCTTTAGAACAATATATCGAACGAGCCATCGAGTTAGGATATACAGACATTTCATTTACCGAGCATGCCCCGCTTCCACCAGCATTTATCGATCCGACTCCTGACCAAGACAGCGCCATGGCCATTGAACAGCTTGACTTGTATTTATCAACGCTGAACGACTTGAAAAAACAGTACAAAAACGATATTGCGATCCGCATCGGACTCGAAGTCGATTTTATTGTCGGCTATGAAGAAGAAACGGCGCGTTTTCTTGAAGAAATCGGCCCTGAATTAGACGATAGCATTTTATCGGTGCATTTTCTTCCTTTTGGCGATCAATATTTTTGCTTAGATTACAGCCCTGACATGTTTGCCGCAATGGTCGAAGCATTTGGATCGGTTTCTCTCGTTTATGAAGCTTATTATCAAGCCTTATTGCAATCGATTCGCGCCGATCTTGGTTCATATAAACCGAAGCGCATCGGCCATATGACGCTCGTTCACAAATTTCAAAAGCAATTTCCTTGTTCTGCAACTATGAAAGAACAAATTTTACACATTCTTGATGAAATCAAACATCGTCGTTATGAGCTGGACTATAATGGTGCGGGCGTTCAAAAACCGCTTTGCCAAGAGCCGTATCCGCCGCATTGGATCGTCCGTGAAGCGATGAAGCGAAACATTCCACTCGTATATGGTTCGGATGCTCATTGCGCCAACGATTTGCATCAAGGAAAAGATATGATGATTGCTGAAGCATTTTTCGCTTGAACCCGAACCTTTACGTCATAACCATAAACGTATAGCTCGTCTTGAGAAAGAAACTGCTCAAACACACGTTTAATAAGGAGATGATATCGTTGTTTCACGCCATCAGCTATAATGGAACACGGGAAGAAAATTATGAATTAGTCATTAAACAACTACAAGCACTTATTGACGGGGAAACGAACTTTATCGCTAATTTAGCCAATGCTTCGGCCTTACTTAACCAATTTTTAAAAAACATTAATTGGGTCGGCTTTTATTTAGCCGAAGGAGAACAATTGGTATTAGGGCCGTTTCAAGGATTGCCAGCATGTGTCCGCATTCCGTTCGGCAAAGGGGTATGTGGAACGGCGGCGAAAAATCAAAAAACAGAACTTGTCCCTGATGTGCACCTGTTTCCCGGACATATTGCCTGCGACGCCGCATCCCAGTCGGAAATCGTTGTTCCGATGATCAAAAATGGAAACGTGATCGGGGTTTTAGATATTGATAGCCCGATTAAAAATCGTTTTGACGACATCGATCAGCGCTATTTAGAAAAATTTGTCGAAGTCTTAGTTGCTTCTGTATAAAGTTCGCGAAAAAAGGAATCCATCAAAACGGATTCCTTTTCTACGCTTTGTATTGGTGGTGGTAGTCTTTGACGAACACACAGTTTTTTCCCGAACGTTTGGCCATATACAGCGCCTCATCGGCTCGTTTAAATAAATCAGTGGCTTCTTCATGGCGATTTTTTTTCCAATACGAAACACCGCAAGAAACTGTCACCGGGGGATTCGTTTCTTGTCTCACTTTTGCCGCTAAGCGATTCGCGATCGTCACGCCTGTTGTCAAAGAGACTTTTGGCAAATAAATCGCCAATTCTTCGCCGCCCCAGCGCGCGCCGATATCATTTTCGCGGATGTTTTGCTTAATGATGTTCGCCACTTGGATAATGACATCATCTCCCGTTTGATGGCCGTATGTGTCATTAATTCCCTTGAAGTTATCGATGTCGATTAAAATAAATGTGCCAAATGCATCTGTCTCCATCGATTTTTGCAGCTGTTCATCCAAATAATGGCGCGAATACAATTTCGTCAAATAATCGGTGATCACAAGGCTTTCGAGCTCTTCGCGCAGCATCGCATTCGCAAAAGCAAGCGTGGAATGATGAATAAGCGATTGCAGCAATTTAAACATTTCAAACGTAAAATGATACGGTTCACGGTGCAATACAATCGCAACTCCTTTTAACATGCCGTTTTGCACCATCGGAACGGCCATTAACGAACGGAAGGCAAGGGTAGACGGCGACGTATGAATTTTCGCATCCCCTAAAAATACCATATCGCGCTCGGTGCGAATTCGTTTTGACACAAACTCAATATATTTTTTCGCTTGTCGAGTTTGGAAAAAAGGTGTACTTCCAGGCAGCAATTTTTTCTTTTCTTGATCAAACAGGAAAAAACCGACTTCTTCGGCTTCAAATGACCGCTTAATTTGATTCACCATAAACTCTAGCGCATCTTGCAAGCGCAAGTTCGCATTAAGGCAATGCATCGTTTCGTTAATCAGCTGCAAATCCGCCACGAGCCTGCGCGACTGCTCATATAATTTCGCATTTTCAAGTGCGCTTCCCGCAGTGTTCGCCAATAACGAGATAAAGTTCATTTCGCTTTTCGGAAATTCCATAATATGTGGTGCAATAATTTCAATGACTCCGTAAACGCCTTGGGCGCCTTTAATCGGTGCGTATAAAATGGATCGTTGAAGCGAAATCGAGTCCTCAAGCTGGATTTTCCCCGTCAAAAATGCCTGCATCGCTGCCATATTTTCATCGGCATGTTCAAACATAAGCGTTTTAATCGGCAGACGATCATGGTATTGATGATCGTGGGACAAAAACAAATAGTACGTAAACGAAGGGTATACTTCTTGCAACGTATCAATAATTTCTTCTAATACATCTTCGATTTTCATTGATGCATGAATTTTAGCTGTAAAATGATGAAGGCGTTCATATCGTTTTTCTTCGCTCAACCCCCGCGAAATTTTTTTCATTTTGCGAAATAAGCGGGACAAATCGGCTTCAATCTGTTCAAGAAACGCTTCGCTAGGGCATTGTTCTTTTTCATACACGAGCTGCAAAACACCCATAAATTCTTCCGGTTGTTGAAGGAAAATTTGCGCTATCGTACATTGTTCAGTTTCATGAATATGTATTTTTCGTTTCGGATCGGTTGCTTGAAATTCAGCGGTAGGCAAAATGTCGCAAAAAAGCTCTTCATTCCTCGTCGTTACCTCAGGATAAAAGGATTTTTTGAAAGGATCTAACAAAAATAACGTTACTTCTTTTATCATCAGTTCCTGTTTCAATAATAAAAACAAGCTCATCATGATTCTCGAAAACTGATCGTATTCTTCATATGACAACAACCAATCAAAAAACTTTTCCTTAAACGCTGCATACGCCTCTTTCTCTTGTGCTTTCATCGCTTCATTCACCCGCATCTATAGTCTCCATAAATAAAATATATACACTACAACCAATTAGAAAATTAGAAAAATTTTTTCAAAAAATTACATCTTTTATTATACCATACGAATGTAAAACAAATAAATAAAATATTGACTTTATTTTATAAAAATCATATAATAGCCTCTGTGTAAAATATAGCAGCCTTAGTGGTCACCTTTATGCGCTCATTTTGTTCCTCTGTCGAGAGGTGTATCGTGTAACTCTTAGCTGCTAGAGCGAGGATACATGAAAACAAAATGGCCATAATTGTTGATGCACGTCTGCTTTTATTTTACCTAAAATAAAAGCGAAGGAGGAGCATATAATGGCTCGTTACACAGGTCCAACTTGGAAAATTTCTCGCCGCCTCGGCATCTCGCTAAGCGGTACAGGTAAAGAACTGCAAAAACGTCCTTATCCGCCAGGGCAACACGGTCCAGGTCAACGCAAAAAACTTTCTGAGTACGGTTTACAATTACAAGAAAAACAAAAACTTCGCCATATGTACGGCGTAAATGAACGTCAATTCCGTAAAACGTTCGAAGAAGCTGGCAAAATGGCTGGTAAACACGGTGAAAACTTCATGATTCTTCTTGAATCTCGCCTTGATAACCTTGTTTACCGTTTAGGCTTTGCGCGCACACGCCGTCAAGCTCGCCAATTAGTAAACCACGGCCATATTTTAGTCAATGGCAATCGCGTGGACATTCCATCTTATCGCGTCAAACCTGGACAAACAATTTCGGTTCGTGAAAAATCTCGCAACCTTCAAATCATTAAAGAAGCGTTAGAAGTGAACAACTTTGTTCCTGACTACTTGACGTTAGATGCTGACAAATTAGAAGGAACATATACTCGTTTCCCTGAACGCTCTGAGTTACCAGCTGAAATTAACGAAGCATTAATCGTTGAGTTCTACTCTCGTTAATCAAAAACCCTCTGGAGTTCCAGAGGGTTTTTGATTTTGGTTATTGGTAACGGATGAGATGATATTTTTTCTTTCCGCGACGAATGACGGTAAATCGCCCTTCAATCCGATCTTCTTTTGTTAAAACTTTATTGACGTCTTTCACTCGTTCGCCATTGACATAAATCGCTCCATTTGCGATATCTTCACGCGCTTGACGTTTCGATGGAACGATATTGGCCATTACAAGCAACTCGACCAATGCGATTTCTGCTCCATTGTACTCGAACGAAGGAACGTCTTTAAATCCTTGTTCAATCTCATCGGCCGTTAACTCGGAAATGCTGCCGCTAAAGAGCGCCTCGGAAATTTTCACCGCTTGCCCGAGCGCTTCTTCTCCGTGCACAAGCTTCGTGACTTCTTCCGCCAATGCTTTTTGCGCCGTCCGCTTTTCTGGTGCTTCTTGCAGTTCTCTTTCCAATTGCTCGATCTCTTCTTTTGATAAGAACGTGAAGTATTTTAAATATTTAATGACATCGCGGTCATCCGTGTTAATCCAGAATTGATAAAACTCATACGGGGATGTTTTTTCTCTGTCTAACCAAATTGTGCCGCTTTCCGTTTTTCCGAATTTCGTTCCGTCTGCTTTTGTCACAAGCGGAATCGTCAAGCCAAACGCTTTTGCATCTTCTTCTGTTTTCCGAATCAACTCTAATCCTGCCGTAATGTTCCCCCATTGGTCGCTACCGCCGATTTGCAATTTGCAATTTTCGCTTTGATAGAGTTTCAGAAAATCAAGCGATTGTAGAATCATATAGCTAAACTCGGTGAAGGAAATCCCCGTTTCAATACGAGATTGTACCGATTCTTTTGCCAACATGTAATTTAAACCAAAATGCTTGCCGACATCGCGCAAAAACGAAATGACATCAAGAGAACCGATCCAGTCATAATTGTTCGCAATTTTCGCAGGATTATCAACCGCTTCAAAATCTAAAAAGCGAGACAATTGTTCTTTGATTTTTTCGCTCCATTGCTCGACGACTTCTTTCGCGTTCAATGTTCGTTCGCTTTTTTTGCCGCTCGGGTCGCCAATAAGCCCTGTTGCTCCTCCGACAAGAGCAATCGGACGATGACCTGCTAATTGAAACCGTCTTAACGTTAAGATCGGCAATAAACTTCCGATGTGCAGGCTGTCTGCGGTTGGATCGAATCCGCAATATAGGCTTACTTTTTCCTCCGATAACAGTTTTTCTAATCCTTCTTGATCCGTAACTTGGTTAATAAGACCACGCCACTCTAACTCTTTTAATAGATCCATTCATTTCACCTCTTTAAACAAAATAAAACTCGCCCCCTCAAACGAAGGGACGAGTGTTGATCGCGGTACCACCCTACTTAGAGAGCATAAAGCTCCCTCACTTCATTTCGATAACGGTATGACCGTCTTTTGCTACTGGGCGATGCCGTTCGCAAAAGAAGCTCGAGGAGGTAATTCATGCTTATCTTTGTGCTAGTTCGCACCGACCCACTAGCTCTCTGAAACAGGGAGATAACCACTACTAAGTTCCTGTCATTGCTTTTTTTTATTCTACTTTTGATATACATGTTTTTATCATAATCAACCTCAATTGTCAAACCATCTGGAGAAAAAATGTCAAAAAAACATAATATTAGACATTTGATATGATATAATAAAACTAATTTTCAGACACAAGGATTTTTTACTTACACGGAGGGTCGATATGGAGCAGGTGAAACACACGTTTTCCCTTCAAAAAACGTTGCGCCGTTTATACATTACTTATGAAATTGCTTGGAACGTGTTCCTTGTATTGCTCGTTTTATTCATCGGTGCCGTTTGTTTTTCTCTTGGCATCGGAGCTGGCTATTTTGCCTCTTTAGTGAAAGATATGGACATTCCATCTTATAAAGAAATGAAAAAAGATATTTATAACTATGAAGAAACAACCCATATTTATTTTGCAAACCAAGTGTACTTAGGAAGCTTTCGTTCCGATTTAGAAAGAGAAGAAATATCATTAAAAGACGTTTCTCCTTACGTGATCAAAGCGATCATCGCGACAGAAGATGAATATTTTTACGAACATAACGGAGTCGTCCCAAAAGCGATTGTGCGCGCTTTATTTCAAGAAGCAACGAATTCCTCAACAAGAACCGGTGGAAGTACGTTAACACAGCAGCTCGTCAAAAATCAAATTTTAACAAACGAAGTATCATTTGAACGAAAAGCAAAAGAAATCTTGCTTGCGCTTCGCCTTGAACATTTTTTTAACAAAAACGAAATTTTAGAGGCATATTTAAATGTGGTCCCATTTGGGAGAAATTCATCCGGGCGCAACATCGCCGGCATCCAAGCAGCCGCCCAAGGCGTATTCGGCGTCGATGCGAAAGAGTTGAATCTGGCGCAAGCAGCATTTTTAGCTGGACTGCCGCAAAGCCCGTTCGGGTATACCCCGTTTACGAGCGACGGGGAAGTGAAAAAAGATCTTTCGCCAGCGTTGCAGCGCATGAAAACCGTCTTAAAGAGGATGAAAAAAGCCGGATACATTTCCGAAAAACAATATGAAGAAGCGTTGAAATATGACGTTGTTCGGCATTTCGCTCCACCGAAGCCATCGCCGTTTGAAAAATATCCGTGGCTAACAATGGAAATTGAACAACGGGCAAAAGAGATTTTAGCCACTGTGTTAGCGAAAAAAGACGGCTATGAGAAAAAGGATTTGCAAAATAACCGTTCACTGTCTGAAGAATACATGGCAAAAGCCGAAAAACAACTGCGGCAAAACGGATATGATATTTATACGACGATCGATAAAGACATTTACGACCGGATGCAAGCGGTTGTTGCGAAATATCCGTATTTCGGAAGCGACATTATCAGAAGAGAAAAAGATAAGAAAACAGGAAAAATCATCACAAAAGTTGAACCGGTCGAAGTCGGAGCGATGCTAATCGAGAATCGAACGGGACGAATTATCAGTTTCGTAGGCGGTCGAGATTATCGCCGCGAGCAGTTGAATCACGCAACGCAAGCCTACCGCTCGAACGGCTCAACGATGAAACCGCTTTTAGTTTATGCACCGGCAATGGAAATGGGGATCGTTCAACCAGGATCTGTCATTCCTGATGTCGAGCTGCACGTTCGAACTTCAAGTGGCACGTATAGCCCGAAAAATGCGGATCGAAAAACTCATGGATTCGTATCGGTTCGTCGCGCGCTGCAATATTCCTACAACATTCCAGCTGTGCGCACGTACATGAAAACAATCGGTCAGCGCCCGATTACGTATTTAGAAAAAATGGGATTTACTAGTTTAATAAAAGCAGACGCCACCAACTTATCGATGGCACTCGGGGCATTAACAAAAGGAGTAACGGTCGAGGAAAACGTGAACGCTTATACAACGTTCGGCAATTACGGCACATTTGTCGATGCGTATTTAATCGAAAAAATTGTTGCCAAAGACGGACAAATCGTCTATGAACATAAAAGCGAGCCAGTCAACGTCTTTTCGCCACAAACCGCGTATTTAACGATTGATATGATGAGAGACGTCATTCGCCAAGGAACAGCGGCGGCCCTTCCATCGTTTTTAAAATTCCAAGCCGATTGGGCAGGAAAAACTGGAACAGGACAAGACAATAAAGATGCATGGTTTGTTGCGACGAACCCGAATGTTACCTTTGGCGTTTGGATGGGATACGATACGCCGCGGCCGTTAGAACTTAAATATAAAGGCTTATCCTACAGCAAACGAAATTTATTATTATGGGCGCAGCTCATGAACGCTGCGTATGACGTAAAGCCGAACTTAATCGCTCCTAAGCAGCGATTCAACATGCCGGGCGGAATCGTCCGCCGCGCCTACTGCACAGTATCAGGGCTCATTCCGTCTGCGATGTGCGAAAAAGCTGGTTTAGTCAGCTACGATTTATATAACACCAAATTTGTGCCGACAAAAGAGGATCGTTCGTTAACGAGCGGAAAATTTGTCGAAGTCAATGGAAAACGGTACGCGGCACTTCCGACAACGCCACAAGAATTTACAAGCGAAGGGGTAGGATTTAATGCACAAGTGCTCGAAGAATGGGGAATAAAAGATACTGATCTTACGAAACTATTCCCAGATTCAGCGCAATGGAAAAACGTTGCTGTCTTTGCGGAGTTGAAAGAAAACGGCAAACGTCCCGACCCGCCTGTGGCGCAATTGTCTGGAAAAACGTTGACATGGACAGCACATCGCGAGCTAGATGTCGTCGGCTATCGCGTGTATCGTGCGGAACAAGAAGGCTTGCCGTTTCAAGTAGCTGCCGCCATCAAAGCTGGCCCGTCGCCGTCGTTTACCATTCCTTCTGCAGCTGGCGTCTATTACGTCACCGCTGTAGATATTAGCGGAAATGAATCTTTACCGTCCAATCTTATTTCTCTTGCTACACCAGTAAACACACAAGAAAAAACGGACAATGCAACAACAAATCAAAATGAGCAGTAGACGAAAGCAAAGGGACTGACCTCAAACGTCAGCCCCCTTTGCTTTTTAGTCTTCCATTGTCGACAAATCGCCTGTCGGCAAATTCAATTCCCATGCTTTTAATACGCGACGCATAATTTTACCGCTGCGTGTTTTCGGCAATTTATCGCGGAACTCGATTTCTCTCGGCGCCGCATGAGCCGCTAATCCTTTTTTCACAAACTGGCGAATATCTTCAATGAGTTCCTCGGAAGGCTCATATCCGTCACGAAGCGAAATAAACGCTTTAATGATCTCGCCGCGAACCGGATCTGGTTTTCCGATGACTCCAGCTTCTGCTACCGCTGGATGCTCGACAAGCTTGCTTTCTACTTCAAACGGACCGACGCGCTCACCAGATGTCATAATGACGTCATCGATGCGGCCTTGGAACCAGAAATAGCCGTCTTCATCCATGTAAGCCGAATCCCCAGAAACGTACCAATCGCCGATAAAATACGATTCGTATTTTTGCGGATTGTTCCAAATCATCTTCATCATCGATGGCCATCCTTTGCGAATCGCTAAATTCCCCATGCGGTAAGGCGGCAATTCGTTTCCGTTGTCGTCGATAATCGCCGCTTTGACCCCCGGAATCGGCTTGCCCATCGATCCCGGCTTAATTTCCATGCACGGATAGTTACAAATGAGCTGAGCTCCCGTTTCTGTCATCCACCACGTATCATGAATGCGGCGGTTGAATACTTTCATGCCCCAGCGCACCACTTCTGGATTGAGCGGCTCACCGACACTTAAAATGTGGCGCAACGAGCTTAAATCAAATTTTTTGACAAGTTCATCGCCCGCTCCCATCAACATACGAAACGCCGTTGGAGCGCTATACCAAACAGTTACGCCGTAATCTTCAATCGTTTTATACCATGTTTCCGGGCTGAAGCGGCCGCCGACAATAACGTTAGAAGCACCGCATAGCCACGGACCGAAAATGCCGTATGATGTTCCCGTCACCCAGCCAGGGTCCGCCGTACACCAATACACATCATCTTCTTTTAAATCGAGCACCCATTTCGCCGTTTGATAATGCTGAATCATCGCGTTATGAACATGCAATACTCCTTTTGGTTTTCCTGTCGATCCGGACGTATAATGCAAAATTAAACCATCTTGCCGATCGACCCACTCAATATCAAAATGTTTACTCGCTTCGTTCATCCGCTTTTTGAAATCGATATATGGCCCTTCTTCTATAATGTTGTCGCCTACTAATAAAACGTGCTTTAATGCAGGAAGCTCATTGACCGGAACGCGCGGAAGCAATTCTGGCGTCGTCACAATCACTTTTGCTTCGCTATCTTCTAAGCGGTCGCGCACCGCCCCTTCCATGAACGCTTCGAACAATGGACCGACAATCGCACCGATTTTAATTGCGCCAAGAACGGCAAAATACAATTCCGGAGAGCGCGGCATGAAAATGAAAACACGATCTCCTTTTTCCACATCCGCGACTTGTTTGAACACGTTGGCTGCTTTATTTGATAATTCCTTCATTTCTTTAAATGTATACTTTTCTTCTCTTGACGCATCCCGATAGTAAAGCGCTACTTTATTTTTCCGGAACGTTTCGACATGACGGTCAATCGCTTCATAAGCCATGTTCACCCGGCCGGTTTCAGCCCATGAAAATTGCTTCTCTACTTCTGACCAATCAAAATTTCGATATGTTTCTTCATAGTTTTTTAAATTGTGGTCCCCTTGTATGACCGGCAACATCTCTACTTTCATTCCCCTAGTTCCCCCTTTATGTAAGTGATTACATTCCCATTATAGTACAACTTTTTCGAATTCTCAATTTTTTAAAAATTTTTCATTAGAAATAAAGAAATTTTTTTGAAAACGCTTTAACCAATCTTTTTTTATGTATAATGAAAATAGAAAAAGAATAATCAGGTGGTGGCTGAATGAAACATAAAAAAACATATAATGCAAAAGAATTAAAAACGCCAAAAGGCACGCTTATCATTGAAGGACCGGTGCCTGCCGAGAAACTAGCTTCCTATGAATTTCACCATGATTTGACCGCATTCCGCCAACCCGAACAGCAACATAAGGCATTAATCGACATCGCCAGACTTCCTGAAGGAAGAATCATCATTGCGCGCCATCAGCAAACGATCGTTGGCTACGTCACTTTCCTTTACCCCGATCCGCTAGAACGTTGGTCAGAAGGTAATATGGAAAATTTAATTGAATTAGGGGCAATCGAAGTGATTCCTGAATTTCGCGGCTACCAAGTCGGCAAAAATCTCCTGATCGTTTCAATGATGGATGATGCGATGGAAGATTACATTATCATTACAACCGAATATTACTGGCATTGGGATTTAAAGCGAACGGGACTCAACGTATGGGAATACAGAAAAGTCATGGAAAAAATGATGAATGCCGGCGGCCTCGTTTGGTATGCTACCGATGATCCAGAAATATGTTCACATCCGGCAAACTGTTTAATGGCCCGCATCGGTAAACGGGTCGATCAACAATCGATTCAAAAATTTGACCGGCTCCGGTTTATGAATCGTTTTATGTATTAAATTTTAGGGCGCGACAACGAAGGGGGAGTAGGGATGATTGTTGAGCAAATTATGAAAACGAATGTGGCGACACTTCAGCCTCACCATACAATTGCAGAAGCGATGCAACTGTTAAAGCAGCACCACATTCGCCACATTCCGATCGTCGATGATGAAAACCATGTGATCGGCATTGTAACAGATCGCGACATTCGTGATGCGAGCCCATCGATTTTTCATGCGTGCGAACATTTAGAAGATTTTCAAAAACCGGTAAGCACCATTATGAAAACGGATGTCATTACAGGACACCCTCTCGATTTCGTCGAAGAAATCGCCGCTTTATTTTATGAATATCGCATTAGCTGCTTGCCGATTACGAAAGATGGAAAGTTAGTAGGAATTGTCACGGAAACAGATTTATTGCACACGCTCGTCCAATTGACTGGAGCTCATCAGCCCGGTTCGCAAATCGAAGTAAAAGTGCCGAACTTAAGCGGCATGTTAAGCGAAGTCGCTGCCATTTTTGGGAAAAGAAACGTCAATATCTCAAGTGTCCTCGTCTATCCAGACAAAGATGAACGCTATAAAATTCTCGTATTCCGCATTCAGACGATGAACCCTACCGGAATTATTGCCGATTTAAAAAGTGAGGGCTACACAGTATTGTGGCCGAATTTACCGGGGGTTTCATCATGAAAAAAGATTGCGTGTTCATATACTCAGATGATTTCCAATTATATAAATTTCATAATGCCCATCCGTTTAATCAACTCCGTGTTAAATTAACGTACGATTTGTTGCGAGAAATGAAGGCTTTGGACGACGAACAAGTCATTTTCCCGCGAATGGCGACAGACGAAGAGCTTGAACTGATTCATGACCGCGCTTACATCGAAGCAGTAAAAGCTGCTGGACAAGGTCGATTGTCCGAAGATGTCGCGTTAAATTATGGATTAGGAACAGAAGACACCCCAATTTTTCCGAATATGCATGAAGCAAGCGCGCTGCTAGTAGGCGCGACATTAACCGCCGTCGATTACGTATTATCTGGGAAAGCGAAACACGCCTTAAGTTTAGGCGGAGGGCTTCACCACGGCTTTCGCGGCAAAGCGTCAGGATTTTGTATTTACAACGACAGCGCCGTGGCGATTAAATATATGCAAGAGCGATACGGACTCCGCATCTTATATGTCGATACGGACGCCCACCACGGAGATGGTGTGCAATGGGCGTTTTACGATGATCCGAACGTTTGTACGTTTTCGATTCACGAAACGGGAAGATATTTATTTCCCGGAACCGGAAATATTACAGAACGGGGGCAAGGTAAAGGGTATGGCTTTTCGTTTAACATTCCGGTCGATGCGTTTACCGAAGATGATTCATGGTTAAAGGCATATACGCAAGCATTTCGGGAAATTGCCGCTTTTTTTAAACCGGATATTATTTTAACGCAAAATGGAGCCGATGCGCATTATTATGATCCACTTACTCATTTATCGGTCACGATGAAAACGTATCGGGAAATTCCGAAAATCGCGCATGAAATCGCCCATCAATATTGTGACGGCCGCTGGGTTGCCGTAGGCGGGGGAGGATATGATATTTGGCGGGTCGTACCGCGCGCTTGGGCGCTCATCTGGTTAGAAATGACTGAACAATCAAACATTTCAGGCAGCCTCCCGAAGGCATGGCTCGATAAATGGCAGCCGCTTTCTCCCGTTCCGCTGCCGCCTGAGTGGGACGACCCAGAAACATTGTATCCGCCAATCCCACGCAAAGCGGAAATTACCGAGAAAAACGCGCAAACCGTTGAGAAAGCGCTCTATCCGATTCGCAGCCAGCGGCAAAACATAAAACAAAGCCTATGAACACTCATAGGCTTTATTTCGTAAGAAAGTATAATTAATGTCTAACTGCGCCGCCTAGCTCTCTTGTGCGAAATTGGAGCGCCTCCGCTTTTCTTAATTTATTTCGTCGACTCCCGATATTCAATGCGGTGCGGCAAGACGACGATATGATTCTCGACATGTTCTTTATTCATGTATTTTGTGAGCAGGCGCATCGCGACGGCACCGATGTCATACATTGGCTGGACGACCGTTGTTAAGCGCGGGCGCACCATCGTCGCCAGCCTTGTATTATCAAAACCGATGACTTCCAATTGTTCCGGCACTTGAACGCCATGATCTTGCGCGCCATGGATAATGCCAAGAGCCATCTCATCCGTTCCAGCAAACACCGCCGTTGGTCTTTCCTTTAATTCCGTGATTTTTTCGTACGCTTCAATGCCTGAATCGTACGAATAATCACCTTCGATCACAAGCGTTTCGTCATACGCAACGCCACGTTCTGCCAACGCGCGGCGATATCCCGCTAATTTCTTTTGATTGATCGGGTCATCCGCTGGGCCTGCGATGTAGGCAATACGCTTATTTCCTTTGTCAAGCAAATGCATGGCCGCTTCAAATGCTGCTTGTTCGTAGTCGATATTAACAGACGGAATCGTGTGGTTCGCTTCAATGGTTGCCGCTAGCACAATCGGAACCGACGATTTTTGAAATTCGTTTACATGCTCATCCGTAATATTGCCACCCATGAACAAAATTCCATCGACTTGTTTTGCTAGCATCGTATTTAACAAATGAAGTTCTTTGTCTTTATTTTGGTCAGAGTTGCTTAAAATGATATTATACTTATACATCGTGGCAATGTCTTCAATCCCGCGAGCCAATTCAGCGAAAAAGATGCTCGAAATGTCTGGGATAATCACGCCGACCGTTGTCGTTTTTTTGCTCGCAAGCCCGCGGGCGACCGCATTCGGCCGGTATCCTAACCGCTCAATCGCTTCCAACACTTTTTTTCTTGTGGATGGTTTCACATTCGGGTTTCCATTAACTACGCGCGATACAGTCGCCATCGACACATTCGCTTCCCGCGCCACATCATAAATCGTTACATTCATTTCCTTTCACTCCTCGATCTATTTTCTCACACCGTAAATCTTGCCTATTTATGTAGATTTATCATACGATACATTATGGCCTAATCGCAACGTCTTGGCAAATAAATTGCAAATGTTTTCATAATTAAATGCAAAAAACCCCTCCACCTGCGCATCGCACAAGTGAAGGGGGCAGTCAGCTATACTCGCACCATTTGACGCTGGAACGATTTTAATTCTTCCATGAATTCGTTGAATTGGTCGATGTCCATTTGTTGTGCTGAATCTGACAACGCTACTGCCGGATCTGGATGAACTTCGGCCATGACGCCGTCTGCGCCGATCGCCAGTGCCGCTTTCGCACAAGGAAGCAATAAGTCGCGTCGTCCCGTCGAATGCGTCACATCGACAAATACCGGCAAATGCGTTTCTTTCTTTAAAATTGGCACTGCCGAAATATCAAGCGTATTTCGTGTCGCCCGTTCATACGTGCGAATGCCGCGCTCGCAAAGGATGATTTGGTCGTTTCCTTGCGACATAATGTATTCCGCAGCATTAATAAATTCTTCAATCGTCGCCGCTAATCCGCGCTTTAGCAATACCGGCTTTTTCACTTGCCCTGCCGCTTTCAACAATTCAAAGTTTTGCATATTGCGGGCGCCGATTTGAATGACGTCAATGTAATCCAACGCTAACTCGATATCTGCTGGTGTGACGATTTCACTAATGACCGCTAAATCGTACTCATCGGCGATTCGTTTTAAGATTTTTAATCCTTCTAACCCGAGCCCTTGGAAATCATATGGCGATGTTCTTGGCTTGTAAGCGCCGCCGCGCAATAACTTCAAGCCATGCTTTTTGACTGCTTCCGCCACCGCAGCAACTTGCTCATAGCTTTCTACCGCACACGGTCCCATAACAAAATATTGCTTGCCATCGCCAATTTTTTCTCCTTTTACATCAACAATCGTATCTTCTGGTTTTTTCTTGCGCGAAACGAGCAGCGCTTTTCGATGGTCATCTTCTTGCAATTCTAAACCGGCTTTAAAAATTTCTTTAAAAATATGTTTTAATGTCGCTGTCTCAAACGGCCCATCATTGTGTTCAAGAATTAAATCAAGCATTTTGCGCTCACGAACCGGATCATAGCGGTATGTCCCTTGTGTTTCTTTAATCTTCCCGATTTCTTGAACGAGACGTCCCCGCTCGTTAATCAGCTTTAAAATTTGCAAATTCACCTCGTCTACCCTTGCGCGCAACTCGTCTAATCTTTCATTACTCATGCATTCTCATCCTTTCTTAAGTTTATAAAAACTGAAAAATATGATACATTTCTAGTAATTAGACATTATTATAATGCATATGAATACGATTGTCACGAAAAAACTTTAATGATTAAACGCTTTTAAGCGATAAAGTATTTTATGACATTTTTCTAAAGAAGGTGAATTGTCCGTGAATCATGAAGCATCTATTTTCGCACTAGATATAGGGACACGTTCCGTTGTTGGAGTTATTTTACAAGAAAAAGATGGCACTTATCAAGTTTTAGACATGATCATGAAAGAACATGATGAACGGGCCATGCTTGACGGGCAAATTCATGATGTGCCGGCCGTCGCTAAAATCATTATGGAGATCAAAGAGGAATTAGAACAAAAATATGGTCCTTTAAAAAAAGTTTCCGTCGCTGCCGCCGGAAGAGCATTAAAAACCGAGCGGGCAGAAACGACGCTTTGGATCGCTGGGAAACCGATGATGACGAAAGAGGACGTGATACACTTAGAGTTGAGCGCTGTGCAGCAAGCGCAAGCGAAGCTCGCATCACAACAGCAAGAACAAAGCCATCATTACTATTGTGTCGGCTATTCGGTCGTCCATTATAAAATCGACGGACAAGAAATCGGAAGTTTGATTGATCAGCAAGGAACGGAAGCAACGGTCGAAGTCATTGCTACTTTTTTGCCAAAAATTGTCGTTGAATCTCTTCTTGCCGCTTTGCAACGTGCAAATCTCGAAATGGAAGCGTTGACACTTGAGCCGATTGCGGCCATTAACGTATTGATTCCGCCAACGATGCGCCGCTTAAACGTGGCGCTTGTCGATATCGGTGCGGGCACTTCTGATATCGCCATTACCGATCTTGGCACGGTCGTCGCTTACGGAATGGTGCCGATTGCTGGCGACGAAATTACGGAGGCGATTTCTGATCAATATTTGCTTGATTTTCCGCTCGCTGAAAAAGCAAAGCGGGAACTTTCAACGAACGAAACAGTGACGATTACCGATATTTTAGGCTTCGAAACAGAAGTGTCGCGCAAAGAGATGATCGCCGCGGTTTCCGATGCGATCGATCGCCTTGCCCATGCGATCAGCGAGGAAATTTTAGCACTAAACGGCGGAAAATCGCCAAAAGCGGTCATGTTAGTCGGCGGCGGCAGCTTAACACCGGAATTGCCGAAGCGGCTTGCCCACAGGCTTCAGCTGCCGGAAAACCGTGTCGCCATCCGCGGCGTGGAAGCGATTCAAAAGCTGCATGTTACGCCAGATATGAAAGCGCGCGGTCCCGAGCTTGTCACACCGGTTGGCATTGCGATTGCCGCCAAACAAAATCCTGTACAATACGTCAGCGTTTACGTGAACGATCAGCTTATTCGGTTATTTGATATGAAGCAGCTCACGATCGGCGATTGTTTGCTCACCAGCGGCATTCCGCTTCACAAACTGTACGGAAAACCGGGGATGGCGCTCTTCGTCACCGTCAATGGACAAACGGTCACCATTCCGGGAACGTACGGACAGCCGCCGCTGATCATGAAAAACGGCGATCCGGCCTCTTTGGACACCCCAGTTCAAGACGGCGATCAAATTGTCGTCCAAAAAGGAAGGGACGGTGATCCGGCCTCGATTCAGTTAAAAGATTTAATCGACGAACTGCCGCACAAAGCCGTCACCATTAACGGTGAACGGTACGAAGTAAAGGCAACCGTATATCAAAACGGACAAGTTGCCTCTCCTGACAATAACGTCAATGACCGCGATGTCATCGTTGTGAACATGCCGGAAACGATCGAGGAATTGCTAGCAGAGCTGCATCTTTCTCACTTATTGAAAGATGCTACTCCATTTACGGTACGGATTAACGATGCAGTTGTAGAAATCAAACCATTTTCCGGTGCGCTTTATAAAAATCGGATCGAAGTAAAACCATCGTCTAGTTTTGAAGATGGCGATATGATTGAAATCATCAGCCAAGCAGCACCAACCGTTCGTGAGCTTGCTGAGGCAAAACAAATTCGTCTTACCCATTCGATTCCTGTCCGGTTTAACGGAGAAATCGTTACTCTTTTTAAAACGGCCGCGGAGTTTTATTATAAAGGGCAATTGCTAAAAGAAGATGATATCGTTGAAAACGGGGCCGCGCTTGAATTAATCGAAAAAAAAATCGAGCCGTTTATTTTTCAAGATATTTTCAACTACGTCCAAGTCGATATTCCAGCGTCTGCATCGAGGACGTTCACATTGCTGAAAAATGGTGAGCCCGTCACGTTTTACGAGCCGCTTGCACCGGGAGATCATTTAGAAATTTTGTGGGAAAACGTAGAAGTCCAATAAAAAAGTGAAAGCGACTGACTTTGAAAACAAATCACATATATGAAAAAAGGCTGAGCCTAAATTCTAGGTTCAGCCTACTTGTTTTTTCAACGCATCATATGTAATGTTCCAATGCGACGTATGCCATGTAACAGCGCCGTTTTCAAATAGAAGCGCCTGCGGAGACTCGTGCTTGACTCCGGACATTTCCGCAATATAATTTGAAAGCGGACGCGCTTCCTGTACGAACAAATAATACGTGTCTACGTCCGGATAATCCGCCGCAAACTTCTCATATTCATGAAAAGCAGCTCGGCTGATCGGACATGTCAGGCTATGTTTGATGAGCAAAAAGCGCTTCCCCTGACTGAGCACTTGCTGGAATTGTTCAACATTTTCCAATTTTTGTTTCCCCACGTTTCTCACTCCGTTTCATGGTGATGCAATTTTTGTTCAGCATCGTTGAATGCTTCTTCTGTTTCTTTCAACAGCTTTTCAATATTATTACTCTGCATTGGAATCGGAATCGACGTCACCTCCGCTTTTTCCGGCTTTAAATTCTTGTTTGGTTCTGTCTTCGCTGCCGGAACACACTTCGCCATTTCCTTTGTTTTTTCTTTTGCGATTTCGAGCCACTCGCTCGCGGCCGTTTTGATCGGCTCAAGCGCTTCCTTTTCGTTCATCTCCGCAATCCATTTCTTTCCTTTTTCACTCGTTAAAAAGATCGCTGTCGCAGCTCCAACAACACCGCCAACAATCGCACCAAATAAAAATCCACCACTATTTTTTGCCATCTTCCACACCTTCCTTTACTTTTCTTTTCTTTTTCTCTTTCCATTTTCCCCATATTTCTAAAAAAGCATTGCCCCATTGCACTGCTTGAACAATTTTTTGTTCATTTGCCGTCCATTTTTTCGTTAATGAATCGTTAAACGTTTGTACAGTGGAACCTACTTGCTTCACAGCATCAAACATCACATTTAAACTCTCGATCTTTTTTTGCACATCATCGGCAACGGCGTTTGTTTTATGAAGCAGCTGCGCCGTTTCCGTGCCGATTTCTTGAATTTGTTTTTCCATCTCTTCGATCGTTTTCGTCAAACTTTGCAATGTTCCTTGTACGGTTTTTAACGTTTTAATTAAATAGATCGCTAAAATAAAAAAGACAATAGCAATTAACGCTACACTTAAGTATAAAATAATTTTCACGATTTTTCCTCCTCGATGCACCATTTCTTAAAAGCTATTCGACATGTTATCGACAAATTCCTGCAAAAACATGCATTCAACAAATGAAGCGAAATTGCTTAGTATATCATATTCGAGACAGCACAAGCACAGATGAATGCGAGTAAATCATCAGCTTACTTGATGTTATTCCATGAAATGATACTCGTCACAAAAAATGGATTGAAAAGATCGCTTCTTTCATTTACAGAAAAAACACCAAGGCGCAACATTCCTTGGTGTTATAAATGTATGATCTGTTCATATGCTTCTTGAAACTTTTGAATGTCCCCCGCTCCCATAAAAATCAACACCGCGTGCGGATGTTGTTTCAATATAGATGTATCGTCTTCTTGGATGAGACGGGCATTCGGAATTTTTGCTTGCAAGTCGTGGACCGAAAGTTTGCCTTGATGCTCCCGTGCAGAACCGAAAATGTCGCACAAATACACTTGATCTGCCCGTTGCAAGCTTTCCGCAAATTCTTGTAAAAACGTTTGCGTCCGCGTATACGTGTGCGGCTGGAAAATCGCGACAATTTCCCGATTCGGATATTTTTGTCTCGCTGCATCGATCGTCGCGACAATTTCCCGTGGATGATGAGCATAATCGTCAATTAAAATTTGATCGCCAACCTGCTTTTCACTAAAGCGGCGCTTCACTCCTTGGAACGTTTTAAGCCGCTCTTGAATAATGTGAAGATCAATCTCTTCATAATGACAAAGTGCAATGACCGCCAACGCATTTAACACATTATGATCACCGAAGCGCGGGATTTCAAACGACGCAAAATACGTATTGCGCACGAACACATCAAACGACGTCCCTTCCGTCGTTTTCACGACATTGCGCGCTTGGAAATCGTTGTCGTCGCCAAAGCCATAAAACAACACTGGCACTTTTGCTTGAATTTTTTGCAAGTGCTCGTCATCCCCGCACGCAATAATTCCTTTTTTCACTTGCATCGCCATTTCTTGAAACGCAGCAAACACATCATCGATATTCGCAAAATAATCTGGATGGTCAAAATCAATGTTAGTCATAATCGCATAATCCGGAAAATACGATAAAAAATGGCGGCGATATTCACACGCCTCAAACACAAAATATGTGCTTCCTTCGATCCCTTTTCCGGTTCCATCTCCAATTAAATACGATGTCGGCTTCGCCCCTTGCATCACATGAGCCAGAAGCCCTGTTGTCGATGTTTTTCCGTGCGCTCCTGTGACCGCAATGCTTGTGAATTTTTGTAAAAACTCCCCTAAAAAGCGATGGTAACGAATAACAGGCACTCCTAATTCATAGGCCGCTTGAATTTCTTCGTGCGTATCGGGAAAAGCGTTTCCGGCAATGACGGTATACCCTGGCCGAATGTTTTCTTTATTAAACGGAAAAATCGGAATTCCTCGCTCCTCTAACGCTTTTTGCGTAAAAAAGCGCTTTTCTACGTCTGAACCTTGAACGATATACTTCATATCATGAAGAACTTGTGCTAACGCGCTCATTCCTGTTCCTTTAATGCCAACGAAATGGTAAACAGTCATATCAAGACCTCCAACAATCGTCTATCTCCGGGGCTAGTACCAAGTCGGTCTCGTGCACATCAGCCCCCTTCTCACTGACGCTTCTTCTGTAACACAGTATATGACATACATCTTAATTTGCCATTTCAAACCGTTATATGTATTCTCACATTTCATCATTATATCACTGTTTTTCGTTCAAGACTATGAGGAAAAAAAGAAAACTGATATCTCTATCAGTTTTCCCGCAAATCGAAATTGTATTTCCGCTCAATCCACTTTTTCTAACCGTGGATTCGGGCGATATCTCCGCCCCGCTTTTGCTTGGTGTTTGCCGTTTAATAACACGTTATCGCCCGTGAAGCCGATATGAATTTTTAACAAGCTGCTTCCTACCCCGTACATATCGACAGGAACACCTTGTTTTTCAAATTCGATAATGCGCTGTTCGTTAAAGCCGCCGCTCACCACAATTTTGACATGGTGGAAGCCTTCACGGTCGAGCGCCTCGCGCAAAGCGAAAATAAGCGGAGGGTTTACACCGCGCGGATCAAACGTTCCGAGCACTTCCGGATGGCGAATAAAATATTGATCGATCATCGTCCTTGATGTATCGACGCGCACCCCTTTCAATTTGTCGCCAAATTCGCGCGCCACGCGAATCGCATCGGTAATACAGTCGTTATTGTAATCGACGAGAACGATTAAATCATCTTCTGGATATTTCGCATAGTACGCTTTCGCTGCCGCTACGACATCGCCATCGAACAGTTGAATAAGCGCATGCGGCATTGTCCCCATGCCTTGTTTGCCCCACCATTCGTTCATCGCATGGGTCGCCTGTGCCGTTGAACCGCCGATGAACGCCGCATATCCGTCTCCTGCCTGCTGCGTATAATGATCATCGCGATCTCCCATAAAAATAATCGGCTTTTGCACTCCGGACAGCGCCGCCGCTTTCACGACGTTATAGACGTTTGTTGCGACTGACGTCCGCCGCGCTAAAATGCCGTCAATAATGCCTTCCAAATACCCGAAGTTTTGATAAGGTCCCGTAATCGTCAACACCGTTTCAAACGGGCTAATTTTATCGCCGTCTTTCAACGAATAAATTTCGAGCTTTTCCGGCTCGTCCGCAAATGTTTTTACAAGCGCAATTACTTCGTCTGTACCGCACAACACGGCATGCTCTTTTTGGAAAAATTGCATCGTTACAATATTATTTGGACAAAATTCGCGCACAATTTCCCGCGTTTTTAAAAAATAGACCGCCGAAAACCAGCCGTCGCGAATACGTTCGTCAAATTTAAACGTTTTATTCGTTAACCGCTTAATTTTTCCTTGCAGCTTTAGCTCAATTTCCTTCATGTTCTCTGTTCCCTCGCCTGTCATCATGTTCATCATCCCCACTTCACTGTTTTTAAGAATACCACATTTCCCAATTTACGGAGTACTATTTTCTTGCAGCTGCGCCAGCTCTTCTTCGGTAATCAATACATCGCGCGGTTTACTGCCGCGCGCTTCCGAAATGATGCCTTGCTCTTCCATCATTTCAATGAGCCGCGCTGCTCGATTATAGCCGATGCGAAAACGACGCTGCAAGCTTGACGTCGAGGCGCCTCCTTGCTGCACGACAAATTCGCACGCTTCATAAAACAGTTCATCGCCGTCATTCGCCAACGCACTTTGCTTTAAAAAGTCTTCCTGCTCAAACAAATAAGCCGGTGGCATTTGCTCTCTCACATGCGCAACGACACGTTCAATTTCTTCATCGGATACAAAGTTTCCTTGTATGCGCACCGTTTTCGACGTGCCGTTTTCTAAAAACAGCATATCGCCTCTCCCAAGCAACTTTTCCGCCCCGTTTGTGTCGATAATCGTTCGCGAATCGACTTGCGATGAAACAGAAAAAGCGATGCGCGTTGGAATGTTCGCTTTAATTAAACCGGTAATAACATCGACCGACGGCCGTTGCGTCGCCACAATTAAATGAATACCACATGCCCTTGCTTTTTGTGCGATTCGGCAAATCGCCTCTTCTACATCCGCCGGCGCGACCATCATTAAGTCTGCTAGCTCATCGATAATAATAACGATATAGGGCAAATAGTGTTCAAGTGTTTGCTCTTTTTTCACCAGTTCATTATATTTTTGAATATCGCGCACTCCGGCGTGGACAAACAGTTCATACCTTCGTTCCATTTCATCGACAGCCCATTTTAACGCCCCTGTTGCCGCTTTCGCATCCGTAATCACTGGACTTACTAAGTGCGGAATATGATTATATGGAGCCAATTCGACCATTTTCGGATCAATCAATAACAATTTTACTTCATGCGGCGCTGCTTTATAAAGCAGGCTGACGAGCATCGCGTTAATGCAGACGCTTTTTCCCGATCCGGTCGCTCCGGCGATTAATCCGTGCGGCATTTTCTTTAAATCTGTCACGACAGGCGCCCCGGATAAATCAAGCCCGAGCGCTACCGCCAATGGAGTCGGACTCGTCCGAAATGCTTCGCTTTGCAAAATCTCTCGAATGAACACAGGCCGGCTTTTGGCGTTTGGCACTTCGATTCCAATTGTGCTTTTTCCAGAAATCGGCGCCTCAATGCGAATGTCTTTCGCTGCTAAACTGAGTTTGATATCATCCGATAGACTCGTAATTTTGCTTACTTTTACACCCGGCGCCGGCTGTACTTCAAACCTTGTCACGGTCGGTCCTTGGGTAACACCTACGACTTTTGCGCCAATATTGAAGTTTTGGAACGTTTCATTTAGCCGCTCCCGTTGCTCGCTAAGCCATTGCTCATCCACTTCTTTTCTTGCCTGCGGCGGCTGCAACAGTTCAAGCGGCGGAAAACGATAGCCGGAACTCACGGCTTCCTTTTTCTTTTCTTCTAACTTTTTCCTGTCTTGTTTGAGCATCATCACATTATATGGAATGCGGGATGAAATTCTTCGTTCTTCTGCTTTTGTCGTTTCTTGTTCACTAACGGTTTGGAATGAACCGTTCTCGTTTTCCAACTGTTTATCTTGCTCTTTTTCATCCAGTGCAAGAACAGCTAGTTGTTCCGTTCCATTCTCCCTTATCGGCTCTTTTGGAACGTCATCAGACATTTTCTCCTGTTGTGGTTCTTGCTCATTCCTCGCTGGCACTTCTTCAGTTTCCTCATTCTCCTGTATAATCCATGTTTCTTCCGTATCGCCTTTTGTTGAGAGGCTACTTTCCATTGGCTTTATTTCATGAAGCGGATGTTCTTGCTCAATCTTTGTTTCTTCCCGTTGTTTTGGCCGTTCTTTATACCCATAAATAGGTGATGGCACTTCTGTCGGGCGAAACGGACGCTTTCCGGGTGCGGCAGTGCCACGGTTCAGTGTTATCTCTATCTCTTCTTCTAGCACAACCGGCGAATCATATGGCTGCCGCGACGATAATTCGTCAGGAATAAGCGGAAAACGAAATTTCCCTGTCGGATATTGATAGGCCACTTTCACGTCTATCTCTGCATTAGTTCTTTCAATTGGTTTATCTTCCCGTTCAAAACGTTGCTGCCTCTCCTCTTCTTGAAACAAATAACGAACGAATCGCTTGAACCATTTCATATAGCGTTCACTCTTTCTATTTTCTTTTCAACTCTCTATTTTACCTATTCTAGAAAAAAAGTCACTAGATTGCACTCTAGTGACTGAACAAGCCATGTTATTTTATGAACGGCTGCCCGACTTCGTATTCATCAGGCAAAACGAGAATGCCTTTTTCTTGCGAAGCGTTTGGCAGTTGAAGCTCGCGGGCAGAGCAAACCATGCCGTACGAAGGAACGCCGCGCAATTCCGCTTCTTTAATGACAAGGCCGCTCGGCATAACTGCCCCGATTTTGGCTACCACCACTTTTTGACCCGCTTCAACGTTCGGCGCTCCGCATACAATTTGTAGCACTTCCGTTCCGACGTCCACTTGGCAAACGCTTAATTTATCGGCATTCGGATGTTTTTGTTTTTCCTTAACATACCCGACGACAAACTTTGGCGAAAAATCAGCTTCTATTTTTTCCGTAAAACCGTTTTTCACTAACAAATCGTTGATCACACCTACAAGTTCGTCGTTTGCCTCCACTGTACCAGTTCCAATGACAGCATCATATTGAGAAATGTTAAAAATGTTGTATCCCGCTGTTTCATTCGTTGTTTCATCAAAAATGCGAACAACATCTCCCTTTCTCTCAAACGTACGTTTTTCTGGGTCAATTGGTTTTAAAGAAACAAGCAATACATCACCAATTCCATCGCGATTGTAAAATACGTTCATCGTTTTGCTTCCTTTCCCTGTTTATCGTCTGCGACGATTTTTGCCTAAGATGAAAATCGGTTCTAATCCACCATCTTTATACAAAAAGGATAATGCGGTAATCGGCACGCGGCCGCTTGCGAAAAAGCTCATCGTCAGCTGCGCAAGCACATCATACCCCGTCTCATTTTGAATATCGGCAATCACTAGCACATCTTGATGCGGCACTGCGAGCACCATCGTTCCTTTGATATTTTTCGAAAATTTCTCCAAAAACGGCACGTTTAATATGCGGCTTGCATCATATCCGTCATTCGTATTAACAAAATAAAACGTGTTTCCCGCCACCGTATCTTCTTTGACAGCAACGTCTAATGAGCGAACGTTAAAGCGGGCGATTTCTTTAATTCGGTGAACATCCCAATTTTCCTGCTCGACGAGCTTTTTGTCAATCAGCCGATACGTACTTCCTAAATCAAGCGCATAGTAAATTCGCGTTTCCGCTGTATGTTCGTCGTAAATAAGCGGAATGCCGTCGCTTGTTTCCGTTGGAAACGATGTGGAGCGAATGACTGGATAAATATCTTTTTCTTTTCCCGATAACGTATGCACCTCATGCATCGTGTCCAGCGTTTGCTCGATGTAGTACACGATTTCTTGAATCGCCCCGTCTTTTTTTTCTTCCCATTTGGCAATAATGCTAGGCAAGGAAACGGTGACTCCTTTTTTCGATCGTGCATCTTCAATGCGCAACGTATCTTTTTTGTTATCGAAGTGAAACGTCCAATCGTTTCGCGCCAATCGTTTTTCGATTTCTTCCGCCATTCTTTTGCTGTCCATTTTCATGTACAGTTCCCTCGCTACAATCCGCGAATAAACTGCTCAATTTCTTCTTTCGTTTTTCGGTCTTTGCTGACGAAACGGCCGAGTTCTTTTCCGTTGTCGTAAGCGATAAAGCTTGGAATGCCAAAAACATTTTCTGCTTGGCAAACTTCTAGCAATTGATCACGATCGACGTAATAAAATTCGTAATCCGAAAACGTCTGCTCAATTTCCGGCAAAACCGGCGCGATAAACCGGCAATCTGGGCACCAATCCGCCGAAAAAACGAAAATAGCCTTTTTCGTATTTTTGATCTCTTCATATTGCGCTGCTGTTTCGATAGTTTTCATACATAGTCCCCTTTCTTTCTTTTTCCTAATCATAGCGTGAATCGTTCGTTTTGACAAAAAATTCGTATTGCCCTGCTAATAGTTTGACGATGTGACAAAACATATCTGTTCGATTGACATACCCATTTGTAAAAACACCGACTGCTCCTTCTTTTTGGCGGATATTCCGCTTCCCAGTGTATTCATCCATAACCTCGCCCAATTCTTTGCCGCTCAACACTTCTTCCGCTACTTCACAAGGCAAAGGAAAACGGGCACCACCGGCACATATTACCGTACCGTTCCGGTCAACAAGTGCCCCCCAATTGCATACCCATAGCGCGCCGTCCATTTCGACGACGCCGCCTTCTAAACCGATGCCGACATCAGCCTGAGCTTTAGTGCACGCCTGTTTAGCACGGTGGATCGCCCCCATCCGCGTCTCCTCATCGGAAAACGGCTGTGCCGCCACTCCCGAATCGACGGCAACCGGCACGATCTGATCGCATTCATCAGTAAACACCGCTTCAACGGCAGCTACTTTCGCTCGGTTCGTCGTCCCTACGGCAATCATCATGCTTCTCATTCCTTCCCGAATCTTTAACTATTTTGGCGAATCGCCTCAACCGTCGCTTTATCACATTTTTTCACTAGTTCAATTAACAGCTGTTTCGCCGCGGCGTAGTCGTCGACGTGAATAATCGAAGCATGCGAGTGAATATAGCGGGAACAAATGCCGATGACCGCTGAAGGAATGCCATTGTTTGTGATATGTACGCGCCCTGCGTCTGTTGCGCCCGGAGAAATAAAAAATTGGTATGGAATACGATGCGTTTCCGCCGTATCTAACACAAATTCGCGCATGCCTCGATGCGTCACCATCGAACGGTCATAAATGCGAACAAGCGCTCCTTTGCCAAGATGGCCGAATTCTTTTTTGTCTCCTGTCATATCGTTCGCCGGACTTGCATCTAACGCGAAAAAAATATCTGGCTGAATCATGTTGGCAGCCGTTTGTGCACCGCGCAATCCAACTTCTTCTTGAACGGTCGCTCCGGAATATAAAATGTTTGGCAACGTTTCGTTTTTCAACTCTTTCAACAACTCAATCGCGAGCCCGCAACCGTATCGGTTATCCCACGCTTTCGCCAAAATTTTTTTCGGGTTTTCCATCGGCGTAAACGGACAAACCGGCACGATTTGCTGACCGGGGCGAATTCCCATTCGTTTTGCATCTTCGCGGTCATCCGCACCGACATCGATAAGCATATGTTGAATGTCGATCGGTTTATTTCGCTGCTCTTCTTGAAGCAAATGCGGTGGAATCGAGCCGATGACGCCAATGACAGGACCGTAATCGGTGATAATTTGTACGCGCTGTGCGAGCAACACTTGATTCCACCATCCGCCGAGCGGCTGAAAGCGAATCATTCCATGTTCAGTAATGGAAGTCACCATAAACCCGACTTCATCCATATGTCCGGCAACCATGACGACCGGCCCGTTTTCATCGCCGCGCTTCACGCCAAAAATGCCGCCAAGCCGGTCTTGCACGACTTCATCCGCATATTTTTGCAGCTCTTTTCGCATAAATTGCCGGACCGCATGCTCGTTGCCCGGTGCTCCCGGCAATTCCGTCAACGTTTTAAAAAGCTGAAGCGTTTCTACATTCATTTGTTCTTAACCCCTTTTTCTTATATCCATTCAGACGTGTTGATTAACCATTAAAAACCTGTTGACACCGCTCTATTCCTAGCTTTTCTGCCATATGATTCTCTATTTTTTAGTAAAATAATGGATAATCAACACTCGTGATATCCATTCTTAATTTTACCGAACAAACGAGCCACTTTCCACTTTTCCTACATTGTTTTGAAAAGTTAGGTATACTAAATAACAGACAACTGTTTTGGAGGGAGAAAAAATGAGTTGGAGAAAATTTATGGTCGGCGCTGTCGTTGGATTCGCCGTTGCCTATACCGTTCAGTCCATACGCAACAACAAAATGATCTCATCAGAAAAGGCGCTCTCATTGGCCAAAGCCGCTTTTCAACGCTCCGCACCGATCAGCGGGTCATGGATTCAAACAAAGCCAGAAACGTACGAAAAAAACAATATCGTTTACAAAGTATACAAAGGCGGGATTTGCCGCGACGATGAACAATACGAATTTCTCATCGATGCGTACACCGGAACGATTATGGAAACGAGCAAACTTTGAATAAAAGAAGAAGGGCAGCCCTTATTGAGATGACCCTTCTTCCTTTTTTATCGATTTCGCATCACACTTGCGATGATTTCGCCATTTTCGTTCCATTTGAGCGCTCGATAATAAGCGTCGTGATAAAAGCTGAACCACGCCCCTTTTTCGGTCGCATATGGAATCCATTTTTGTTTTTGGGCAATCGACGTCATCGGATAATCATCATATGCAAGCACCCATAACACATTTTGATGGGCATGCGTCGGCATTAAATCCGCTAAATGAACAACGGTCTCTCCATTTGATTCGATGAGTACGATGGAATGTCCGTCGCTATGGCCACCGGTATGAACCATTTTAATACCGCTGACAATTTCCGTTTTTTGTTCAAACGTCACGACTTGCCCGGCAATTGCTTCCCAGTTTTCTTTCCAATATGTATTGCGCGAGCGAATATTCGGCTGTCTCATTTCATCCCATTCTACTTGGGATGTGACGATTTGGGCGTTCGGAAAAACCGAAACGAGCCGTTCTCCTTCCCATTTCGTCAACCCGCATGCATGATCAAAATGCATATGCGTCATTAAGATGAAATCAATATCATTCGGTGTTAATCCAAGTTTTTGAAGCGACTGCTCCACATTCGACTCTTCCGTAACGCCAAAATTACGCTTTTGCTTTTCGGACAACTTCCCATTGCCGATCCCTGATTCAATGAGTAGATGTTTTCCATCTACTTGCAGCAACAGCGGATCGGTGCGCAATTCAATTTGGTTGTGTTCATTGCACGGATATTTTTTCGACCAGAGCGGTTTCGGTACAACGCCAAACATCGCCCCGCCGTCTAAATGCGTCACCCCTCCGTTTAACCATGTAATCGTTACATCGCCTACTTGCAATTGTTCCATTTCCCATCACCTCATTAAGTAGTGTACCATCTCCGTGAATATTTCGAAAATAAAAAAAGACCGCCTTTCAACCAAAAAGGCAGCCCTTACTTTTTTGGCGGATATTTCACTTCGCAGCGGTAAATCCGATTTCCTTGCGCCGCAAATTTTTCTTCATACTCGGTCATAATATTTCCAACAAAATTGCTGCGATGAAGGTCTAAACTCACGTACGTTAACACGAGCCCGTATTGCGAGAAACTGACAAGTGAATATTCAAACAGCCCTTGATTATCCGTTTTAAAATGAATTTCCCCTTCCTCGACTAAAATTTGTTCATACAGTTCTAAAAATGAACGATAAGTTAGACGCCGCTTTTCATGTCGCTTTTTTGGCCACGGGTCGGAAAAATTTAAATAAATTCGTTCCACTTCTCCAGCAGCAAACACATTCATTAAATCTTTCGCGTTAATATTCAGCAATCGCAAATTTGGCAAATCATGCTCGATCAATTTATCTAAAGCGGACACGATGACGCTTTCATAAAGCTCGATCCCGATGTAATTAATATGTGGATTCGCCTTCGCCATCCCTGTAATAAACTGCCCTTTTCCCGTGCCGATTTCGATATGGATCGGATTGTCATTTCTAAATAGTTCACGCCATCTTCCTTTATACTGTTCCGGATTCGAAATGACATATTGCGGATAAGCGGCAATTTTTTCTTTCGCCCAAGGTTTGTTACGTAAACGCATGCGAACACCTCTGTTTCTTTGTCATCGTTGTCAACGATATCACGAATCGCAACAAACACGCAAGCCTAAAAAGAAAAACAGCCGCGGACACGACTGCTTCGGTATTGTATAAAGCAAAAACGTTTCGCACATAGTAAAGAAAAAAGGATGGGTGCGTATGCCTTTAAACTACGAGCATCAAATGACTGTCTTAAAAGACATTTTGTCGAACCACCAAACCGATTGCTGCGGCACTGTATCCGAGTGCGAACAAATTGAACGGCTTGTAAAATCATTAATGGGAAATGAGCAAGTCGAGTCACATGTAAAAAATGTGCTACCATCCATTTATGATTATGGCCAAGCCGGAAAATATAGCGCTGACTTAGATTCGCATATTTCTGCCCATCAACGGCAACTCTCAGAATGGGTTGACCAACTTACGTAGAGGACAGCACTGTTTCAAGGAAATGCAGCGATTGCTGCATTTCTTTTTCTGCCTTTTTTTCTTTCTGCCATCCAAGCATATATAGCGTTTGCACAACCGTATACCACTTCATGCGAACCCGCAAATCGTCCGTCAGTTCCAGTCCATAAAAACGAAGCCAATCTTCCCATTTTTCTTTCGGAATATAAGAGTATAACAACATTCCGATATCAATCGCTGGATCCGCGATCATCGCCCCATCCCAGTCAATTAAATAAAGCCGTCCATCTTCGGCAAGCAACCAATTGTTATGGTTCATGTCACAATGACAAACGGCGAATTCATCACATCGAATTAAAGGGAGCTGTTGTTCTAGCCAAGCAAACGTTTGCTTAATCAACGGTTCATCGCACCATTGCTGCAACATCGGTCGCAAGTTGTTAATCATCATGTGCGGCGATAGTGGAGTTTTCCCTAATCGCTTTAACATCTCGACTAAATCTTGTGAACGATGGATTTTCCGCAGTAAGTTTGCCACCTGTTCATTCCCCATGTCATGCGGCTTTAGCTCTGTTCCATTCAGCCATTGCTGGGCTGTAATCACATCTCCGTTCTCCATCCGCTTTGTCCAGACGAGCTTCGGAACGATTCCTTCCGCTGACAAAACGGCAAGAAATGGCGAAGAGTTGCGTTTTAAAAATAATTTTCGTCCATCATATTCAGCAACGTATGCATCTCCAGTAGCCCCACCAGCAGGAGTGATCTCCCACTCCTTTCCGAGTAACTGTTCCAAGCAAGTTCACCTTCAACTCATAAAAAATAAGAGACAGCGATCACCTGAGCTTTTTTTCAGACAACAGCTGTCTTACTAGATTTTATATGCGATTTACTTTCCTCGTCAAGTAAGTCCTTTTACGAGAACAACTGTACCAATCCCATAAATATATATTTCTTTTTTGACAGAACGAAGCGGGATAGTCCCGCTGTTCGCTTCGTCGCAGACCACATACCATACTTCTTCATCAGGAAGTAAAATACGCACCTTTGTTTCTTCGTTATGATGAATGACGAAAATGTCACTCCACGGCCCGTATGATTGGACGTGTCGAAGATGGTAGGCGATCACCGATGGCGGCATCGGCTCGACAAACACGAAATGGCGTTCTACTTCAGCAGCCGTCGCCAAGCGAAATGCCCGGTGGTATTTTCGCAATTGAATCAGCCCTTGCACGTACCGAACGTCTTCCTCATGTTCGCTTTTCCGTTGCCAATCAAGCTGGTTGATTTCATCTGGAGCGTTATAGCTATTTTCCACTCCCTGCTTTGTCCGATAAAATTCTTGGCCGCTATGTAAAAACGGAATCCCTTGTGACAACAACACGATCGCTGTTGCTAACTTTTGCCGTTTTTTTCGAATCGTTTCGCTTTCATGTCGGTTAGAAACGCTCATTTTATCCCAAAACGTATGGTTGTCGTGTGATTCCACATAATTTACCGTTTGCGTCGGTTGTAAAAATAGACCTTCGCTTCCTTTAATCGCTTGTTTCACTTGCTCACGATGCGTAACATTTCCAAGCGCAAATCCTTGTTCATATAGATCAAACGTATTCCCCTTTACATGATCGCGGAATTGATCATTAAAATAAGCGAGCGATGGAAGTTTCGCTGCATTTTGAATCGTTGCTTTTTTCTCATCAGGCAAAGGCGTCGGCAAATCCCATCCTTCTCCAATTAAAAGTGCAGTAGAATCGATGTTACGGACAACCGCCTCTACTTCTTTCATTGTTTCGATGTCTAAAATTCCCATTAAATCAAAACGAAAGCCGTCCACTCCGTACTCCGTTAGCCAAAATCGCACCGAATCGATAATAAATTTCCGCACCATTTTTCGTTCGGAAGCGATGTCGTTTCCGACACCCGTTCCGTTCGATGGCATCCCGTATGCATCATGGCGAAAATAATAGCCAGGAACTATTTTTTCAAATGACGACTGCTCACGAATGTATACATGATTATAGACGACATCCATCATCACGCGAATCCCTTGTTCTTGCAGCGTGCGGATTGCTTTTTTTAATTCATAAATACGAACGTAAGGATCAAACGGATCCGTCGCATAACTTCCTTCAGGAGCGTTATAATGAAGCGGATTATATCCCCAGTTATATTCTTTCTCAGGATCCCGTTCATCAACCCCTGCAAAATCATTAAACGGAAGCAGTTCTACATAGGTAATCCCTAGCTCTTTTAAATACGAAAGCCCTGTGATGGTGCGGTTCGGACCGGTTGTTCCAAGCTCTGTTAGGCCTAAATACTTTCCTTTATGAGCAATGCCGCTATTATGATCAATGGTAAAATCGCGAATATGCGTTTCATAAATGATCGCATCCGTCGGTGATGAAAGCGGTGGCAATGAAGGTTTTGGCAGACGCGTTTTCGCCAAATCGACAATCACTCCGTATTCTCCGTTAACTGAAACGGCAACGGCATATGGGTCAACCGCTTCACGCCAGACGAGATTGACGCATACTAAATATGTGTAATACTTCCCTTCGAGATCGCCCGAAACCGTCACCGTCCATACTCCTTTGTCGATGCGTTGCAGCGGAATTTGTTCTTCCGTTCCTGTTTTTTGATCCAATACTTTTACTTTCGCTTCTATTGCGGTAGGCGCCCAAAGTTTAAATGTCGTTTCGTGCGGAGCGTACGTCACACCAAGGTCGTTTCCTTCATAGTAAAATTGCTCATCAAATTCCGCCGTTCGGATCACTGCTCCGATTTGCAAGTCCGTAAACGCCCCGTGTTCTTCATAAATCAAATAGTTTTTTCCGATTTCAATCGCGAAATCAACGGAACACTCATATTTAATATTCGTCCATAAATCTTGCCGTTTTTCCACCCGCAAGTCGCACCGTTCTCCGTTCGGTTTTTGAATGGTAAAAGATTGAACGAGCCCTTGGCAATACGATTTAGGCACTAAAATCGTGATCGTTGTCATCGCATCTAAATACGCCTCAAACGTTCGATGAACCGTTAACAAAACTTCACCTCCCTATTTCATCTCGCAAGCATTAACCATCCATTATTTTACTGATCAAAGTGCAATAATATAAGGTTAGGTTGCCACCCTTATAGAAAGCAATAGATGAAACAATCACAACTTGTTTTTATCGGTTCATCTATATGCTTCAATTGATTTACTCTTCCTCCTGCCATTGCCGCTCATAATAATGGCTGTAGCAATGCTGCAGCAAATGTGAAGCAGCTTTTAATTGCACATGCTTAAGGGGAGCGGTTAAACTTCTTAACGAAGAAAACCATTGTTCATAATATCGTTTATCAATGAGCTGAACATCATTCGGCGCATAGCGATAATCGATATAGCCAGAGCGGTTTAAAACCACTTTTTTTACCGGCAGTTCGATTTGATACCTCTCATATAAGTCAGATATGATTTTCTCCGTTCGGTAAAGAGAGAGCAGCGGGTTGATCAACTTCTTTTCTTCTTCCCTCGTCATCTCCGTCCAAAACCGATCAGATGAACCAACGATAATTTCTCCTTCCGCAAACGTCACGCACCACGTTGCCGTCGGACTCAATAAAATGACATCTAACTCGACCGCAGCATTTTTTACTAAAAATACAGGCTTATATAAACATAAATACGTATCCGGAAACCGTTGTAGAAAATATTTAAGCGTTTCTTCATAATAAAATTTTTTATCCACGATCGATTCATGCTTTAACGTCGAGCTCGCCCATTTCATTTGCAGCTGGAATACTTTTTCGAGAAATAACAATTTCAATTCGTCCACCGTTTTCGGCTCCGTCACAAACAACGATGAAAAAAAGCGGTCTTCGTTATGAAGCACGTTCTCGCTTTTCTCCTCTTCGTTTTTCCCCTTTGAACGCTTCAACCACCCTTTAACCGTTTGAAACAAAGAACGATTTTCTTCCATCCATTCCCATGTAGAATCAGAAGGAGCGTACACGTTCACTTCCCCGCTTTCCCATTCTTCTTTAATTCTTTCCCATTGTTTTTTCTTAAGGCGAATAAATTCACTTGCATAGCGATATACATCCGTTTCGTATCTTGAAATATAATCTTGCAGCTTAATGAGTTGTCCCACAACCGTGACCCCCGAAATTAGTCTTTCTTTCTTTATAATATAAAACAACAACAAACAACGGGCAAAAGAAAGCAGCGAAAGTTTGCCACAACGGCTGCTATTTTCATTTACTAAGCGAGACTGAAGCGATCACCTCATATTTCGGTACCCGGTCGAGATGCGTTTGATAAAGCACGATTTCATGAACATCAAAACTTCCTTCAACAATGTTCCGCATCTCTTCCAAGCGAAACCTTTTTTCGCCTTCCCATTTGCGAGCGATTGTAATATGCGGAGTAAACGGGCGCACATCTAACCGAAATCCGATCCGCACACACGCTTCGTATACGTCGCGCTGAAGTGCAAACAACGCTTCTTCCCGCTTCACCCCTTGCCATAAAATGCGCGGTGCGGACGAATTGCCGAAAAACCTAATTCCTTCTAGCGTCAATGAAAAAGGAGCGTGATTTTTCCCGATCATTGCCATCGCTTCGCAAACAGCTTGACGCTGACTGGAAGAAGCTTCTCCTAAAAACGCCAATGTAATATGATAATCTTCTTGATGCACCCATGTACGAAATGGAAAATGCGGCGCTACTTCGTTTTTCCATTGCACAAGCTTCTCCTTTACTTCATCCGCTAACGGAACAGCAATAAAATAATGAGTTTTTTTCATTGTTCCCCTTCTTTCTAAATTCAAATGGATTTTTATAAAAAGATACGCCTTTACGAGATATCCCGCGCATTTTTCCGATTGATCATCACAATCATGCCTAAAATGGCGAGCCCGACAAATGTCAATAAGCTGAAAAATAAGTAAACATCCCCAACATGACCGCGCTCTAAAATATATCCGCCGACAAATGTGCAAAACCAACTCCCTAGCCCGTTGCCGACCGCTGAATATAGAGAAACGGCTGTCACTCTCACGCCATCGGGAGAAATGTCCCGCACATATTGCAGCGCCGCCGGAATAAACAATCCAACCGAAAATCCTTGGGCAACCGTTGTCGCATAAATGAGCGCAAGCGGCGGTTCAAAATAGTAAAAAAACCAACGGAGAGTAGAAATCGCTGCTGCAAACCCTAAAATAGAAAGCATTCCATAACGACGAATCAAGCCATCGGCAATTTTCATAAACGGTGCTTCGCTTCCAGCCGCTAATAAAAAAGCAAGTCCTACTCCTGTCAGCGTCCCGCCCATTTCTTTCACAAACACACCGAAGTAAAAATTGTTCGCATAAATGGGCCCAAACACAAGAAACGTCACAGCTAAAAATAAAACAAACGTCGGGATTTTAAACAATTGTGCCATTCCTTGTCCGATTTCGACTCTCATCGGCCGGCTTTCGCGCGGCAACTTCCAAGCAAGCCCCGCCGATAGCAACAAAATGAACGCGAATACATAAAAAATGATGACAAGAGAAAATTTTTCGGACAGCCAACCACCGACAAACACCGATACCGCAAAACCGATCGCTCCCCATAAACGAATCGAGCCATAGTTTCCTTCTGTCTTTTGCACATAATTTAAGGTAATGCTATCAGAAAGCGGAACGATCGCGCTTTGCATAAACGCTAACAGCGCAGAGGCTGCCACAATCCATATATATTGGTGAACAGAAGCATAAATCAGGCCGATGAAAGCGGTGCCGACAAGCGCCACTGCCAGCACTGTCACAGGCTTTCTTGTATAATCGCTAATCATTCCCCAAAGCGGCTGGACAAAAATCATGACGATCGGGCTAATCGACATAATGGTGCCGATTTGTGCACCTGAAAGGCCCACTTCATTTTTTAAATACACCGATAAAAGCGGAAAAAGCGAACCGAATCCAAAAAACGTAAAAAAATAAAAGAGCGGAAAGATTGTTTTCAGCGGCGATTCTCCGCGACGTACTACCACTTCCATGCTGTCCCCACGTCCTTTCCATTTCAGAAAAAACACCGCCCCGACATCGAGCGGCCCTCTATTCGATTGTAATATATTTTGGAAAAATTTTCACTTCGCAAGTTCATAAATTGCTTGGGCATAAATGGCGGTAGCTTTCAGCAAATCATCAATGATGATATATTCGTCTTTTTGATGGGCAACGTCCGGTCTCCCTGGAAAAAGCGGACCAAACGCTACACCTGCTTGCAAAGAACGGGCATATGTCCCGCCGCCGATCGACAGAAGCTCGGCGCGTTCTCCTGTTTGCTCTTCATATACGCGCTGCAACGTTTGAATGAGAATATGATCCCGGTCGACATGATGCGGTTTCGAATCGCTAAAATGATCAAGCGTAAATCCGTGCTGCGCCGCAACTTGCTCGATGATTTGCTTCGTTTTTGCGATATCATTAGTCACTGGATAACGCAAATTGATCCCGATTTTTCCGCCCTCTTCTTCGCAATACGAAACAATGCCGACATTGATCGTTACATCGCCTGTAATATTGTCGGAATGGGCCACTCCAAGCTTTTTTCCGCGGGAATCGCCGCTAAAATAACGATCAAGAAATTGAACGAACGATTGCGCTTGCGAGTGAAGCGGCATACTTGCTAAAAAGCTTGCCAATAACAGTCCTGCGTTTTTTCCGTGATCCGGTTCCATCGCATGGGCGGAAAGTCCTTCCAGCTGAAGCGTCATATTATCTTCATGCATAAGCGCTTTTCCTTTTAAATCATTTGACGTTAAAAATTGAAGAAACCGCCGGTTGACGTCAAGAAGCCGATCTTTTCCAGCCTTCAATACCGCCGCGGCGAAATCAGGCACCATATTATATCTTCGTCCTGCGTTAAACGATTGAAGGTGAATGTCACCTTTTTCATTGGCAGCGTCCGACACTTGCTTCAAATCAATATCAACGATCCCTTTTTCCGCGTAAATGATCGGGAAATCGGCATCCGGCGCAAACCCCATTGTCGGCATTTCTTCGTGTTGAAAATAATGGTCGACACAACGCCATTCGCTTTCTTCATCCGTTCCGATAATCATACGCACGCGCTTGTTAAGAGGCAACCCGAGCTCTTTCACGATTTTCATCGCATAAAACACCGCCATCGTCGGCCCTTTGTCATCGAGCGCACCACGGGCATATATTTTCCCCTCGCGAATGTCAGCCGCAAAAGGATCACTCGTCCAACCGTCTCCCGGCGGGACAACGTCAACATGACATAAAATTCCGACTAATTCTTCTCCTTGTCCCATTTCTAAATGTCCAGCGAATCCGTCCACATTTTTCGCCACAAACCCTTCTTCTTGTCCCCGCTTAAGCAAAAACTGCAGCGCTTCATCGATTGCTTTCCCAAACGGCGCTTTCTCGGTTGCGCTTTCCTCATCGAGCACGCTCGGAATTTGCAAAAATTGTTGTGTATCGTGAATGAGATTTTCTTTTCTCTTCAGCACTTCTTCCATCCAGTTCATGTTCATATACGTTCACTCCTTCTCGATTTTCTCCTTTGCCAACGTACCATAGACAACAAAAAAAAGTCAAAAGGTCGTATAATGTCGTTTGTTACAAACAGATTAAAAATGTTGCAATATTTCGTAAATGTACGCAAAGATGTAGCATTTTCTGTCCCTTTTCGTGTAAAATAGTAATCAAAAGAAACAACTAAAAATAATCTCTCATCTTAGAAGCAGCGATGATGTTGTGCCATGCGAATGATGTAAGGATAGGGAGTGGTCTTTTGAAACCTTCAACTCATCGGATGCTAACACGTATTAAGTCTGTTTACATGTTTATCAGCGAAAGAGGCACCGTGACGACGCAAGAACTCGTCGATGAATTCGGTATCACTCCAAGAACGATTCAGCGCGATTTAAACGTGTTAGCATATAATGACCTAGTTCGCAGCCCTAGCAAAGGCAAATGGACGACAACGAATAAGAAGGTGAGAATGTCCTCTTAGTTGGTCATTAGAGAGAAAGGTGAGAGGTTATAAGACAAACGGTTGGCCTCGATATGCCATAAAATGGAATGTGTATTTTAGAAATAGAGAAGGAACCTCGTTTAAAGGTTCCCTTTTTTTGTGTCAAATAACGAAAAGTTTTTCAAACATTCTACTTCCTCATCTGTTAATTCACGATACTCCCCGAGTTCAAGCGACGGATCAAGTGAAAGAGGACCCATTTGAATACGTTTTAAATAAATGACCCGCTTTCCGACTGCTTGGAACATTCGTTTAATTTGGTGGAATTTTCCTTCTGTAATTATTACTTCCACATCGGAACGAATACCGGATTTTAAAATAGCCAATTCCGCCGGTTTCGTTTCATAGCCGTCATCAAGAATAACGCCGCGGCGAAATGCTTCAACATCCGCTTCTGTCACTTCCCCGTCAATGATCGCAAAATACGTTTTGGGCACATGCTTTTTCGGCGACAGCAATTGATGGGCCAGCTGTCCGTCGTTTGTGATCAATAAAAGCCCTTCTGTATCTTTGTCTAGTCGACCAACTGGAAATGGTTCAAAGATGCGGTCTTCTTCCTCCAATAAATCAATCACCGTTTCTTCCACCATATCTTCTGTCGCTGAAATCACTCCGGGCGGCTTATTCATCATGAGATAAATAAATTCTTTATACTCGACTTCTTCTCCCCATACCGTCACGACTTGTTTAGTCGGATCAACTTGTGTTTTCGGGTCTTTCACGATTACATCGTCAATTTTTACGACGCCGGATTTCAATAGTTTTTTTACTTCTTTGCGCGTCCCGTATCCCATATTCGCGAGCATTTTATCAATTCGCAAACTCAATATAACTCCCCCTTACGAAAATTTTGTAAGTTGGGCGTCTGTCTAGTCCGCATTTTCCTCAAGTCACATACAATGCTTAGGAAAAAACAGAAAGGAGATTTGCCCATGAACGATTATCGTCAACAACCTAGTACTTCACAATATCCTGGAGGTTTACCAAGCTATCCGGGCGGCACCCCTAGCGGATATCCTGGAAGTTTACCAGGAGGTTATCCAAGTGGGTACCCTTATTCAGGAAACATTGAACAACGTTTAAATCACATTGAAAGAACGCTTGAACGGCAAGCGGAACGAATCAATCGCCTTAACCGCCGTCTCCAGCGCGTCGAACGGCAGCTTGGCATCCCTTATACAGACGGAATTTAAACAACTAATGAGAAGAAGGTTGGTCACGATACCCCCTTCTTCGCTTTTTTCTTTGCAAAAAGGCAAAGCGGTTGCCAAATAAAGAGGCGAGCAATCCAGTACGTTCACTCATAAAGAAATACACACCGGCACCAACGATCGCACTGATCACAACAACCACCATCGATTCCATCCTTCCCCCTTGATAATCGAAAAGCCATTCACATACATATAACACAATCGCTACACATATCGACATGATCGTTGTAAAAATGCTTATTAAAACGGTGCGTCGAATCACAAAATTGTATCGATAGTTCGTATATTTTTTGATAATTGACAAATTAAACAGCACGGAAACAAAATAGCCGAACGTTGTCGCTAATACCGCGCCGACGGTGGCGAACTTTGTAATCAAAAATGTATTGAGCGAAAGTTTCACGAATAACCCGAGTGTTAAACTAATAACCGTGAAACGCTGTTGGTTAATTCCTTGCAATACTGCGGCTGTCACGGAAAATAGCGCAAATAAAATCGCCGCCGGCGCATACCAGCGCAGCACTTGTTCGCCAAGCGGATCGTAGCTGTAAAACGCCGCATATACCGGTTCTGCTAAAAGCGCCATTCCCACCACCGCAGGCAATGTTAAAAACATGACGACTTGGAATGTTTGGTTCAAATATTTTCGCAGCGACTTCCGGTCGCCGGCGACATACGCTTTCGTAATCGTCGGAATGAGCGTCAGCCCAAATGATGTCGCCAGCGTCACCGGAATAATAACGAGCTTTTGCCCCCATACGTTAAAAATCGAGTACGCTTCTTCGGAAATTTTTTCAAGTCCGATGCTCGCCATCGCCCGGTTAAATGTAAATTGGTCAATAAGTTGATAAAGCGGAGTCGCCAATCCGACAAACACGAAAGGAGCAGCGTACATAATTAACTCCTTATACATTTCTTTTAAAGGAGGATGAAGCTGGCCGCGGTCTTGCGCCAGCAGATCGTTTAAGTACGCTTTCCGCTTCCACCAATACCAAATTAAGACAACAAGTCCCCCTAATGCCCCAACAAAAGCGGCAAATGTAGCCACACTAATCGCCGTCACTAACGAACCTTCGAGCATGCGCAACACGATGTAACAGCCAACAAGCAAAAAAATGATGCGGACAAGCTGTTCGACGACTTGCGACAGAGCGGTCGGTCCCATTGATTCATGGCCTTGAAAAAAGCCGCGGATTAAGCTCATTACCGGCACGATGATCAAAGCAAAACTAACCGCACGAATAACGGTCACGACATCAGCGATGGAATTCCCTTTCGTTTGCTCCTCAATGACGAACGGAGCAATCCATGGAGCGATCGTATAAAGAACCATACACGATACGATACCTGTTATCGTCATTAACAATAGTCCCGAACGGAATAACCGGTAGCCGGTGCGATACTCCCCCAGCGCATTATATTTCGATACAAATTTCGATACCGCCAGCGGTACCCCTGCCGTAGCAAGACTAATAAAAATTTGATAAGGTACATACCCGTATGCATAAAGCGCGCCGCCTTGCTTCCCAACAAGCTGATAAAACGGGAATACGTACACTAACCCGAGAATGCGCGACATCATGATACCTAACGTCAAAATAAACGTTCCACGCAACAATTTTGAAGATGACATAACATCCCTTCCCTAGAATGCAACTTTTCACAACTACTGTATTTTATCACATTCGCGATAAAGTCGAGAAATTTTCTTCTCTTGACTATAATAGAGAAAGAAAGGTTGGTGGAGCAAATGAAATATGATGTGATCGTCATTGGCGGCGGTCCGTCTGGACTAATGGCAGCGATTGCGGCAGCGGAACAAAAAGCGAAAGTACTTCTTATCGATAAAGGAGACAAGCTTGGGCGCAAGCTCGCAATTTCCGGAGGTGGGCGCTGCAATGTCACGAATCGGTTGCCGATAGATGAAATCATTAAGCATATTCCCGGAAATGGTCGTTTTTTATATAGTGCATTTTCCATCTTCAATAATGAAGACATTATTCATTTTTTTGAACGTCTTGGCGTTCAGCTGAAAGAAGAAGATCACGGCCGGATGTTTCCAGTGACAGACAACGCTCAATCGGTTGTTCGTGCGTTGCTTAACGAATTAAAAAGACTAAACGTACATATTCGTCTAAACAGTCCTGTTGCTGATGTTGAATATGAAAATGGAAAAACGGCCGGTGTTACATTGAAGACTGGGGAGTTCATATTTGCGCATAGCGTCGTCGTGGCCGTCGGCGGCAAATCGGTGCCGCATACCGGCTCGACAGGGGATGGCTACGCATGGGCGGAAAAAGCTGGGCATACCGTGACGGAGTTATTTGCAACAGAAGTGCCCATTACATCAAAGGAGCCGTTCATTCACAAGCGGATATTACAAGGGCTCTCGTTGCGCGATGTGGCGCTGAGCGTGCTGAATCAAAGAGGAAAGACGATCGTCACACATCGAATGGATATGATTTTTACTCATTTTGGCATCTCAGGCCCAGCGGCGCTTCGCTGCAGCCAGTTTGTCGTGAAAGAATTAAAAAAATCACCAGCAGTAGTAATGAGCATTGACGCGCTTCCTGATCAAAATGGCGAAGAGATTTTTCAACGCATTATAACCTTAATGAAAGCAGAGCCGAAAAAAGCGATTAAAAATGTGCTAAAAGGGTTGCTTCCGGAACGATACTTATTGTTTCTGTTAGAGAAAAACGGGATTGACCCGCAAACGGCGGCAAGCACGCTCTCACATGAAAAGCTACGCGCCTTTGTTTCCGGCTGCAAACAGTTTACGTTTTACGTTCATGGCACATTGCCCCTTGAAAAAGCGTTCGTCACCGGCGGCGGCGTGTCGGTGAAAGAAATTCATCCGAAAGAAATGGCCTCGAAACTGATGGAGGGGCTCTATTTTTGCGGCGAAATTTTAGACATCCACGGCTACACCGGCGGCTATAATATTACTGCTGCGCTCGTGACCGGCCGCCTTGCTGGAATAAATGCAGCGAAATATGCATTGAATAATCGAGCCTAGCTATTTTTCAGCTAGGCTCGATAAATGACCATCGCCGAAAAGCAATAAATTTGTTCGCCTTCTGATTCCATTAAAGCGACATCGTACTTAATGTCGATCAGCTGCCCTTCTTTCAATCCCGATAAAAACTTATTGACCGACGCTTCTAAATCTTTTTCATGCTCTTCATCAAAAACTTTAACTTTGTACATTCCCCTCTCCCCCTTGGAAATATATTTCTTTCTTTATGTCAAAAATTCCTTTCAACTAAAAACACGAAGCTATAAAAGCTTCGTGTTTTATTTTTGTACGATATCCCCGTCCCAAGCGAGCATGCCGCCGGCCATGTTGCATACTTTATAGCCCATTTCCTGCAAATAGTAGCACACATTTCCGCTGCGGGCTCCGGAGCGGCAAATGAAAATATATTCTTCGTCTTGATTGAACTCATCTAATCGATTTGGGATATCCCCCATTTTAATATGCTTCGCTCCTGGAATCATGCCGTGCGCTACTTCTTCATCTTCGCGCACATCGATTAAGTTGAGCTTCTCTCCGCTCTCCAGTTTCTTTTTCAGTTCTTCAGCGGTGATTTCTTTCATTATTCCCACAGTCGAATCCCCTTTCTCATCATAATCCCCACTGATCGGACTTTTTTAGTTTGCGACAATGTTGACTAATTTTCCTGGCACGGCAATAACTTTGCGCACCGTTTTTCCTTCAATTTGTTCTTTAATTTTTACATCTTCCATCGCGATTTGCTCCAGTTGTTCTTTTGACGCATCAGCCGGCACATGCAATTTCGCGCGCACTTTGCCGTTCACTTGCACGACGATTTCGATTTCATCTTCCACAAGTTTTGCTTCATCGTACGCCGGCCAAGCTTCATATGCAATCGTATTGTTATGGCCAAGTTTTTCCCATAATTCTTCGGCAATATGCGGGCAAACTGGCGACAACAATTTGACGAAGCCTTCCATATATGATTTTGGCAATACAGGCGCTTTATACGCTTCATTAATAAATACCATTAATTGTGAAATGGCAGTATTGAAACGGATTGCTTCATAATCTTCCGTTACTTTTTTCACCGTTTGATGGTAGACGCGCTCAAGCGTATCTGTTTCTGGATTGTCAACGATTTTTGGATTTAATTCGCCGTTTTCTTCGACAAATAAGCGCCAGACGCGGTCTAAAAAGCGGCGCGCACCGTCCAATCCTTTCGTCGACCACGCGATCGATGCTTCAAGCGGACCCATAAACATTTCATAAAGCCGCAACGTATCGGCACCATGGCTTTCGATAATATCGTCCGGATTGACAACGTTTCCTTTTGATTTACTCATTTTTTCGTTGTTTTCGCCAAGAATCATACCTTGGTTAAACAGCTTTTGGAACGGCTCTTTTGTCGGCACAACGCCGATGTCGTATAAAAATTTATGCCAGAAACGCGCATATAACAAATGAAGAACGGCATGTTCCGCCCCGCCGATGTAAATGTCAACCGGAAGCCATTTTTTCAATTTTTCCGGATCAGCAAGCTGCTCACTGTTGTGCGGATCGATGTAGCGTAAGTAGTACCAGCAACTTCCCGCCCATTGCGGCATCGTGTTCGTTTCCCGGCGTCCTTTTTTCCCAGTTTTCGGGTCGACAACATTCACCCATTCTTCAATATTCGCAAGCGGCGATTCGCCTGTTCCGGACGGTTTAATTTCATCCGTCTTCGGAAGGACGAGCGGAAGTTCTTCTTCCGGTACCGGCGTCATCGTACCGTCTTCCCAGTGGATAATCGGAATCGGCTCGCCCCAGTAGCGCTGGCGGCTAAACAGCCAGTCGCGCAATCGGTACGATACTTTCTTTTCCCCTTTTCCGTTCGCTTCGAGCCATTCGATCATCTTTTTCATCGCTTCTTCTTTATTTAATCCGTTTAAAAAATCGGAATTGACATGCTCCCCGTCGCCTGTGTACGCTTCTTTTGTAATGTCGCCGCCGGCAACGACTTCCTTAATCGGCAAATTGAATTTTTTCGCAAATTCATAGTCGCGCTCGTCATGCGCCGGCACGGCCATAATCGCGCCTGTTCCGTAGCCCATGAGCACATAATCGGCAATCCAAATCGGCAATTTTTCGCCGTTAACCGGGTTGACCGCATACGCGCCTGTAAACACCCCTGTTTTTTCTTTTGCTAAATCGGTGCGTTCAAGATCGCTTTTGCTTTGAATTTGTTGTAAATATGCTTCTACCGCCCCTTTTTGCTCAGGCGTTGTAATTTTTTCGACGAGCGGATGCTCAGGAGCCAGCACCGCGTAAGTCGCGCCGAATAACGTATCCGGACGGGTCGTAAAGACCGTAAATGTTTCATCATGGCCGTCAACTTTAAAATGAATGTGCGCCCCTTCTGAGCGACCGATCCAGTTGCGCTGCATTTCTTTAATGCTTTCTGGCCAGTCAAGCTCTTCTAAATCTTCAAGCAGGCGGTCTGCATATGCGGTAATGCGAAGCATCCATTGTTTCATTGGCTTGCGGATGACTGGGTGTCCCCCGCGTTCACTTTTTCCGTCGATAACTTCTTCGTTCGCTAGCACCGTCCCTAATGCCGGGCACCAGTTTACCGGCACTTCGTCCATATACGCTAATCCTTTTTCATACAATTTTAAGAAAATCCATTGCGTCCATTTGTAGTAATTCGGATCGGTCGTATTTACTTCGCGATCCCAGTCGTAAGAAAAGCCTAACGATTTAATTTGGCGGCGGAAGTTGTTAATATTTTTTTCGGTAAACTCCGCCGGGTCGTTCCCAGTATCGAGCGCATATTGCTCCGCCGGCAAACCGAACGCATCCCACCCCATCGGATGAAGCACATTATATCCTTGCATGCGTTTCATGCGCGCCAAAATATCCGTTGCGGTGTATCCTTCCGGATGGCCGACGTGAAGACCGGCACCGGACGGATACGGAAACATGTCTAGCGCGTAAAATTTCCGTTTTCCGTCATCTTCCGTCGTTTTGAACGTTTTGTTTTCTTCCCAATATTTCTGCCATTTCTTTTCAATCTCGCGATGATTGAAACTCATTCACTTTCCTCCTATCCTTCTCTTTCTAGTTCACAAGCGTTGACAAAAAACTAAACAAAAAACCTCACGCCCTTCATAAAGGGACGAGAGGCTACATTCCCGCGGTACCACCCAATTTAGCACACCAAAAGCGCGTGCTCACTCAACTCCTTAACGCAGATTCACGGCGAACATTACTAGGCGCCAAGCCGTTCACATCCGCAACTCCAAGGAGAGTTCGTGAACAAACTTCGGCTGACTCGCACCAACCGTCAACTCTCTGCAGTCCGTTTCGTTCACTACTATTCCTTTTCACCGTTATTTGCCAATATTTTTATATTTTATATTTTAAAAAATTTATTCGTTCGTTGCAAGTAGGGGAAAGAATCAAGATCATTTTTTAATACTAGGCGCGTTCATTAACCAATAAAAACCAGTTTAGATGACTCTATTCCTAGCTTTTCTGCCGGAGTCGGCAAGCAATTCTGTATTTTTAAGTAAAATAATGGATAATCAATACTCGTGATAAAATACTAAAAACTTTCCATTAAAAATAAAAATTCATCCCCTAGTCTTTGGTCATTTCAAAAACTAGGGGATGTTGATTCAAGCATTGATAATTTTTCCTATTCCACATGCAGCTTCGATTTTTGCGGCTGTCCGCCTGTTTGTTCGTACGCTTTTTTCGCCTGTTTCACCGGATCAAAGTCATCGGCGTTGTTGATCCCATTTCTCGTTTTTTGTTCCGGATTGTTTTGCTTCGAACGTTTTTTCATAGTCCGCCTCCCTTAGTGCTCTAACAAAATCATGTCATTTTGTAATTGTTCCAGCTGCAAGCGCATGCGATGAAGCTGCTCGCGCTGCTGGGCATTGCAGCTTAACGCCAAATGGGCTAAATTGTTCACCGCATCCTCTAGCATCTGTTGTGCATTTGTATACGCCTCGTCGTTATAGTGCTCTTGTCTTTGTGCTTCCGTGTATTGTTCTTTTGCATACCGGATCACATCTTCACAATGCTGCAAAAATTCATCAACCGATTGCCGCGTCGCCATCTTATTCCCTCCAGCTGAAAAATAATCGTTTTCAATTTTTAATGTGTACATTTCATTTTCCCATTATGACTCTAATGATTGGAAACGGTCGATTTTTCTCACGAATCGTGCTACAATGCTATATAAATGCAATTTGGAACTTTAACGTTTTCGGCTTTTATGGAGTAATCGGTATGTTTCGACTGTCGGGTGACCGAACAACACCGCTTCCAGACAAATGCATTTGTCTGTGAAGCGGTTGGTTGTTCGGTCCTCTGTCACGCGAAGGCGTGACGAAGGCAAGTCACAGACTTGCGGCCGACAGTCGAAAAAATAGGGAGTCTACTTTTTCATCCGCCATAAGTTAAACCTCCCAGTTGTATTTATATAAAATGACAACTATGTAAGCAAAAGGTGATAAATATGAACCCTTTTCCATATACAAACGACAACAAACGGTACCATACATGGAATTACCACTTGCGGCAAACGTTCGGACATAAAGTGTTTAAAGTGGCGCTAGACGGCGGCTTTGATTGCCCAAACCGTGACGGCACAGTCGCATATGGCGGCTGCACGTTTTGCAGTGCCGCCGGGTCTGGCGACTTTGCCGGCAATCGCGCGGATGATTTAGTCACCCAGTTCAATGAAATTAAAGAAAAAATGCACGCCAAATGGAAAGACGGCAAATATTTAGCTTATTTTCAAGCGTTCACAAATACACATGCGCCAGTGGAAGTGTTGCGTGAAAAATACGAAACCGTCTTAAAGCTAGATGGCGTCGTCGGTTTGTCGATTGCCACACGCCCTGACTGCCTTCCCGACGATGTCGTGGAATACTTGGCCGAGTTGAACGAGCGCACCTATTTATGGGTTGAACTCGGTTTGCAAACCGTTCATGAACGGACCGCACTTTTGATCAACCGCGCCCACGACTTTGAATGTTATGTGGATGGTGTAAACAAACTTCGCAAACACGGTATTCGCGTCTGCTCTCATATTATTAACGGACTGCCGCTTGAAGACTATGACATGATGATGGAAACCGCAAGAACAGTCGCAAACCTTGATGTGCAAGGAATTAAAATTCATTTATTGCATTTGTTAAAAGGCACGCCTATGGTGAAACAATACGAAAAAGGAATGTTAAAATTTTTATCATTCGAGGAATATGTCAATCTCGTATGTGACCAACTGGAAATCCTTCCTCCGGAAATGATTGTTCATCGTATTACAGGAGACGGTCCGATCGACTTAATGATCGGACCGATGTGGAGCGTCAATAAATGGGAAGTGTTAAATGCTATTGATGCGGAACTGGAACGCCGTGATAGTTATCAAGGAAAATATTACAAAAAAGAAGTGATACAAAAGTGAAGTTGACACGCATTCTTCCTTTTGCTCGCATACTGATGGATTTAGCTGTCCAAGAAGGTGATATCGCCGTTGACGCGACGATAGGAAACGGACATGATACCCTTTATTTAGCGAAACGTGTCGGGAAGACAGGGCATGTATTTGGCTTTGACATTCAAACAGAAGCCATTGAAAATACAGCTAAGCGTTTAAAAGAACATGATTCATTCGAACAAGTGACATTATTTCACGCAAGTCACGACGAACTTATAAAAAAAATTCCAGAACATTATCATGGAAAAATTACAGGAGCGATTTTTAACCTAGGCTATTTGCCTGGAGGGGATAAGCGCATTGTCACAAAGCCGGATTCGACGATTCGCGCCGTTGATCAGCTTTTACAAATCATGGCTCCTGAAGGCATTATCGTCCTTGTCATCTATCATGGACATCCCGAAGGAGCGGTTGAACGTGATGTATTGCTTGAGTACGTCCGAACATTAGATCAACAAAAAGCCCACGTACTTCGTTACGAATTTATTAATCAAATTAACAATCCCCCGTTTATCGTAGCGATTGAAAAAAGATCAGGCGTGTTGATTAACCAATAAAAACCAGTTGTCATCGCTCTATTCCTAGCTTTTCTGCCGGAGTCGGCAAACGTGCCGTTTGCCGACTGGGCATGCTGTACGCATGCCCTCCTCGAACAATGAACGCTTTGCGGGCAAATGACATTTGCCCGCCGGCGTTCTCGTTCGAGGGATGAGGCAGAAAAGCTTGTGTTTCGCCATACAATTCCACAAGTAAAATAATGGATAATCAACACTCGTGTGTTTTTTAATGAAGTTATTGGTATGCCTCGTATCGCTTTAATACAACTGGGGAAACATTTGAAAGTGCCTCTTCTTCAAAACGATGAACATCAGGATATGTACCTGTTAGCAATGAGCTGTCAACCGAAGCGGTCATTGTAGAATGCAATTAAACCAATATCGCCCCCACACAACTATATAAATGCAATTTGGAACTTTAACGTTTTCGTCTTTTATGGAGTAATCGGTATGTTTCGACTGTCGGGTGACCGAACAACACCGCTTCCAGACAAATGCATTTGTCTGGAAGCGGTTGGTTGTTCGGTCCTCTGTCACGCGAAGGCGTGACGAAGGCAAGTCACACACTTGCCTCCGACAGTCGAAAAAATAGGGAGTCTACTTTTTCGTCCGCCATAAGTTAAACCTCCCAGTTGTATTTATATAAAAATTGAAGTGCTAGAACTGTTCTTTGCTGCAAGCCTTCAGTATGTTAAGCATTAATGAATCAATGATGGTTATAAAAAATTAATAGACAGGGGGACGATTATAAACGACAACACTCTGAAAGCCTTTTGCTTTTTGGCAAAAGGCTTTTTCATTTTCTAAACAATGGATACATTTTTCGCCATATTCGGTATATCAGGCCGTTCCAATAGAAAAAGTAAGAAATTTTCCCGCCGAATTTGATTAAATGCTTTGCTAGTTTCTTGATGTCTTTTTGTTGCTGTACTTTGTCATCGGATAAATACAAGCCAAGTAAACCGCGATTGATTAAACGATGAAATTGCTCATTCGGCAGCCCAAGGACATGCTTATCCGCTTCTTCCATAAAATGACGCAATCGTTCGATAAACGAAGAATGATGCGGATAGTAAAAACAAAAGTTTAAATCTCCACCTAAGCGGTCTTCTTCTTGGTCAATGAAATAATCAAGCAAAATATGTAAGCCTTGAATGTATGGGAAATAACCGTTACGCACTTTCAACGCCATTTCCTCATTAAATGATTCCGTAAACGCATAAGCAACCAAACAAAAAATACCTAGCGTGGAGCCGGAGCATGCCGAAAATTCATACCATTCCATTGGTGGAAGATGATCTTTATATTGCTTAAACCATTGCTCCAACCGCGGAACACGTTCATCTACTCGCACATGTTTATGCACTTGCAAATCGCAATAATATCCCGCTAACTCTTGCAAAAACGGAGCAATGATTTCATAATGCTTCACTTGCTTTAATACTTCTTGACATGTACGAACAAGCTCGTAAAGATAACCGCCATCGTTTTGTTCTTCACGATAACGATAATAGTTGGAAGGAGTTGCATCGATGCATAAAGCATCTGGCATTGAGCTATGTAATGTACGAAAATCAAGAGGGTCAAGCGATGTGCTGCGGTCACATAAATTATCGAGATAATCGCTAATCGTTTGATAAGCGACTATGAAACGAATGCATGATTCCATATCCGCTTCCGCTAGCAGTGACAGAATCGCTCCACCTTCGCAATGAAACATTTTTGACTGAATGCTAGCAAGCGCCTGTTTCCGCAATTCGTCATCCGGAATAGCTTCGGCTTTTTGCTTCCAATAGGCCAATTCACGATGCACAATCGGAAGCACATTGCGATATACATTTTTCATTAAACTAATAGGATGTGTAGGGATGTTCAACAAGCTCACCTCAGCTACATTTGTTACAATCACTTCCGTTTTTTTAAAGGCATTACGCCACACCTTTTATCGTTGTAATTGCAACTGTGTATCTAAAAACGTTTTCGCATACAAAAACACATGATCTCGTTCCGGTTCATTAAAAATTTCATGGTACAACTTGTTCCACTCTTTATACACTTTTTCCGATATTGGTAACTGATCAAACCATTCTTTTACAACGGCTTTATCAACAATTTTATCGTCTCCGCCTTGCATGAGCAACAACGGAATGTCGGGAAATTTGCTAATATTTCGATATGCCAGCTGCATCGCTTTGACAAGTTCACGATACCAGCGAACAGACACTTTTGTCACATACAGGGAATCATTTTTGTCCATTTCGCGAACTTCTTCATTTCTTGTCGCCATTTCTACAGACAACCCTGAATCGAACAACATCGATGGTGCAACATAGTTTAATACTTTTGATAATAAATCTAACCCTTTCGACGGATATGTCACTAATCCTAAACACGGCGAAGAAAGAATCACTCCGTCTACCGGAAGGCGTTTTTCCTGCAACGTTCGAATCACGACAAGACCGCCCATGCTATGGCCAAGAAGAAAGATCGGCAGTTGAAATTCTTTCGCCGCTGCGACCCAATCCGCTACTTCATTGATATATTCATCAAACGACTGAATATGTCCTCTTTTTCTTCTTGTCGTCGTTCCTTGTCCCGGCAAATCCCCCATCACAACATGAAAGCCGCTTAAACGAAACATTTCCATAAGCCATCTGTAACGTCCATGATGTTCCGCCGCTCCATGAACGATGACCACAACTCCTTTCGCACCGTCCGCTTCCCATTTCCACATTTAAAAATCCCCCCATCGCATTTACGAATATAAAAAAAGTTTGTACACTTATAATACATACTTCAAAAGGAAGGAAGAAAGCAATGATTTACCCTTATAAAGACAAATATCCAAAAATTGCTGAATCGGCATTTATTGCCGATTATGTCACCATCACAGGCGACGTTACGATCGGCGAAGAAACGAGTATTTGGTTTAATACGGTCATTCGCGGTGATGTGGCGCCAACTATCATCGGCAACCGCGTCAATATTCAAGATAACTCGGTTTTGCACCAAAGCCCAAATCATCCACTTATTATTGAAGACGATGTAACAGTCGGTCATCAAGTTATTTTACACAGTTCTATTATTAGAAAAAACGCATTAATCGGTATGGGGTCGATTATTTTAGACGGAGCCGAAATTGGCGAAGGCGCATTTGTCGGCGCCGGCAGTCTCGTTCCTCAAGGGAAAAAAATACCGCCGCGCACCCTTGCCTTCGGGCGTCCGGCCAAAGTGATTCGCGAGCTGACGGAAGAAGACGAAAAAGAAATGGCACGCATCCGCCGCGAATACGTCGAAAAAGGGAAATATTATAAATCGCTCCAAAAACGGCAATAAACACTTCCCGTTTGCAATATTTTTCACTGGCTATATGATATGATAAGGTAGGGAATTTATAAAATAGGGAGTTAGCTGTATGTCGGTTCATGTGCTTTTCCTATTAATCGCCATTCTCATGGGCGTCGGTATCATTTATTGGTTTAAATCGATGTGGAAAGCTGCTGTCGTTTCCTTTTGCTTGACGATTTTAGTCGTCCCGCTCTTGTGGCAACAACAAATTGAAAGCGCGATCGAACAATGGGGAAAATTAGATTTTATAAAAAAAGAGGCGCAGCTACGCCAAGTCGTATCTTCCTTTGTAGACGGGAAAATTAAGCCATTTGTGTTGCTTGATGTTCCACTCATTCAACAGCTGCCGGAACTGCCGCGCGGCTGCGAAGTAACGAGTTTAGCAATGCTTCTTGAAGATGCAGGGATGCAAGTGGATAAAGTGACACTCGCCAAACAAGTCAAAAAAGACCCGACGCTATTTCAGCGCCGCAACGGAAAAGTGTATTTTGGGAACCCTCATAACGGGTTTGTCGGCGATATGTATTCGTTGACGACTCCAGGACTTGGGGTATACCATGAACCCATTGAAGAACTGGCCAAACAATATTTGCCGCACCGAATTGTCAATCTAACTGGAAGCGACTTTAGAGAATTGCAAAAATATCTTTCCAACGGCTCGCCGATATGGATTATTACAAACAGCACATTCCGAAAACTTCCAAAATCAACGTTTCATGAATGGAATACGCCAAGCGGACCGATTAAAATTACGTATTATGAACACTCGGTCGTGATTACCGGATACGACAACGACTATATTTATTTTAACGATCCGCTCACAGGCGAAAAAAATAAAAAAGCACCCAAGGCCGATTTTTTAGACGCTTGGGTGCAAATGGGAAGACAAGCGATTACGTATCAATCAAATTAGATTGATAACGGCTGCTCGTCTTTTTTATATAAATAAGAAAAATCATACTTTTTCTCGACATACACTTGATGCCAAATTAAAAAGATGAGCACCGTCCAAATTTTCCGGCTATGATCGGCTTTGCCTGCACAATGTTCATCAAGAAGGCGGTATAGCATGTCTTTATGGAATAAATGATCTGTATCGCTTTCTTTGATGATCGTTTTCGCCCAATCATGCATCTCGTTTTTTAACCAATGGCGAATCGGAACCGGAAAGCCTAGCTTTTTCCGGTGCAATACATGATCGGGAACAATGCCTTCCGCCGCTTTTCGTAAAATATATTTTGTTGTGTTGTGAGCCGTTTTCCATTCCGGCGCAATCTTTGCTGCCACAGCAAATACTTCTTTATCTAAAAACGGCACGCGCAACTCGAGCGAATGCGCCATCGTCATTTTATCCGCCTTTAATAAAATATCGCCGCGCAGCCATGTATGAATATCGACATATTGCATTCGATTAACCGGCGGGTAGTGGGGCGTTTCTTGATACAGTGAATGGGTAATAGTCATATAGTGTAATCCGTTTTGATAGTTTTTCAACAATTCCCGCTTTTCTTCTTCGCTGTACATTTTCGCGTTACCGATGTATCGCTCTTCCATCGGGGTGAGACCGCGCTCAATAAAGCTTTTTCCTTTCACACCTTCTGGAAGCATGCGAGCGATCACGCGCAAAGCCGATTTGGCTGCATTCGGCATCCGTTCAAACATTTCAAGCGATTGCGGCTCACGATAAATGTTATAGCCGCCAAACAGCTCGTCCGCCCCTTCTCCGGATAGAACAACGGTGACATGCTTTCTCGCTTCGCGGGCCACGAAATAAAGTGGCACTGCCGCAGGGTCTGCGAGCGGATCATCCATATGCCACATAATTTTCGGCAATTCATCCATATATTCTTGCGGAGAAATGACGTAACTAATATTTTCGACGCCAAGTTTTGCGGCCGTTTCTTTTGCTACATCAATTTCACTAAACCCTTCCCTTTCAAAACCGACCGAGAACGTTTTAATATTCGGATGAAACTGCTTCGCAATCGAAGCGATCAGCGATGAGTCGATGCCTCCTGATAAAAACGACCCAACCGGTACATCGCTGCGCATATGCACTTTCACTGAATCAAACAAGACATCGCGAATTTCTTTCACTAGCTCATCTTCCGATTGAACGACTGGCTGAAAATTCGCTTTCCAATAACGGTGAATCGTTAACGGTTCACCCACTTTCTTTTTGATATAATGACCGGGCTCTAGTTTTTGAATCCCAACCGACATCGTCAACGGCTCAGGCACATATTGGAACGTTAAATAATGCTGCAAAGCGGCATAATCTAGCAAATCATTTTCAAGAGCATGTAAAATACTTTTTTTCTCAGACGCAAAAAACGTTCGTCCGTCTTGTTCCATATAGAAAAATGGTTTAATGCCGAACGGGTCGCGCGCCGCAAAAATCGTCTTTTCTTCTTTGTCCCAAATGACGAAGGCAAACATGCCGCGCAGCTTTTCGACCGCTTTTTCATTTTCATGGCTGTAAAGGGCGATAATCACTTCTGTATCCGAATGGGTCGCAAATTCATACCCTTGTTGCAACAGTTCTTCGCGCAATTCAATGTAGTTATAAATTTCTCCGTTAAAAATGATCCAATATCGTTCGTTTTCATACGACAATGGCTGATGCCCTGCTTCTAAATCAATAATGCTGAGCCGTCTGAATCCGAAGTTAACGTGATCGTCAAAAAAATATCCGTCATCGTCAGGCCCGCGATGCGTAATCATATTATTCATTTCTGCAAATGTTTGTTTCCATTGTTCGTCAATCGCTTTCGGTTGGTCATGAACACACCCAATAAAACCGCACATGCCGTTCACCTACTTCATCTTTGTATTCAACTTGAAAAATTATATCATACATTTGGATATTGAAACATTACATTTATTTTAGCCATTGATTATTATATATTAGTCGAAAATTTCTCCCATTCGTTTCACCTTTCCTATGAAAAAAGAAAGAGAGCTACAACATGTAACTCTCTTTTGATCCCCATTACTCCGCCAACGCAAGCGCTTGTTCTTTTAACGCTTCTGCCTTGTCCGTGCGCTCCCATGGAAGATCGATATCCGTACGGCCAAAATGACCGTAAGCTGCTGTTTGTTTGTAGATCGGCCGGCGCAAATCTAGCATTTTAATAATTCCCGCTGGACGAAGGTCAAAGTTATTGCGTACTACTTCAATTAAAATATCTTCTGACACTTTGCCTGTTCCGAACGTGTCGATCGAAATCGATACTGGTTTCGCCACGCCGATTGCGTATGCTAATTGCACTTCGCATTTATCTGCAAGACCAGCAGCAACAATGTTTTTCGCTACATAACGCGCCGCATACGCTGCCGAACGGTCCACTTTCGTCGGGTCTTTTCCAGAGAATGCACCGCCGCCGTGACGAGCGTAGCCGCCGTACGTATCGACAATAATTTTACGGCCTGTTAAGCCCGCATCGCCTTGTGGACCGCCAATGACGAAACGGCCTGTCGGGTTGATGAAGTACTTCGTGTTTTCGTCGATCAATTCTGCTGGAACAACCGGCTTAATGACATGCTCTTTAATGTTGCGCACAATTTGGTCTTGCGTAATTTCCGGATGATGCTGTGTTGACACAACGATCGTATCGATGCGGACCGGTTTGCCGTTTTCATCGTATTCGACCGTCACTTGTGTTTTTCCGTCTGGACGCAAGTAAGGCAAAATATCTTCTTTGCGAACTTCTGCTAAACGGCGCGCTAGTTTATGCGCTAATGAAATTGGAAGCGGCATAAGTTCTTTCGTTTCATTGCAAGCGAATCCGAACATTAAACCTTGGTCGCCGGCACCGATCGCTTCAATTTCTTCGTCAGTCATCTCACCTTCGCGTGCTTCCAACGCTTTATCAACGCCCATTGCAATATCTGGAGATTGTTCGTCAATGGATGTTAGCACCGCGCACGTATCAGCGTCAAATCCAAATTTCGCGCGAGTATAGCCAATTTCGCGAACCGTTTCACGAACGATTTTCGGAATATCTACGTATGTGGATGTCGTGATTTCTCCACTGACTAACACTAAACCAGTCGTTACGCTCGTTTCACATGCGACGCGCGCATTTGGATCTTTCGCTAAAATAGCGTCTAAAATCGCATCGGAAATTTGGTCACAAATTTTATCAGGATGGCCTTCTGTTACAGATTCAGAAGTAAATAAACGGCGTTTTGCTGACATTTGGTCGATTTCCTCCTCTTTTTTCTGTTCATGATCGAGAGGCCGAGCCTTGTGCCCCTTGTCGCTGAATTGATACGGCACTCATTTTCCCACTTCTATCAACGAAAAAACCTTTCCTTCAACCGCGAGGAAAGGTGATTGCATTCATATCGCGCCTTTCACTCTTATCGTTCAAGGGCTCTGCCTTGCCACAGGTTAGCACCATTTCACATGTACAATTGTTGTGACGGTTGCTGGGTTTCATCGGGCCTGTCCCTCCACCAACTCGGGATAAGAGTAACCGTTCAATATAATATCATAGCTTAAATAATGAAAAAAAGTCAACAGCGTGAAACGAAAATTTTTATTCATCATCGCTTCTTCCTTTTTGTTAACCATAACAGAACTTGTTAAACTTTTTATTAATAAACATAGAAATATGTTGAGTCTTTGGTACAATTTTCTTAAAATACCCCAAAAATGAACAGGGTTTCGGATAAGCGGTTTTCTACATTACTAAGGGAGGATAATGAAAAAATAATTTTTAACTCGTGGTGCTAGATAAAATCAAGTAAGCATAAAAATAGCCCTTGCTTGTGGATCTCCTGTAGAATGAAAGTGCGATCCAACATTCGAAAGGAGAATCCCCATGCAAGAGCACTTTC
>NZ_JACHEP010000005.1 GCF_014201465.1 Anoxybacteroides tepidamans | reverse complement strand
TAACCAAACAGAAGCAAGCTTCCATTCGGTCCGCTCGACTTGCATGTATTAGGCACGCCGCCAGCGTTCGTCCTGAGCCAGGATCAAACTCTCCAAAAAAGAGTATGTCTAGCTTCTTAACGTTGACTGTTGTCTAGCTTCGGACGCCATCGACTCGTAACGCTCCAGTGCTGCTGTGCGGCGAAAGCCTCCTCGCAGACCCTCCAGCGCGTTTCGTCGATAGGTAGGCGTCCTTAGCTTTTCTATTGACGCTTCGTTTTGTTCAGTTTTCAAAGAACATAAAACCTTCGAAAACGACTTTCTCATGCTATCATATTCCGAAAAATCTTGTCAATATATTTTTTTATTGCCGCATTACTCTCTAGCAGCGACGTTCATTAATATAACATGACTAAAAAAGAAAAGCAACATCTATTTCATTTTTTTTTGCATAAACATAACTCATTATTCATGAGCATAAACATAACTAAAACATCGAGTTCAATCTTAACTATAACATAACCAGACATTATCATAAAACGATCGTTATCATTATAAAAATACATGCTAATTTATCGCTAACTCCTATTCATTTCGGCAATTTTCTAGTCAAATTAAATAAACATCTTAATTCATCGATACGCTATAATCGCCCTCCTTCAAATTTAAACATGGGATCACGGCATCCTTTACTACAAAATGGATAGAAGGTATCGATCATGTAGATATAGATATAAACAAGAAAATTATATTTTTATCTTTTATCCACAGATTTCTTAAAGAATACTGTAACCTTGCACACAACATCAACAGATTATCAACATTGATAATAGTATTTATCCACAAAATAATTAAAAGAATGTACGTCTACTTACTGAATTTGTGGATAACACGTTTCGGATTATCCACAAATCATGGATAACACCTTCATAACTATGTTTGAGGAGTGAACGACAATGATCCGAATTCAACACTTCATTGTAGATAACCACTTTTTTTCTCACGCTTCCTTGTCCAAAGAACAAACGATGATTTTCAATGCTTTATTGAAAGAAAAGCGGACATATGTATATCAAAAGGAACAGCAACTTCGGTTTGAACTTACTTTGCGCGAGCATATTCTTCATGCTGCGATTCGTCTAGCGAAAAGCAAAGCAAAATTTACCATTTTCCGTTTTTCAAGATGCAACGAACAATACTGGCTTAGAAATGAGCTAGGAGGGTTCCAGCTAAAACAAGGGGCCTCTCCTGCTGATGCCATTAACGATATTTTTGAAAACAGTCAATTATACGCATTTGAGTGTGCCACCGCTATCGTCATTATTTTTTATAAAGCCGTGCTAGATACAATCAAAACGGAAACATTCAATCAATTGTTTGCAAATCTCCTACTATACGATTGGCATACAGATCGAGATTTAGGGATCGAAACAAAAAACGGGGACGATTACATCCCCGGTGACTGTCTTTATTTTAAAAATCCGGATGTTGATCCAGTCATGCCGCAATGGCAAGGAGAAAATACAATTTACTTAGGAGACGGGCTTTACTACGGTCACGGAATCGGAATCAAAACGAAAGAAGAAGTGATTGCAGCGCTCAATAAACGGCGAAAAACATCAGCAACAAAATCCGCCTATTTATTAGAACAAACGACTCGAATCGATTTTAAATATTTATCTACCTTTGCTCACTCGCACGAACAGCCTCAAGTTCCAATTGAACGAAACAGTATGGTCATCGGAACAATCGGTTCATTAACCTTCTTGTATAGGTAAGGGTTTTTTTCGGCTCTCACCCCATAAATACGTTCCAATACCAGCTAAAATTAATATTCCTCCTATCCACTGCGACGGTTGAATCATTTCTCCAAGCAAAAAATACGCTAAAATGGCTGCGCCGACTGGTTCAAATAAAATACTCATTGAAATCGTCGCTGCACTTACCCATTTCACAGACCAATTCATCAAAGAATGGCCGAGTAAAGTTGGAACAATCGCCAACAAAATAAAACAAAGCCAATCGGTTTTGCTGTAGGAGAATAGGGGGTATCGGAACCCGAGCACATAAACAAACAGGGTAAATGAACTGACACCGTATACGACATATGTATATGTCATCAACGATAACCGTTTTCGCAAATCTTGCCCAACTAACCAATACCCTGTTACCATTGCACAAGCAAGCAGGGCCAATATATCACCAAACAACGCTTTCCCGCTTATCTGGAAATCGCCCCAGCTGATAATCATGCTGCCTAAAATCGCAAGTAAGCCGCTAAAAAAGGCGCCAACTGTCAATTTTTCTTTAAAAAAGACGTATCCCCCAATAAACGCAAACAGCGGCTGCAATGTTACAAGTACAACCGAACTCGTGACCGATGTATAGTCCAATGACGCGAACCAGAGAATAAAATGAAAAGCTAATAGTACACCAGAAACGACGGAAAACAACCAATCGCGTTTTGAAATTTTTCGAAGTTCACGCCAATATGGAAAGAAAAACGGAGTCATAAATAAAATAGTAAAAAAAAGACGGTAAAACGCTGTGACAGCAGCCGGTGCTTGTGCCCATTTTACAAAAATGGCTGATGTCGATACAGAAAGCGCTCCGATCATGATCGCAACATATGGTTTCAATAAATTCGATGATTGCATAGCCCACCCTCATTCAACGTTTTATAATGATTATAACATCGATTGAAAAAGGTGATTAATATGGATCTGCATCTTTTTATCAAATTAGGGATATCAGCTATATTAGGGCTTGTCATTGGTTTGGAGAGAGAATTAAAGCGCAAGCCAGTTGGCCTAAAGACATGTTTAGTCATTTCTATTGTTAGTTGTTTATTAACGATTGTTTCTATTGAGTCTTCCTATGTTTTTCAATTAAAGGACCATATTACGATGGATCCACTTCGTCTGGCGGCACAAATCGTATCTGGCATTGGTTTTTTAGGTGCGGGAGTTATTTTGCGGCGCGGGAATGACAGCATATCTGGACTAACCACCGCTGCTTTAATTTGGGGAGCGGCGGGAATTGGCATCGCCGTTGGAGCAGGTTTTTACTGGGAAGCGATTTTAAGCATGGCACTGCTCATTGTAAGCGTCGAACTCATTCCTCTGCTCACTGTTTTTTTGGGACCAAAACAGCTAAGAGAGAAGGAATTTGTTTTGCAAATAACCATTTCTAATGCTGAAAATATTGATGACGTCATTTCAGCCATTAAACAGCAAACGATCGACATAAAAACGATTCACATTAAAGATGTAGATGAAAAACACCATCTTCTAAAGCTCAAAGTAGCAGTCGACCAAAAACAGTCAACAACAGATGTATATTACTTCATTCGCAGCATTCCTTCGGTCACCAACATTGAGATCGAAAACATTTGAATAAAAAAACCCTTTGCGCTATATAAAGCGCAAGGGAAATCTACTATTTTTTTTATCTTTTTATCGAATTTACGTCTACTGGTATATAATCAATTACAACTGTATCTTTTCATTAAATATGTTTGTTCATCTTGCAAAAAATATCAATGTATATATAATGAAAATTAGATCAAATATGGGGCATTAGCTCAGTTGGGAGAGCGTCGTGCTGGCAGCGCGAAGGTCACCGGTTCGAACCCGGTATGCTCCATTGGGAAAAACCCTTGCGTGGCAAGGGTTTTTCTTTGTTTATACAAGGAGCGATTGACATAGTTCTCTCTGCCGTTTCGTAATCGCTATTGCTCCGGCAGCAGTGACTCGATAGCTGCGTTGGCTGAACGGGTGGCATGGTCGAGTTCAGCTGCCTCAAAATCTTTAAATCCGTATTTTTGCAAACGTTGTTTTTGCGTTTCAGACAGCTGTTCGTAAGGAATGACAGATGGTGTGCCCGACGATTTATAAATCAAATTTCCCGTCACTGGACACTGGAATGCATCCGCGACAAACCCTTCTCCATCTTGAATCGTAAATAAACGAATCGGCATGACGTTCATACTTCTCCCTCTTTCCATCCGTAATTTTCTTTATTACGTTTCTCCAATAAACGTCCATTCTATACGATTCGTTTTCCAACGATGATTAAATCCCGTTCCACGCCGTCTAATTCGGCTACATTCGGCAAATGCCCCCACTTTTCAAACCCGAAGTGAGAAAAAAGCCGCAAACTTGGTTCATTATGCGCAAAAATAAATCCAAGCAACGTTTTAATTTGCAGTCTCGGACATTCATCAATCGCTTTTTGCAGCAATCGCTTTCCGATCCCTTTTCCGCGATACGCTTCCGAGATATAGATGCCAATTTCTGCTGTATGGCGATAAGCAGGTCGCCCGTAAAATGATCGGAAACTAAGCCACGCGCATACATGACCGGTTTGTTCAACTACCCACAATGGACGTGCATCAGCAGAATGTTCCCAAAACCACTTTTCTCGGCTCTCGACCGTCACCGGTTCAAGATCCGCCGTCACCATTCTTGTCGGAATCGTTTCATTGTATATATCGACAATCGCTTGCAAATCTTCGTGGTTTGCCTCTCTAATCATGAGTTCTTCTTGCATTTTTTCAACTCCTCTTCGTGCGTTTTACTTGCAAAAATTGACGGAAAGAGAGCATACTTAAGTATCGCTTTAGGCGCAATCGAGATGGAGCGGATCCATTAAAAATATTACAACACTTACACTATTTTAGCGTGTAGAAAGGAGAAAGCAAATGAATCGAACGCTTATTGTTTATTTAGTGTCGCTGGCTGCGTTTCTTGGCCCGTTTACGCAAACGATTTATACACCTATTTTACCAGAAGTCACAAAAGATTTTGGTACATCGTCGTTTTTAGTGAATTTGACGATTTCGATTTTTACGTTATTTTTAGCATTGATGCAGATCGTTTACGGTCCGCTAACAGATACAAAAGGGCGCCGAAACGTCATTTTATTTGGCATTTTCGTTTACATGCTCGCATCGCTTGGCGGTTTCTTTTCACACTCTATTTACATGTTGCTTATTTTTCGCGCCATACAAGCGATCGGAATCGCTGCTGGTTCGGTAGTAGCAGCGACTGTTATCGGAGATTTGTTTGAAGGAAAAGAGCGAGGAAAGGCGATGGGCACGTTTCAAATGATGGTTGCGCTTGGTCCTGTTATCGGTCCGATTGTGGGCGGCTTTATCGGCGGAAGGTTTAATTTTCATGCGGTGTTTCTTGTTCTAGTTGTGGTGGGAGTCATCATCTTTATCTGCAATTTCATTTTCCTCAAAGAAACCAAGCCAGAAACAGTGGCAATCGAGCGTTTCGAACTGCGTGATTTTGTCGCGATTTTAAAAAATCGCATCGGCTTATCGATCATTTTATTAGGCTTTATTCAATATTATGCCTTGTATAATTTTTTAGTATTTTTGCCTAGCATTTTAAGCGAGCGGTATCAACTTCCAGCTGAACAAAAAGGAATGGTATTTCTTTCTATGTCTCTTTTTATTGTCGTTGGCAGTTTTTTAGGAGGAAGAATACAAGGGCGTTTTGAAAACAGAAATGTCATGATCATCACGTCTTATTTGAGTGTTTTGGCAATTTTCCTATTTCTTTTCGTTGCCCATGTGTCGATTCCTTTACTTATAAGTTCCATTATGTTATTTGGTTTATTTTTAGGAACGTCGCTACCTGTGCAAACAACGTTGTTAACACAAGTGTTCCAATCGAATCGTTCCACAGCAATCGGCGTCTATAATTTTTTTCGATATATAGGAATGGCGTGCGGACCAGTTGTAGGAAGTTTGTTATTAGAAATCGGCGGATATAGCGCCATATATGGAGTTGTCGATATATTGTTTTTAGTCTGCTCCCTTATATTAACGAAGCAGTTTATCAAAGTGAATAAAAAAGGAGAAATAGACAAATATTATTAGCAAGAAAAGCGCTAGGCGACCAAATTTCGTCTAAAAGCAGCACTCGTCCTGCGAAGAGCGGCGAAATGTCGTCGCCCTAGCTCTGCGAAGATCGCACAAGCGCCATCGAGGAAGCTTAGCCACCGAAAGAAGGGGCGGAGCGCATCACACTGATGGCGCCTGTAGCTAGACAGCGATTTAAGATTTGCCTATCTTTTCAAAAAATGAAACGCAAAAGACGCTTGTGTTTCGTTTTCTACCACATTATTTTTTGTATAAAGAACGGGCCATTGTCCGCAGCCAATCAAGCAACTCTCGCTCCTGTTGCCATAGATGAAAATGCTCTTTTGCATACATAGCCGCTTCTGTTTCGTCACCAAATCCGAAAAAGAGCGGATCTTCTTTCGGCAAACGCTTCTTTTTCAGTAAATAATCAATAACATACGGATTGGCGATCATCGCTTCATCCAACAAATCTTCCAATTCCTCATGAAGCCCGTATTTCAAATACGAGACAAGCAGCCGGTTATAAGTCATTAACGCCGTCGGTTCATCGTATTGGTCAATCAGCTCTTCTGCTTGATCATATTTCCCTAATTCAATATAAGCAGGGAGCAGAAGGTAACGAATGCCTTGGTTATCATTTGGATTTAATTGAAGCAGTTGCTCATATTGTTCAACCGCTTTTTCTTTCTCGCCTAACTGCCAAAGCGTTTGCGCATAATTCGCCTTCGCCCGCATATATGGCCGCGTTTCGACAATTCCCCAAAAATGCCCTTTATTTTCACGGAAAAACCGCTTTCCAAGGTCTTTTTCGCCCGCTTCCATTCCTTTTTTGTAATAGTCAGCAGCCGCTTCGAGCGTGGCCGCTTCATCTCCTAAAATGTTGTAAGCGTCTGGGCTATTTGGATACAGCTTTAACGCTTGACGGGCAAGTTCCATCCGCTTTTTGCGGCTCATTTCTTCAAACGCTTGATATAATAATTCTTGCGCTTCATCTTTTGGCGAAAGGGGCACGGTCGGCGTCTCACCACTATTAAGAGCGGATTGGATATATTGATTGGCTTCTTCGATCGATGAAAACTCTTTTTCTTGCATGATGCGATCAATTTTGCGCAATTCCCGTTCCATTTCTATTCGAGAGTGCTGAAACGGCGAGAAGGAACCAAATTCGTCATCCCACTCGTCTTCGTCGTCCCAATCGAAATCATCAAGATCAAGCTCTTCCATTTTTTCATACATTTGTTGCATGAAATCGGCGAGAATTTCTTCCATCTCGCGATATTTCGCTGACAAGCTGCTGCTTGATACTCCATAATGTTCAGCAATTTCTTTTTGGGTAGCTACCTTATCCGGGAAAAATGTCACCACTGTTAAATAATGAAGCGCCGCCGCATACAATTCCGGTTTTTTTATCGCCGGATTCACTAATCTGCAATACGTGCACCATAAGATGAGCGCAATGTTCGTCAACGGACGTTGCTCATGCAAACGATCCATATTTTCTTTTAAAAGATGTGCTGTATGTTGATGGATCGGGTGATCCCACTGGAGATCTTCTACTTCCACCTCATCAGGAAGCAATGGTTCAACACATTCATGCAACAATTCAGGGAACGAAGAAGCTAAAAACTCGCGAACAGGCTGATTTGCCTCTTTGTATTTTGTTTGCAATACATTGGTAACCATCTCCGCTTTTCTTTTCTCCAGCTCTAAAACAGAGAGAAAGAAAGTGTACGTCGACCCGAGCGATACGAGAAAACCGACGATTAAATTTCCCACTTCTATCTCCGTATCGTCCATCTGTAACGTTACTCGTTTCCGTTCCCCTGTAAAAATATCTTCTACCACGATAAGATCCGAGCTTTCCCGTTCCATCACCCGAGCAAAGGACGGGACTTCATTAGTCCATGATCGTAAAAGGCTGCGTACACTTGCACGTTTAATTTTTGAACCGCGCGTCTGCATATAATGCTCCGCAATAGTTCTTCCGTTCAATAGCGGTGCGCAAAATATTGTCCATTGCGTCACATACAGCATAAACGTTTCTTGCCATTCATCATCAACGACGGGCAGATGACGAATTCGTTGCGCGATAAAATCGCCTAATACTTCTTCGTAGTTAGTTAGTGCATACTGAAATAACTCTTGTTGCAACTGAATCGCTTCTTGAGTAATCACTTCATTGAGAAATACGACGTCTTGCTTTTTTTCACAACAATGTTTATATTTTTTTCCGCTTCCGCATGGGCAAGGATCGTTTCGCCCTACTTTCCCCATCGTTTTTCACCTCTTTCCTAGTTGTATTATCATACATTTTAAACAATATTGCTAGAAAACTTTCCTTTACAATAAAAAAAAAACGCCCAAATTAGGCGTTTCCTTCTTCTAATTCGGCGATCGGAACTTCCCGCGTCTCCCGAAGATGACCGTCACGCATATGGACAGTTGCTGTTTGCCGTTGCTCATTATAACTGTCAATCCATACGGACACCCCATGGTAATGGACAGGAATATCCGCTGGTGATGAAACAATTTGTTTGACGCGATTCATATCCATGAAAATCCTCCCCTTATTCATCGTTCGCTGATAGTATGAACAAGTCCGGAAAAAGTATGCAAAAAAACGACAGAATAGCACAAACTATTCCACAGGAGGTGAACCATGAAATACGTTTATTTCCGTCTTCCTTTAGTCGCAAGAATGTTGCTGATTGGGGGGCTGATGATCGTTGTATTCGGCTGGGTCATTCATGTGATCGAACCAAACACGTATCGCTCATTTTTTGACGGAGTTTGGTGGGCAATTGTTACCGCCGCAACAGTTGGGTATGGCGATTTTGTCCCAAAAACACTTACGGGGAAACTAGTGGCGATTTCGCTTATTTTAGTAGGTACAAGTTTTCTTTCTGCCTATTTTGCGGCATTATCTGCTTCGGCGGTATCGAAAGAAAACACGCTGCTAGAAGGAGAGCTTCCGTATACGAAAGAAGGACATATAGTCATTGTTGGTTGGAATGAACGGACGCGCGAATTGTTACGCCAATTAACCGAACGGCAGCCGCTTGCTTCCTTTGTCATTATTGATGAAACGCTTACTAAATTGCCGATCGCAAACAAAAACATCCATTTTATCAAAGGAAATCCAACGTACGATTCTGTTTTGCAAAAAGCGAATATAGCGAAAGCGAAAATGGCCGTCATTACAGCTGATCCGCATAAACACGAAACAGAGGCGGATATGAGCTCCATTTTAACGCTCGTTGCTATGAAAGGATTGCATCCTACCCTTTATACTATTGTCGAAATTTTGACGGCGCAACAAGCCGCCAACGCCAAGCGCGCTGGTGCAGACGAAATGATTCAAACGAACGCATTGGCAAGCTTTTCGTTTATTCACACGATCCAATCCCCAGGTTTTTCGACAATGTTTGAACAGTTTTTACATTCATCGCAAGAAAGTTATTTGCAAATCATCGAAGTACCGGATGAAATGATTGGACGAACGTTTCGCGAAAGCTGTCAAGCGTTTATTGAAGATCGAGTTCTTCCGATCGGAATTGTACGGGGAGAAGCATCCCTTCTGAATCCTTCTCCCGATATTGTTCTTATTCCTCATGATCGCTTGTTTGTCGTTAAGCGTTAAGCAGCTTATCTTCTAATTGCTTTACTAGCGCTCGACCGACGCTAATATATTTTTCTGGAAACTGGGCGTCTGGATCTTGCGGCTCGGCAAATTGGTTAAACGTCGCAGCAATATTACCGGTACGGACGTCATCATCAAGCCCGAGTTGATATTGGTGCGAAAGCAAATACGGCCGCCCTAGTTTTACCGTTGTCCCGTTCGCGTCAAGCTGGCCATCTACTGCTTCAAACGGGATGCGCAAAAACTGATAGCCGTTTTCGTCATCGATTTTGTAGTCGAATGAACCGTGGTCATAATCCCAGTTTCCCCCAATGACATAGCCAAGCGGTTTCAGCACTTCCTCAAGCTTATACAAACGAAACGTTTTGTCTTCTAATGTCGATGGAATTTCAATCATCGCAACCAACCTCCTTTTTTCGTAGGTTGCCCTAAAAACAGCGATATTAAAAGGGCTTCCCATCACTGGAAAGCCCTTTTTCTTATTTTAACCGCTTCTCCAACTCCGCTTTCTTCTCTTCATACCCTCGTTTACCAAGTAGCGCGAACATGTTCACTTTGTAAGCTTCAACGCCCGGTTGGTCGAACGGATTGACACCTAGTAAGTAACCGCTCATCGCACACGCTTTTTCAAAAAAATAGACGAGATAACCAAACGTATATTCATCCAATTTTGGCAATGTCACGACTAAATTCGGTACGCCGCCGTCTGTATGAGCTAACAACGTTCCTTCAAACGCTTTCGTATTCACGAAATCGACCGTTTTTCCAGCTAAATAGTTCAAGCCGTCGAGATCGTTTTCTTCCGCCTCAATCGTTAGCTCATGACGCGGCGTTGCGACTTTCAATACCGTTTCAAATAAATCGCGGCGGCCTTCTTGGACATATTGACCTAATGAGTGAAGGTCTGTCGAGAAGTTAGCTGACGCTGGGAAAATGCCTTTTTGGTCTTTTCCTTCGCTTTCGCCAAATAATTGCTTCCACCATTCCGCGAAATATTGTAGCGCTGGTTCGTAGTTGACAAGCATTTCAATCGTTTTACCTTTGTTGTATAAAATGTTGCGAATCGCCGCATATTGATATGCTGGGTTTTCTTCGAGCTCGGATTTGCTGAAGTCTTCGCGCGCTTGCGCTGCCCCTTTCATCATTTCTTCAATGTTCGCACCGCTCACGGCAATTGGAAGTAAACCAACTGCTGTCAACACTGAGTAACGTCCGCCAACATCGTCTGGAATAATAAACGTTTCATAGCCTTCTTCCGTCGCAAGCGTCTTTAACGCCCCGCGCGCACGGTCGGTTGTCGCATAAATGCGTTTGCGCGCTTCTTCTTTTCCGTATTTTTCTTCAAGCAGCTTACGGAAAATGCGGAACGCAATCGCTGGCTCGGTCGTTGTTCCTGATTTAGAAATAACGTTAATCGAGAAATCTTTGCCTTCCAATAAGTCCATCACATCTTTCATATATGTCGAGCTAATGTTGTTGCCAACGAAAATAATTTGTGGCGTGTTGCGCTTTTCTTTTGGCAGCGCATTGTAAAACGAATGGTGCAACATTTCAATCGCTGCCCGCGCCCCTAAATACGAGCCGCCAATTCCGATGACGAGCAATACGTCCGAATCCGCTTGAATTTTCGCTGCGGCTTTTTGAATGCGTACAAATTCTTCACGATCGTATTCAACTGGAAGATCGATCCATCCTAAAAAATCGTTGCCTGCCCCTGTTTTTTCATGCAAAGAATGATGGGCAACTTTCACCGCATCACGCAAATATGTAAGCTCATGTTCTCCAAAGAAAGATAATGCTTTTGAATAATCAAAACGAATATGTGTCATAAACTCGTTCCTCCAAGTAAAAAAGTTTTACCTTCTTACACTTTAGCGAAACAAGCGAGGATAATCAAGCTGACCGGCAGATTGAAAACGGATTCATTTATGACATTTTTATATAAAGTTAAGGAAGCTACTTCATCAATAGCTTCCTTGAATTGCTTTATTGCCATGATTATAGCGAAGCACGGTAAATCGCTAATACATCTTCACGGTTTAATTTTTTAAAGTTGCCGAACTCGCCAAAAGCCATCGCTTTATCTGCCATTAACTCCAAATGTTCGTCCCCGATACCGTAGTCAGCTAAGCGGGACGGTGCGCCAATACTTGACCAGAACTCACGCAGCTTATCAATCCCTTCAAGCGCTACATCGCGGTCCGATTTTCCTGTTGGCTCGACATCAAAAACGCGAATGGCCAGCTGTTTAAAGCGTCCCACATTTTCATCGAGCACATGCTTCATCCAATTCGGGAATAAAATCGCCAGTCCTCCCCCATGAGGAATGTCGTATACAGCTGATACCGCATGTTCGATGTTATGTGTCGCCCAATCGCCACGCACGCCCATTTGCAAAAAGCCGTTTAATGCAATCGTTCCGCTATATAAAATTGTTTCCCGCAACTCGTAATTTTCTAAATCGTTCACAAGCTTTGGTGCGGCTTCGATGACCGTTTTTAACACCGCCTCACACATGCGATCTTGCAGCGGAGTGTTCGGAGTATGATGAAAATATTGTTCAAACACGTGTGACATCATATCGACAATGCCGTAAATCGTATGAGCTTTCGGAACGGTCAATGTGTATGTTGGGTCTAAAATCGAAAACTGCGGGAAGGTCACCGGGCTTCCCCATCCATATTTTTCTTTCGTCTCCCAGTTTGTAATGACAGAGCCGGAGTTCATTTCAGATCCCGTTGCTGCCAACGTTAACACTGTACCAAACGGAAGCGCTTCGGTGACGGTCGTCTTTTTCGTAATAAAATCCCACGGGTCGCCATCATATTTAGCGCCTGCAGCAACCGCTTTTGTGCAGTCAATCACACTGCCGCCTCCGACAGCTAACAAGAAATCAATCTGCTCGTTTTTACAAATTTCCACCCCTTTACGAACGGTGGACAGACGCGGATTAGGCTCCACTCCTGAAAGTTCGAATACTTCTGCCTCTACTTCTTTTAATATATTCATCACTTCATCGTACAATCCGTTTCGTTTAATGCTACCGCCGCCATACACTAATAATACACGTTTTCCATACTGCGGCACTTCTTGTTTTAACTGCTCGATTTGCCCTTTTCCAAAAATTAATTTCGTCGGGTTTTGAAAAATAAAGTTTTGCATCGACTTACCTCCTTATTTTCCGCTACTCGTTGATCGAATAGACGAGTAACGCTACACATCAATACATTGAAATAAAAATGCATTTCACTTTTATTATGGTGCTTTTTCCATTCTCATGTAAAGCAATTTGCTTTTCAAGAAAATGATGCATATTTTTTAGCACGATTATGCAATCTATAAGCGAACGATCTTAAATTATAAGGAGGAATCCTCAATGAGTGCACTTCAACGCATTGCACTATTACTTACGATTATCGGTGCGATTAACTGGGGCTTAATTGGCTTCTTTCAATTTGATTTAATGGCAGCTATTTTCGGAGGGCAAAACGCGACGATCTCCCGCATCATCTATGGAATTATCGGTATTGCTGGTTTAATTAACTTAGCGCTTTTATTTAAACCGGCGGAAGAGTTAGGTCGTACCGAGCCTAAAATGTCCCGCACGTAACAGCAAAAGTGAACTTAAAAATCGTTTAGTTTGCGACTACTATAGCATTATCTAGCGCAGAAGGTGTCCAACAAGTGATGGGGCACCTTCTTTTCATTCATGCTTGGATTGTTCAATCCACTCTCGCAATTTTTCTTTTAGCGTGTAAAATCCGGCAGATATCTCCGGCATCGTTTTTAGTTCTGCTTGACGTTTTTCCTTTTTCACTGATGGTACCGCTTTTACAGCCCGCATTGAAAGACTCGCCCGCTTCGTCTTTTCATCAATTGAAAGAATTTTGACAGTGACTTCATCTCCCACTTTTATAAAATCACGAATGTCCTTTACAAATTGATGGGAAACTTCAGAAATATGCACAAGCCCTTGTATGTCTTCACCAATGGCGACAAACGCGCCATACGGTTGAATTCCTGTCACAATTCCTTTGGCAATGCTACCTGCTTCTAACTTTGGCAAACAAAACACTCCTATTTCTTGAATTATGGATATGTAATTTTACATTATATCACTCTGAATGTAGGGAAGCAAAAATTATGACAATTTCCGCAACATTTCAATGAGTGAGAGGAAAACCATCTTCCGACGAATAAAACATGGTATGATGGAGATACAAAAAACAAAAGGAGGCATATGGATGAGCACCATTGGTGAAAACATTAAAATGTATCGGGAACAACGAAAAATGAGCCAGCAAGAGCTGGCGATAAAAGTCCGCGTTGGAACCGCTACTATTCAAAAATACGAATCCGGCGAACAAATCCCCGATACACAGACGATCTTAAAGCTTTCGACCGCACTCGATGTCCCTGCTTCGGAACTGATGGAACAGGAAATGTATAACTCCTCGGGAATCGATCCAGAAATCGAACATCTTGTGAAAGAAATAGGGGTCAAACGTGCGAAACTAATTTTACGAAAAGCAAAGGAGTTCAGTGAAGAAGATTTTTTACGCGTCATGCAAATGCTTTATGAAATTAAATATGGACAGTCCCAATAATTACAACCGTTTCCGCCACTTCGAAAAGTGGCGGAAACAAAAACGGTCGCTATAGTCGTGATAAAAATCGCTTCATCCGTTTGATCGCTTCTTGCAATTGCTCGAGCGATGAAGCGTACGAACAACGGACATATCCTTCACCGCTCGTTCCAAATACACTTCCCGGAACGACTGCCACTTTTTCTTCTATTAACAGCCGCTCGGCAAATTGTTCAGAAGTCAAACCTGTTGCTTGAATCGATGGAAATGCATAAAACGCTCCTCCCGGCAAATGGCAGCGCAAGCCGATTTCGTTTAACGACTGTACGAAATAGTTGCGGCGGCGGCGATAGCTTTTTCTCATTTCGTCCACATCATGCTCCCCATTTTTCAATGCCTCAATCGCCCCGTATTGCGCCATCGTCGGCGCGCACATCATCGTATATTGGTGAATTTTTAACATCGCCTTTAATAACATCTCAGGCGCAGCGACAAATCCTAAGCGCCAGCCTGTCATCGCAAATCCTTTCGAAAATCCGGAAACTAAAATCGTCCGCTCGCGCATCTCCTCAATGGCCGGAAAGCTTGTGTACGGTTCGTCATAAGTAAGCTCCGCATAAATTTCATCAGAAATGACAAGCAAGTCATGTTTCTTCACAATATGGGCAATCGCTGCAAGCTCTTCACGGTTTAATACCGTTCCCGTCGGGTTGTTCGGCGAACAAAGAATGAGCGCTTTCGTCCTTGGAGTAATGATTTGTTCAATTTGTGACGGACGAAGCTTAAATTCGTCCGCTCCGTTTGTTCGAACAAATACCGGAATCCCACCTGCCAATGCCACAAGCGGCCCGTACGACACAAAACTTGGCTCTACCACAATCACTTCATCGCCCGGATTAACAATCGCCCTAAGTGCTAAATCAAGCGCTTGGCTGGCACCAACTGTTACAAGCAACTCACTTTCCGGACGATACTCAAGCGCAAATTTTCGCAACAAGTATGCCGCAATTTCTTGGCGAAGTTCCATCAATCCGGCATTGGCCGTATATGACGTATAGCCTTGTTCAAGCGATAAAATGCACGCCTCGCGAACGCTCCATGATGTTACAAAGTCCGGTTCTCCCACTCCAAGCGAAATGACGCCTTCCATGCTTGCGGCTAAATCAAAAAAGCGACGAATCCCTGATGGCTGCAAACGATTGACCGTTTCGGATACGTACGTTTTCGTTGTGTGTGTCATGGTGCCACCACGATGCGGCGATCTTGTTCTCCTTGGTCAAACACGGTGCCATCATGTTTATATTTTTTCAAAATAAAATGTGTCGTCGTTGAAATGACCGAATCAAGCGTGGATAGTTTTTCCGAAACAAAATGCGCCACCTCTGACATAGACCGTCCTTCGATGACGACTGATAAATCATATGCGCCAGACATTAAGTAAACAGATTTAACTTCTGGAAAACGATAAATACGTTCAGCTACTTCATCAAATCCTACACCGCGCTTCGGTGTGACTTTGACGTCAATCATGGCAGTCACCCCTTCATGTCCATCGACTTTTCTCCAGTCCACAATCGTGGCATATTGAACAATCACTTTCGTTTCCTCTAATTTTCTTAAAATGTCCGCTGTCTCCTCTACCGTCAATGACGTCATTTTCGCTAGCGTCTCGAGCGGTATTCGTGCATTATTCTCTAGTATTTCGATGATTTCCAGTTCTTTTTCCGTTAATTTCATCGTAATCCCTCCCTATTAAGAATTTTCACATAATTTTTATCGATTTGCACGAAAAAAATTTCCCATCATCCATTTTTTTTATAATGCGCATCCCTCTTCATGCTTGATCATTAATAACGAATCGGCCAATTTCCTACATTCATCAAGAGGAATCACCTCTTCGAAAGAGAATTCATAAATAGCTTGAATTTTTTCAGCTAGCCGATCCATATCGTCATATTCATGAACCGCTTGCACAACGTCAACCGCTTCTGTCTCATAGGCATCCGCGCCATAGCGAAACGGATCCCAACGTTGAACCGTCTCAAGCAATGTTCCGTTCGTTTTTGTCATATCCATTGCAATTCCTCCCTTTCCTTAAAGAGAATATGGCAAAATTATAAGCGATCGCGTTGAACAAAATAAAGAAAGGAGACTCACGATGTATTCATTTGACCACGTTATTGAACGAAGACATACTTATTCAGTAAAATGGGATGAAACGGAACGATTTTTTGGAGTGAAAGATGTCTTGCCGATGTGGGTAGCCGATATGGATTTTCAGGCACCTCCCGCTGTCATCGAAGCGATGACCAAACGAGTCGAGCATGGAGTGTTCGGCTATACAGCGATTCCCCGTTCATTAAAAGAAGCGCTTAGTGAGTGGCTAACAACTCGGCACCAATGGACGGTCCATCCGGATTGGATGTCGTTTTCTACAGGCGTTGTTCCGGCGCTGGCAACAGCGATTGAAGCGTTCACGTCCCCTAATGATCGCATCGTCGTGTTCTCGCCTGTGTACCCGCCGTTGTTCCAGCTTGTCCAAAAAAATGGACGCGAACTCGTCAAATGCCCGCTTCGGTTCACAGAAAAAGGGTATGAAATTAACTGGGACGATTTGCAAGAAAAGCTGAAAGGGGCCAAAATGCTGCTGCTATGCAGCCCTCATAATCCCGGAGGACGCGTATGGACAAAAGAAGAACTCACAACGTTAGGAACAATGTGTCTAGAAAAGGGAGTCATCGTCGTATCGGATGAAATTCATGCCGATTTGACGCTGCCGCCTTTTCAACATACGCCGTTTGCCTCCATTGACGAGGCGTTTGCTAACATGAGTGTGACATGCGTCGCCCCGACAAAAACGTTTAATTTAGCGGGTTTGCAATGTGCAAGCATCATCATTCCAAACCGATCGTTAAAAAAACAATTTGATGCCGCGCAACAGCGACAAGGCTTTTTTACGTTAAACACTTTTGCGGTTGTTGGCGCAGAAGCTGCTTATCGTCATGGCGGCGAGTGGCTCGATGCTCTCCTCATGTATATACAAAAAAACATCGAGATGACGTGCTCATTTATCGACACGTCCATCCAGAAGCTGCGCGCCGTCCGCCCAGAAGCGACATATCTTGTCTGGATCGATTGCCGCGAACTCGGAATAACGGAACAGCAGCTTAAACAACTGCTTCTTCATAAAGGAAAAATTGCCGTAGAAATGGGAAGCAAATTCGGGGAAGAAGGGCGGGGTTTTATTCGCCTCAACATCGCCTGCACACGGAAAACATTGGAAGACGCACTAAACCGGTTGGCTGTTGCTTTTGAAGGACTATAAATGATAAAGAAGGCTCTCGTTTAGAGGCCTTCTTTTATCGTTTAATCTCCCCGCATGCAATGCGCTCTCCAGCATCGCCTGCCGGCTGCGTCATTCCGTCGTCCTTGCCTGCATGAATCACTAGAGCGGTGCCTTCTTTTGTCAACAACGTTCCCTTCCCTTCTTTTAACGTCACTTGTGGAGCGGTAAGCTCTGCTTTGGCTGTTCCGTCTTCTTTGACAATAATATTGGGCAAATCGCCGGCGTGTGCACCTTCCGGATGTAGCAAACCATGCTTTTTCTGATCAGGATTATAATGGCTTCCTGCCGATTGAAAGTCCGGTTTTTTACAGCTTGCTTTTTCATGAATATGAATTGCATGTTCTCCCGGCGGCAACCCCTCCAAATCTAACGCAATTTTAACCCCTTTTGGCTGCTCCGACAGTTTTGCCGTCCCTAGCACATCACCAGCGCTATTGATCATTTTGACATTTATTTCAGTCGGATTCGATTCTTTACAGCCGCTGACAAGCGCAACTGTCGTAAGCAATACACCAATTCGTCTAAACATAAAATCCCCTTCCGCAACACTTTTTTATCCAGTATCGCCAGAAAGGGAGGCATTCAAACGGCTATTGTTCATCTTGAATAATGTTTTCTTTCCGCAGCTGCTCTTCAAACTGTTTCGCTTTTTCTTCTTGACGTTTCGAAATTTTTATAATGAGACGCATCGTCAAAATGGCGGCAATTAAAAAAAGCGTACTCGTAATTGCGGCAGGAATATATTCTCTTTTATCTTCCGGAAAATATAGAAATAAATTCAATATATAATGAATCATCGCTTCGTCAACCTCTCACCTTTAAAAATATTTACCTATTTATTATAGCAAAAACAAATAAGCCAAACCACTAAACAGCGTGACTTGGCTAGCTATAATGCAAATTTTTTCAACAGTTGGCTAAAATCGACTCGCTCACCGATCGTCGGCTGCTCCGGTTTGGATAAATACTTTTTATCTTTCTCCACAAGTTTAAAAATATTGTATGTTGTAAATGCATCATCGAGTGCACAATGCGGCTTTCCGACCCCCTCTTTTCCATATTCTTGAACAGCTTTACGCAGCCCCGGTTGATTTCGTTCCCCGAAAAACATTTTATATTCCATCGCTAAATCACGATGCTCACCTGTAAATGGAAACGGAAGATTAGACTGTAAACAATTATGCCGCAACACTTTCATGTCCATGCTTCCCCATGTGATCACGGTCGGTCGCAATCGATCGTATTCTTTTAACCAACGAATCAGCTCTGTAAACGAAATTCCTTGATCGATTTGTTCTTGTGTAATGTTCAAAAATGACTTACATCGTTCCGTTAAAATCGGGAAGTGAGTCGGTTTAACGTACGCGGAAAATTGGTCGCATACTTGATCATTGATGACCGATACGATACCGACTTCAATAATTTCCGGAAAAAAACCGCTCGGCTTTGTTTTGTTTTCAGGCATCGTAAATTCAAAATCAAGAAACAAATACGGATGATCTTTTCCTTGCACGACGATCCCTCCTTTCTTTTCACTTTTTTTCATCTTGTATTTCGGCCAGTGCTAGTACTTTCATTATATCATGAAATTCCATCATTTTACTTACTTTTTTCAGAAAATATTAAAAAAAGGCGGCGGTATATGTCGGCAAAAATCTTTTTGAGTACAAATGATAAAGACGATATAATAAATTTTATGAACAAACTGTCAACGAGGGGGATTTTGATTGAAAAACGTAATTATTCATAAAATTGTAACATTCGTTTTCACCGAGGAACAATTGAAAGCGTTTTGGGAAAAGAAAAAAACCGGCGTACCGTTTGCTTCATTAACAAACGAGCAATATATGAAACTAGCTGAGGAAATGCTTCAGCATTCTTCACATAGCCAACTGCAGCAACATTTAATTGGCCAAGGTTGGCGAATAAAAGAAGACGCGGAAGGGCTCGTTATCGCGGAAGACGATTCGCGGGAAAATATCCACGTTGAAATCGTCGATACAACAATTCCGCAACGTGCATCAAATAAATTGTTTATCGACCGGTTAACGGAGTTTACTTGTCCGGATTGCCAGTTCGCATTTTACATAAGAGGACTTCAAAATCCGCCGCAGTTACATTGCCCTTCTTGCAGCAAAACAATTCAATAAAGGAGTGAAGACCGTTGCATGAAACAGTAACAACAGAAGTATCAAATATGCAATATTATTTAGCGATCGCCATCTTTTTAGGAACATATGCGATTATTATTTCTGAAAAAATCAATCGTGCAGTGATCGCCTTGCTTGGGGCTGCAGGCATGGTCATTTTCGGCATCGTCGATTTGCAAAAAGCGTTTACTCAACACATTGAATGGGGAACGATTACGCTTCTGATTGGCATGATGATTCTTGTCAGCATCACAAGCAAATCAGGATTTTTCCAATATGTAGCCATTAAAGCGGCCAAATTGGCCAAAGGGCAGCCGCTGCGCATTTTAATCATTTTGTCTTTGTTAACAGCAGTGTTGTCCGCCTTTCTCGATAACGTAACAACCGTGCTATTAATTGTTCCGGTTACGTTTTCGATTACCCGTATTTTGCATGTCAATCCTGTACCTTATTTAATTTCCGAAGTCCTGTTTTCCAATATCGGAGGAACAGCGACATTAATCGGCGACCCGCCAAACATTATGATCGGATCAGCGAACAAACATCTAGATTTTAACGATTTTTTAATCAATCTAACACCGATTGTACTTATCATCATGATCGTGACCGTTATGATTCTTGCATTTCTTTACCGGCGACAATTAAAATCCGATCCAAAACTGATCGAGCAGCTGATGAACCTCAATGAAAGGGACTACATTAAAGATCCCCTCTTGTTGAAAAAATCGGTGTCGGTATTGATCTTAACGATTTTAGGATTCATTCTCCACTCCGTCATTCATGTCGATGCTGCTGTCATTGCAATGACTGGAGCGACGATTCTTATGGTCATCGGTGTACATGAGCATGAAATTGAAGATGTGTTCGCGTCGGTCGAATGGGTGACAATTTTCTTTTTTGCCGGCTTATTTACGTTAGTCGGCGGGCTTGTTGATATCGGACTCATTAAAAGCTTGGCGGAAAAAGCGCTCGATGTCACAGGCGGCGATATTTCGGTCGCTTCGTATTTCATCCTTTGGGTGTCTGGCATTGCTTCAGCGACGATTGACAATATTCCGTTTGTCGCGACGATGATCCCGCTCATTAAAGATATGGCAGTCGGCATGGGATTATCGCCTGATTCGCCACAAATCGACGTGTTATGGTGGGCGTTGGCGCTTGGAGCGTGTTTAGGCGGCAACGGAACATTGATCGGTGCTTCCGCGAACGTCATTGTGGCTGGCCTTGCGTCGCGTGAAGGTCACGCATTCAGCTACATCGACTTCTTAAAAATCGGGGCACCGTTAACTTTGGTCGCTTTATTGCTGTCACATTTCTATTTATTTTTCCGTTATCTAATGTAACGAAAAAAAGAGTGAGTGGAAAAAATTCCTGCTCGCTCTTTTTGTTTTTTTACATATAGTGATAAAAAACTGTTCACAAGGAGTGATGGAAAAAATGTACGGCATTCTTCCCGTATTCCATACACCGTACTACATTCGCCAATATCCGCCGGTCGATCCGGCATTATTTAGCCAATCGGCTACAACCGCACAGCTGCTTATGAAAGACGCGAGCATCATTTTAGCGAAATTCGCCCAATCTAAATCGTTTTCCGCAAACATCATGTCGCTCGCCCAAGAAGGAAAAACGAAACAAGTACAGCAAATGATCCAATCGTTAGGTATCCGTTCAAAAGTCGATATTTATTTCAATCCGGACGGCATCCGCTTGACGTTGTCACCGTCGTCTGCTGCCGCAGGATGTTGTCAATTAGTAATTGGACTTCGTTGGAACATCTTTTAGCTGTTTGGTACGCCAAACAGCTTATTCTTGATGAAATTGCTTCAATCCTACTTCCCTTGCATTGCGTAAATCATCCCTTTCTTTGCGCTCGCTCACATGCACAAAATCTTCCTTTGCCCCCATTTGGTTGGCACGTTCGATTTCATTTGCTTTGTTCTCTCGTTCCATTCCGATTCCTCCTTTCTCAACGCTATACGTCGTTTATTTTTCCTGATAAGTAGGGAAAATATGCAAAAACATCATTGACATTGAACACGTTGTTCGGTACGATTCTGTTAACCATAAAAAAAAGGAGGTTTACATATGCGATTGCGTGCGCTTGACATTACGCTCGTCGGCATGTTTGCTGCGCTCATGGCGATTGGTGCCAACATTACTTCGTGGGCGCCGTTTTTAGTCGTTGGCGGCGTGCCGATTACGTTGCAAACATTTTTCTGCGTCTTAGCGGGGGCAATTTTAGGACGCCGCCTTGGTGCGCTTTCGATGGTCGTATACATGCTAGTCGGTCTTTTCGGTGCGCCTGTTTTTGCTAAGTTTTCCGGTGGGTTTGGCATGATTGCCGGTCCGACGTTCGGCTTTATTTTTTCCTTCATTTTAGCGGCTTATGTAACAGGATGGATCATTGAAAAGGGCGGTGAACAGCCTTCGATCGCTCGCTTCATTGCGGCAGCGTTAGTCGGAATGGTTATTAACTATGTTGTCGGTACAAATTGGATGTATTTCGCTTATAAATATTGGGCGGAAGCACCTAAAGGATTTTCTTATAGCATAGCATGGAGCTGGATGCTCGTTCCGCTACCAAAAGACGTGATTTTATCGATCATTGCCGGCATTATTTCGCCACGTTTTTACGCAACGATCCGTAAGTTCACTGCCTTTAATCGCTATGTAGCGTAAAAAAGTGCATGCTTTTCGCATGCACTTTTTACATAAATAGTTTAAATAATTGGTACACAAATCCCGCGATCAGTGCAGAAACCGGCAATGTCACAATCCATGTGATGACAATGCGCCGGGCAACATCCCATTTAACACCTTTGATGCGCTGTGCTGCACCGACTCCCATGACAGAAGATGAAGCGACGTGAGTAGTACTAACTGGTAAATAGAACGTTGTAGCCGCAAAAATAACAAGCGCAGAAGACAAATCAGCTGCCGCTCCGTTGACCGGGCGGATTTTCATAATTTTTCCGCCGACTGTTTTAATAATTTTCCAACCGCCGACAGAAGTACCAAGTCCCATCGCCACCGCCGCCGAAATGCGCACCCACTCTGGGATTTCTGTGGAAGTATGATAATTCCCAGCGATTAAAGCCATTGTAATAATTCCCATCGCTTTTTGCGCATCATTCGTTCCATGCGTATAGGCTTGCATAGCTGCCGTAAATACTTGGAACAACCGAAATCCTTTCGTTGTTTTGGAAAGGTTTGCATTTTTAAACATCAATCGAAACAAGCTCATAATCACGAATCCTACCCCGAAGGCAAGGAACGGAGAAATAATCAATGATTGTAAAATTTTTAAGAACCCTGCATAATTCAAAATGTTAAACCCACCAGCTGAAACGGCAGTTCCGGCGACCGAGCCAATAAGCGCATGAGACGAGCTGCTCGGAATGCCATAATACCATGTAATTATGTTCCAAACAATCGCCGCTATTAACGCCGCTAAAATGACAACCGATCCGTTTTCTAATGCAAATGGGTCGACAATGTCTTTCGTAATCGTTTTTGCTACACCGGTAAATGTTAACGCCCCGAGCAAGTTCATCGTCGCAGCCAAAATAATCGCTTGGCGTGGGGTTAACGCTCTTGTTGAAACAGATGTTGCAATCGCGTTCGCTGTGTCGTGGAAACCGTTAATAAAGTCAAACGCTAACGCAAAAATAACTACTAAAACTGTAAGTATCAATACTGTATCCATAAACGCGTGATCTCCTTTTACGCGTTGCGCATAATAATCGTTTCAATCGTATTGGCAACATCCTCACAGCTGTCCGCGATTTCTTCCAACATCTCGTATAACTCTTTATATTGAATAAGCTTAATTGGATCTTTTTGTGTGACAAATAAGTTTTTGATTGAGGCGCGCAAAATTTCGTCGCATTTTGTTTCGTAATCTTTAATTTTAATCGCATGTGTGCGCATGTCTAGCAATTTTTTACTCGCTAATAATTTGAGCGCTTCTGCAATTTCAATCGTGCTTTGATAAATATTGTTGAAAAACTTCACCATATGATCGTCGATATCCGTAAACGAGAACATTTCAAAACGGGCTGAACATTGTTCCAGTCCGTCTAACACATCGTCCATTTTCATCGCTAATTGATGGATGTCTTCGCGTTCAATCGGCGTAATAAATGTTTTATTTAGCGCAACGACGAGTTCATGAATAAACGAATCGCCTTTCTTTTCATATTCTTTCATGACGCGGGCAAATTCTTTTAAATCGCTAATGTTATGAATTTTGTACTCAACAAAATATTGGGCCGCTTCTTTAACATTTTCTGAAATCGTAAATAATAAATCGAAAAACACATCTTTTTTTGGTGAAAAAAACATGCAAAAAACCCCCAATTAGGTGATAATAGTGAGCCGCCCTGTCTTTGTCTTATTTTATCAACAATCTTCAAATTTACAATATGTTCAAAAAAAATTAATATAAATTTTACATTACCTTTACAATTCAGATAAAATAATAAAACGAAGCCAGTGATGACGGCTTCGTTTTTCTTAATCAATCAAAACGTTCTATAAATGTCGCAAGTGTGCGCACCATCACACCGGTAGCGCCAGCTGGACCGAGGTCGTGTTCTTTCGATGTGACCGATGTTCCTGCGATATCAAGGTGAACCCACGGCGTATCTTCCGCAAATTCAGCCAAAAACGCTCCGCCCATAATCGCATGTCCTTCGCGCCCTGGCGAGTTGTTTAAATCAGCAATCGGACTATTGCGCACACGTTCTTTATCTTTTTCAGTAATCGGCAAACGCCAAATAAACTCTCCTGTTTCTGCAGATGCTTCTAATACTTGTTCAAACAATGCTTCGTTATTCGTCATCGCCCCGGTTGTGTGAACGCCAAGTGCAACGATTACTCCTCCTGTTAACGTCGCCACATCGATCAAATAATTAGCACCATGATGTTTCGCATATGTAATCGCATCCGCTAAAATAAGGCGCCCTTCCGCATCTGTATTCGTAACTTCAATCGTTTTGCCGCTCATCGATGTAATCACATCATCCGGTTTAAATGCTTCGCCACTAATCATATTATCCGTAGCTGGAATGACCGCCACTACATTTTGTTCTGGCCGAAGTTCACCGATAATTTCCATCGCTCCAAGAACAGCCGCTGCACCGGCCATATCTGTTTTCATGCCAACGATGCCGTCTTTCGGTTTAATCGAATAACCGCCTGTATCGAATGTCACTCCTTTTCCAACAAGACCAATGACATGGTTCCATGTTTCTTTTCCTTGATATTTTAAGACAATCATTTTTGGCGGCTCGCTTGACCCTTGATTGACCGCTAAAAATGCCCCCATCCCGAGCTTTTCCATCTCCTCTTTTTCAAGTATTTCATATTCAAAATCATATTTTTTCGCTAATTCCACCGCGTAATCGGCTAAATCGGTCGCCTTTAATAAGTTGCTTGGCGTATTGACGAGCGTGCGAGCCGAGTTTGTCGCTTTTCCGTAAACTGAACCGACCAATAGACTTGCTTCCGCTTCTTCTTTGTCTGCCTCTGTATAGACAATGATATGCTCGATCTTTTTTTCCGGTTCATTTGATTTTTGTTTATAGCCAGCAAACTGATATGTCGCCAAGGCGAACGCCTCAGCAAGCGCATGGGCCGCGTCGTTCACATCAATTCGTTCCGTTGTAAACGTGTCTAAAGCAACGGCAACTTCTGTCCACTTCACCCCTTTTAATGTTTTAAACAATTTGCCGAACACTTCTCTCAACGCGTCAAACGTCAATTCACTTTCTTTCCCCAACCCAACAAAATAGAGACGCTTTACATTTGTTTGCCCAAGTGTATGTACTTTCGAAACATGCTTTTTCTTCGCGGAAAGATCTCCTTCCTTGAATAACTCCAGCAGCTGCCCGTTTAACTTTTCGTTCCATTCGGCAACCATTCCGTTAAAAGGAGGCTGCTTATCAAACAACCCAACGACCAACGCTTCATGTTTAGCATTAACAGGCATTTCCCGAACGACCGTAAACATCGAATCCACCCCTTTTACTTGTTTTATCTCTCCCATTCATTATACAAAAAATATTTCGCTTATCTGGCTAGTCGCGCAAAAATAAAACGAGCGATGGAAGTGGCGGCAACTGATTGATTTCAGAAAAATCAACTCTGTCAACATCTGCTGGAATGATCATGAGGCAACGCTCAATAAACACGCATACTTCCCCAACATCCATTCCCCAATAAAACGGGCGATATGGCTGCAAATAGTCATAAGCAGCTTGCATCATCGTGCGCGTTCCTTTGACGTTGCCGTAACTGTAATGATAAAGCGCTACCGTCATTTGCAGCAATCCTTTAATAAAAAAATTTCGTTTATCAACCATCCAAATTTCTTCTAATAAGTCATGACAAGTATAATAATCCCCTTCATTGAACTTCACGAAAAACTCATAATATTCAAGCGGATACAAAAAACTCCCCCCTTTTTTTCATCATATCACAAGGAAAAGAACGAACCGAAAGAGAATAGAAAAAAAGAGGTGATGCAAATGAAAATCATTTCCCTTTGTCCGAGCAATACAGAACTTCTCGCTTATTTAGGCTTGACAGAGCAACTGGTTGCCGTTGACGACTATTCCGATTGGCCTTCATCCGTCCATACACTTCCGAAAGTAGGCCCTGATTTACACATTGATATGGATAGTGTCGAAGCGATGAAACCAGACCTTGTTCTCGCTTCTTTAAGCGTGCCTGGAATGGAACGGAACGTCACGGAACTAGAAAAGCGAAACATTCCTTATCTCGTCTTTCAACCTCATTCGCTGCAAGACATTGCAAACGACTTGCTTCGATTAGGAGAAGCTCTCGAGCAAAAGGAACGGGCACAAGCAGTGGTTGAACGTTATTATGCGATCATTAATCAATATGCTCAGCTAGCTAAAAAAGTAAAACAGCCGACGACGCTTTATTGGGAATGGTGGCCGAAGCCTGTATTTACCCCGGGAAAAACGAATTGGCTCAGCGAAATAAGCGAACTAGCCGGTGGAACCAATCTTTTTGCCGATCTCGAACAAGCGAATGTGCAAACTGATTGGGAAGAAATTAAAAAAAGAAATCCTCACCATATTTGTCTCGTTTGGGTCGGTGTCTATACCGAAAAAATCGATCCAAATATCGTGAAAAAACGGCCGGAATGGGCACAACTCGAAGCGGTAAAATCGAATCGAATTTACGTTCTTGAGGAAGCGCTTTTTTGCCGTCCTTCTCCACGGCTGTTGCTCGGCTTAAAAAAGATAGCCTCTCTCCTTCATCCCGATACGTTTCCTGCTTACGACGGCACAGATCCTTTGTTGCATCAATAAAGAAGGGCTAGAATAATCTGCCCTTCTCTATTTCTAGCTTTTCGATTTCAAATACTGCTCGCGAAATACTTGCATCGTTTCATTTTCGTTCAGCTTTGTCAGTTCATCTTCTGATAGCGTTCCATTTCCTTTTTTCACGATGTATACTTCCACCGTTTTCTTGCCCCAATATTTATATACATCTTCTACCGTATCGTAATATAAATCGATGCGGTGTCCTTTAATCGCCCCGCCTTTGTCTGCCACGACACCATACCCGTATCCTGGGATGAACAAAACCGTACCGATAGGGAAAATGTTTAAGTCCGCAGCGATCGTCGAATATAAATCTCGCTTTACTCGCACCCCTGAGTACGTAATGCCGTATCCTGGATGATCCGGTGTTTTCCCTGTTGATTCCACTCCCGCTGTATAGCCGGTTGCGACAACAGTAGCCGACGGGTATTGGGACCAATCAACCGCTTCTTCCAAGCTCAACGAATCGTTTTTCGTTTGTTCCGATGAAATTTGCGGCTGCACCCGTTCCTCATATTGAATCCATTGATCGTCAGCTGATGTGTATTGTTCTATATCAAAATTATGAAAAAAATAATAGCTACGATGAAAAAGAGAAAAGGGTGAATCATAAAGCCAATCCGTAATCGTTCGCGCTTCTACTCCAGAAATCGATTGAAATGTAGTAAAGAACGCTCCAACAAATAAAATCGACATCACTATTCGTCTAAACACATTCATTTTCTCACTCCTCCCACGGTTCTATTTATTTCCAAAGAAAAAAATAAATATTCATCGGGGAGAAAAGAGAAAATAAAAAAAGACTTTCGCTTCATTGACGAAAGTCTTAAAACATTTGATATCCTTTAGCCCTTAATGCACGAATCGCAATGCCGGAGAAAATCGCTCCGACAAGCCCGCTGCTGAGAATCATTAAATCAGCCGGCGCCAATGAAATAATTTTATGTTTTAGCGCTGCAAACGAAGCGCTTGGTGCCGTAAAATACTCAATCCATCTCACATCATCAATTATGAAAATGAAGACAATCGGGCTTAAAATGGCCGGAAGCCACGACATTCTTAAAATCATGTTTAATAAAAAACCGATGCCGAAAAATAAAACAAAAAATAACAGCATCGATATGAGCAAAACGGGTATACTCATTTCCATCCCCATCACCTCCAGTACATCCTTCTTAAGTGTACTGAATCGATGACAGAGAGTCAACGAAAGCCATTCGTTATTTTTTTGTTTCTGTTCCTTTCCCTAAACAACAATAACACGTTTCTGAACCGCCTAAAAGCAGCTGTACATATCCGTTTCCCGAACAATATGGGCAAACTGTTTGTTCTGCATGTTTCATTTCTCATCCCTCTTAACTTTTCTTAATTTTCTGATAATATATCATATCAAATGTTCGTCAAAAAAGAAAAGGGGGATTTCGGGCGATTTGTATCCATGTAAACGGATACATCAAGCGAATGCTCTTTTTTTCTTTATTTATCTTATTTTTTTGAATTTTTTAAAAACAAACCATAAAAAGGGCAAACAAATGTTTGTTTGCCCCGTGCATAATTTTAGAAGAAATTGAATTTTCCTTTTTTCATGACAAGCGATGGACCACCGATTAAATAGAGGGCACGGTTGTCGACCATTTTTTTCATAAAGCTTGCTTTAGAGCCCCACATTTTTTTGCCGAATACGACACCGATCGCATCATCGTGACCAAGTGAACATACCGTTCCTTTAATATCCGGTTTAAATGGTTGCAATTCGCCTTGCTCGCGAATTAAGACCGCAATATTTTTCGCACATACTTCCCCTTGCTGCATCGCAATTTGTGCTGTCGGCGGGTACGGACGATTCGTCTCTTCGTTAATGATTAACGAGCAGTCACCAACAATAAACACGTTGTCGTAACTAGGAGCGCGTAAGAACGGATCAACTTTCACGCGGCCGCGCATCGCTTCAAAACCAGATTCATCGATAACATAGCTTCCGCGCACGCCGGCAGCCCACACAACTGTACCCGCTTTAATTTCCTCGGTTTCGTCTCCTTTAGCAACAATAATGCCTTCTGGCGTGCATTCTTTAATCGCCGTTCCGATTTTAAACTCTACCCCTTTGCGCTCTAACAACCCAACCGCATATTCCACTAGCTCCGGATCAAAGCCAGGAAGTGCCGTCGGAGCAGCTTCGACGCAAATAATGCGCACTTTTTTCGGATCGATATCGTATTCACGGCAAAGCTCTGGAACACGATTCGCTAGTTCGCCAAGAAACTCAATGCCTGTAAATCCGGCACCGCCGACAACGATCGTTAAACGCTCATCGCGTTTTTCTACCTCGTTATTGTACGTTGCAAACTGATATTCAATATGCTCGCGAATTTGGCGGGCCGCATTAATGTTTGCAATCGAAAATGCGTATTCTTTTAATCCTTTAATGCCGAACGTCTCGGATTCAAAGCCAAGCGCTACAACTAAGTAATCGTAAGAAAGCTCGCCATTTTGTAAAATGACGCGTTGTTCTTGTGGAACAATTTTGACAACTGTATCTTTCACAAATTGTACTTTGTTGCGGTCGATCACATCTGTGATCGGATAGCGCACGCGGTCATGATGGAGCGTTCCTGCTGACGCTTCATGAAGCCACGTTGTTTCGTAGTGATAATCGTTTTTGTTCACTAACGTAATGTTCGCTTCGTTCACACCAACCAATTTTTGCAAACGAACTGCTGTCATCAAACCGCCATAACCTGCACCTAAAATTACAACATTTGGCTTTTTCAAATGAATCACTTCCACCCTTTTATTTTTATTTACGATGATCTACAACTAGCGTTTGCCGCTTTGTTGCATTTTATTGAAAAAAAGTTTGTGAATAAATTCACGAAAATAGACAAAAAAATGCCGAACAATTGTCAAAAAATCTTAACAATCTATCCAAAAACATATTATTCTTTTTTTCGATTGTTTTCAAGTGATTTTTTTCTTTTTTACAAAGGAACTATATATGCTATGATGTAAGTGTCTGTATTTTTAGATATTGAGGGGGAAGGGATCATGAAAGAAGACCAAAAAGTATACGATATTACAATCATTGGTGGCGGACCAACAGGGTTGTTTACCGCGTTTTATGGTGGAATGCGCCAAGCAAGCGTGAAAATTATCGAAAGTCTTCCGCAATTGGGCGGCCAGCTATCCGCTCTTTATCCAGAAAAGTACATATACGACGTCGCTGGATTCCCAAAAATTCGTGCTCAAGAACTCATTAACAACTTAAAGGAACAAATGGCGAAATTTAATCCGACTATTTGTTTGGAACAATCGGTAGAAAAGCTAGAAAAACAAGATAACGGCATTTTCAAGCTCACGACAAACAAAGAAATTCACTACTCGAAAACGGTGATCATTACCGCAGGAAACGGAGCGTTCCAACCTCGTCGTCTAGAGTTGGATAGTGCTGCCCAATATGAAGGAAAAAATCTTCATTACTTCATTGACGATTTAAATAAATTTGCCGGCCAAAAAGTGCTTGTTTGCGGCGGCGGTGACTCTGCCGTAGACTGGGCGTTAATGCTTGAGCCGATCGCTGAAAAAGTAATGATCGTACATCGCCGCGATAAGTTTCGCGCCCATGAACATAGCGTTGAAAACTTAATGAATTCGAAAGTAGACATTAAAACGCCATTTGTGCCGGTAGATTTAATCGGTGACGGAAGCAAAATCAGCCAAGTCATATTAGAAAGTGTGAAAGACGGATCGCGTGAAACGATCGATGTCGATGCAGTCATCGTCAACTACGGGTTCGTTTCATCGCTCGGCCCAATTAAAGAATGGGGACTTGAAATCGAGAAAAACTCGATTAAAGTGAATTCCAAAATGGAAACAAACATTCCTGGCGTGTATGCAGCTGGCGATATTTGCACGTACGAAGGAAAAGTCAAATTAATTGCTTGCGGCTTCGGCGAAGCGCCAACCGCTGTCAACAACGCAAAAGCATACATTGATCCGAATGCGAAAGTGCAACCGATGCACTCTTCTTCCATGTTCTAATCAAAAAGGGATGTCCGACAAACAGACATCCCTCCATTCATCATGATTGCTCTTGTTCCAAAAGTTCGTTCTCTTCTAATGCGCTTATTTTTTTCTTCAGTTCTTCCTTTTCCTTCGACAATATTTTGATTTGCCTCTGCAGTTTAAACATACGGAACCATCCGAATGACGCCACGATGATTCCTCCCATTGCCGTCGATCCTAAAATAATGAGAATTAATGGCCATTCCGTTTTTCCAAATAAATAATTCACCGAAACAGCATTCACATTAACAACCGCAAAAACGGCGATAATTAGTGCAAATAACATCGCTAATATCAAATTCCACTGCATTTTCATGCCCCACCCTACCTTTCATCAAAACAAGCTTATTATATCCCTGTTTTCCCCCCCTCTTAATGAAACAATCCTTGAAAACATTAGCGTTAGCATTCCTCCGGCGTACCTGCATTCGTTGCCGTGCGAAATGATGAACCGCAACCGCATGTGGCAATCGCGTTCGGGTTGTTGATCGTAAAACCGCCGCCCATTAGCGATTGCTTATAGTCAATAACCGTTCCTTTTAAAATCGGGGCACTTTCTTTATCCACCAATATTTTAATCCCATGTTGCTCTAGTTCATAATCGTCGTCATGACGCTCATGCTCAAATCCCATTCCGTACGATAATCCGCTACAGCCGCCGCCTTTCACGCCAACGCGAAGATACGCACCTTCTTCACCGTGCTCTTTCATCATATCTTGAATTTGAAACGCAGCCGCTTCTGTAAGAATAATGACATCACTCATCGCTTTTCCTCCTTTGGATCAGGCTTCTGTTGTGTTTTTTGCGAAAAGACTTCTTTCGCACCTTTGTACTTTTAATTATACCAAACACAAAAAGATGGAACTATTTTTTGTTTAAAACATGAGTGTTGTTTTATCTTTTGCTCGAAAATTCATATCATAATAATTCGTTCAAATGATTAATAATAATATACACCTGTACAAATCGTCTCGGCCGGACCGGTCATAAGCACATTCCCTTCGTCCGTCCATGTAATGACTAAATCGCCGCCGGCGAGATGGACGACCGTTTCTTTGTTGCGGGCTGTTTTGCCATTCAGCACCGAAGCGACGACCGCTGCGCAAGCGCCTGTACCGCATGCTTGCGTCACTCCTGATCCGCGCTCCCACACGCGAAAATGGAGTTCGCAGTCATTGACCACTTCCACAAATTCAACGTTGACTCCTTCTGGGAATCGCGCATCTTTTTCGACAACCGGACCGAGCGATGTCACCGGCGCTTTCTCGATGTCATCCACATAAAAGATCACATGCGGGTTCCCCATCGAAACAGCGGTAATTTCATGCGCTTTACCAGCAATATCGATTTTTTCGGCAACGACTTGGTCCGCTTCTTCACCGACCATCGGCACTTCACTCCGCTTGAGTCGAGGTTTCCCCATATCGATCGTGACGTTCGTGACGACACCGTTTTCGTCAAACACTTCCGCCTTCACAAGCCCCGATAATGTTTCAATCAAAAATGAGGGCTCTGTCACTAACCGATGTTCGTAAGCATATTTCGCCACACAACGAAGCCCGTTGCCGCAATTTTTCCCTTCCGATCCATCGCTGTTAAAAATTCGCATCTTCACCGGGGCAACATCTGACGGGCAAATCAAAATCATGCCGTCTGCACCGATTCCCGTATTCACATTTGATACTTTCACCGCCAATTCCGAAAAAAGCGACTCCGGAATCGTTTCTTCAAACATGTTCACATATATGTAACTATTCCCTAAGCCGTGCATTTTCGTAAATGAAAACTTTTGCATCATGGTCCTCCTAAAAAATTTTTTGTATATAAGTATAAAGGCAATAGGCTTTGGAAACAATGAAAATATCCCCCGTTTTTTCATATACACCTTAAAAGAAGATGTCTTTTTGGCATCTTCTTTTTTTACGGAACTCACTGTATAATCGGCTTGTAATAGGTCTTTATTCTTAAAACGATACGGGGGAAATATCATGCAAATCGATCCATTATATGACCGAAATGTTCGCTGTCTTGTTTGTCATCAATCATATACGACGAAAAAAATTCGTTCCCATTTTCTTCGTCCCGTCAGACACGATACTGATTTTTGCACATATTATGAGCCTGAAGACTTAAACCCGTTATTTTATTATGTCAGCGTCTGCCCTCATTGCGGCTTTTCCGTCACGGAAGAGTTTTCTTCCTATTTTCCGCCAAATACGCTGGAGGCGATTCAAAAAAATATTTGCCAATTGTGGAAAGGAAACAATTACAGCGGAAAGCGAACGTTTCAAGAAGCGGTCAATACCTACAAACTCGGCATTTATTCTGCCACGTTAAAGCGTGAAAAACATATTGTCCTTGCCGGCTTATATATGCGGCTAGCGTGGCTATATCGAACATACCAAGTTCCCGACCAAGAAGTGCGTTTTATGCGGCTGGCGCTAGAAGAATATACCGCTTCCTACAACAAAGACGACTTCGTCGGTACGCATATGTCGGAAGTGCGGCTTCTTTACTTAATTGGCGAATTACATAGACGATTAAATCAACCAAAACAAGCAGTTTTATATTTTTCCAAAGTGATTGCAAAAAAAAAGGAAACGATCGAAAAAGGAATTGTCCGTATGGCACACGAACGTTGGCAAGATATTCGCAGCAGCCAACAATCTCCTCCTACATCATAAAGAAAAAGCGGTGATCCAACGCCGCTTTTTTCTCAAAACATCGGATTTTCTTCAAGAAATTTGTAAATATTTTCGACTAGTTGCTCCGGCGTTTCCCCTGTGACAATTTCTCCGTTTACTAATGCAAACAGTGAATGGGCGCATTTTCCGCAATAGCTTAAACAGCCGTACTCGATAATATCCAAATTCGGATCCTTCTGCAAAATTTCCAACGCTTTTTGTGAACCATTGGCTAAATTACTGATGCAAAATTCAATAATGGGCTGAATCATTATTCGTCACCTCTCTACTGTTTAACATCGTAACGATTTTTTCAGCAAACGTCAATTTGTGATACTCCATTTTGAGATATTCACCATCATTTATTGTTCGATCATCTCATATCTTTATCATTTTTTCGAAAAATTGTTGTGATTTTGTCACAATTTCGCTATACTTTTAATGGCATTTGGTAAACATTTTGCGTATAAAAAGACATCAACTAGCCTCTAAGTAAAAGTGCTTGTTATTTTGATAACGGCTTTTTTAGCACAAGAGAACTAGGCGGTGTTGAGATAGCGATTCAACACATTCAATTGAAAAAGACAACGCAAAGGGGAATTTTAGCATGAGACACCTCGTTCTGCTTGGTGGGGGATACGGAAACATGCGAATTTTGCTTCGCCTTCTCCCGAACCATTTACCTGATAACGTTCACATCACGCTCATTGACCGTGTCCCATACCACTGTTTAAAAACGGAATATTACGCATTAGCTGCTGGAACGATTAGCGATCACGACATTCGTGTGCCGTTTCCGGAACATCCTCGCCTCACGTATCGCTTTGGGGAAGTCGTCCGTATTGATTTAGATGCTCAAACTGTCTTTTTACAAGACGACACAACCGTTTCATACGATGATTTAGTGATCGGATTAGGATGTGAAGATAAATACCACGGGGTTCCAGGCGCTGAACAATTTACGTACAGCATTCAATCGATTGATAAAGCTCGGATGACGTATCAAGCATTAAACAATTTACCGCCTCGCTCCGTCGTCGGCATCGTCGGCGCGGGATTAAGCGGCGTGGAATTAGCAAGCGAGCTGGCCGAAAGCCGCCCTGACTTGCATGTTATGCTATTTGATCGCGGGGAACGGATTTTACCAATGTTTCCAGAACGGCTGAGCGAATATGTCGAAGGCTGGTTTCATGAACATGACATCGATATTATTCGACGTTCTAATATTACAAAAGTGGAAGAGGGCGTATTGTATAACCATGATGAACCGATTCATTGTGATGCAATCGTATGGACAGCGGGCATTCAGCCAAACCGCGTTGTTCGTGAATTGAACGTTGAAAAAGATGCGCAAGGTCGCGTCGTTTTAACGAACCAGCACTATATCCCTGGCTATGAAAATGTGTATGTTGTCGGTGATTGCGCAAGCTTGCCGCATTCCCCAAGCGCACAGCTAGCAGAAGGGCAGGCGGAACAAATTGTGCAAGTGTTGCAAAAACGTTGGCATGGTGAAGAGCCGCCACACGAATTTCCGCCGATAAAATTAAAAGGAGTTCTCGGCTCACTCGGCAAAAAACATGGATTCGGCCTTGTCGCCGACCGCGCTTTAACGGGAAGAGTGCCGCGCCTTTTAAAATCCGGCGTGCTTTGGATGTATAAATACCATAACGGCTATTAAATAATCATCCCCCAAAAACCCGGCCGCAAAACAAAAATCGGGCGGGTTTTGAGCGGTTTTTATGTGCTATAAAAGGCGAATATGATCGCTTCTCCTTTCGTGATAAAAAACGGGTGACCTAACTTAGATCACCCGTTTTCTTTAAATTTGCTTAGCCGCTTGATATCCGTATTTCTCCATTTCCTCATAAATGACTTTTAGTTTCGGATTGCCTTCGCCGACAATCGTCCCTTCGATAAGAACGACCGGGTAAAACAAATCTTCTTCGATCACCTTTGCTGCAAAGGCTTTCTTTTCCTCATCATCTGGTGGATTGAAAATATCAATGTATGAAATGACGAACGGCTGGTTCGGATATTTCCGTTTAATAGCTGCTTCTAACCACTCATACGTTTCTTTCGAAGAGGGCAAATTGACACAGGAGGGACAAACGACCTCTGCACCGTATACACATATTTCGACTTGTTTAAATGACATACGTTTCCATCTTCCTCTCCATGGCAAAAAAGTTATTAGATTTTTTTCACTATAACGATTATAATAAAGTTAAAGAAAGGAGTCGATGGTAAGAATGAGCGATTTAGAAATTAAAGAACAAGTTCAAGAAGTTTTAGATAAACTGCGTCCATTTTTACTTCGTGACGGCGGTGACTGTGAACTCGTCGATGTCGAAGATGGCGTAGTCAAATTGCGTTTGCTTGGCGCTTGCGGCAGCTGCCCGAGCTCGACAATCACATTAAAAGCCGGCATTGAGCGCGCACTTTTAGAAGAAGTGCCAGGCATCGTTGAAGTAGAGCAAGTGTTCTAAGAAAAGCGGTGGCGACTGCTCAGCCCCGACAGGCGCTGGAGGGCCTGCGAGGAGGCTGTCGCCGCCACAGCAGGACCGAAGCGTCCTGAGGGGCTAGGAGCCGAAGCGACTGGTTAGCTCTCGAAGCCAAACGTTCTTCCGACGAGAAGCGCTTTTTGCTTCGACGGAGGAAGGTTGTTTGGCACAAGAGAGCTAGGAGCCGAAGCTAGACAACGAAACATAAGAGCGGTTTCCGAATGGAAACCGCTCTTATGTTTCTAACGCCAATTTATATACGTGACTGCCTTTTTGTTCAACAGTTAAAAGTTCAACAGCGCAATGTTGAAAATGAGGAGATAGCTTTTCTTTTAACATTTCTCCTTTTCCTCGCTCCGCAAAGCAAAGAACAGTTGGCCCTGCTCCGCTCAACGCCACACCAAACGCACCATATTCTTTCGCTAGCGACTGCACGTTTGATAGTTCCGGAATCAATGTTTTTCGATACGGTTGATGAAACAAGTCACCGGCCATCATTTTCCCTGCCAGCTCCCAATTTTTCGTCAGCAAGGCCGCCACTAATACGTTGCTGACGGCGCTAGCTTCTACGGCTATCTCTCGCGAAAACGAATTAGGCAGAACGCCGCGCGCTTTTTTCGTTTCGAGCTCATAGCTTGGAATCACAGCGACAAGGTCTAATTCTATATTAGGAACATGAATAATTGTCGTTTCCTCCTGACGATGGCATCCAATGACCAACCCTCCGTACAACGAGGCGCCAACATTATCCGGATGCCCTTCATAGCAACTTGCCAACCGCGCTTTCTCTTCAATTGTAAGCGACAAGCCCGCAAGCTCATTCGCTAATTCAATCCCTGCGACAACCGCCGCAGCGCTGCTCCCTAATCCACGGGTAAATGGAATTTCGCTGTACACATCAACCGCGCAAGGCGGTAATGTCCGTCCATAAGTGCTGGAAACATGGTCAGCCACTCGAAAAATTAAATTATCTGTTCCGCTCGGAATAGATTGTACCTCCGCCGAGCGCGGGATAAATGCCCATTCATTCGCCCGGCGCACTTCTAATACTAAATAGCGGGAAACCGCTAGGCCGAGCGAATCAAATCCCGGCCCTAAATTCGCGGTACTCGCTGGAACAACAATCTTTAACATCTCATCTTCTTTCATTGGTGAACAGCCCCTTGAATATGTTCAAACACGACACGTTCATCATTTGGTAGCACAAGCGGCTTAATATCTGCCACATCCATCGCAATCGTTGGATCTTTTAATCCGTTTCCGGTGAGCACAGCTACTACCGTGCTTCCTTCTTTGATCTCACCGCGCTTCCGCTGTTTTATGACTCCGGCAATCGATGCGCATGAAGCCGGCTCTGCAAAAATTCCTTCCTCTCTCGCAAGCAACTTATATGCTTCCAAAATTTCTGCATCCGATACTTCATCGATTTTTCCTTTCGATTCATTAGCAGCTTGCACCGCTTTGTCCCAGCTCGCCGGATTGCCGATGCGGATTGCGGTGGCAATCGTTTCCGGCTGTTCAATCACCTGATTGCGAACGATTGCGGCTGCTCCCTCCGCTTCAAAGCCGCGCATTTCCGGAAGACCGGTCTGCTTGACTTCATGATACTCTTTAAATCCTTTCCAATATGCGGTAATGTTTCCAGCGTTGCCGACCGGAATCGCCAATACGTCTGGCGCTTTCCCAAGCTGATCGCAAATTTCGAACGCCGCCGTTTTTTGCCCTTCAATGCGATATGGGTTGACAGAGTTGACGAGCGTAATCGGGGCGATTTCGCTCAGGCGGCGCACCATTTTGAGCGCCTCGTCAAAGTTTCCTTCAATCGCAAAAATTTCTGCTCCATACATCACCGCTTGCGCCAATTTTCCCATCGCAATTTTGCCGTGAGGAATGACGACAATGCAGCGCATTCCTGCCCGAGCCGCATACGCTGCCGCCGCCGCCGATGTATTTCCGGTGGAAGCGCAAATGATCGTATGGCTCCCTTCTTCTTTCGCCTTCGCTACCGCCATCACCATCCCGCGATCTTTAAAAGAACCGGTTGGATTTGCCCCTTCGACTTTAACATGCAGCTCAATCCCAAGCTGTTTCGATAAGCGCTCTAATCGTATGAGCGGCGTGTTTCCTTCATGAAGCGAAAGAAGCGGCGTGTTTTCCGTCACTGGTAAAAATTCGCGATATTCGTATAACAATCCTCTCCACATCATCATTTTCCATTCCCTTCTACGCGGTACGAACTTTTGACATCATGAACAATTTCAAGATCACGCAACTGTTGTAAAATGTCTTCATAATCTTGTTGCGACGCTTTGTGAGTCACAATGACAATTTCTGCAAATCCTTTTTCTTTTAATGGGAGCTGTAAAATTTTCTCAAAACTAACTCCCCGCTCTGAGAAAATCGCTGTAATTTTGGCAAACGCTCCAACTTCATCCTTCACATGAATGCGGAGAAAATATTTCGAAAAAATTTCTGACGGCGATTTTAATTTTTTCTCATATTGTGGTGCAACAGCGCTTCGACCATTTACCCCGAGCCGCATATTTTTCATGACCGCCACTAAATCCGACACCACCGCCGTCGCTGTCGGAAGGCTTCCGGCGCCCGGACCGTAAAACATCGTTTCTCCGACCGCTTCCCCGTACACATACACGGCGTTATATTCATCGCTCACTGACGCTAACGGATGCGAATCAGGCAATAACGTTGGCTGAACGCTCACTTCTACCTTCTCCCCGTCACGATGGGCAATTCCGATCAGCTTCATCGTATATCCGAGACGTTTGCTGTAATCTAAATCTTCTTCTGTAATGCCGGTAATGCCTTTAACTTGTACATCATCTAAATCAATGTTCATCGAAAAGCCCAACCGCGCTAAAATCGCCATTTTTCTCGCCGCATCCAACCCTTCGACATCCGCGGTCGGATCTGCTTCTGCATAACCGAGCGCTTGCGCTTCCGCCAGCACTTCTTCATAAGGACTTCCGTATTTACACATTTTCGTTAAAATAAAGTTCGTTGTTCCGTTAACGATCCCCATCATTTTCGTAATGCGGTCGGACGCTAATCCGTCGACAAGACTGCGCAAAATCGGGATGCCGCCGGCGACGCTCGCTTCATAAAATAAATCACAGCCGTTCTCTGTCGCTACCGCCAACAACTCCGATCCATATAACGCCATTAAATCTTTATTCGCCGTAACGACATGTTTTCCTTGTTTTAATGCCTGTAAAAGATGTTTTTTCGTTTCTTCGACTCCGCCCATCACTTCAATAATGACATCAATCTCTGGGTCATTGATCACGTCATCAACACTCGTTGTCAATAAAGATACATCTACTTTAACATCGCGTTCTTTATATAAATCTCGAACGAGAATTTTTTTCACCACAACTGGGCAACCTACTTGATGTACGAGTTGATCTTGATGGTTTTCGATAATCTTCACAACCCCGCTGCCTACTGTTCCTAATCCTAACAAGCCAACTGCAATTGGTTTTGTCATGATCTCCACCTCTTTTTTGTATTTCCCGTATGTACATTTGTTTTTGTATAGTAGACATTATAAAAGATGTTCCTTTCTTTTACAATCATTATTTTCTTATCTTATATTTCGGAAGCGCTTAACATCAAGTAAATTCAGATAATTTTTTTTAAAATAGCCTCTTTTGAAAGAGGCTCGCGTTATGCGCGTTTGTGTTGAAGCCATTCGGTGTTGACTAGCGCTTCCGGTGTTTCTCCTTTTAACACCGCGATAATATTCCGACAGCTTCGCTCCATCATCTTCACGCGTGTTTCTTTACTAGCGCTTCCGATATGTGGTAATGCCACTACATTTTTCAATGATAAAAGCGGGTGAGACGGATCCACCGGCTCTTCGGCGAATACGTCCAAGCCAGCCCCAGCTATTTCACCGTTGACAAGCGCCTCATATAACGCTTCTTCATCGACAACTGCTCCTCTTGAGGCGTTAATAAAAATCGCAGAGCGCTTCATCAATTGAAAAGCTTGACGGTTAAACAAATGCCGCGTTTCCGCGGTGAGCGGCGTTAAACATACGACAAAATCAGAGGCTTGCAACAGCTCTGGAAACGTACAATAAACAGCTCCTAATTGCCGTTCTGCTTCTTCATTTCTCGTGCGGTTATGGTATAAAATGCTCATCTCAAAGCCTTTCGCCCGCTTCGCCACCGCCTGTCCAATTTTCCCAAGCCCGACAATACCGATCGTCTTATGGTGCACATCAGTGCCCGCCAACAAAAACGGACTCCAGCTTTTCCATTCGCCCGCTTTCATATATTCTGCCGCTTCCACTAAGCGTCGTGCCGTCGCCAGCAATAACGCAAACGTCAAATCCGCCGTCGTATTGTTCAGCACGTCCGGCGTATTGCAAACCGCAACGCCATATTCCGTTGCAACCGGAACATCAATATTATCAAATCCAACCGCCATATTAGCGACCACTTTCAAGTTCGTTCCCGCCTCCATCACTTCACGGTCAATGCAATCGGATAACATCGTTAGCAACGCATCCGCTTTTTTTGCCTCCGCAAGCAACACTTCCCGCGCCACCGGCACATCTTCGTGCGGCCACATCGTCACTTGCCCTATTTCCGTAAGCGGCGCAATCACTTCTTCCGGTAGTTTTCGCGTAATAAAAATGTATGGCTTTTCCATTTCCTTCTCCCCTTTCAGTGATCTCTCTCCATCTTATCACAATCTGCGGCTTGCCACGATACAGAAAGCGGCGCAGCGCCGCTCTTCTGTCACGCGTAAGAAAGCCAACGAATAATCGGTAATTGAAACCGTTTTGCCAACTCCAACCGCTCGTAAAAAGAAGCTAAAAAAGACTCGTACTCTCGCGAATGGGTGACAAGTGAGCGAAGCATTTGCGCATATGTTTGTTTTTCTTGTTCGCTCTCGGTCAAATAATACCCTTCCACGCACTCGAAATAGTGAAGCGGGAACAATAAACGCGCATAAATGAGCCGCCATGAAAACGCGGACAACGGCGTCACGCGCTCATATTCGCGAAAAAAACGGCGCATTTGTTCATCAGCGGCCGCACCGTTTCTCATATACAATGCCCGCACCCATTCCGCCAAATCGCGGGCGCAATGGTCATATACCCAGTCCGTCGGCAACTTAATTTCTTTTCCTTCGACCCATAGCGCCTGAGGCAGCCGCTCGTGACAAATCGTAGCGGCATCCACCACATACGGCTGTTCATCAAGCTCTGTGTCAGCCACATATTGAATCGCATTTTCAGTTAAGCCGGCATAATACGGGAACGATTCGATGAACAAATTATCAAATTCTTCCTTCCGTTTCGTTTGCACCTTTTCTTTCCAAAATAACTCCATTTGGTCTAAACGATGTCCCCATAGTTCTTTCCATTGTCCAATTCGCTTGCAATGGACGACCGGTGCCGGAAAAAGCCGACCGTGTGCATGAAGTTTTGCCAACTCTTTTCCAATCGGTACAGTTCTTGTATATAGTTGTGGATAAATACGAAAAACCGCAAACGGTTGCCCGTTTCCATCTGCCATCATCTTCCCTTTTTTCGTCGGAACGATAGTGGCAACTGATAAATTCCCTTTTGCCGCTAAATAAAGACCCATTTGATATAGTTCATTTAGTTCCACTTCCGTCCGATGCCGAGCCGGGACAATAATATACCGCTCATTTTGGCACACAAATGTATCATAGTGCCCTAACTTTTCAATCTGTTCTGCTTTCAATCCGTATTCTTGATCAATAAAACCAAGCATAATCCCCCTCCTTTCTATCCAATATATGCTGGAAATAGGCCGTATACGATTTCACAACGAACGCGCAAAATATTTGTACAACCTTCCATTTTTTGATTATAATAAGTTCAACGTGGAAAAAGCGTTCGTCCATCGCCATTCAAACGTAGAAAAGTGACACGCTTCTCTCCATTCCCACATATACAATACAAAACACGTAAAGAAATAGGTGAAGCAACATGGAAAAATATATTATGAACAATCTAGAGCAAGTGGCACGTCAATGGCTCGAAAAACGAGGGGTAAAAATTGAGGACATTGCCGAGCTCGTCTATTATTTGCAGTCGAAATACCATCCGAACTTACAAATGGAGGAATGTATCGAAAACGTCAATCGCGTCATTTCGAAACGCGAAGTACAAAATGCAATTCTTACAGGCATTCAACTTGATATATTGGCGGAAAAAGGAATGTTAGATGAACCGTTGCAAACGATCATTAGCCGCGATGAAGGGCTGTATGGCGTCGATGAAATTTTAGCGCTGTCGATCGTCAACGTATACGGTTCAATCGGCTTTACGAACTACGGCTACATCGACAAACAAAAACCAGGCATTTTACAATACTTAAACGATAAATCGACAGGAAAATGCAATACATTTTTAGATGACATTGTCGGAGCGATTGCTGCCGCTGCGTCAAGCCGCTTGGCACACCGCGCTTCCCATACCGAATAAAAAGGAAGGTGTCCCAAAAAATTGGGCACCCTTCTTCGGCATTATATATGCACACACACAACAGCGATCAGAAAGCGATATGTTACATATTGGAGTCAACGTGTTTTATTTAAATTCTCTCCATCCACTCTTTTAACGAGTCAACGGTATATGTCGGCTGTTGTTCATACTGCTTCAACAATTCTTTCGTTGTGACGCCCGTATGAACAAGCAGCGTATCAATTCCTGCGTTCATTCCCGCCTTAATGTCGGTGTCATAGTAATCTCCGATCATCAACGTTTCCTCTCTTGGAACGCCGAGCACTTTTAATGCTTGCTCCATTATAATTTTTTCCGGCTTGCCGATAAAAATCGGCTGCACTTGTGTAGAGACAGCGACAACAGCCGTTAACGATCCGTTACCTGGCAATAATCCCCGCTCTGTCGGAATGGCGATATCGCCGTTTGTCGAAATAAACGTTGCCCCGTTGCGGACAGCTAAGCAAGCAATCGCCAGCTTTTCATATGTAATCGTGCGGTCGATGCCCATGACGACAAAGTCTGCATCTTCCCCCGCAAACGTGAACCCTTTTTCTTTCAGCGCTTCCCGAATTCCATCTTCCCCAATCACATAAACTGTTGCATCCGGTTTTTGTTCAAAAATATAGTTTGCTGTTGCTTGGCTTGTCGTAAATACTTGCTGTTCGGTCGCCGGGATGTCGAACGATTGCAGCTTCTCTGCTACTTGCGCCGGCGTACGGGAGGAATTGTTCGTGACAAACAAATACGGAATATCACGGCGGTGCAGCTCTTTGACAAACTCGCGCGCTTCCGCAATGCACTCCGTTCCACGATACATCGTGCCGTCTAAATCAATTAAATATCCTTCGTACGTTTTCACATGCCGCACTCCCTTATGTTCTGTTTTATGTAACACACTTTATCGCACAAAATAAAAGATGTCAAAACAAAAACGCTTCTCGATGCAACAGAAGCGCTTTTGTTATTTGTGCGTCTGTTCTTTAATTTGATAATGGCAAACATCGTCGCCTTCCGTCATGCAAGCTTGCAACGCCACTTCTGAATTGAGCAGCTGTTTAAATAGCTGCAATTCACATGAACAAATCGAGCGGTATTGTTTGGCAATCTCAGAAATCGGGCAATGATGAGCGATTAAATGATATACCCCTTGTTCATCTTTCCGCAACTGTGTCATATATCCTTGCTCGTTTTGTAATTCAAACAGCTTTTTCATTTTTTCTTCTAGCGTTTTTTCTTGAAAATCGCGGGCATACCGTTCTTTCATCCGCTCGGTTCTCGCTTGAAGAAGCGCCACTACCATTTCTTTTCCCGCTACCGCTTCAAGCTCTTTCAACAGTTCTACTGCCAATTGTTTATAGTGTTGCGGGAATTGTTCTTCTCCTTTTTCCGACAGTTCATATACATTTGTCGGTCTCCCCATCGCTTGACGGACGAGCGTCGTTCGGATCAGCCCATCGCGTTGTAATGTATGTAGATGGCGGCGCACTGCCATTTCGCTAATTTCTAGCCGTTTCGCTAGTTCGCTCGCTGTTAATCGCTTTTTCAGTTTTAATAATTTTAATAGCTCTTGTTTTGTGGAAGAGGATTGATAATCCATCTCATTCACCGTCCTCTTCCTCATTGTACGCTATTTCCCTCATTTATACAATTTTTAAACAAAAAAGTTGCGAAAATTAGTTACGAAACGCCGAGACAGGCCCGAGCTCATTTTCTAAATACGCGCGAATGGCCGTTGGATACGCCTGTAAGGCGGCGAGAGAACGCTTGAACGCCTCGAACAGTTCCAAATGATTCGTATTCGCGTACTGTTGGACAAGCATTTTCCGATAATGAATAATCGCTTTTAACCCTTGTGCATCCGTTTCGGTAATGACTTTTTCATCCGTTAAAATGTCAATAATATCTTCATAACTGCCCGGGTCGCGCATAATAAACCCGTCAATCATCGCATTGCCGACATCTAACACCGCTTCAATGCAGACGTGGACAATTCGTTCGAAAGCAAGTTGTGCCGTTTCCTCTTCCCATGATGATTGCTTCGCGTATAGATCCAGCAATTTTTCCATATAACGCAGCGTTTCCTCGATTTTATTTCGATCGACAAAGTACATCGTTTTCGCCCCCTTATGATCAATGTCATTTTTTATTGTATCATAACAAATGAAAACAGACATTTGCACGAACGTTTGATAAGATGGATATAGCGATTTTTGGGAGGTGTAAATGATGAGTGAACGCTTTTTCTTATATGACGATACAACGGAAACGAAAACACGGTTTGTCAGTTTCCTCGGTGAGCGGCAGCGGTTTGATTTGGCGATTGTAAAAACCGACCGTTTTTACGGAAAATACTTAGTGCTCGATATGCAAAGCAACCGTTTTGCGATCATCGGCCCCGATGATTTAGAAGAACCGGGATATTTAGAATATGCTTACCGTTTAAATGAAGAAGATGCCAACGATTTGCGCTCATTTTTAAATGAGTTTATTTCATAACCTTTCCTTATGTCGGGGACATTATAAATAGCCCCCTTACATGAAGGAAGGTGAACACGATGCGGTACCACGATTTTTCAAGCGTCGAGAAGCAACGGGATTTTTTGACGGCGGAAGAGTTTCCCGAGGGACCATACGGCTCACCAAACAGAAAAGGCGGGCCCGTTCAAAATAAAAGTACCCCGTGGAAAGGGGGACAGCGCTATTACAGCGCCTTTAACTATGAAGATAAAGCGTTTCATCAAAACATTCCGCGCCAAGATCCCGGCGCACATCCTCCGCATGACGATCCGAATGAAAGGGAACAGTAAGCAAAAACGGCTATCTCACCATTTTTTAATGAGATAGCCGTTTTTTACCTTTTAACTTTCCGCAATACAAAATAAGCGCAGCCAAAATTGCAATATTCATACAAATATTCCGATAATGTACTGATTTTCGTATCATATGTCGCCTTTTGATTATGATCGTCAAAAAAACCGCGCAACCGCAGCTGATTATATCCCCAGTCGCCAACGATGTAATCATATTTATTTAAAATATCGGCATAGCGCGCCCGAAAAGCTTCTTCATTAAATCCATTTTTTACATTTTCAATTAACTCATAGCACGTATTGTTGATACAAATCATTTCTCTCACCTCACCTTTATCATAAACGATGAAACGCTCCCAATCAATTACTGTTATAAAGCATTCGAAAGAAAGGAATGATGTAAGCGAGGGGGTGTTGACATTGAAAAAAACGTTGCTTGCTTTATCAACCGGCATAACGATTTCTCTAGTCGGCTGTGCGCAAATGACGGAAAATAACCGCGATGCTCTGTATCCGCGCAGTGGAAATACAATCAACGTGACCGACCGGAACGATTTATATAATGTCCAAGGACTTCCGAACGGCACCGATTCGCGAATGAACAATTTCGGTTACGTCCGGCATCAAAAAAGCCCGGTTGCGGGAGATGTGAATAACTATGGCGTTTTACCGACGTTAAACCGCGAGCGTGTCGCGGATTTAATTAGCAAATTGTGCGTTCAGTTGCCACACGTAAATGATGTTGCAACGCTCGTTACTGACGAAGAAGTGCTCATTGCGTACGATACCGATACGAAAAACCGGTTTGAAACTGCCGATCAAGTGAAAAAAACCGCTCTTTCCGTCGTACCGCGCTATTACCACGTTTACGTGGCAGATGATCCGCGCATGATGAAAGAAATCGAGCGCTTTGGCCGATTAGATTCCAACAGCCGCAACATTGACCAAATCATTGATACAACGATTAAAGAGATGTTGAAATATCCGCAAGGCCGGAAATTAAGCGATGGCGAAAATGCGAACGGGGAAATGATTAACGAAATAAATGACCATTTAGATCGCGATTTTAACGACGGTACGCCAAAACGATGACGACAACACGAGTGTTAATTATCCATTATTTTACTTAAAAATACAGAATCGTATGGCTGAACACAAGCTTTTCTGCCACATCCCTCGAACAAGAACGCCAGCGGGCAAATTTATTTATCCGCAAAGCGTTCATTGTTCGAGGAGGGCATGCTATACGCATGCCGAGTTGGCAAGTTGAGCTTAGCCGACTCCGGCAGCAACGCCGGGAATAAAGCTATCTAAACTAGTTTTTATTGGTTAACCAACACGCCTGTGACGACAAAGGTCCTGTTTTCTAAAAACAGGACCTTCAAATTTACGCTTCTTTGCCCATTTGCTGAACGGCCGCATTCACTTGTTCATCAGCATGATAAGACGAGCGTACAAGTGGACCAGCTTCGCAATGGCTAAATCCTTTGCTTAAGGCAATTTCTTTCAGCTCCATAAATTCATGCGGGTGGTAATATTTCTCAACTTTTAAATGTTTTTTTGTCGGCTGCAAATATTGGCCGATCGTTAAAATATCGACGTGATTCGCCCGCAAATCGTCCATCGCTTCGATAATTTCTTCTTTCGTTTCACCTAATCCGATCATGATGCTTGATTTTGTCGGGATATCCGGCTGCAATTCTTTCGCACGGCGCAAAAATTCGAGAGAACGTTCATATGTGGCGCGGGCGCGCACTCTCGGAGTGAGGCGGCGAACCGTTTCAATATTGTGATTTAAAATATCAGGGCGTGCATCCATCAATGTTTTTAAATTTTCATATATGCCGCCCATATCGGAAGGAAGCACTTCAATCGTCGTCAACGGATTTTTGCGGCGAATCGCCCGCACCGTTTCCGCAAATATAGCAGCGCCCCCATCTTTTAAATCATCGCGGGCGACCGCTGTTACCACGACATGCTTTAAATTCATGATGCGCACCGAATCAGCTACGCGCTCTGGCTCTTGCCAATCCAACTCTGTCGGCAATCCTGTCTTTACTGCGCAAAAACGGCAAGCGCGCGTACAAATATCGCCTAAAATCATAAACGTCGCTGTTCTTCTCACCGCCCAACATTCGTGAATGTTCGGACATTTCGCTTCTTCACAGACGGTATGCAATTGCTTTTCGCGCATCATTTTTTTTAATCCGGTATAATTCGCGTTTGTATTTAACTTTATTTTTAACCACTCCGGTTTTCGAACGCGTTCTTCATTCGTAGCCATTTTCCACACTCCAGTATTTTATTTACACACTTATTATTATAAAAAAAAGATGGAATGAACTCAAAGAAAATTGTCACAACCGCTCGACCTACCGATTTTTAACATTTATGAAAATCCTCCATCTTCTCAAACTAATGATATGAGATTCGCGGAAAGGAGTAAAAAATGTGCGTACACTCATTTGTTTGATAGCAACCATTTTATTTTTCGCCGCCACATCCTTACATGTTTTTGGAAAAGAAATACTAAAAGACGAAGATATATATGAGCGGCGCATGGAACTGTATAAAAAAGCAGAAGCGGTTTCGTTGATCCCTTGGTATTATTTTGCAGCAATCGATCAGTACGAACGAAATGTACGTCTTGTGCGCCGCGATCTTCCGGAAGCACAAGGAGTGCTTGGCATTTACATCAAGCCGGAAATATGGGCGGGACCGCTCAATCGAAATCAAAATGATACGAACCCGCTCACCATTTCACAATTTGGCGGATTTGGCATCGATGGAAACGGAGATGGAGTAGCAGATCGGAATAACGATGAAGACGTCATTTTTGCGATGGCCCGTTATCTGCAAACGTACGGAACCGATCATAAACATCTAAAAATCGCCTTATGGGATTATTACCAACGAAGCAAAACGGTCGATCTCATTTTAGGGAAAATAAAAATTTATAAAAAATACGGGACGCTTCAACTTGATGATCACGTATTTCCGCTCCCGCTTTACGCGAATTACAGTTATAAAAACACATGGGGCGATGCGAGAGGATGGGGAGGAAGAAGGATTCATGAAGGAACCGATATTTTTGCCCATTATGGGGTTCCTGTACGTTCGACGTGCTACGGAATCGTTGAGCTCAAAGGATGGAATAAATATGGGGGATGGCGTGTCGGCATTCGCGATATTAACAATACGTACCACTATTTTGCTCATTTAAATGGATTTACTAGCAACTTGCGGCAAGGCCAAATCGTGGAACCTGGTACGATCATCGGATCGGTTGGCAGCTCCGGATACGGTCCACCCGGTACGGCCGGAAAATTCCCCCCACACCTCCATTACGGCATGTACAAAGACAACGGTTATACCGAGTGGTCGTTTGATCCATACCCCCACTTAAAAATGTGGGAACGCGCAGAAAAGATGAAGAAAAAACAAGGAGGGCGGAACTAATCCGCCCCCCTTCTTTTCGCTTACGCTCTTTGTTTTGTTTTCATTATTGCATGGGCGATGCTCGCAACAAGCCCGCCCCAGATTACGACCATGCCGACAACCATCATCACAAGTGCGCTTGTTTCCATTATTTTAAACCCCCTTGCTGCTTTCTTGAGTAGACCCTGCCGGCGTGTTCCAACGCTTCAATGAGAACGCAATGCCAATGAAAATGACAAGCGCCGCAACCGCCCAACCGAATGACGTGACAAACCAAGTTTCATATCCACCGTAATTTTGTTTTAAATTCGTGCGAATGTTATCAATCATCATATATCCTAATACAAGCGGCGTAATGATGCTCAGGCAAATTTTCCACCATGCACCGAGCATAATGTCGGATACGCTGTTGGCATGAGATTGGAATTGGTTTAATTCACGAACAATCCATGCAATTATAACTACTTCTGCTAATCCGGCGAGCGCAACACCGAAACTGTTAATAAAATAGTCGACAACATCTAAGAAATATAATCCGCCGTTTGAAGCGAAAATGAGCGATAAAAGCGCCGCTATGCCGCCGCCAATAAATACCGCTTTTTCCCGTTTTATTCCAAATTTATCCTGAATACCTGCCACATACGTTTCTGAAATCGAAATGAGCGACGTTAATCCGGCCAATGTTAACGATAAGAAAAATAATACTCCAAAAAATGCATTAAATGCTGGAAATTCGTTAATAATTTTTGGAAACACGACAAACGCCAACCCAACGCCGCCTTTAACAACTTCGCTTACCGGAACACCTTCTTGCTGAGCAAGAAATCCTAATACGCTAAATACACCGATCCCGGCTAGCAATTCAAATCCAGAGTTCGCAAAACCGGTAATAAATGCGTTGTTCGTTAAATCTGATTTTTTTGGTAAATAACTTGAATACGTAATCATAATCGCAAACGCGATCGATAAACTGAAGAAAATTTGGCTGTATGCTGCGATCCATACTTTTCCATCGGCAATTTTATCCCAATCCGGTTTGAAGAAGGCGTTCAAACCTTCTACCGCTCCATCTAAAGTGACTGCACGAATCACAATAATTAAAAACAAAACAACAAGCGTTGGTAAGAAAATTTTATTCGCCGCTTCTATCCCTTTTTTAACACCTTTATACAACACGCTTAAATTAATAATCCAAATAAGTGCTAACGGAATGAACACACTTAGCACGATGCCACCGAACTGTCCAGGTGTTTCAGCTAGCTTTAAATAATGGCCGAATAAAAATTTCTCCGTATCGTTTCCCCACTTCAAGTTAAATGCAAACACTGTGTACGATAGCGCCCACGCAATGACGACAGAATAGTACGTTGAAATAATAAATGAAATGGCTACTTGCCACCAGCCAAGCCACTCCGCTTTTTTATGAATGCGCGAAAACGACCACGGCGCTGAGCCGCGATATTTATGACCGATGATAAATTCCAATACTAAAAGCGGAATTCCTGCGGTTAATAACGCAAATAAATACGGAAAAAAGAAGGCACCTCCACCGTTTTCATAAGCAACCGCAGGAAATCGCCAAATGTTTCCTAAACCGATCGCTGAACCGGCTGCTGCTAAAATAAAACCGGCACGCGTTCCCCACTGCTGTCGATTTTCCATGTCAATCCCTCCATGAAGCAAAAATGATAAAAAATGATATTTTGAATTTTCTATATATACTACGAGTATAATAACCCTTTTTTTAAATGTCAAAATAATATTTTCAAATTTTAATACTTTTTTAATATTTTAAACAAAAAATCCTCTTCCTCTGTTTAGAGGAAGCTAACATAATATCAAAAAATTTTTGAACCCGATTGTAATATAACAACTTTTTCTGTTGTAAATACACTCATTCATGCATTTATTTTTTATTTAGTTGAGAGGGATTTCAAATGACGGATCAGAGTTGCCGCCGTTATTATAAAAATTCGGCACTTCTCCTTGAATGATGCGCATCGCAATCGGAATATCGGTCGATACGGTCGCTGGCTTTGTCGCAAACGGAATAACGACTTGAACGTTTACTTCAATATGAACAGCAATTTCAACGAGCGCATTGTTAATACCAAATGGTTGAATCGTTTTTTTGACATCGGAAATGACGTCACCAATGACATAAAAACGAACTGGGACACGTGGACCAAGGTTGCCGAGCAACGCATTATTTGTCGCCTGGCCAATTGGAATATAATAAATAATTCCGTCGTTTTTTAGTCCATTTGTTTCAATTTCTATATCAGGAACTTCAAGTTCGTGCAATTTTCCTTGTGATGCGGCTTTTAAATTTTTTTGCACACGGTTAGTTGTTTTCGCAAGAATTCGGCTTACAACCGCACCGTTGAAATCAATGGAAGAAATATTTCCATACGTGTCTTGCTGGACGGTAATTAAATCTTTGACATCTAAATCGTCTTCCGTAATTTGTTGATTAATTGCACTGTTGATGACAAGATTTGCGATTCGTTTCGTTTCTTTTTCAGCAATCCGCATTAATGTCGGTTCAATCCCTTTATTAATAATCCAAAGGCTCACTGCTGTTGACATCATAAAAAGTACAAACGTCAATAAAAATAAATAACGAAAAGGAAGCGGTCCCCTTTTCGGCCAACGCCCCAAACAAAATCCCCCCTTTACAAGCTATATGTATGCTGTAAAGAAGGGACTTTTGTTATTTTTTTATCGCATTTTCAGTAAAGCTTCTTTTCCTGTCATTCCAACGGTAATTCCTGCTTCTTCCGCCGCAATCGTCACCGATTCAAGCGGAGCTTCTAACAATTGCTCGATCGTGCGGACACCAACCGCCCTTCCCGCAATAATTCCGCGGTCTTGCAACTTTTCGTTCAATAACATCACATCTAGCGCCCCGCACATAATATATCCTTTATCGCTTGCCACCGCCAGCAAATTCGTTTTGGGCAATTGAACAGAAATCGCCATAAATGGATAGTTATCGATGATAATAGGCTTTACCGTAATCATTGAACTGACCACACTCCTTCCCCTATTTAATGTATGAAAAAGGGAAAAAAGTGTGCTTATTGGCACTGCGCTAGCTTCCACGCCAATAGATCGCGCAAAAATTCCGGCATGTAGTAAATTTTGTTCGGTGCACGGTGAATTTCTGGATAAAAATGCCCAAACGTAAACATATCGATCGTTGCCACCGCATACGTTTCATTCGCATCGATCTCTTTGCCGTGAATTAAAATGCGGCGAATATGTTCCGAGCCATCGGACATAATTTCTATTTCTAACTCAACGCCTTCGTACACCATCTGTCCCATTACCTTCCCGCGAAATCCGAATCCCCGAACAGAAAGATGTTTCATCTTTTCTGTATGGGCTTGCAAAATAACTTCCTTTAATTCATCGCCTCGCAAATACACTTTGCACGGATTGATCGGATGCGGACAAATGCGATGCAAATCTTTTTTCGTGACGACTCCTTTATAAAGCGGTTCTAACAGCACCCCGGCATTGACCATGCCGATGTCGCCATCGCACCACTCTTTTAAAGCAGACGCTAATAATTGTGCGAACGGAGAAGGTGCAAACCATTGCAACGGCAAATCTTCATGAAGTTCGACAACGACTTCTTTCTCAAGCTGGTGTAAACTTTTCTGCTCAAGTTCCATTAATTTTTGCTTTGTTCGTTCGCACTCTGGAAATGTAGATACATCAACTAACGAAGCTTCGATCGCTTTTCCATCGATATCGACCGCTACAGCGCCCACGTATTGTCCGTATTTTCCGGCACCACATAATAGCGTGCCGTTCACCCATTTGCCATTTGGCAATATGTGATGCGTATGCCCCCCGATAATGAGATCAATGCCAGGTATCGTCTCGGCAAGCAGCTCATCGTCACTAACTCCTAAATGAGATAACAAAATCACAAAATCGGCTTGTTTTCGCACTTCCGCTACAAGCTCCTTTAATATGTCAAACGCAGAAACAATCATCCAACCGAGCAATTCATAAAATTTTATAAAATGAACCGTGACCCCGATCACACCGATGCGAAATGTATCAGAAATCGGAATGATGGTATATGGTTGGAGCCAATCAGGCTGCTGGCCATTTTTTTGAAACAAATTGGCAACCAAAACTGGAAACTGCGCGTCTTGGTAAAGAGAGTTTAACTCTTCATGATCGAGCGTAATGCCTTCGTTATTGCCGATCGTCACGGCATTATAGCGCAAATCGTTTAGAAGCTGTACGTTTGCTTTTCCTCTCGTCGCCTCAGTAATCGGATGAAAGCGATCGATAAAATCTCCGATATCGAACAAAAGTATCGTTTCGTTCTTTCGTTCATGCTCGTTTCTTTTTTCTTGCAAAAATGCAGCGATTTTCGGCCAATTTTCAAAATGGCTATGCACATCGTTCGTATGATAAATATAAATCATTTGCTTCAACGATCAACACCTCTTTTACGAAATGCCTTGAATCATGAGGCGAACGCCGAGAAGAATAAGCACAATCCGTAATACAAGTACAATTGTTTTGCTTTTTAATTTTTTGTTCATCCACGCCCCCGTTTTCGCGCCAAACCAAACGCCCGGAATAAGCGCAAGAGCGAACGACCATTGTACGTTGCCCATCGCCATATGCGTGACAGAGCTAACAAGCGATGATAAAAAGACGATGAACATCGATGTAGCGACTGCCACATGTGGCGGAAACAAAAATAATAAAATCATCGCCGGAACCATGAGCGAGCCGCCTCCAATGCCGAAAAGCCCGCCAAAAAAGCCGACAATAAATGCAATGGCGATGGCAGTTACAGGATGGTAACCGTACGTCACCGTTTCTCCTTCATTCGTTATATATGTACGAGTAATGGCAAAATTCTTTTGTTTTGCTCGTTCAGACGAATTTTTCATCAACATTAACAAAAACGAAACGGAAATCAGAAAAAGACCAAAATAAAGAGAGAAATGCGAGAAGCTTAACGCTTGATTTACCCATGCACCGAAGATCGCCCCCGGTCCGCTCCCGATAAAAAAAAGCAACCCGCTTCGATAATCGACCATTTTATCTTTCATGTAAGACAATGTCGAAGAAAGACCGTTAAAAATAATGACAACAAGCGACGTTCCAACCGCCATTTGCGGTGAAACGGACGGCAGCCAATGCGATGCCCCCAAAAATAAAAGCGACGGTACGATAATGACACCTCCGCCTAAGCCGACTAAACTGCCGATCGTGCCTGCTACAAAACCGACCAATATAAGCAATCCGTATTCCATAATCCCCATCTCCATTAAAATAAGTCTAATTGCCTCGGTGCTAAGTCGATATATTCAATACCAAGTAAGCCAATAAACTGTTTGGCATTATCCGCCGCATCACCACCAGAATTATTATTAAATAATACGTAAATATTGTTCGTTTTCGCCTCAAGTTTTCGAATATGCTCAACCCATTCAAGCAATTCTTCTTTACCGTAACGATATAAATAGCGAACCGCTCGCCAATTTTCTCCGTTTGTCGCCTTATTCCATCCGTGCACATTGCGGCCATGAAAGCGAATGAGCGTTTTTTCTCGGTTCGTCGGATACAAAACGGTCGGAATGGATCCTTCCCCTGCTTGCGGCTCATCGCAAATGCTGTGAATCCACCGCTCTTCTTCCATAAACTGCAACGTCTTGTCGTAAAACATTGGCGAAAACCAGGATCGATGGCGAAATTCAAGCGCGACCGGAACTTCCCCCATTTTTTCTCGACACCATCTTAAGTAACGCACATGCTCTTTTTTACAATCAAACCACGGCGGAAATTGAAATAACACCATCGCGAGCTTGTTTGTTTCCATAAACGGTTGAATCGACTGTAAAAAGGCAGCAAACATCTCATCTTTACTTTTGTACGGAATGTCGCCGCGTTGGTGTCCCGTCATTCCTTGATAGGCTTTAATGATAAATTGAAACGAAGGGGGCGTTTCCATCACCCACTTTTCAACGTTTTTTTGCGGCTGAATCGCATAAAAATACGCATCAACTTCTACCGTTGGAAAATGCGCTGCATAGGCGAGCAATTTATCTTTCGATGCCGCATGCGATGGATACAGACTCGGATGATCCCCCCATCCCGTTAAACCGACATAAATCATCATCATCACCTACTACTATCTTACCACAACCTTACGACAAAAAGCCGATTATTCGCTCGTGGCGAACAATCGGCTTTTTATTACCCAATACTACCCTCCATTTCGAACTTAATGAGACGGTTCATTTCTACTGCATATTCCATCGGAAGCTCTCTTGTAAACGGCTCGATGAAGCCCATAACGATCATTTCTGTCGCTTCCTGTTCGGAAATGCCGCGGCTCATGAGGTAGAACAATTGCTCTTCCGATACTTTCGACACTTTCGCTTCGTGCTCAAGCGAAATATTGTCGTTTAAAATTTCGTTGTATGGAATCGTATCGGACGTCGATTGATTATCCATAATTAATGTGTCACATTCAATGTTTGAACGCGAACCAGACGCTTTGCGCCCGAAGTGGACGATGCCGCGGTACGTGACTTTACCGCCTTGTTTTGAAATCGATTTGGAAACAATCGTGGAAGATGTATTTGGCGCAAGGTGAATCATTTTCGCACCCGCGTCTTGATGCTGTCCTTTGCCGGCAATTGCGATCGAAAGCGTCAAACCGCGTGCGCCTTCTCCTTTTAAAATCACGGCCGGATATTTCATCGTTAACTTCGAACCGATGTTGCCGTCAATCCATTCCATCGTCGCATTTTCTTCACAAACGGCGCGCTTTGTCACAAGGTTAAAGACGTTGTTCGCCCAGTTTTGAATCGTTGTATAACGGCAGTAAGCACCTTTTTTCACGATAATTTCAACGACGGCGCTATGAAGCGAGTTCGTCGTATACACCGGCGCTGTACAGCCCTCAACATAATGGACGTGCGCCCCTTCATCGACGATAATCAATGTCCGTTCAAATTGCCCCATATTTTCCGAGTTAATGCGGAAATACGCTTGCAATGGCGTATCGACTTTCACGCCTTTTGGCACGTAAATGAACGATCCGCCCGACCAGACAGCCGAGTTAAGCGCCGCAAATTTGTTATCCGTTGGCGGTACAACTTTTGCCCAATGCTCACGAAAAATATCTTCATTTTCTTTTAACGCCGAATCCGTATCTTTGAAAATAACCCCTAATTTTTCAAGGTCCTCTTTCATGTTGTGGTAGACGACCTCAGATTCGTATTGCGCTGATACCCCTGCTAAATATTTTTGTTCCGCCTCTGGAATTCCTAGTTTGTCAAATGTTGCTTTAATTTCTTCCGGCACTTCATCCCAAGAACGGCCTGATTTTTCCGACGGCTTTACATAATACGTAATTTCATCGAAATTTAGGCTCGACAAATCGCCGCCCCATTGCGGCATCGGCATGCTGTAGAAAATATCTAACGCTTTCAAGCGGAATTCGAGCATCCATTGCGGCTCGTTTTTCATGCGCGAAATTTCTTCGACAATTTCTCGCGTCAAACCGCGTTCGGCGCGGAATACAGAAACGTCTTTATCCGCAAAGCCATACTTATATTCACCGATTTCCGGCATTTTTTTCGCCATTACTATTCGCCTCCTTTTTTACAAGCCACTCATTTTTGTGAATGCAAACCTTTTTCCATTGCTTTCCACGCCAATGTGGCGCATTTAATGCGGGCTGGGAATTTCGAAACGCCCTGAAGCGCTTCAATATCCCCTAAATCGGCCGAATCGTCGTACTCTTTTCCTTGCATCATATCTGAAAAAATTTTGGATAGCGCGAGCGCTTCTTCGACCGTTTTTCCTTTAATCGCCTGCGTCATCATCGAAGCGGACGACATCGAAATCGAACAGCCTTCCCCTTCAAATTTCGCATCGACAATTTTTCCGTCTTCGACTTTCATCGTTAAATGAACACGATCTCCGCATGTTGGATTATTCATATTAATATCGATATTTTCGTCCTCAAGAACACCGCGATTTCTTGGATTTTTATAATGATCCATAATCACTTGCCGATATAGCGTGTCTAAATGGTTATCAAAAGACATGGCTGAAATACTCCTTCGTTTTCTTTAATGCCGCAACTAATCGGTCAATGTCTTCTTCTGTATTGTAAAGATAAAAGCTTGCGCGGGCCGTCGCCGTGACGTTCAGCCATTTCATAAGCGGCTGCGCGCAATGATGCCCTGCACGAACGGCAATTCCTTCCGCATCCAAAACGGTCGCGACATCGTGCGGATGGACCTCGTCGATATTAAATGTTACAAGTCCAGAGCGCTCTTTCGGGCCGTAAATTGTCAACCCTTCAATAGCGGAAAGCTGCTCAAGCGCATATTGCGCGAGCTTATGCTCATGAGCAGAGATGCTGTCTAATCCAATTTGCTCCAGAAAATCGATCGCTACACCTAAACCGATCGCCCCCGCAATGATTGGCGTACCGCCTTCAAACTTCCAAGGAAGCTCTTTCCATGTTGATTCATAAAGGCCGACAAAATCGATCATTTCCCCGCCAAATTCGACAGGCTCCATCTGCTCGAGCAACGCCCGTTTCCCATATAATACGCCAATCCCTGTCGGACCGCACATCTTATGCCCAGAAAACGCTAAAAAATCGCAATCTAAATCTTGAACGTCAATTTTCATATGCGGTGCGCTTTGTGCGGCATCGACCACCATCACCGCTCCGTTTTTATGAGCGATTTGCGCGATTTGTTTAATCGGGTTAATGGCGCCGAGTACGTTCGACACTTGCATCACGGAAACGATTTTTGTGTTCGGAGTGACCGTTTTTTCCACATCATCTAAGCTGATGGAGCCGTCTGCTTGCAGCGGGATATATTTTAACGTCGCCCCTGTGTATTTGGCGACTTGCTGCCACGGGATGATGTTGCTATGGTGTTCCATGTAAGTGATAACAATTTCATCGCCTTCGCGCAAATTGGTGCGCCCATAGCTTGCCGCAACCGTATTTAATGCCGTTGTCGTTCCGCGCGTAAAAATAATTTCTTGCGTCGACTTCGCATTAATAAATTTTCGCACTTTTTCACGCGCACCTTCGTACGCATCGGTCGCCTTTGTGCCAAGCGTATGCACGCCGCGGTGAACGTTTGAATTGTATTCGCGATAATACTTGTCAAGCGCTTCAATCACAGGAAGAGGTTTCTGAGAAGTGGCTGCGCTGTCAAGATATACTAATGGCTTACCATTCACTTCTTGAGCTAAAATCGGAAATAGCTGACGAACCTCTTTTGCATCCATTATTTAACTTTCCTTTCGATGATTTCAATTAATTGTTTTTTCACGCTTTCAAGCGGAATTTCGTTCACAACCGGCGCTAAAAAGCCGTGAATAATTAAACGTTCTGCTTCCGCCTTCGGAATGCCACGGCTCATTAAATAGTACAGCTGTGTCGGATCGACGCGGCCGACTGAAGCAGCGTGGCCTGCTGTTACATCATCTTCATCAATCAAAAGAATCGGGTTCGCATCGCCGCGCGCTTTTTCGTTTAACATTAACACACGCGATTCTTGTTCGGCGTTTGATTTCGATGCGCCGTGCTCAATTTTGCCGATGCCATTAAAAATCGAAGTCGCGCTGTCTTTCACGACACCGTGTTTTAAAATATAGCCTTCCGTATGTTTGCCGTAATGAATGACACTCGTTGTAAAGTTTTGCGTTTGCTTGCCGCGGCCGACAACGACCGTTTTCGTATCGCCGTATGAGCCGTCGCCGATCAGGCGCGTAATATTTTCTGAAACCGTATCCCCATCATTCATTAATCCTAACGCCCATTCAATGCGGCCGTCGCGCCCTGCGATGCCGCGGCGGTTGACATATGCCGTAATCCCTTTCGCCAAATGGTCAACCGCTGCAAAAAATACGCGTGCATTCGTATTGGCAAACACTTCCGCCACGATATTCACAACCGCATTGGCCTCTTCAGCGAGCGAAATGTAGTTTTCTACATATGCAACTTTGCTATTGTCTTCCGCCACCACAATAATGTGGTTAAATAGCGCCGTATCTTCCTTTTCTTGAATATACACGGCTTGAAGCGGAGTTTGAACTTCCACATTTTTCGGCACATATACAAACACCCCGCCGTTCAGCAATGCCGCATGGAGCGCCGTTAAACGATGCTCATCGACTTGCACCCCGTCTTTCATGAAGTATTTTTGGACGAGCTCTCCGTGTTCACGAACCGCTGTAAAAATATCGGTAAAAATCACGCCTTTTTGCTTTAAGTCTTCGGACAATGAAAGGTACGCCGGCGTATGGTCGCGCTGCACATATAAATTTTTCGCTTCTTCATTTAAATCGATGAGCGCTTTCACCGCTTCCGGAAGCTCCTCTAATGAAGAAAGCGGTGCGCTTTGCACAACATGGTTGGCAAACTGAGTGAAATTCCATTTATCAATTTTCGTTTTGTCTGGCTTTGGCAATGGTAATTCTTCAGCTTTGGCAAGAGCTTGTAAGCGAAGATCTAAAAGCCAGCTAGGTTCACCGCGCCCTTCGGAAAAAGTGCGCACATACTGTTGGTCGAATGGTAGTTTTGTTTCAATCGCCATATAAATAATCCTCCTAACGCTTACACTTCTTGCTCAACCGTTTCGTCTTCGATGCCGAGTTCTTTCTTAATCCAGTCATATCCTTCTGCTTCCAAGCGTTGTGCCAACTCCGGCCCTCCTGATTTCACAATGCGCCCCTGCATCATCACATGCACGTAGTCTGGTGTAATGTAGTTTAGCAAACGTTGATAGTGGGTAATGATCAAACAGCCGAAGTCGCTGCTGCGCATTTCGTTTACGCCTTTAGAAACGATTTTTAATGCATCAATATCAAGACCGGAGTCGATTTCGTCCAAAATGGCGATTTTCGGTTCCAACATCAGCAGTTGCAAAATTTCGTTACGCTTTTTTTCACCGCCGGAAAATCCTTCGTTTAAGTAGCGGTGCGCCATGTCCGGATTCATTTCGAGAAATGACATTTTCTCGTCCAATTTGCGGATGAACTTCATTAAGGAAATTTCGTTTCCTTCCCCAAGACGAGCATTAATCGCTGTCCGCAAGAAATCGGCGTTCGTTACTCCGCTAATTTCGCTCGGATATTGCATCGCTAAGAAAAGGCCTGCGCGGGCACGCTCATCTACTTCCATTTCCAATACGTCTTGTCCGTCTAACGTGATGCTTCCTTTTGTTACTTCATATTTTGGATGGCCCATAATGGCCGAAGATAACGTCGATTTACCGGTTCCGTTCGGTCCCATGATGGCGTGGATCTCGCCGCCTTTTACCTCTAAATTGACCCCTTTTAAAATTTCTTTTCCTTCCACCGATACGTGGAGATCTCGAATCGTCAACACTGCCATGAAAAATACCTCCAATTTTCACAAAAAATTTGCATATCTCATTGACTGATTTCACACACTTATTTTATTCTCATTTTATTCTCATTACAATCTTATAACAAATGAAATGTATTATCAACCATTTAACCTTATTACGATACTTTTTAAATAAAAAAGTTTTGAAAGTATGTAAGCAAAACATGACTCTTTTCCATCAATGTTAGTATGTTTCACAAAAATGCGATTAAACATCTGAATTGCGCGCGCTTGTGAATAGTTCTTTCCTTGGATTATACTGTCGTTAAAAAAGAACGGAAGCACTCGTGCTTCCGTTCTCTTTTTTTATTGCGCTGCTGGAATGACAGCACCTTTATATTTTTCTTTAATAAAGTCTTGAATTTCTTTTGATTGCAACACTTCGACAAGCGTTTTAATTTCTTTTCGGTTTTCGTCGCCTTTGCGTACAGCGATGATATTCACATACGGATTATCTTTTGGCGATTCCACTGCAATTGGGTCTTTTGCCGGATTTAAGCCGGCATCGAGCGCATAGTTCGCGTTAATAACGACGGCATCGCCTTCGTTGTTTTTATAAATTTGCGGTAAAAGACCTGCGTCTACATCTGTTTTAAATTTTAATTTTTTCGGATTTTCTACAATGTCTTGAACGGTTGCTTTCGTTTTATCGACACCGTCTTTTAATTTAATGAGACCCTTTTCTTGCAACATCGATAAAATGCGGCCGTGATCGGCAACCGAGTTGCTCATAATAATCGTTGCGCCTTCTGGAAGTTCTTCAAGGCTTTTATATTTTTTTGAATAAATGCCGATCGGCTCGATATGAATGCCGCCTGCATTGACGAAATCATAGCCGTATTCCTTTTTCTGGGATTCTAAATAAGGAATGTGCTGGAAATAGTTTGCATCAATTTCTTTGTCCGCCAATGCTTTGTTTGGCAAAATGTAATCTTGGAATGTCACAATTTTTAAATCAATTCCTTTTTCTTTTAAAATCGGTTTTGCTTTCTCTAAAATTTCCGCATGAGGTACGTTTGAGGCGCCAACAACGAGTTTTCCTGTTTCTTTTTCGCCGCCGGCATTGTTTTTGCCGCCGCACGCCGCAAGCACCAACACAAACGCAACCGTCAATAATGCAATCCATTTTTTCATGCTGTTTTCCTCCTCTTTTTTATCTTTTATCTATTTTAGAAGTGACAAAGTCACCAATAAACTGAATGATAAACACGATGACTAAAATGAGCACAGTCGCGACAAATGTTACGTCGTTATGGTTGCGCTGAAATCCTTCTAAATATGCTAAGTTTCCAAGACCGCCCGCACCGACAACTCCCGCCATTGCCGTATACCCAACAAGGGCAATCGCGGTGACCGTAATACCAGAAATAAGCGCTGGCAGTGATTCTGGGATAAGCACTTTCCAAATAATTTGTGCTGTCGTCGCCCCCATCGCTTTCGCCGCTTCAATGACACCTTTATCGATTTCTCGCAAGGCGATTTCTACCATGCGCGCATAAAACGGTGCGGCCCCGATAATGAGCGCTGGCAACGCCGCATTCGCCCCGAGAATTGTGCCGACAATGAGTTTTGTAAATGGAATCAGCAAAATAATTAAAATGATGAACGGAATCGAACGAAAAATATTGACGAATGCCGAAATGACGGTATTGGCGATTTTATTTTCCCAAATGTTCCCTTTCGATGTTAAAAACAGCAGCAACCCAAGAATGAGGCCGAGCACAAACGTCGCAGCAACTGCAACTCCTGTCATATAAAGCGTTTCAGATGTCGCCGCCCAAATCGTTTCCCACTGAACGTTTGGAAACAAGTTATTCATTCGTCACCACCTCCACTTCGACTTGTTGCTGACGAATGAAAGCGAGCGCTCGCTCGATGTCTTCGTCTGATCCATCCATATGGATAAACAACACGCCATATGAACCGTGATGCGTTTGCGAAATTTTTCCTTGCAAAATGTTAATGTTTAGCTGAAATTGACGAATAAGCTTGGTCATGAGCGGTTGCTCGGCGGCTTCACCGACAAATGTTAATTGAACGACTTTCCCAGTCGAATATTGCTGAAGCAAATGAGCAATCGTTTCTTTCGTTTCTTCCGGTTCTGTGATTTGTTGAACAAACCGTTTTGTGATCGTTTGCTGCGGCTGGCGAAAGACGTGCAATACTTCTCCTTCTTCGACAATTTTCCCGTTTTCCATCACCGCCACCCGATCGCAAATTTTGCGAATGACGTGCATTTCATGCGTAATTAACACAATCGTTAATCCTAGACGCTTATTAATATCCACTAATAAATCTAAAATCGAATCGGTTGTTTGCGGATCCAAGGCGGAAGTCGCTTCATCACACAATAACACTTTCGGATTGTTCGCCAGCGCCCGCGCAATGCCGACACGCTGTTTTTGTCCCCCACTTAACTGCGATGGATAAGCATGCTCCCGGCCTTCAAGACCGACAAGCTGAATCAACTCATCCACCCGTTTCAATCGCTCTTCTTTCGGAACGCCGGCAATTTCTAACGGAAACGCAATATTTTCACGCACCGTCCGCGACCAAAGTAAATTGAAATGCTGAAAGATCATGCCGATTTCTTGGCGGGCTTGGCGCAGTTCTTTCCCCTTAATATTGGCGATATTCCGACCAGCGACGATCACATTTCCTTTCGTCGGCTTTTCTAATCCGTTTAACAGGCGAATAAGCGAGCTTTTTCCCGCACCGCTGTAACCAATGATTCCGAAAATTTCTCCTTCTTGAATATGCAAACTGACGTCATTAACCGCTGTCACTTCTCCGCGGTTCGACGGATACACTTTCGTCACATGTTCTAATGTGATCAATCACATCTCACCTTCCTTTTACGACAAATAAAAAACCTTTCTGCTTAAGAGAACAGAAAGGTCATATTTCCCCATTTCTGTCTCTTATCTCTCAAAGCAACTGCTTTGTGTGAATTGGCACCATTTCAGCTCCTGCTGACGGTTGCCGGGTTTCATTGGGCACATCCCTCCACCTCTCTTGATAAGAGCAGCAACACGCTCATTTATTCAATTAAAGCTTTAATGCATTCAAGAGTCATTTTTAATTAAATTACGAATGTGATTTTATCATCGTTATAAGGAAAGTGTCAACAAAAAATTTTTCTAATATATATGTTATATTTTGGAATGAAACATCGCAACTCAAGTACAAAAGATGTGAGATCATCGAGTTTCTGTAGCTTTTCTTCTCTTTTAGAGCAACCAAATCTGCTATAATCAACACCGTAACAAACCGGTTGCAGGGCTTCATCGAGCCACCCCTCAGTCATCCTTGATAAAAGTTATGAAATTATATTATTTTTCAGAATAATAAAACTATCATTTCATCCATGACAATAATTTTGCTTCTTTTAAGAGGCATATCGGTATGGTTTGGCTAAATGAAGAAGTGATTCTAATAACAACATATGGCGGAAACTTCCGAAAACCGCTACCTCTTTTAGACGGAGCAGCTGCTGCAACTTGAGTTCTCCATAAAACAAGCTTTTTAGCACTTCTTTTGATCCGCAAACTGTGACGGTTTTTTGTTCTTCCCTCTCCATATCGTGCTGAATCCCGTATTTGGAAAGTGAAAAAGTAATCGTTTCCTCCTCACATTCCACACAAACATATAGCGACTCTTCCGGTAAAATCGGTAACAAATGGTTCAACGCGTTTACCCGTTCGATAAACTGTTTCACTAATTCATGAATACTCATTATTCCCCCCGCCTCTCCATTTTCCTTTTCTCTCATTGATTTCCATCAAAAGAGGCGCTAATCCTTTATAAACTTCTCGACAAATCACAAGCAAAACAAACAAAATTCTTCACATTTCCCGAGAAATATGTCAAAAAGCGTCTATTCATGCAAAAAAACATCGCCAACGATGACGATGTTTTCACACTTGTTGGATGACCTCGTATAAGTGAGGCACGGAATGAAATGCATATATCTTTTTCTTTTGACTTCCATTTTGAAACAAAAGCAAACAAGGAACGCTTTCGATTTCCCATAAAGCCGCACGTTCAGGCATATAATTAATATCCGTTTTGCAAAATGTGATATGAGGAAATAGTTGCTCCACAATGTCGACCATGCGCTGAGCCAACTGACATGTTCCGCACATCGGTGTATATACATATAAACAGACGAAGGTCTCCTGTTGAATCAGTTCGTCTAGCCGCTTAGCTGTTACTTCTTTCATCTTCGCACCGTCCAAACTTTTTACAAATCATCCGCATACACATCAATATTCGCCCCTAGCAATACGGCCGCAATATGCCGCCTTGGCGCAGCGGCGACTTCACGGTACATACGATCAATATATAAATGCTCCGCTTCCGGAAATTCGCGGCGCAATTGTTTCCTTAATCTCTCTCCAGCTTCATCGGCATCCACTAAGATAAACACCTCTTTATTATAAAGCGCTTCAATCCATTCGTCTAATTTGGCGCGGCTAATCGTCCCGTTCGTGCAAATAATTTCTACCGGTTCTTTTACTAAACTTTCGATTTTTTTCTTATCGGAGCGTCCTTCGACAATAATTACTTTTTCAATTTCCGTCATAATCATCACCTAATAACAAAGATCACCTTATTATAGTATTCTATACGTTTGCTTGTTTCTCCTCCATTATTAAACAAAGCAATGACGCAGACGGCCATTGCTTCGTGCACACCTATTTATTCTTCGTTAATCATTGCTTCGTATTGCTCGGCTGTCAATAAATTGTCAAGTTCGCTTACATCAGACGGCTCGATGATGATCATCCATGCTTTTTCATACGGAGATTCGTTCACAAATTCAGGGTTATCGTTTAACTCTTCATTCACTTCCACCACTTTTCCACTGATCGGCGCGTATAGTTCCGAAACCGTTTTTACTGATTCCACGCTGCCGAACGGTTCGTTTGCTGTTACTTCCGTTCCGACTTCCGGAAGTTCAACAAAAACGATATCTCCCAATTCGGATTGAGCAAAATCCGTAATACCTACTCGAACTTTGTCTCCTTCTACACGTACCCATTCATGTTCTTCAGAATAACGTAATTCTTTTGGCGTGTTCATTTCAAGTCCCTCCAACTGCAAATGTATTCTTTTTAATCATAACTGATTTTTTCGAAAAACTCGACTGTCCTTCCTTAAGCTTGTCCAAAAAATTTTTCGTACAGTTGCTCGTCAAAGCCGATGACGACACGCGTCCCATCCGTTAAAACCGGCCGTTTGATTAACATGCCGTCCGACGCTAAAAGATCCAACAATTCCTCGTCCGAAGCGGTACGGATCCGATCTTTCAATCCAAGTTCACGGTATTTCTGTCCGCTTGTGTTAAAAAATTTTTTTAACGGCAGGCCGCTTTTTTGATAAAGTTCTTTTAATTCTTCTTTTGCCGGCGGGTATTCGGCAATATGTACTTCATTCACCGCAACACCGTGTTCATCGAGCCATTTTTTCGCTTTCCGGCACGTGCCGCACTTTGGGTACCAATAAAACGTTACCATCTCATCACCTCAAATAACGAAAGTACCAGACCATAGTCTGGTACTTCCATTATTACACAATATAACGCTCCGCTTCAATTAACGCCGCTGCTGCTTCGCGTTTTTTCGCGATCACATTAATTGGCGTATGGCGAGTAAGTTTACGCAATGCCGATAACATCATGCGCAACATATCACCTTGTTCCACCGCAACAATCGTTTCTTTTGCATGTGCTTCAATTTCATTAAACGCTTCTTGGCAGAAAATTTCAGTGTAAAGAACTTTTTGTTTGTTTTTCTCGACACCGGATGTTTGGATTGCTTTTTCGGTGCGAAGAAGAGCGGACTCCATTGCATAAATGTTGCTGACGATGTCGGCGATATTTACTAAAATCTCTTGCTCTTTTTCTAATTTCGGACCGAATTTTTGTGCAGCTAACCCAGCCGTTAGCAACGCAATTTTCTTCGCATTGCGCACTAAATATTTCTCTTGCTCAAGCACGCCGTCGCCCACTTCTTCCGGCATTAACATCATCAATTCTTCTTGCAATTGTTGCGCTTTTTGAAGGAGCGGCAATTCTCCTTTCATCGCTTTACGCAAATACGTACCTGGCACAAGGAGACGGTTAATTTCGTTCGTTCCTTCGAAAATGCGGTTAATGCGCGAGTCACGGTACGCGCGCTCGATTTCATACTCTTGCATAAAGCCGTAACCGCCATGAATTTGCACGCCTTCATCGACGATGTAATCTAATACTTCCGTCGCAAAGAATTTGTTGAGCGAGCATTCGATGGCATATTCGGCAATCGATTTCGCGATTTCTTTGCCGTCTTTTGCTTGTTCCGCGTCTAGTTGGCTCATCCGCTCTTCAAATAAGCCAACCGTGCGGTAGACGGAGCTTTCCGCTGCGTACAATTTCGACGCCATGGTCGCAAACTTTTCTTGTGTTAACGTAAATTTTGAAATTGGCGTTTTAAATTGTTGACGTTGGTTCGCGTATTGAATCGTAATTTCTAGCGCGCGTTTCGCGCCGCCGACCGCACCAACCCCTAATTTATAGCGGCCGATGTTTAAAATATTGAAAGCGATGACATGGCCTTTGCCGATTTCGCCAAGCAAGTTTTCTTTCGGAACGAGCGCATCCTGTAAAATTAATGTACGCGTCGAAGAGCTTTTAATGCCCATTTTCTTTTCTTCTGCACCTGTCGATACGCCTGGGAAGTCACGTTCGACGATAAACGCTGAGAAATGTTCGCCGTCCACTTTCGCATAAACGACAAATACATCGGCAAATCCAGCGTTCGTAATCCATTGTTTTTCTCCGTTTAAAATGTAGTGCGTGCCTTCAGCGTTCAGTTTTGCTGTCGTTTTCGCTCCTAATGCGTCCGAACCGGATCCAGGCTCCGTTAACGCATATGCGGCAATTTTTTCTCCTGTCGCTAATGCCGGTAAATATTTTTGTTTTTGTTCTTCCGTACCGAATAGAACGATCGGAAGCGAACCGATCCCGACATGCGCTCCATGAGAAATCGAAAAACCGCCGGCGCGTGACATTTTTTCGGCAATGAGCGCGGAGCTGATTTTATCAAGCCCTAATCCACCGTACTCTTCTGGAACGTCCGCTCCTAACAATCCAAGCTCACCTGCTTGTTTTAATAGTTTCACAGAACGGTCAAATTCATGGTTTTCCAAATGCTCCAACTGCGGAAGAACTTCGTTCACAACGAACTCTTCGGTCGTTTTCGCAATCATTTTTTGTTCATCCGTAAAATCTTCTGGCGTAAACACACGCTCACAAGAAACATCTTCAATCAAAAAGCTGCCGCCTTTTACTACTTGCTCTGCTGCTTTTGTCATCGTTATTCCTCCCCCTTATTGTTGAACAGATGGGGCGGAAAAATACCGCCCGCACCGCTTGTTAGTCGATTAATTCAAACACACCTGCTGCGCCCATGCCGCCGCCGATGCACATCGTAACGATGCCAAACTGTTCGTTGCGGCGGCGCATTTCATAAAGAAGCGATAACGTCAATTTCGCGCCAGTACAGCCAAGCGGATGACCGAGCGCAATCGCTCCGCCGTTGACATTCACTTTTTCTTCGTCTAAGCCAAGCTCGCGAATGACTTGGATCGATTGGGAAGCAAACGCTTCGTTGAGTTCAAATAACCCAATGTCAGAAAGTTCCAACCCCGCAAGCTTCAACGCTTTCGGGATGGCTGCGACCGGACCAATGCCCATCACTTCCGGCGGTACCCCAGCCACCGCGAACGAACGGAACTTCCCGAGCGGTTTTAAGCCTAACGATTCCGCTTTTTCACGATCCATGACCATGACCGCTGCGGCGCCGTCGCTCGTTTGCGAAGCGTTTCCAGCCGTGACCGTTCCGTCGACAGCAAACGCCGGACGCAGTTTCGCGAGCGTTTCCATGTTCGTATCTGGGCGCACGCCTTCATCTTCAGAAAACAATACCGTTTTTTCAATAACTTTGTTGTTCTCGATTTTGCGAATCGTTACTTCAACCGGAACGATTTCATCGACAAATTTTCCTTCGCGAATTGCTTTTGCCGCCCGTTGATGGCTGCGTACGGCAAACGCATCTTGATCTTCGCGCGTAACGCCGTATTTCATCGCCACTTGCTCAGCCGTATGCCCCATCGACATGTAATATTCCGGCGCGTTTTCAGCGATTTTCACGTTTGGACGTACGACGTGCCCCATCATTGGTACAAGGCTCATTGATTCGACGCCGCCGGCAATTACTGTATCCGAATGCCCAAGCATAATCCGCTCCGCAGCGTAAGCAATCGCTTGTAATCCTGATGAGCAATAACGATTGATCGTAATCGCTGGAACGGTGTACGGAAGTCCAGCTAACGCTCCGATGTTGCGGGCGATGTTTAATCCTTGTTCCGCTTCCGGCATCGCACAACCGATAATTAAATCGTCAATATTCCCTTCATAGTTTCCTGCCCGTTTTAACGTTTCTTTCACGACAAGTGCCCCTAAATCATCCGGACGCACATAGGCAAGCGTTCCTTTTTTCGCTTTTCCGACAGGCGTACGCGCCCCCGCTACAATGACCGCTTCTCTCACAATCTTCCCCCCTGTTTTTATGAGCTTTTCTTCCCATTTTAGTTACGCAACGGTTTCCCTTTGACAAGCATATGCTGCATTCTCGCTTGTGATTTCGGTTCGCCTACTAAACTTAAAAACGCTTCCCGCTCTAAATCTAATAAATATTGTTCATCGACTTCCGTTCCGTACGGCACTTTTCCTCCAGCAATGACGTATGCGAGCTTTTTCGCAATCGTTAAGTCGTGGTCGGTAATATAGCCGGAAAGATGCATCGACTGTGCTGCCAATAATAGCGTCGCATACCCAGTTTCGCCGACCACTGGCACTTTTTTGCGCACGGGTGGCTGATAGCCGTTGTCATAGAGCGTGAGGACTGCCTGTTTTGCATCGTGTAACAAATGATCGCCATTCATCGAAATGCCGTCTGTATTGTTTAAAAAGTTTAATTCACGCGCTTCGATCGCCGACGTCGACACTTTCGCCATCGCAATCGTTTCAAATACTTTGTTCGCAACTTTTTGTAGATCAAATTCAACACCGTTTGGCAAGCTATTTAAATGTTTAATGTACAGTTCTTTGTTTCCGCCGCCGCCCGGAATGAGGCCGACACCGACTTCGACAAGCCCCATGTACGTTTCAGCTGCTGCTTGAATGCGGGCAGACGGCAAGCAAATTTCCGTTCCACCGCCGAGTGTCATCGCAAATGGTGCCGCCACTACTGGTTTTGGACTGTATTTAATGTTCATCATCGCCTGCTGGAATTGACGGACGACAAGCTCAATTTCCAAATAGTTGTCGTCTTGCGCTTCCATTAAAATCATCGCAAGGTTGGCGCCGACGCAGAAATTTTTGCCTTGGTTACCGATGACAAGTCCTTTGTAGTTGCGATCGACTTCTTCGAGCGCATAGTTGATCATTTGCACAATATCTAAACCGATTGCGTTGTTTGGCGAATGAAACTCTAATAGCGCGACATCATCGCCGAGGTCAATGAGACTTGCACCGCTATTTTTCTTAATAATGCCTTTTGCTTCTTTCAGACGTTGAATATGAATGACTTTGACGTTTTCCTCTACCGCTTTGTATTTGCCGCGATCGTAAAAGAGCACGTTGCCGTTTTCCGTTTTGTAGAACGATGTGTGTCCGTTTGCCAGCATTTCAGTGATCCAATCCGGGATATTCCGTCCTTCCGCCTGCATTTTGCGAACCGATTGCTCGAGACCGATCGCATCCCACGTTTCAAACGGACCGAGTTCCCAGCCAAACCCCCATTTCATTGCGCGGTCGATCGCCACGATATCGTCGGCGATTTCTCCGAGCAATTTTGCCGAATAAAGCAGAACGGAACTAAAAATATTCCAAAGCAACGTGCCAGCACGGTCATCTGCATATACAAGCGCTTTCAATTTATTGGCTAAGCCTTTCGCTTGTTTGCTCATTTCTATAGCTGGCGTTTTTAATTTTTTGCTCGGCTCGTATTCCAGCGTTTCGTAGTTCAGTTCTAAAATGTCTTTTCCTTTTTTTAAGAAAAAGCCTTGACCAGATTTGCTGCCGAGCCAGCCTTTTTCAAGCATTGCTTTCATAAAATCAGGGACGTGAAATGCTTCTTTTTCTTCCCCTTCGACTTTTTCAAATACGTTATTCGCTACGTGGGTAAACGTATCCAATCCGACGACATCGAGCGTGCGGAAGGTGGCACTCTTCGGCCGTCCGATGAGCGGACCGGTGACGGAATCGACTTCGCCGACACTGTAGCCGCCTTTCATCATCTCTCTTACCGTCACTAACAATCCGTACGTACCGATGCGGTTGGCGATAAAGTTCGGCGTATCTTTCGCCATGACAACGCCTTTGCCGAGGACATCTTCACCGAACGTTTTCATAAACGAAACGACTTCCGGATCAGTATCCTTTGTCGGAATCACTTCAAGCAATTTCAAATAGCGCGGCGGGTTGAAGAAATGAGTGCCTAAAAAATGTTTTTTAAAATCTTCAGAACGGCCTTCTGCCATCGCTTCAACCGAAATTCCTGACGTATTGGAGCTGACAATGCTTCCCGGTTTTCTCACCTCATCGACTTTGGCGAAGACGCTCTTTTTGACATCCAATCGTTCGACGACGACTTCGATAATCCAATCCGCTTCCGACAAACGATGGAAATCGTCTTCAAAGTTCCCGACTTCAATGAGTGCGAGCTTCTCCTTAGACATGAGCGGTGCCGGCTTTTGTTTTAACAGCTTTTGAAGTGCTTGATTGACCAAGCGGTTGCGTACTTCTTTATGCTCGAGCGTTAGCCCTTTTGCTTCCTCCTCTTTTGTCAATTCACGCGGCACGATGTCGAGCAGCAATGTTGGAATCCCGACATTGGCTAAATGCGCCGCAATCCCGGAACCCATCACCCCAGAACCAAGGACAGCGGCTCTTTTGATTCGTTTAACCATGAAAGTTCCCCCTCGCCTCTATTGAATGAATAGTCATTCATTTTTTGTCGAAAAAAAATTTCGCATCAACGTTCCTCTATATTTAAATATAAAATATGTTGCAAATTTTCGCAATATATAAACTTAACATTTTTTGTCTAGAGTATGAAAGATTTTTGCTGGCGATGCTAATAACGGAGGTGGCAAACATGGCAAAAATGCAAAAAAACCCATCGAAAACCGCAGTGAGTGCCGCAAGCGTGAAAGGAAATGCAGGCCCGACGGTTGAAATGGACGGCGGCGGAAAGAAAACGAGCCAAAACCAGCAGTATAAAAAACAAAACATGGAAGGATAGGAAAATGAAAGGATGACGTTTTCATTAGTCGGCTCCTTTTCCTTTATTTATTGTATTTGCACACCATTCCTTTTAGGATGAAAACTACGTTATCTCCGCGAAGCGACACATAAAGTAGCCGTATCAGTCGGCAAGAGAATTGCTTGCCGACTGCGGCAGAAAAGCTAGAAATAGAACCATCTCAACAGTTTTTTATTGGTTAATCAACACGCCGACCTCATAAATATCTTTTTTTGACAAAACTCGTCCTATGTATAAATTGCCCTGAAACGGATAATCTACAACCGAACGATCTATCAAGAAAGGAGTCTGCCATATGCAAATGCAACAACAAACAATGACGCAACAGGCAGGAATGCCACAGCCGCCGCAAGTTATTTCGACAAAAGATGCTCTATATTTAACAGACATGATGTCATGGAATTTACTCGCGATGAAAAAAGCACATTTTTTTGCATCGCAATGTCAAGATCAAGAAGTCGTTGCCGCCATCGAACGGGCAGGACAAATGCACCAGCGCCATTACCAACGCATGCTGCAGCATTTGCAAAATCCGAATCAGCCGAAAACACCGTTACAATAGCAAGGAGGAAACACAATGAACCAGCAAACAATCCAAAATCGTGAAACACAAGTACCAAAAACGCCGCAAATGAACGATCGCGATTTTTTGAATGATATGTTAACAACAGAAAAGTATATGACCTCTTCATATAGCACGTTTTTACATGAAGCGAGTCATGAACAGTTGTATCAAGATATGCTCAATATTTTTACGGAAACGCAAAGTTGTCAGCGCGAACTGTATAACTTAATGTTTAAAAAAGGGTGGTACAAACTCGAAGTCGCTAACCAGCAAAAACTGCAACAATCGTATCAACAATTTCAAGGATACACAAGTCAATTCCCATATCAAAACAACGTTCAATAAAACACCTGTCCCCGTACATGTCGTACGGGGAGGCATGTCAATTAATACCAATATCCTCCATAAGGAAAATAAGGAGGATACAGAGGATACGGTCTTGGATACCCGTAAAAAAGTGATGGGATTAAGGCGCTGCCAAGCAAACCGCCTAATAACCCGCCAAAAAACGGGCCGCCAAAAAACCATCGTTCCTCATATGGATAGTGCCGAATCATCATGATTCTCCTCTCACAACGGAATTTTTAAAATGATTACCAAATTGGGCCGTACGGATAACCGTAATATGGATATCCGTAAAACGGTGGGATTAAGGCACTACCTAACAATCCACCTAAAAATCCGCCAAAGAATGGGCGACCAAAACCTCCAAAGAATGGACCGCCAAAGAACGGACGACCAAAGCCTCCAAAGAATGGACCGCCAAAGAACGGACGACCAAAGCCCCATATTCTTGTATCTTGTAAATTCACATCATTCATCGCATTCATCCTCCCTTAATGATTTCGATCGCTACATTCTATACATATGTAGGATAAACGTGGAGAGAGTGGGCGAATGTCCAGTCACAACAAATAAAAAAACGCTGCCTAGATGAACTAGACAGCGCCTGAAACTAGCGCGAAATTTCCTTCGTCATAAACGCAATGGAATCAAAAAGAATATCGACGGCTGTTTCCAATTGTTCGTCCGTCATCGCAAGCACCGGAATAAACGTCAATACCGGTCCGAGCGGCCGAATGATCAACCCGCGTTTTCTTGCCTCTAAAATCGTGCGATGTTCAAATTGCTCTGAACGATCAAACGTTTCTTTCGTTTTTCGGTCTTTCACGATTTCAATGCCGACCATCAAGCCTTTTTGGCGCACGTCGCCAACGATCGGCAATTCGTAAAGCTTTTGCAATTTTTGCGACAATATAATGGCTTTTCGCTGCACATCCGATACGAGATTCCGTTTTTCCATTAGTTCAATATTTTTTAACGCCACCGAACAAGACAGCTGATTTCCCGTATACGTATGGCCATGATAAAACGTTTTATTTTCGGTGATGTCTCCTAAAAACGCTTCATAAATGGCTTCGGTTGTGAGCGTTGCTGCCAGCGGCATATACCCGCCGGTGATGCCTTTTCCTAAGCAGACGATATCAGGGCGCACTTCTTCCTGCTCGCACGCAAACATCGTTCCAGTCCGGCCAAACCCGACCGCCACTTCATCGCAAATGAGCAATACCCCGTATTTTCGGCAAAGCGTTTCGACTCCTTTTAAAAAGCCGGTCGGATGCGTAATGATTCCAGCCGCTCCTTGCACAAGCGGTTCGACGATCATGCCGGCAATGTGTTCATGTTGCTCTGCCAATACGTTTTCAAGCTGTTCTAAGCAATAGCGAACGACCTCTTCTTCGCTGCCGTATTCATCCATGCGATATACGTACGGTGCCAGTACTTCGATTCGTTCAAATAATAGCGGTTCAAAAATGCGGTGAAATAAGTCCATTCCGCCGACGCTAACAGCGCCGACCGTATCGCCGTGATACGCTTCTTTCAGCGACACAAATTTCGTTTTCTTCGCATACTTAACCGGATCGATATTTTGCCAATATTGATACGCGATTTTTAATGCAATCTCAACGGCCGCGGCTCCTGTATCAGAATAAAATACTTTCGAAAGCCCCGGCCAAAGCTCAACCAATTTTTTCGCCAGCAAAATGGACGGGACATTTGCCGAGCCGAGCAATGTCGAATGGGCGATCGTTTCGACTTGTTGGTGCAAGGCGGCATTGAGCTCGGGGTCGTTATGGCCGTGAACGTTCACCCAGAGCGAAGCATAGCCGTCTAAATATCGGTTTCCTTCCACGTCAAACAAATAGCTGCCTTGTCCCCGTTCAATAATGAGCGGCTTTTCCTGCACGTACGTTTTCATTTGCGTAAACGGATGCCATACATATTGTTTATCCCATTGTTCTAGTTGTTCGTAGCTATACTTCAACGGACAATCCCCCTAACAATAATGTTTGCTCTCCGCGCTCGATCCACGTTTGTGCAAGTTCTTTGAGAGCTTGTTTCGATGCATTCGGCAGTACTGGAATTTTGGCAAGAACCGGCAAATCAAGCAGGCGCTGAATCGTCCGCACGTTATCAACATGAATGGCGTTTTGGTTGTCAAATTGATTGATGACAAGTCCTATTACGTCTAGTGAATGTTGTTTAGCATACGAAACGGTAGTGACGGCATGATGAATAGCTCCTAATCCTGCCAGTGAAACGATAATGATAGGGAGTTCGCCATCACGAATCAAATCTTTCGTCATATAAAATCCTGCCTCCGTTTCGATGAGAGGAACCGCGAGCCCTCCTGCTCCTTCAACGAAAACGAAATCATATTGATGTTTCAGTTCGGAAAGCTTCTGTTGAATCATTTTCGGTTCGATTGTTGTGTTCGTTAATCGTGCAGCAAAATGCGGAGAAACAGCTGGTTCCATGCAATACAAACCCGCTGCTTTCTGTTCCATCCTCGTTTCATACCAATATTGCTCCGCAAATGAGCGTCCATCTTCTGCCAATCCGGTTTGGATCGGTTTATAGATCGCTGTTTTCCATCCCATTTGCTCAAAAGCAAACGCCAAAAAAGATGTCACGACCGTTTTCCCGATGTCCGTTCCCGTTCCAGTAATAAATACCGCTTTTCCCACGGCAAAATCCCCTTTCCCTTGTTGTTTGATTTCTATTGTGAGGGAGGCATATATAATTGTCAACTATTTTTTAATAATGGTTGACATAAATAAAAACCCGCTGAAGTCGTTCAGCGGATTGACATGTCATAACCGTATGGAAAAATCGTAAATCTCTCCATTTCGTTTTTTTACAATCGGATGAAGCGGATAACGCATATAATCTTTAAACCCGATCACCTGCGCCAGCTCATTATTCGGTAAACGAACCCATTCTCCTACTTTATAAATTCGCGATTTATCAACAAAGATGCGAATAATGTTCGGATCCATTTTCGCACCGCCTTGTTTCCACACTTCTTCAAGCGCTTCAAACGACAACCGGCTTTCTTCTTTCACATAGCCGCCGACAAGTTCATCGTAAAGCTGAGCGATCGCAATAATGCGGCCAAATAAATGAATTTGTTCTTTTTGTTTTTTGTTTGGGAATCCCGTTCCTCCATATTCTTCATGATGATCGAGAATGCCGTAAACGATGCTTTTGCGCCGGCAGTGAGGGGACGTAGAAATCACTTCTACTGATAGGCGCAAATGTTCTTTAATCAGCTCTTGATTCCGCTTGCCGCTATTCAAATAATGAACAAACTCTTCTTTCGGAACTTCTGTAAACCCGATATCGGCAAAAAGCGCCGCTAACGCTAAGTCGATGATCTCTTCATCGCTTAACTCAAGCGCCACGCCAATCATTAAAGAAAGACACATCGTATTTAAGCTGTGAACAACGAGCACGTCGTGATAATGATACATTCGGTTAAACAACGCAAAAATTGCTTCATCTTTCGAAATGATATCATTTAGTTGCTCGTTTAGCCGCTTCATCCGCTGCAACATTCTTAGTGAATCAAACGTCTGCTCGAAAATGCGCCACATCGGCATAAACACATTCGGATGGATCCGCTTAAAAAACTCTTCTTGTTTGTCTTTTGTTTCCTTTTTTCGTTTGACAAGCTGTTCATCATACATTTCCATTGATAATGGAATATGCATATATTTTTGATGAACGGTTAAAAGTTTTTGAAATTGCTCATAAATCTCTTCCTCATTTTCCTGTTTGAACTGCAGAAATTGTTGCAGCTGCTCTTCTGACTCGACGACTAACAGCGGATAGTCAAGCGGAAAATGTTTTTTTATGTGTTTGATGACCGATTCTGTTAGTTTTTTGTATTTTTTTACAAAAAGCAGCCCATCCGGACGGTAAATCGGATGCAAGACAATATCATCGACGCGCAGTTCGCGCATCGTTTTTACTTGATAAACAAGGTCGTTTGCCATCATCACTGTCTCCTTATCAACGAACCGTTTGTCATTTATTATAACGGATGGATGTGGGAAAGAAAACTACATCATCCCTTGTTGGGACATGTAGCGGGCGATGGCTTGTTGCCTCTTTTCATACGCTTCTTCTTTTTCGAGTATTTTCGAAAGCATCTCTACCGCCTCGGTAATATAAGCGCCTTTGTTGAGCATGATGCAATGGGCGGTTTGTCCTAGCGATACGTCGGAAATTTCTGCTCGCGCAGGCAACCCTTTTTTCGCTAAACTTTCTAACACTTGTGTCGCCCAAATAACTGGGATATGAGCAGCACGACAAAGCGTTAAAATTTCTTGCTGCACAATTGACATATGCTCAAAACCAACTTCAATCGCCAAATCGCCCCGCGCAATCATGACGGCAAACGACGGCAGCTTCAACCCTTCCAATAAAATGCGGGCGAGGTTATGAAGAGCCGCCCGCGTTTCGATTTTAGCAACCACTGTCATATGCCGCGCGCCTTGCTCGGTTAAAATGGCATGAAGTTTCGCCACATCTTGCGGGGTGTGAACGAATGACAGTCCGATCATATCCGCATGCCGGTTAATAAACGGGATATACTCCAGATCCTGATCGGTCATGGAAGAAACGTTCAAGTGAATGAATGAATCCGGGAGATTAATTCCTGCTCCTTCCTTCAGCATCCGCGGCTTTCTTCCGGTCGACACCACTTTCGCTTCGACATATTCGTTCGTTGCTTTTTGAATCACCGCAAATATTTTCCCGTCATCGATGTAAAGACGGTGACCTGCGCAAACGTTATGAAATGCTTTCGGGAGGGTTGTTGTCATTTTTATAGAAAAATCTGTGTTTGCGATTTGCAAACTTGATTCATGAAAATAAATTTTGAGATGAGTTCCTTTTTGAACAAGAATTTTAATCGGAATAGGTACGATCGTTTGCACAAATAGTTGATAGCGTGAGTGCTTCAAAACGGTTCGCTCTTGAATATACGCTGTCTTTGGCAACACCACTTTCGCACATGTCGGGCTGATGATTTCAACAACTTGTAACGTTCTTCGCCGCCCACGCATATCTTTAAATGATAGTTCGTCTCCGGCTGTCAACATAACTTCCTCTTTTGCTGTTGCTTCAATAGCAAACGATAACCCTCGTTCGTCAATATGCGACGGCTTGCCAATGGAAAGCAAACCGACAAGCGGCTCAATGACACGGCCGTGCTCGTCTTTTCGTACGGCCAGTTTTAACGGACGTTCTTCGTGGACGATGTGCTTGATGCGAATTTTTGGCCCCGGCAAATCCATGTAAATGCGGCACTTTTTTTCCCAATACTGTTTGTTTTGTAGACGCGCTTCTGCTTGGCGAACGCTCTCGATCATTTGCTTCCAAACGTCAGGAGTATGGTAGGCACAATTAATTCGGGCAATGTCCATACCGCGCAATAACAGTTGTTCAATCTTTTCCGGCTGATGTATGATTTGCTCGTCTAACGTCACCATAATGCGCGTGCGTCTTCCGTTCCGCGCTTCTCCTAATGCCATTTTCGCTCGTTCACTAATCAGTTGCTCCGCTTGTTGGCGGGTGATTTTTTGAACAGTTGTTTCAAGAAGAGATAAAATACGCAGCTGTTTTAATAAAAGCTCGAGTCTTGAAAGAACATGCGATTCGTATCCAGAAAGTGATGAAAGCCCTTCATCTTCAAGTGCTTGGGCGAGAGACTTTGATATCATTTCTTTTGCATACAAATATGCGATTAAATTGTCACGGCTTTCTTCATGGTGCGGCATTGGAAATTGTTTTATTTTTTGCTCGATCCACTTAACGATCGATTGATAAATGCGGAACAATGTTTCACCTAATGACTGTTCATTGTTGTAAAACTCGCCCACAAATCTTCACCTCTGTTCGTGAAGTAGAAAATATATTTATATATCATGAGTGTTGATTATCCATTATTTTACTAAAAACACAGAATCATATAGCTGAACACAAGCTTTTCTACCTCTTCCCTCGAACAAGAAACGCCGGCCGGCAAATGTCATTTGCTCGCAAAGCGTTCATTGTTCGAGGAGGGCATGCGTACAGCATGCCCAGTCGGCAAGCTGAGCTTATCCGACTCCGGCAAAAAAACTAGAAATAGAGTGATGTCAATTGGTTTTTAATGGTTAATCAACACGTCTGTTTATATATATTCGCAGTTCAGTAAGAAAATGAACGGAAGCTGTTTTGCCGCCACTGCGTCTCGATTTCCTTCGGCTATCAGCTGATCAATACGTGTACTGCACACTTTAACAAGGGCGATTTCCGATGCAACAAAGAATGCTGTCAAGGCAATTAAAATGCCAACCATCCGTAAATTAACTATCTCCAATTAAGTTCTCTAACTGTATGGAAACAGCCAGAGAATCGACCTCCTAATTAATTGTATAATAACCTGTGGTGCTGGTTGAATGTCATAATCTTGTTACTTTCAAGCGTTTTCTGTTTTTGCTAACATAAAATTGAGCCACTTCGCTCGTAAAAACGTGAGCCACTCCATTTCCAGCGAAAACACCGTCTTGATATGGAGTGAGAGGCATGATAGGCTTGTTGCCTATCGAAACACCTTGATGTGTCGCCTTTCGAGTGAAATCATGCCTCTAGAGGCTCCATGTCAAGACGCCCCAGATTTACCATTTGTCAATTTTTAAGTGGCTCACAAGGATGTAATCGGAGTGGCTCAAAATTCAATTAGCAAATACATTTTCCGTATTTGCTGTATAATCACGACCTGTGGAAAATACATGATCAATTAGCGTCTATCGTCATCTAGCACCATGAGTATACGAATATATTTTAATTTTGGATTCATGCAATAAAAAACTAAAAAAACGAACTCAACGTTTTTGGGACTCCCAAGCAAATAGTAAAGCATATGTTATGCATCCTTAAAAAGAAAAGAGACGGGCTCAAAAGGTTGTTTGACCGTAAGCAAGAATACTCTTTTCCTCGTATTGTTCAATGCGCATATGCGATTAGCACGAAGGGTGCCCCATCACTTTTGGGACACCCTCTTCTTGCAACACGGTGATTGCATTCTTGTGTAAGGCGGAGAAGGAGCGACACAGACAAAATCCAAAAAAGTCAGCTAACTATTCTCCTTGACACTGCCTAATTCTTCTTAAATTTCAATCCCTCTTTCTTTTCATAAACATCACTATAAATAAAATAAGGAGCAATGCTAACGATATATAAACGACATTGGAATAAATATCCATGTAATACACAATACTTTCCCATGATTCCCCAACTACAGCACCTATTTTCACAAGAGTAGCATTCCAAATTAAGGTACCAAGAGTTGTCAACAATAAAAATAGGCCAAAGTTCATACGTGACATACCAGCTGGTATAGAGATTAAACTTCTTATTAACGGGATAAAACGACAGAAAAATACAGTCCATACACCATACTTTGAAAACCAAGCATTAGCATTATCGATATCTTTCCTAGTTATTTTAAGAATATGGCCCCATTTATCGACAATTTTCCCCATTCTATTCACATCGATAAGTAAGCCAATGCCATAAAGAATAATGGCTCCAACCACTGAACCAATAGTGGAAAACGTGATGACTCCTATTACCGTTAAATTTGTGGTGGTAGTCATAAAACCGCCTAACGTTAGTATTACCTCCGATGGAATTGGCGGGAATATATTTTCCAGTGCAATTAATAAAAGAATCCCTATATATCCGAATTTTTCAATTATCTCTATTATCCAATTTTCCATTACTTTACTCCTTTTCAAATCACTCCTTTTCAAACAACTAAGTTCTACTGAGAAATTATAATACATTCTCTCTTAGTTTGCCAACTCGAGCCTGAGCCGCCCCAATCAAGGGCGGCTCAAGCGATGTTTCTAAAGGACAAAATCTTTGGAACTAAACATTTTCATTGGATTTTTCTGCAGAAGGCAGTTCTTTTTTCTCCTTTGATAAAAACCAGCCACCTAATGCGATCAGAACGAGTACGGCATAGAATGTTATTTTCCATTCAGGTGATTTTGCAAACCCTTCAGGTAATATTGCCAGCTGAGGATGTGATAACGTATAAACAGATAGCTTTACCCCAACCCAGCCAACAATGAGAAACGCAGCGATTTCCAAACCAGGTTTCGAATGAAGCAATTTTACAAAGAAATTAGCAGCAAAGCGCATAATAAGTAATCCTATTACTCCTCCAGCAAAGATAACGAGAAACTTACCTCCATCCAGTCCGCCGATTTGCGGAAGATTTGTATTCGGAAGCGTAACTGCTAATGCTACTGCTGCAAGAATGGAATCGACCGCAAATGCGATATCGGCCAATTCTACTTTGAAAACAGTTCCCCAAAATCCGGATTGTTTCTTTTCCTGTATTTCTTTATTTTTTTCTTTTCCTTTATTTACAGCTACTTTTCTAAAAATATGATTGATTGCGATGAATAAAAGATAAAGAGCACCTATCGCCTGAATCTGCCATACATTGACAAGAAATGAAATCACAAATAATGAAGCAAAACGGAAAACGAATGCACCTGCAAGCCCATAAAACAACGCTTTCTTTCTTTGTTCTTCCGGAAGATGCTTGACCATAATAGCTAAAACAAGCGCATTATCAGCTGACAAAAGCCCTTCAAGCACAATTAGAAGTAGTAATACCCAGCTGTATTCTAATAAAACCGAAAGTTCCATATAATCTGAACCCTCCTTTAGTATTCTAATGTAGTTTGATATTGCACTTTCTAAAGAAGAACATATTTTTGTTTAGGAGATCCAACATCCTTTTGAATTTGATCCTTTTTATCAGCGAATAAGTTTTGATGACAAAATGGTTATTATATCAATGCTTCTCTTTTATGGGCGCCAATTATATTTCCAAATTGGCATGAGCGTTTCCCCGCCATTTGGCCCATTTGATTTAACATGGGCTTTGATATAACATCGAGTGAATGCTGTCTACTTTCCATATGCTTTCCTCCCATTAAGATTATCAAACAAAAAACCTTTACCATATTTGGTAAAGGTTTAACATACAATAAAGACCCTTGCCAAATATGGTAAAGGTCTCGCTAACAACGTTGCGTTGCCAACAAAGCCGGGAGCGGCAAAACTCCGAAATGACGACTTTGTTGTAAAAGCTACTCCCCTTTAGGAGAACTATCCAACTGTCCAATTTAATCATAAAATAACCTATATGAATCTGTCAATTATTATTTTTATTTTTTGTTAGTCACTAGGGTATGAATCATGTTTTTAAACATTATCCTTTGCTAAGTAAGGCATGGACGTTTGAGACAACTTCTCTTTCACTGCTTATTCTGTTATCGCTTCTTGTAAGGCAAGTAAAGGAGATTGCACACGTTTTGTAATTTCAACTAATTGGATATGACGACCTTCCATTTTTAATACCTTAAATTCATAATCACCGTGAGAGAGAATCTCGCCCTGTTGAATATCAAATTTCTCCGTTAAAATCCAACCACCAATCGTGTCAACATCCGTATCATCGATATCCGTTCCAAGTAAATCGTTTATCTCTTCAATTAAGACTTTTCCATCAACAATGGTAGTATGTTCGTTCACTTTGCGAATCATTGGAACTTCATCAATATCAAACTCATCTTGAATTTCACCGACAATTTCCTCCAATATATCTTCAACCGTCACAAGACCGGCCGTCCCGCCGTATTCATCGACTAAAATCGCCATATGGACTCGTTCTCTCTGCATTTTGACAAGCAAGTCATGAATAGGGATGGATTCGATTAATTGTATGATTGGACGAATATAACCATCTAACTTTTTTTTAACCGCTTGTGGATTTTGAATGCAATCCGTTAATATTTCCTTTATGTTCACCATCCCAACGATATGGTCTTTATCGCCGTCCATAACAGGATAGCGTGTATATTTTTCTTTCTTCATAATTTCCAAAATGTCCGCGATTGAATCGTTTTTATCTAATGCGACAATTTCTGTGCGCGGTACCATAATTTCTTTGGCGATCCGATTGTCAAACTCAAAAATATTGTTTACGTATTTATATTCCGACGGATTAATTTCTCCGCTCTTATAACTTTCTGATAAAATCAAACGCAATTCTTCTTCTGAATGGGCGATTTCATGTTCGGATGCCGGTTTTAGCCCAAATAATCCAGTAATCACACGCGCTGAACCATTTAATGTCCAAATAAATGGATACATCAGTTTATAGAAAAAGATTAAAGGTCTTGAACATAGCAGCGTAACGGTTTCTGCTTTTTGAATCGCTAATGTTTTCGGAGCCAGTTCTCCAACGACGACATGCAAAAATGTAATCGCCGCAAACGCAATTGCAAAAGAAAGAAGAGGTGCTACAGACTCATTCAAATTCATTTGCTCAAATACAGGGTGAAGCAAATGTTCCACCGTTGGTTCCCCGAGCCAACCCAGCCCTAATGCCGTAATGGTAATTCCGAGCTGGCAAGCCGATAAATATTCATCTAAATTGCTGATGACCCGTTTGGCAGTCATCGCGTTTCGATTTCCTTCTGCCACAAGTTGATCAATCCGGGTACTGCGCACTTTGACAATGGCAAATTCTGATGCAACAAAAAACGCCGTCAAGGCAATTAAAATGCCAACCATCAGTAAATTAACTATCTCCAATTAAGTTCTCTAACTGTATGCAGACAGCTAGAGAATCCACCTCCTGCTCATTGTATCATTTTTTATATTATTCTTCTTCACTATTTCCTTGAAAGAAAATCATAACAAATTTGATTAGCTCTAAAACAGAGATTAATGCCGCTGCTACGTATGTTAATGCCGCTGCATTTAAGACTCCATTTACTCCGCGTACTTCATCATTGTGGATAAATCCTTCAGCTAAAAGAAGCTTTTTCGCACGAGAGCTTGCATTAAATTCTACCGGCAACGTCACTAATTGGAACGCTACGGCTGCTGAAAAGAGAATAATGCCAAGCCCAATGAGCGAAGTTTGCTGCAGAAAAAATCCGCCTAACAATAGAAATGGCGCAATACCAGAAGAAAAATTCACTACCGGAAACATACGATGCCGTAAAACGAGTGCACCATATGATTGCTGGTGCTGGATTGCATGACCAACCTCGTGGGCCGCTACCGATACTGCAGCGATAGAACGTCCATAATAAACAGGTTCAGACAATCGAACGGTACGGGACAATGGATCGTAATGGTCAGTCAACGTACCAGGGACTAATTCAACGGGAACGTGATATAAGCCATTGGAATCTAAAATTTTTCTTGCTACCTCAGCTCCAGTGAGAGACGAATTAGCATCGACTTCCGCCCATTTATTAAATGTACCTTTTACTTTAAATTGTGCCCAAAGCGACAGTCCGAATGCCAAAAAGATGAGAATATCCATCGGATGAAACAACATTTACATTCTCCCCCTTATCATTATTAGTATTAAATAAAAGGATTTTCCCCAAGTAATATAGCTAATGAATGTAACAATGCGTAACTTTGCTGGGTCAACGGCTTTATCATCAATCTGATCTGTTGTTTATTTAATTGTTTAAGCAATGGATTTAATTCCAGTACTTCTTCTTGAATATGCTGCATTTGTTCTTGAAGGTGCTCGATTTTATCGATAATTTCATTCATCGGAGCAGGCTGATTTTTCATCAGCTGCAGACGTTCCTTTATTTCCTCGAGAGTTAAATGCTGTTTCTTTAATGCAAGGATTAACTGTAAATGTTTAATACTTTCTTCAGGATAATAGCGATAATTTGTTTCAGAGCGAACAGGTTCGAGCAACCCTAACTGCGTATAATAATCAACCGTTCGTTTGGAAACGCCTGTTAATCCTGCAAGTTCACCAATTTTAAGCAACTTCCCAATGAACTCACTCCCTATCTAATTATTCGGTATCTAATGAAATTATATAACAAAAAACTATACAGTAAAACGTTATAGTGTTAATTTTTTATTACAAATTATTTGGAACTTTAACATTTTCGTCTTTTATGGAGTAATTGGTATTTTTCGACTGTCGGGTGACCGACCAACACCGCTTCTAGACAAATGCATTTGTCTGTGAAGCGGTTGATTATTCGGTCCGCTGTCAGGCGAAGGCGTAACGAAGGCAAGTCACACACTTGCCTTCGTCAGCCGAAAAAAATAGGGTGTCTGCTTTTTCGTCAGCCATAAGTTAAACCTCCCAGTTGTATTTTATATATACGAACATCTTCTAATTTTGGGTTCATACAATAAAATAAAAAACCTAGTGTAGTAAAACATATGTACGTATTAAGATAAAATAAAAAAGCATAACTTTACATTGTATGCAAAGTTATGCTTCTTAGTAATGAATATTTATTCAATAACGTTGTATTCTTTATGTATGGTGGAGACGGTGGGAGTCGAACCCACGTCCAGAGATATCGCCACTTAAGCATCTACGAGCGTAGTCGGTATATTTCACTTTCGCCGCTTCTTCCGCCTACCGACAGGCCTCCGAGCAGCTAGTCTGATTGGTCTCTTCCCGCATCCTCAGACGGCGGACTTGGGCGTAGCCCACTTGTTATGAACCCCTACGCCGCCACATGGGCGATGGCGGTAGGAGCTAGCCGCGTTAATTAAGCAGCTAAAGCGTAGTTTTCTTTGCCAGTTATCTTTAGGTGACGTTTTGACGAGGACGATCCCCTCGGCTCGCAGCTTAAGCTCGATCTACCCCTGTCGAATCCGTAACGTCCCCGTAGAGAAACGTACGAAATAGCTTAAGCTTTCATAACTGGCTGACATCATTTATTATAGCACAATTCCGCTCGTTTGCAATTGTAACATATTGTCACTACAGCTTTTGCCGTTCGCGGAAAGCGCGCTCGACTTCGCGCTGCGCTTCTTTCTTTTTCATATCTTCGCGCTTATCGTATTTTTTCTTCCCTTTGCCGACGCCCAATAACAATTTTGCAAAGCCGTCTTTAATGTACAGCTTTAACGGAACGAGCGTATAGCCTTGCTCTTTCGTATAACCGATCAGTTTATTAATTTCGCGGCGGTGAAGCAGCAGTTTTCTCGTCCGGAGCGGGTCGTGATTGTAGCGGTTTCCTTGTTCGTACGGACTAATATGCATATTATGCAAAAACACTTCTCCCTTTTCCACTTTCGCAAATGAATCTTTTAAGTTCACTTTGCCAGCGCGGATTGATTTAATTTCTGTACCTTGGAGAACAAGCCCTGCTTCGTACGTTTCTTCAATAAAATAATCGTGATGCGCTTTTTTGTTTTGAGCAATCAGTTTTCCTTCACCTTTTGGCATCGCGCTTTTCCTCCCCTTCAAACCGTTATTATTTTAGCAAAAAAGAGAAGAAAGGAAAAGCCTCAGCTGACGAAGCTTTCCCTACCGCTTTTTCTTTTTCTTCTTTTTCGCTTTCAGTTGCGGAATGTCTTCGTAAAATTTTTTATTTTTTTTCGGTTTTTTCATCCCGTCTTCGCTTTTTTTCTTTTTCCGCTTTCCTTCAATGACGACAGGCGCGACTTTTGCTTTTTGGTTGCGACGACCTTTCATGCCGACAATTTCAAAGTCAACGATGCGCTCCTCTTTATTGACGTTAATGACGCGAACCGTAATTTCGTCACCGATGCGATATACTTTCCCTGTCCGCTCGCCAATCATCGCATAATGCTGTTCATCGTAATGATAGTAATCGTCCGTTAAATAGCTGACATGCACCAATCCTTCAATCGTATTCGGCAGTTCAACAAATAGGCCGAAATTCGTCACCGAACTAATAATGCCGTCAAACTCCATGCCAATTTTATCTTCCATAAACTCCGTTTTCTTCAAATCATCCGTTTCACGCTCGGCTTCCACCGCACGGCGCTCCATGTTTGACGAATGCTCGGCAATCTCCGGCAATTTTTCCGCCCATTTTTGCTGTGTTTGCCCATCGAGCTGTCCGTTAATTAAATATGTGCGAATTAATCGATGAACAATTAAATCTGGATAACGGCGAATCGGTGACGTAAAGTGCGTATAAAATTCGGTTGATAATCCGTAATGGCCAAGGCTTTCTGCGTCATAACGCGCTTGCTTCATCGACCGAAGCATGACGGTCGAAACGACCATTTCTTCCGGCTCGCCGCGCACCGCTTCTAGCACTTCTTGCAACGCGCGCGGATGAATTTGGTTGCCCGTTCCTTTGACGATATAGCCGAAGTTTGTAATAAACTCTAAAAAACGCTGTAGTTTTTCCGGCTTCGGATCTTCGTGAACCCGATATATAAACGGCACATTCATCCAATGAAAATGTTCCGCAATCGTTTCGTTTGCCGCAAGCATAAATTCTTCGATTAAACGTTCGGCCACGGAACGTTCCCGCAAGACGACGTCATACGGTTTGCCGTTTTCATCAACGAGCACTTTCGCCTCTTTAAAATCGAAATCAATCGCGCCGCGCTTCATGCGCTTGTTACGTAAAATAGCAGCCAACTCTGCCATTAACTCAAACATCGGCACAAGTGGCGCATATTTTTCCCGTAACGCTTCGTCTTTGTCGACGAGAATGCGGTTGACGTCGGAATACGTCATCCGCTCCGTCGTGCGAATAACACTTTGAAAAATTTCATGGTGGACGACTTCGCCACGGTCGTCAATTTCCATTTCGCACGATAACGTTAGGCGATCCACTTTCGGGTTGAGCGAGCAAATGCCATTTGATAAACGATGCGGAATCATCGGAATAACGCGATCCACTAAATAGACGCTCGTCCCTCGTTCGTACGCTTCGCGGTCAATCGGCGAGCCTTCCGTCACATAATGGCTCACATCGGCAATATGAACGCCAAGCTTATAATGCCCATTCTCGAGCTTCGTCACCGTCACCGCGTCGTCTAAGTCTTTCGCATCTTCCCCGTCAATGGTGACGATCATTTCATTGCGCAAATCGCGCCGCCCTTCTAAATCTTCGTCGGAAATCGTATCGGGAACGCTGTTGGCGTGGGCGATGACGTCTTCCGGAAATTGCAGCGGCAAGCCATGTTTATGGATAATCGATAAAATATCGACGCCAGGGTCGTTTTTATGTCCTAAAATTTTAATAACTTCCCCTTCTGCGCTAATGCGGCCTTCTGGATACGTCGTTAAGCGGACGACGACTTTATGCCCTTCGACCGCCCCGTTAGCCGCATGCTTCGGAATGAAAATGTCGTTGACGATTTTTTTATCGTCTGGAATGACAAAGCCGAAGTTTTTGCTTTCCGTATATGTTCCGACGATTTCCGTGACACCGCGCTCAATAATGCGGACAACCGCTCCTTCTTTGCGGGCGCCTGTCGGGTGCGCATTGACACGCACGAGCACCGTATCGCCATGCATCGCATTTTTTAATTCCGAAGGGGGAATGAAAATATCATCGAGCGTCGCATCTTCTGGGACGACAAAGGCAAACCCTTTCGCATGACCGGTCACTTTGCCGCGAATTAAATTCATTTTTTCCGGCACGCCGTAGCGGTTGCTTCTTGTGCGAACGACAAGTCCATCCTCTTCTAAAGCGACAAGCGCTTTGACAAATTCTTTAAATTCCGTTGCGTCTGTAATTTGAAACGCTTCTTCCAATTCTTGAACGGTGAGCGGCTTATACGCTTCATCGCGCATAAACGTAAGCAGTCGTTCTTTTAACTGTTCCATCCTATTTTCCTCCTTTCGAGGATTACCAATCTAATGACTCTAAAAACGCATAAATGTCTTCGTAAAGCTGTTCTTTTTCTTTATCAAGCGTAATGACGTGCCCTGACTCCTCATACCATTTCATTTGTTTCACTGGAGACTCAACGCCGTTATAAATAATATTTGCACTATCTGGGTTAATCATGTCATCATGACGCGCTTGCACAACAAATACAGGCGCATAAATAAAATCGAGACGATCGCGCACATCGGCGATAAGCTGTTGCAGCGCTTTGAGCGTTTGCATCGGTGTTTTCGCAAATTCCGCCATTTCCCGCTCGATTTGTTCCTCATCTTTTCCTTCTCGCTTTTTATATTCGCGAGCGTACGCTAAAACTCCTTCATACATCGTCTGTTCGCTTTTAATATACATCGGCGCACACATCGGCACGATGCCCACAACAGGAACAGTATAGCCAAGTTTCAATGAAAACACACCGCCAAGCGATAACCCGACAACGGCGATTTTGTCATGGTTTTGTTTTAAAAATTCGTAAGCGTTCATCACATCTTGCCACCAATCTTCTGGACCGGTATGAACGAGCTCTTCTGGTGGCACGCCATGACCTTTATAAATCGGGGCATGGCACGTATAACCTTTCGCTTGTAAAAAGCGACCAAGCATCCGCACATCGGCGGAGTTGCCAGTAAATCCGTGCAGCAACAATACAGCACGTTCGCCCGCTTCAAACGTAAACGGTTTTGGTGAAACGATTCTCATGATGCATCTCTCCTTTCTTTTTTTCAAACAGAAAAGGCAGCCCTTCATTAATGGACCGCCCCTTTTTCCATATTTTACAGTTGAAAATACGTTACGGCAATCGCTAAAGCAAAAAATAAAACGGCTAAAACAACGGTAATTCGATGCAGCACGGCATCTAACCCGCGCGCTTTTTGCTTCCCGAATAGCTGCTCGGCCCCGCCCGTAATCGCTCCGGACAGTCCAGCACTTCTTCCCGATTGCAGCAGCACAACAACAATCATTGCAATCGATACAATCACCAATAACGTAACAAGCAGAGTATGCATGTCTACTCCTCCTTCTCAAAAACGCACACTGCAATAATTCTAATGTATCATAAATCGGCTAATGATACAACCGCACAAAAGCTCTTCAAACTCGTTTTGCAGACTTCAAAATTATGACCAACTTTTTACTTAACTAATACTCATGGTGCTAGATGGCGATGGACGCTAATTGATCATGTATTTTCCACAGGTCGTGATTACACAGCAAATACGGAAAACGCTTGAAAGTAACAAGATTATGACATTCAACCAGCACCACAGGTTACTATATTATATAATATACGTCAACTTGCATATGACTCAAAGAATTCAATTTAGCTTTCCATGCAAATGTATTATTTTAAAACTAATTCTTCCATAAGTAAAAATGATCCATATGTCGAATAAATAGCTCATGGTATCAGATAAAATCGATTCACTTGTTATCCTTGTGCTGTATAAGTATAAACGGTATCTATAAAATTCTCCGTTGGAAACAAAGTACAAAGAAAAGAACCCAACCGAATGATTCGGTCAGGTTCCTTGTTTAAAATTCTTCCACCATTATTTTTTCAAGTTATAGAATGATTTAATGCCTTGGTAAACCGCTGTTTCGCCTAATTGGTCTTCAATGCGAAGCAATTGGTTGTATTTCGCGACGCGGTCTGTGCGTGATGGCGCACCTGTTTTAATTTGGCCAGCGTTTGTTGCGACCGCGATGTCTGCGATTGTGCTATCTTCTGTTTCACCAGAACGGTGAGAAATAACAGCTGTGTAGCCTGCTCGTTTCGCCATTTCAATCGCTTCGAATGTTTCTGTTAACGTACCGATTTGGTTTACTTTAATTAAGATCGAGTTACCGACACCTTGTTCAATGCCTTGTGCTAATTTTTTCGTGTTCGTTACGAACAAGTCGTCACCAACAAGCTGCACTTTTTTGCCTAGGCGCTCTGTTAATAACTTATGACCAGCCCAGTCATTTTCGTCTAAGCCGTCTTCGATCGAAATGATCGGATATTTATTGACAAGCTCTTCATACCAAGCAACCATTTCTTCCGACGTTTTGACAACGCCCTCTCCTTCAAGATGGTATTTGCCTGTTTCTTTGTTGTAAAGCTCAGAAGACGCCACGTCCATCGCAAGCATCACTTCTGTACCTGGTTTGTAGCCTGCTTTTTCAATCGCTTCAATGATCGTTTCAAGCGCTTCTTCGTTTGATTTTAAGTTTGGCGCAAAGCCACCTTCGTCACCCACTGCTGTATTGTAACCTTTCGCTTTTAATACTGATTTTAAGCTATGGAAAATTTCTGCTCCCATGCGAAGCGCTTCACGGAAAGTCGGTGCGCCAACTGGCATAATCATAAATTCTTGAATGTCGACGTTGTTATCTGCATGCGCCCCGCCGTTTAAAATGTTCATCATTGGAACAGGAAGCGTTTTTGCGTTAAATCCGCCAAGATATTGATATAAAGGAACTTCTAAGTAGTCAGCTGCTGCGCGAGCCACCGCCATCGAAACGCCTAAAATCGCGTTTGCCCCTAGTTTTCCTTTGTTTTCTGTGCCATCAAGTTCAATTAACGTTTTGTCGATGCCGACTTGATCTGTTACATCAAAACCGATAATCGCCGGAGCAATGATTTCGTTCACGTTTTCAACCGCTTTTAATACACCTTTACCAAGATAACGATTTTTGTCGCCATCGCGCAATTCGACCGCTTCATATTCCCCAGTCGATGCACCGCTTGGCACTAACGCGCGGCCAAATGCGCCGGATTCTGTGTAAACTTCTACCTCTACCGTCGGATTCCCGCGTGAATCTAATACTTCACGAGCATATACATCAACGATTGTTGGCATGGTCCATCTCTCCTTTATTTTATAATTAACGTTTTTCCTGTCATTTCTTTTGGTTGGTTCAGCCCTAATAAATCAAGCATCGTTGGCGCTAAGTCGCCTAAAATGCCGCCTTCGCGAAGCGCAATGCCTTTTTTCGTTACAATAACTGGCACTGGGTTTGTCGTATGTGCCGTATTCGGGCTGCCGTCCGGATTCGTCACTTCATCCGCATTGCCGTGGTCGGCGGTTATAATGGCAACGCCGCCTTTCGCAACAATCGCATCGACGACTTTTCCTAAACATTCATCGACTGCTTCGACCGCTTTAATCGTCGGCTCAAGCTTTCCAGAGTGGCCGACCATGTCCGGGTTCGCATAGTTTAAAATGATCGCATCAAACTTATCTGCTTCAATTTCTTTTAATAGCGCGTCTGTTACTTCATATGCGCTCATCTCTGGTTTTAAATCGTACGTCGCTACTTTTGGCGAATCGATTAAAATGCGCTCTTCGCCAGAGAATTTTTCTTCGCGGCCGCCGCTCATAAAGAACGTCACGTGCGGATATTTTTCCGTTTCGGCAATGCGAAGCTGCGTTAAGCCGTTTTGCGACAATACTTCGCCAAGCGTATTGTCAAGGTTTGTTGGCTTAAACGCCACGTACCCTTTTACTGTTTCACTAAAATGCGTCAAGCATACGAAAAACAAGTTTTTCGGATGTTTCGGTCCGCGGTCGAACGAACGGAAATCATCGTTTGTAAACGTGTTCGAAATTTGAATCGCCCGGTCTGGACGGAAGTTGTAAAAAATGATCGCATCTTTATCTTGAATCGTCGCGACCGGCGTTCCGTCTTCGCGAACGATGACCGATGGCAGGACGAACTCGTCGTAAATGCCGTGGGCATACGAATCATCAATACATTCAATCGGGTCGCGATACGTTGGCCCTTCGCCATATACCATCGCGCGGTACGCTTTTTCGACGCGCTCCCACCGTTTGTCACGGTCCATTGAATAATAGCGGCCGGACAATGTCGCAATTTCGCCGACGCCGATTTGCGCGATTTGTTCATTTAATTCGTTAATGTACTTTTTCGCCGTTTGCGGACCGACGTCGCGCCCGTCCAAAAAGCCGTGAATGTAGACGTTTTTCACACCTTCTTTTGCCGCTAGTTTTAACAAGGCGTACAAATGGTTAATATGGCTATGTACGCCGCCATCGGAAAGAAGGCCGAAAATATGCAAGTTCGTTCCTTTTTCTTTCACATGGTTCATCGCTGCTAAAAACGTTTCGTTCCGCTCAAATTCGCCTTCACGAATCGCGATGTTGACACGCGTTAAGCTTTGGTAGACAATGCGTCCTGCCCCGATGTTTAAGTGGCCGACTTCCGAGTTTCCCATTTGTCCTTCTGGAAGCCCAACCGCTTCGCCGCATGCTGTTAACGTCGCATGTGGATATTCGTTCCAATAGCGGTCAAAGTTCGGCTTTTTCGCCTGCGCAACGGCATTTCCGAACGTTTCCTCCCGAAGCGCAAACCCGTCTAAAATAATTAGTGCTACTGGTTGTTTGCTCATTTTCCTGCCTCCACGAGTTGTAAAAACGATTGTGGTTCTAGGCTGGCGCCGCCAACTAGTGCGCCGTCAATATGTTCTTGTGCTAAAAACTCTTGGATATTGGTAGGTTTGACGCTGCCACCATATTGAATGCGAACAGCATCCGCTGCTTGTTGGGAAAATTTGTTCGCAATCACTTGACGAATATGGCCGCACACTTCGTTCGCATCTTCAGCTGTAGAAGATTTTCCTGTACCAATCGCCCAAATTGGTTCATAAGCGATGACGACTTGTTTCACCTGTTCTGATGAGAGGCCGTCCAACGCTTTGTCTACTTGCGCCGCCACTACTCCATTTGTTTGGCCGCTTTCCCGTTCTGCTAACGTTTCCCCGCAGCAAACAATCGGAACAAGTCCGTGTTTAAAGGCCGCGAGCACTTTTTGATTGACCGTTTCATCGGTTTCCGCAAACATTTCGCGGCGCTCGGAATGACCGATAATCACATATTCGACGCCGAGATCTTTTAGCGCGACTGGACTAATTTCACCAGTAAATGCTCCTTGATCGGCAAAATGCATATTTTGCGCCCCGATTTTCAAGTCCGTCCCTTTCGTTGCTTCCACCAATCGCTCTAAGAAAAGTGCTGGAGCACAAACGACCGAATCGACTTGCTCGGCAGAAGGGATTGCGTGTTTGACTTCCGTAACGAATTGCAGCGCTTCAGCAAGTGTTTTATGCATTTTCCAGTTTCCGGCAATAATCAGCTTTCGCATTGCCTTTTCCCCTTTCTTATTTATCGTTTAACGCCACCACACCCGGAAGCTGTTTTCCTTCCATAAATTCAAGTGACGCACCGCCACCTGTAGAGATGTGATCCATTTTGTCCGCCAATCCGAATTTTTCTACTGCTGCTGCTGAATCACCACCGCCGATGACCGTATATGTATCGTTCGCATCAGCGAGTGCTTGAGCGACTGCTTTTGTTCCTTTCGCAAACGTATCCATTTCAAATACTCCCATCGGGCCGTTCCAAATGACTAATTTTGATTTCAAAATGACATCGCGGTACAATTCACGCGTTTTCGGACCGATGTCAAGTCCTTCCCAGTCGCTTGGAATTTCATCAATGTTGACAACTTTTGTATTGGCATCGTTCGAAAAAGCATCGGCTACGACCGCATCGACTGGCATATAAAAATTAACGCCTTTTTCTTTTGCTTTTTCCATAAACGATTTCGCTAATTCAATTTTATCTTCTTCTAACAACGATTTGCCAATTTCATGACCGAGCGCTTTCACGAACGTGTATGCCAACCCGCCACCGATAATTAAGTTGTCGACTTTATCCAAAAGATTTTCAATGACGCCGATTTTATCTTTTACTTTTGCGCCGCCGATAATCGCGGTAAACGGCCGGTCTGGGTTGGAAAGAGCTTTTCCTAACACTTCAATTTCTTTTTCCATTAAAAATCCGGCAACCGCTGGCAAATAGTGCGCGATTCCTTCTGTCGATGCATGGGCGCGGTGAGCCGCACCAAACGCATCATTCACATAAACGTCAGCTAATTCCGCAAATGCTTTTGCTAACTCTGGATCGTTCTTTTCTTCGCCCGGATAGAAGCGAACATTTTCAAGCAGCAAAACGTCCCCTTCGTTCATTTCGGCAATGGCCGCTTTTACTGCATCGCCATATGCTTCATCTGTTTTCACTACCTTTTTGCCGAGCAATTCGCTTAAACGCTCCGCCACCGCAGTTAAACGCATTTCTTCGACTACTTTTCCTTTCGGACGGCCGAGGTGACTCGCCAAAATGACTTTTGCGCCTTGCTCTGCTAAATATTGAATCGTTGGCAGCGCTGCCCGGATGCGCGTGTCATCAGTTACGTTACCATCTTGCATCGGCACGTTAAAATCCACGCGGCAAAAGACGCGTTTCCCTTTGACATCGATGTCACGGACGGTTTTTTTGTTCATGGAACGGCCTCCTTCTCATTGTTTTGGCATGCGAAAGGGAGTGGGGATCACCCCCCGCTCCCCTTTTCGGTATTTCCAACTATTTATTATAAACCGTTTTGGGCAAACAATCCAAAAAATTATAAACCTTTTGATGCGATGTATTCTGCAAGGTCAACGACACGGTGAGAATAACCTGTTTCGTTGTCGTACCAAGAAATGACTTTCACCATTTTTCCTTCCATGACCATTGTCGAAAGAGCGTCGATCGTCGAAGACACTGGATTTCCGTTGTAGTCGCGAGATACAAGCGGCTCTTCGTTGTAAGCAAGGATGCCTTTTAATTCGCCTTCTGCCGCTTCTTTTAACGCTGCATTGACTTCTTCGACTGTTACTTCTTTTTCAAGTTCAGCGACAAGATCGACAACCGATACGTTTGGCGTTGGCACGCGCATCGCCATTCCGTTCAATTTTCCTTTTAATTCCGGAAGAACTAACGCTACCGCTTTTGCCGCACCTGTGCTTGTTGGGATGATTGATTCCGCTGCAGCACGCGCACGGCGTAAATCTTTATGCGGCAAGTCAAGAATTTGCTGGTCGTTTGTATACGAGTGAACGGTTGTCATCATGCCGCGGATGATGCCGAATTTTTCATGCAACACTTTCGCAAATGGCGCCAAACAGTTTGTTGTACAAGATGCGTTCGAGATAACATGATGGTTTGCTGGGTCATATTTGTCTTGGTTTACTCCCATCACGATCGTAATGTCTTCATTTGTTGCTGGAGCAGAGATAATGACTTTTTTCGCACCTGCTTCTAAATGTTTCGCGGCATCTTCGCGTTTTGTGAAGCGGCCTGTTGATTCGACGACGATGTCAACACCAAGCTCGCCCCATCCTAGTTGCGCTGGATCGCGCTCGGCTTTAACGATAATTTCTTTTCCGTTCACTACAAGGTTATTGCCGTTCACAGAAACTTCTGCATCTAGCGCACCGTGTACAGAGTCATATTTTAAAAGATGTGCCAATGTCTTTGCGTCTGTTAAGTCGTTGACGGCTACCACTTCGATGTTTGGATTTTTTAATGCTGCGCGGAATACGTTACGACCGATACGACCAAAACCGTTAATACCAATTTTCACTGCCATGTATAGTTCCTCCTTCAAAAAATAAAGTTTTATGTTGAGGGATGTTACTCCCTTATTAACGCCTTTGCTGCTCCTTCATCCGTAATTAAAATCGAACGAGGAGCTTGTTTCATATATGCTTTAATCGCTTTTGCTTTCGAAGCGCCGCCGGCCACTGCGATGACATGTTCAACATGCTTGATGTCCTCCAACTGAATGCCGATCGTCCGCACTTTATGAACAACTTCTCCTTCTTGATTAAAGTAATACCCGAACGCTTCCGCGACCGCATGGCCATTTTTAATTTTCGCCATCTCTTCTTCAGACGTTTTGCGTCGTTCCGCCATCGTGATCGCATCACCAATTCCATGTACGACCATATTAGATGATTTGATCAGCTGGAGCATCTCTTTCACAGCCGGCTCTTCAATAAGCGACTGATACGCTTCATTGCTTAAATAATCCGGCACATGAAGAAGGCGATAATTTCCCATCGCTTTTTCTGCCATTTTGGCGCAAATCGTGTTTGCTTGATTTTCGACATGTTCCCCTAAACCGCCCCGAGCAGGAACGAACAAAATATCGCTTTGTTTCGGATCTGGGGTCATCATGTCCGCCACCGCTGCAAGTGTTGTTCCACCTGTAACAGCAACAATGCTATTATCTTTCAATCTTTCTTTCATGCAGGCCACACAAGCTCTTCCCATTTCTTTTTTCACCCAAGGAGAAAGGTCGCTATCGCCAGCTACAACGATGACATCATCAATATGAAGTATGCGCTTGATTTTCGTTTCTAAACCTTTTAAGCCTAACACTTCTTTCATCACGTCTTCAAGAGTTCGCAACAGTTCGTCTCCGACAGGCGTGACATGCATTCCCGCTGAGCTGATTGTAATTAAATCTTGTTCTTTTAAAAACTGCACTTCAGCCCGGAGAACACGTTCACTCATTCCTATGCTTCCTGACAGCGCCCTTCTGCCAATCGGTTGCATCAGTCGAATGTACTGCAAAATGCGATAACGCTTTTGCATCACTTCGAGTAGATCAGGCAATAATTTTTTTTGTGCATCAATCAATGGTTGCAATTCATTCCCCTTCCCCTTGTATTATGTAACAATATATATGGACTTAAACCGTCCCTCTGTGACTTATTATGTCCCGCTCGTGTGAAAAAAAAATACTCCTGCCTTACATTCTTATTGTAACAGGAGTTATTTCGATGTTCAACTATTCATCCGTTCAAGTAAACGTTTTCTTATGAAATCTTTATGAATAAGCCCGTAGGCCAGTTCCTCTCCATCGACTTCAACAACTGGAATCGTCAACTGATATTTCTCTAATAATGCATCATCTTGATAAATGTCGATTTCGTTGATTTCAAACTTCCATTCATGCTGCAATTCACGCAAAACTGCTTTCGCTTTCTCACATAGCGGGCAGTCGATTTTCGAATAAAGGTTGACAATCATCATCATTCACATCCTAATACCGTTTTCGTTTCGCCGACGATGGGATATGAAGCTGCTCGCGATATTTGGCAACCGTCCTTCGCGAAATCGCAATCCCATGCTCTTCGCTTAATACGTCCGCAATTTTTTGATCAGACAAAGGTTCACGTTTGTTTTCCACTTCAATAAGTTGCTTAATGATCGCTTTCGTTTTTGTTGCCGATGCTTCCTCGTCATTGCTTATGGATGAAAGAGAACTTGTAAAAAAGCGGCGAAGTTCTACCGTGCCAAACGGCGTTTGCACATATTTATTTTTGACAGCGCGGCTGACTGTCGATTCATGAATGTTGAGCACCTCTGCCACTTCGCGCATCGTCAACGGCTTCAACGCTGCCATTCCTTCTTCCAAACATTGTTTTTGGCGTTCCATTACTTCTTTGGCAACGTGAACGAGTGTTTGCTTTCGTTGCTCTAAACTTTTCGTCAGCCACATAAACTGCCGATATTTTTCTTTAATAAACGATGCCGTCTGTTCGTCGCACCGGCCGGCCATTTTCTTCTCATATCCGTAATTCCATATAATTTCCGGAAGAAACTCATCATTCAACAACACGCAAATTTCATCGCCACGTCGCTCAACAATTAAATCCGGCACGATAAAATGTGGTTCTATCGCCGTATAATGGCTGCCAGGGCGCGGTTCAAGCGTGCGAATCAAATCCCACACTTGCTGCAACTCGGCCACTTCCACTTGCAGCTGTTTCGCCAGCGCCTTCCAAGATTTTTCAACAAACATCGTAAAATGGCAGCTAATAACCCGGACTGCCAGCTCGTTCTGCACAGGCAACCGTTGAAGCTGAAGCAATAAACATTCCTGCAAAGTTCGCGCACCAACCCCAGCAGGCTCAAGCGACTGCAATAGCCGTACTGCCTCTTCCAACTCACCTTCTGATACAGCTAAAAAAGCAGCTATTTCCTTCAGATCGGTTCGCAAATATCCGTCCTCATCAAGCGAAGCGATTAAATATTCGACCATTTGCCGCATTTTAGGGTGCAAAAACATCGTATGCAGCTGCGCCGTTAAATGGGAAGCTAACGTTTCCGACGGTTTGCTGACGTTTTCAATCCAATTTCGCTCATCTTTGTTGAACGACGATTTATATTTATATGGGGTTGTCAATTTACTGTCTTTAATTTCTAAAAAAGGATTTTCAAGCGACTGCTCGTATAAAATCGAACGTAATTCAAGCGCAGAGTACTGAAGCAGCTCAATAGCTTGCGTCAACTCTTTTGTCAACGCGAGCTTCAGTCGTTGTTCCTGCAATAATTCAGCCCTCATGATCACGTCCCCCCTTTCCCTTATTGTACAACAACAGCAAAATCCCGTGTATAGAAATAAATTATAAATGCTCAGGCGTGTTGATTAACCATTAAAAAACAGTCGGCATCGCTCTATTCCTAGCTTTTCTGTCGTAGTCGGCAAGCGGTTCGCTTGCCGACTGGACATGCTGTGCGCATGCCCTCCTCGAACAATGAACACTTTTCTTGTTCGAGGGAAGATGTAGAAAAGCTTGTGTTCAGCCTTCTATATTTTTTAGTAAAATAATGGATAATAAACACTCATGATAAATGCCATTTTGTTATTCGCGTATTTCAAAAAAAAAGACTTGTCACTCCATTATGACAAGTCGTGTTGTACGCCCTCGGCAGGATTCGAACCCACGCTAAGAGAACCGGAATCTCTCGTGCTATCCACTACACTACGAGGGCATCGTGTTCAGTTGCACATTCAATTATAGTGAAGATTGCTTCATTTGGCAAGAGAAAAATGTGTTTAAAAAATGGAAAAGGGGATATGATGAAAAAAGGGATGTCAAAGGAAAAGAGCGAATAATATTTAAGAGAAGGAAAAAACGCTTTTTGTTTGACCTTCATTGACCAATTATGTATCATAAAAATACATATGATTTTAGCCGAATTGGCAAAGGAGGAAGCTTTATGAATTTAATCCCTACAGTCATTGAGCAAACAAGCCGCGGTGAACGCGCATATGACATTTACTCCCGTTTATTAAAAGACCGCATTATTATTTTAGGTAGCCCGATCGATGATCATGTGGCCAACTCGATCGTTTCCCAGCTATTATTTTTAGCAGCGGAAGATCCGGAAAAGGACATTTCCCTTTACATTAACAGCCCTGGCGGCTCGATCACAGCGGGAATGGCGATTTACGACACGATGCAATTTATTAAGCCGGACGTATCAACGATTTGCATCGGAATGGCCGCATCGATGGGTGCGTTCTTGCTTGCGGCAGGTGCAAAAGGAAAACGCTTTGCGCTTCCAAACAGCGAAATTATGATTCACCAACCGCTTGGCGGCGTGCAAGGTCAAGCAACCGAAATCGAAATCGCAGCAAAACGCATTTTATTCTTGCGCGATAAATTGAACCGCATCCTTTCTGAAAACACTGGCCAGCCAATTGAAGTAATCGAGCGCGATACAGACCGCGATAACTTTATGACAGCGGAAAAAGCAAAAGAATACGGATTAATCGACCGCGTCTTAACGCGCGTGGATGAGAAATAAGGAAAATAGCAATTGCATGGAATGGTTTGTTTCGTTCCAAAAGCAGACGCACACATCAAGAGGCTGTTCTCTAAAAAGAGAACAGCCTCTTGATCATTATTCTTCTCTTTGTACATATTTCGTTAACGCTTCGAGCGCCTCTTTTTCATCCGAGCCGTCGGCGATGAGCGTAATGACCGAACCGGAACTGACCGCTAAGCTCATCAATCCCATAATGCTTTTTGCGTTCACTTTTTTCCCGTCTTTCTCGAGGTAAATATCGGACGAAAAACGGTTCGCCTCTTGAACAAATAGCGCAGCTGGGCGCGCTTGCAATCCTGTTTTCAATAACACTTCCACTTGTTTTTCCACCATATTCCTTCTCCCCTTTATTTTTAAAGTGATTTATGAAAATCAATTGGTTGGCCTGCCCGAAGTTTCTCGGCAATCTCATCAATTTTTCGCAATCGGTGATTAATGCCGGATTTGCTGATTTTCCCTCCGGACACCATTTCCCCTAATTCTTTCAAAGTTACGTCTTGATAAGTCACGCGCAGTTCGGCAATTTCCCGCAATTTGTCAGGCAGCGCGCTCAAACCGATCGTTTCATCGATATAGCGAATGTTTTCCACTTGCCGGATCGCCGCACCGATCGTTTTGTTTAGATTGGCGGTTTCGCAGTTGACCAAGCGATTGACAGAATTTCTCATATCGCGGACGATGCGGACATCTTCAAAGCGGAGCAGCGCCTGATGCGCCCCGATAATATTGAGAAATTCCGAAATTTTTTCCGCTTCTTTTAAATACGTAATAAACCCTTTTTTTCTCTCCAGCGTTTTCGCATGTAAGAAAAAATGGCTGTTCATCAATTCACATAACGAATCGTTATGTTCTTTATAAAGCGAAAAAATCTCTAAATGGTATGAGGAAGTCTCTGGATTATTCACCGAGCCGCCAGCGAGAAAGGCACCGCGTAAATAAGAGCGTTTGCAGCACTTTTTCTTCACTAGCTCAGGAGAAATGACTCGAATAAACGAAAATGGCTCTTCTAATATTTTTAAGTCTTCTAGCAGCTCGCGAGCACCTTCTATCACTCGAACGATATACACATTATTTTTCTTTAAGCGCATTTTTTTGCGAACAAGCAGTTCAACCGTGACGGTATACCCTTTTTTCATCAACGTATAAATCCGTCGCGCAATCGCTGCGTTTTCCGTTTGCACATCAACTGTAAGTTTACGATTGGAAAAAGAAAGAGAACCGTTCATTCGCAAAAGCGCAGATAGCTCCGCTTTTAAGCAGCAAGGCTTGACTTCTAAATTCGTTAACTCCTTTTTTGTTTCCGATGCAAACGACATCTCATTCTCACCTCCGTAATTCGTCATTGATCAAAGGAAAAGGAGGTGCTATTTCTACGCTCACATTTCTAAAAGCGAAACGAGCAACGCGGCTACCTTTTGTGTATCATGACGAATGACACGATCTTCGTAGCTAACAATATGATCGCGAACGACCGTCAACCCTAACTCAGCTAACTTTTCAAGATCTTCCTTGACCGGTTCGGATCGCTCTTCTGCGTAGCGCTGTTGAATGTCCTCAGGAATGTGCCCGCTATTGACGAGGATCATATCTAAAAACGCGCATTCCATATGATCATACAGCGCTTTCACATGGTCGCTCGCTGTATAATGTAATGTTTCCCCAGCTTGGGTCATGACATTACATACATAAATTTTTTTCGCTTTCGCTCGACATACTTCTTGGCCGATTTTCGGAACTAAAAGGTTGGGCAAAATGCTCGTATACAGGCTTCCCGGCCCAATGACGATCAAACTGGCTTGGCGAATTTCATCGAGCGCCTCTGGAAGCGGTTCAACATGTTCTGGAGTTAAAAATACTTTTTTTATTTTTTTTCCCGAATACGGAATTTTCGATTCTCCAGAAACGACCGTCCCATCTTCCATTTCCGCATGAAGAACGACACTTTTATTAGCTGCCGGCAGCACTTTGCCGCGGACGTTCAGCACTTTGCTCATTTCGCGGATCGCGTGAACAAAGTCGCCAGTGATCGAAGTCATCGCCGCTAAAATTAAGTTTCCTAATGAATGGCCTGATAATCCGTTTCCATTTTCAAACCGATGCTGAAACAATTCGACTATGAGCGGTTCGACATCCGAAAGGGCAGCTAATACGTTGCGAATATCGCCCGGCGGCGGAATATCCAGCTCATCCCGCAATCTTCCTGAACTCCCCCCATCATCTGCGACCGTTACAATCGCTGTAATATCAACATCATATTGTTTGAGTCCTCTAAGCAAAACGGGCAATCCCGTTCCGCCGCCAATGATGACAATCTTCGGATGCAGTTTCGTACTCATGAATGCTTTTCCTTTCTTTTTTCCATATCGCGATGGGATACGTGTGTTTTGTAGTCCTCAGAAAAATGCTTCGCAATATATTCCGCGAGCGCTACAGATCGATGCTGCCCGCCTGTGCAACCGATGGCGATGACGAGCTGGCTTTTCCCTTCGCGTTTATAATGCGGCAACATAAACGTCAATAAGTCGATCACCTTTTCTAAAAACTTTTGCGTTTCGTTCCATTTGAGAACATAGGAAGATACTTCTTCATCCAATCCTGTTTTCGGCCGCATATGTTCAATATAATGCGGATTTGGCAAAAAGCGCACATCAAATACTAAATCGGCATCAATTGGCAGCCCATATTTAAAACCGAACGAAACGACGTTCACCGTAAACGTTTGATGCGCGTGGGAGGAAAATTGTTGTAAAATTTTTTCCCGCAATTCCCGCGGCTTTAAGTCCGACGTATCATAAATAATTTGCGCCCTGCCTTTGAGCTCCTCCAACAGCTCCCTTTCTAAACGAATACCTTCAAGCGGCAATCCGTTCTGAGCAAGCGGATGAGTGCGCCGCGTTTCTTTATAACGTGCCACTAATGTTGAATCTTTCGCATCCAAAAATAAAATTTGCGGCGTCACCCACGACCGTTCTGCCAAATCATCAAGCGCTGTAAACAAGCTGTCAAAAAAGTCACGGCTGCGCAAATCCATCACAAGCGCTACTTTATTCATTTTATTCCCGGATTCTTTCATCAACTCTAAAAATTTCGGCAGCAACGTCGGAGGCAAGTTATCAACACAAAAAAATCCTAAATCTTCAAAACTTTGAATCGCGACCGTTTTTCCTGCACCAGACATTCCGGTAATAATAACCATTTGAATATCGCTTGTTGAGCCTGTGCTCATCCCTAATCCTCTCCCCTTAACTTGGGTCTAATCGATACGAAAGCAGCTGAAAATCTTCTGTATAGACAAAAGTGCCATACATCATTCCAGAACCTTTCAGCACGTATTCTAAAATATGATAATCCCCCGGTGCCATCGGGAGTTCATGAAGCGTTTCCAAAGGATGCCACTCCAGCTTCCCTTCTTCACTATAAGGCACATGTTCCCCATCAAATTGCTGGGCAAGAAACGTAAACATCATCCATTCGGAAACAATTTGTTCCTTAGCTTTGATGACCATTGTAAATACGCCTTTTAACTCGGGATTTTTTAAATAAATCCCTGTTTCTTCGCGATATTCTCGGATACATGCTTCACGAACCGTTTCCCCTTGTTCCATTTTTCCGCCGGGAGCGACCCACCAGCCGCGCCGCGGTTTTTGTAGCAACAATACTTTTCCATCTTTTAGTAAGACGCAATTTGTCACGCGTTGCAACAAGCTCACCTCAACATCACTTCAGTACAGTTTATTTTATTATACTATTTCTGCCGATATGGTGCTAGTTGGATCTCATCAGATGCATCCTTGCCAATCATAAAAAGAAGCACGGGAAAGGGTACCCGTGCGCTGCAAAATGGAATTTATATATAAAAGGGGGTCAATTACTTATCTTTAGAATACAGGAAAACTATTTCATTCGTGTTACAATCGAGTTAAGCATGTATTACGTTTTCGTTAAATGATTATTTCACTTTTAGCGCTTCCTTTAGTTCTTCGACATAGTGTTGTGCGCTTTGAGCAGCAATGCTCCCATCGCCCGTTGCTGTCACGATTTGGCGCAATGATTTTTCACGAACATCCCCCGCAGCGAAAATACCAGATACTTTCGTTTCCATTTGCTCGTTAGTGACGATATAGCCGTTTTCGTTCGTAATGCCGAGGGGGGCAAACGGTTTCGAAAGCGGCACCATGCCGATATAGATAAAGACGCCATCACAAGGAAATTCCCGCTCTTCCCCTGTTTCGGTGTTCACAAGCGTGACGCTACCCACTTTTCCGTCTTTTTCATTAATTTTCTTGACCGTATGATTCCAAATAAAATCAATTTTCTCGTTTGCGAATGCGCGGTCTTGTAAAATTTTTTGTGCCCGTAGCTTATCGCGGCGATGAACGATCGTCACTTTATTGGCAAAGCGAGTTAAATACACACCTTCTTCTACCGCAGAATCTCCGCCGCCAACGACGACAAGATCTTTTCCTTTGAAAAAGGCACCGTCGCAAACTGCGCAATAAGAAACACCACGGCCGCTTAACTCCGCTTCACCTGGAACACCTAGCTTTTTGTATTCCGCTCCTGTCGCAATAATAATGGCGCGTGCTTTATATTGTTTATTGCCGACGACAACCGTTTTATACTCTTCGCCGTCGATCACTTCTTTCACATCACCGTACGCATATTCCGCTCCGAATTTTTTCGCATGCTCAAACATTTTCGTCGCCAATTCCGGACCTAAAATATGCTCATATCCCGGGTAGTTTTCCACATCTTCCGTATTCGCCATTTGTCCCCCCGGAACGCCACGCTCAATCATCAGTGTCGACATGTTCGCCCGAGACGTATAAACCGCTGCTGTCATTCCCGCAGGTCCGGCTCCGATGATAATCACATCATAAATTTTTTCTTCTGACACCATTTCCACTCCTTTACACTCTGCTTACCTGCTTATTATTACCTTACCCTTATCGTATATAAACGTAAATAAAACGTCTATTAATTTGCTCACGATAAGAAAAGCAGAGGCAACCTAAGATTTTATTTTAAAAAAGATTTCACTTTTTTTACATATTTCTGAACAGTCGATGGCGAAATGCTGTATTTTTCAGCCATCAGCTTTTGTGTAGTTCGCTCGCCTTGCTTTTGCCGCCATACATATTCGATCGCCGCTGCCCACGCTTTATGGTTGGAAAAGTCCCTCTCGGTTTCCAGCGCATGAACGAACACGTGAAACCATGCCATATGCATCTTTTCATCTGCAAGCAAATTTTTCTGCCATAATTCATCCATGACACGATAACCGTCCGTAATATATAGCGGCGCTGCTTCCAAAGACGGCAAAAGAACGTAATCAGCAAACTGCCGGACGAGAGGATGTGCCGGTATCTCGCTTTTCAGATCGCTGTAGGTGGCTAATTCATCATCGGTAAGCGATTTGCTGATCATATACAGTCCGTATAGCACCTCTGCGATGTCTCGGCTTGCGAGCCACCGCGCCATTTTCCCTTCAAAAGAAATGGCCCAAGGCTCCTGTCCCCTCTTATTAGGGCTTAATTCCACTACTTTCTCCCACGCCGTTTTCGCCAATTGCTCATGCCCTGTATAGTAAGCAGAATATGAAAGCCAGTAATAAAACGAATAATCGCCGTCAAAACGGGTTTTATATAAATGGCGCAACCATTTAAAAGCAAGCTCAAACCGACCGACAAGCGCAAACGTCGCTCCTAATTTATAACGATGCTCGATTAAAAACGGATGAACGCACGCCAGTTCATCCGCTAAGCGACGAACGCTCTCTTCGTCCTGCAAATAATGCGCAAACACAAGACGATTGCAAAGCGCATGCAAATTCCCAGGGTTTTTTTCAAGCACTTCATAAATGATATGCTGCGCTCTTTCAGCATTTCCCATGTAAAAATGGGCAAGCGCTAAGTTGTTATAAGCCGACCAAAATTCGGGATATTCAGCAATGATCGTTTCCAGCACGTCAACCGCCGCCAAAAACTCCCCTTTTTCAAGCAAAGCGCGCGCTTTTTCTTGTTTCACAATCAAATCATCTTGGTTCTCGATCTCACCGTCTGCATGCTCAATGCTTAAAAGATCCATTAAATCTTCGACATCTTCAGCAAATCCACCGTCCGGTTCACGATCTAAATACATTTGTGCGTAGTTCATCGCCTCACGAAATAAGCCAAGATGCGCATAGTTATTCGCCAAAAAATAAAAACATTCATTCATTTCCGGATCAAGTTCGCGAATGATTTTTAAAAGCAGCTCGTTCGAAGCTTGATATTCTCCTAACTCTGCTAACACAACAGCGAGCTGACAGGCGAACACCGCTTCATCTGCATCCAAATGTACGGCTCGTTCTAAATATTTTTTTGCTTTATATAAATCACGGCGACGGTAGGCATTCAATCCTTTTTGAAAATAATAATCTCCGCTCTGTATAAACGGAATAATTTTCGCTGTTGATCGCTTCGGTTTTAGTTGTTTTCCCATCTAACCCTCCATGTTACATTGAATTCACCGAAAAGAAGTATATCACATTCTTTTGTCAAACTGGAACGTTTCCAAAAAAAATAACAGAAGCTGGCCCACAATCGCCATTCGATTACGAGCCAGCTTGCCAATCATTTCGCCGCATGTCGTTCGTTTAATACGTCTAGCACCGCATCAAGCGGAAGTTTCTGTTCGCGCAACAAAACGAGCAAGTGATACAATAAATCCGCCACTTCCCACTTCAGCTCTTCCGGGTTGCGATTTTTCGCCGCAATAATCACTTCTGCCGCTTCTTCCCCAACCTTCTTTAAAATCTTATCCACACCTTTTTCAAACAAATACGTCGTATAAGACCCTTCCGGACGTTCCGCTTCCCTTGCAGCGATCGTATGCTCTAGTTCATTGATGATCGCAAATCGCTGAGCCGATCGCTGAATGTTTTCTCCATTCAGCCGGTTGGAAAAGCACGAATAGCTTCCCGTATGGCAGGCTGGGCCCGCAGGTTCGACAAGAACGAGAACCGCATCGCTATCGCAATCATAGCGCATATCTACAATTCGTTGCGTATGTCCGGAAGTAGCCCCTTTATGCCACAGTTCTTGGCGCGAGCGGCTGTAAAACCACGTTTCTCCAGTTTCTAACGATTTTTTCAATGATTCTTCGTTCATATAGGCTAATGTTAATACTTCTTTGCTTTGCGCGTCTTGGACGATCGCGGGAACAAGCCCTTTTTCATCAAATTTAATCATTTCGAGGTTCATCGAATATTTACCCCTCTTTCTTTTAAATACGCTTTAACTTCTTTCACAGACGTTTCTTTATAGTGGAAAATCGACGCGGCCAAAGCGGCATCCGCTTTTCCTTCGACAAACGCTGCTAGAAAATGTTCCGCGCTTCCTGCTCCGCCAGAAGCAATGACCGGAACGGAAACCGCTTCGCTCACCTTTTTTGTGAGCGCGATATCAAAGCCATTTTTCCCGCCATCACAATCCATGCTCGTTAGTAAAATTTCGCCAGCTCCGCGCTCAACCGCTTCCTTCGCCCATTCTATCACTTCACGTTCCGTGGCGTTGCGTCCGCCGTGCGTATAGACACGCCATGAACCGATTGCTTCATCATATTTAGCATCAATTGCCACAACAATACATTGCGAACCAAAAAAATCAGCCCCTTCATTAATGAGCTGCGGATTTTTCACGGCCGCTGTATTTAATGACACTTTGTCCGCTCCCGCACGTAAAATCTTTTTCATATCGTCAAGCGAGTTAATGCCGCCGCCAACGGTAAAAGGAATCGCTAGCTGCGCGGCCACCTGTTCCACGACTTCAACCATCGTTTTGCGCCCTTCATGAGAAGCAGAAATATCTAAAAAAACTAATTCATCCGCGCCTTGCTCATCATAAAACTTCGCCAGCTCGACAGGATCGCCGGCATCGCGCAATTGCACAAATTGCACGCCTTTAACGACGCGGCCGTCTTTCACATCTAAGCAAGGAATAATGCGCTTTGTAATCATCCGCCCTGCACCACCTTCAACGCCTCCACAAGCGTAAATTGCTTCGTATACAGCGCTTTTCCGACAATCGCGCCAACGACGCCATCTGCGGTGCATTCCGTCAACGCCCGCAAATCTTCAAGCGAACTTACCCCGCCAGAGGCAATGACGTGTTTTCCCGTCGCGCGCGCCATTTCGACTACCGCTTTTACATTCGGTCCCGACAGCATCCCATCGGTTGCGATGTCTGTAAAAATGAATGTTTCGGCACCCGCGTTCGCCAGCTCTTTTCCTAGTTCTATCGCCTTCACGTTCGATGTGTTCAGCCACCCTTCCGTCGCAACAAACCCGTTTTTCGCATCAATGCCAATCGCAATTCGCCCGCCGTATGTCGAAAGCATTTTTTTTACAAACGCCGGATTCGAGATCGCAGCGCTTCCTAAAATGACACGAGCAACCCCATTTTCTAAATAATAGGCGACATCTTCTTCCGTGCGGATGCCGCCGCCAATTTGTACATTCACGTTTAAATGTTCAACAACTTCGAGCACAAAGCGGTCATTGACTCGCTTTCCTTCTTTCGCCCCATCAAGATCGACCATATGAATCCATTGCGCCCCTTGTTCTGCAAACAAGCGGGCCATTTCAAACGGTGAATCGCCGTACACCGTTTCTTTATTATAATCACCTTGCAACAGGCGGACACATTTGCCGCCGCGCATATCAATCGCCGGATAAATCGTAAACGCCGCCATCACGCCTCCCCTTTCCCTTCTACGATGTTCGCATAGTTTTGTAATATCTTCATCCCAATATAGCTGCTTTTTTCAGGATGAAATTGCGTGCCAAACACATGTCCTTTGCCGACAACGGCTGGGACTTCGACATCATACATGCTGCTCGCTAAAACAACTGATTCTTCATCGGTATCGACATAGTACGAATGAACGAAATACACGTATCCTTCTTCGACGTTCGTTAGCAGCGGGGATGGGTGGCGGAACTGAAGGCGATTCCATCCCATATGCGGCACTTTATACGTTTCACCATTTGCGGTGATGCCTGGAAAGCGAACGACGCGCCCCTTTAACAGATTTAATCCTTCCGTCAGTCCGTTTTCTTCGCTTTCTTCAAACAACAGCTGCATGCCAAGGCAAATGCCAAGCAACGGTGTTCCTTCGCCGACAGCGGCGCGGATAAAGTCCGCCAACCCGGTTTCGTTTAAAATGTGCATCGCGTCGCGAAACGAGCCGACGCCCGGTAAAATCAAGCCCTTCGTTTCTTTCAGCCGCTTAGGATCAGCAGAAATTACATATTCATAGTTTAAACGTTCAAGCGCTTTGCTGACGCTGTATAAGTTGCCCATCCCGTAGTCAATAATGCCGATCATTTACAACATTCCTTTCGTTGATGGAACTCCTTTAACGCGCGGGTCGATCATCGTAGCTTCGTCTAAGGCGCGCCCTAACGCCTTAAACACCGCTTCAATCATATGGTGCGTGTTGCGGCCGTAATGAACGATGACATGCAAATTCATGCGCGCCTCAAGGGCCAATTTCCATAAAAATTCATGCACTAACTCGACATCAAACGTTCCGACTTTTCCGCTTGGAAATTCGCCGCGAAACTCGAAGTGCGGCCGGTTGCTTAAGTCGATCACGACTTGCGCCAGCGCCTCATCCATCGGCACAAACGCATTGCCGTAACGTTTAATTCCTTTTTTATCGCCGAGCGCTTCGCGAAGCGCTTGTCCTAAACAAATGCCGATATCTTCTGTCGTATGGTGGTCGTCGATTTCAATGTCGCCGTGCGCTCGAACTTTCAAGTCGAACTGCCCATGCTTTGTAAATAAATCGAGCATATGGGTTAAAAACGGCACTCCTGTTTCTAGTTGAGCGTTTCCTTCACCATCAATCGTCAGTTCGAGCTGAATGTCCGTTTCGTTTGTCGTGCGTGAAATGGTTGCTTTTCTCATTGTAAAGGTCCTCTCCTTATTTAAAACGTTCTTCGACCGCCCGCGCGTGAGCTTCAAGTCCTTCTAACCGCGCAAATGCCGCGATTTTTGCTCCATGTTCCTGCAATGCCTGTTCGCTGTATAAAATGATGCTTGATTTTTTGACAAACTCATCGACGCTTAAGCCGCTCGAAAATCGTGCTGTTCCATTCGTTGGCAATACGTGGTTCGGCCCTGCGAAATAATCGCCGACAGGTTCGGAACTGAAGCGGCCTAAAAAAATCGCTCCGGCATGGCGAATTTGTCCGAGAAGATGCATCGGCTCGCTCGCCATAATTTCTAAATGCTCTGGCGCCAGCTCGTTGACGACCGCAATCGCTTCTTCGAGTGTATCCGTCACATAAATCGCTCCGTATTGCGCAATGGAAGCTGCCGCAATCGCTTTTCGCGGCAACGTTTCAAGCTGTTTTTGCACTTCATTTGCCACTTCGATCGCCAATTTCATCGACGGCGTGACCAAAATGCTTGAAGCGCGCTCGTCGTGTTCCGCTTGTGACAAAAGGTCCGCTGCAATTTCATTCGCTTTCGCGGTTTCATCGGCTAATACGACAATTTCACTTGGCCCTGCGATCATATCAATCGCTACTTGCCCGAACACTTCCCGCTTCGCGAGCGCCACATAAATGTTGCCTGGACCAAAAATTTTATCAACCGGCTGAATCGTTTCCGTTCCGTAAGCAAGCGCCGCAATCGCTTGGGCGCCGCCCACTTTATAAATTTCTTTTACACCTAATTCATGAGCGGCCACTAATACGCCGGCTGGCAACGTACCTTGCTTGTTCGGCGGAGAAACGATGACAATCCGCTTCACTCCCGCAACTTGTGCCGGAATGACGTTCATCAAGACCGACGACGGATACGCTGCCGTTCCCCCCGGAACGTACAGTCCAACCGCATCCAACGGCGTGATTTTTTGCCCAAGAATCGTTCCATCTTCTTTTGTCGTCATCCATGATTCGCGCTTTTGCCGCTCGTGATAATCACGAATATTCGCTGCTGCTTCGCGAAGGATCGCCAGCATCTCCGCGCTTATTTCTTTGTAAGCTGCTTCGATTTCCGACTCCGATACAAGCAAAGAATCCAATGTTACTTGGTCAAATTTCTCGGTATACATTTTTAATGCGGTGTCTCCATGTGTGCGAACATCGTGAATGATGTTTTGAACGGCACGTCTTTGCTCTTCCGTACCTGTTTCAATCGTCCGCCGCAATGAGAGACGTCCCGTTACTCGTTCAATTTTCATGATTCATCCTCCTCGTTCGTAATCACCGCTGATAACCGTTCGACCATTTCATCGATTTTGTCATCTTTCATCCGGTAGCTGACAGGATTGACGATAAGGCGGGAAGTAACATCGGAAATTTTTTCAAATTCGACCAGACCGTTTTCTTTTAACGTTCGACCGGTTGAGACAATATCGACAATTCGATCCGCTAAACCGATCAGTGGCGCAAGCTCGATCGACCCGTTTAACGGAATGATCTCGACTTGCTCTCCTTGTTCGCGAAAATAGCTCGAAGCGATGTTCGGATATTTTGTCGCAACGCGCGGAGCGATGTCGTTCAAACGGCTGTTCGGAAGGCCAGCCACCGCTAAATGGCATTTGCTAATGTGTAAATCTAACAGTTCGTATACATCACGCTCTTCTTCAAGCAACACATCTTTTCCAGCAATCCCTAAATCAGCGACGCCATGTTCGACATATGTGACAACATCCATCGGTTTGGCGAGGATAAAGCGCATTCCTTCTTCTGGAACATCAATCATGAGTTTGCGCGACTCGGCAAATTCAGGCGGAAGCGCATATCCTGCTTTTCGCAACAATTCGAGCGCCTCTTCAAAGATGCGTCCTTTCGGCATAGCAATCGTCAGCATCGCCTATTCCTCCCTTCCATTGCTTCCAAGCAAATACGTAATCGGTTCGTACCGCTTGCTGTAGGCGTCAATATCGCGAATGCCGGCAATATGTTGCAGCACGACTTTTTTTCCTTCGCGTCGTTTTTCGTTCGCCAACTGAATCGCCTCGGCAAATCGCTCTTGGCTGAAAATGATGCATTCGATGTTCTCTTCGACGTCCATCTCCTGAAGCGCTTCGATTAAGCGGTCAAGGCGGATGCTAAAACCTGTTGCCGGCGCTTTGCACGAAAATTTTTCTAACAATTCATCATAACGCCCGCCGTTTCCAAGCGGGAAGCCGACACCGTCTGCATATACTTCAAACAAAATGCCCGTATAGTAGCTCATATGGCTGACGAGCGTCATATCCATTTTCACGGTATCGGCCACACCAAACAACCGGAGTGCATGCCACAGCGCAGAAAGCTCCTCCACCGCATTGATTCCTTCTTCGGTATGAACGAGTTCGCGAGCGCTCGAAAGCACTGTATCGTCTCCGCGCAAGTCAAGAAGTTTTAGGAGGCGCTGCTGATCGATCGATGAAAGCGGCAACGATTTGACATGGTTGCGATAACCGACGTAATTTTTTTCATATAAAAACCGGCGCAGCACGTTGGCACGTTCTTCGTTCCCTAAAATCTCCAAAAACAAAGCGTTCACATAGCCAATGTGGCCGACCGCTACTGTAAAACGCTGTAATCCCGTTTGTTCTAAAGCGGCAATCATTAAACGAATCACTTCCGCATCAGCGGTCACGGTGCCATCACCGATGCACTCAACGCCGATTTGTTCAAACTCTGCCGGACGGCCGCCTTCACGTTGCTGAGCGCGAAACACGTTCGCATGGTATGCAAGGCGAAGCGGGTTTCCGTTTTGATAAAGTCTTGATGCTGCTAATCGGGCAATCGGTGCGGTCATATCAGGGCGCAACACAAGTGTATGACCTTGCTGATCTAACAGTTTAAACAATCGATGGTCGGCAATGGCTGAAGCCGAACCAACCGTTTCGTAATATTCTAATGTCGGCGTTTCAATAAACTCGTACCCCCATTGTTCAATTTCGTTCGTCATCGCTTGACGGACACGCTTTTTGACTTTATATAAAAACGGCAATGTATCGCGCATGCCGAGCGGTTTTTCAAACATAAACAACTTTGACATGTCCACACGTCCTTTATCAAATTACTTTAGTTTGCTAATATGGTAGAGAAGTGAAGTTACTTGTAGTTTACTCCTCCATTACTCGCACGTCAACTACAAAAAATGCATTCTACCTATTGGTCAGAATGCATCTCTTGCTGGCGGATGACGCGCATCGGATTGCCGGCTACGAAAGCGCCGGCCGGTACGTCTTTATGAACGAGCGTGCCAGCGCCGACAACCGCCCGGTCCCCGATCGTCACGCCGGGCAAAATCGTCGTATTCGCGCCGATCATCACTTCATCGCCGATGACGACCGGACCGAGCCGATACTCGTCAATTAAATATTCGTGCGCTAAAATCGTCGTATTGTAGCCAATAATCGAATTGTTTCCGATTTTGATTTTTTCCGGAAACATAATATCTGGCATGACCATAAAAGCAAGCGCTGTTTTTTCGCCAATGTCCATACCTAGAAACGTGCGGTATAGCCAATTTTTTAATGACATAAACGGCGTATAGCGCCCGATTTGAATGACGATCACATTTTTAAACACTTTCCAAAAGGAAACCGTCCGGTAAATTTGCCAAAGCGAATTCGCGCCGGATACTGGATATTTCGTCGTTCGTCTCAAAATTTATTCCACCCCTACAATGCGCAGTAAATCGCTCATTTTTTCGAGCATAAAATCCGGTTCGTACTTCTCTAAATATTCCCGTCCTTTAATCGCCCATGCGACCCCAGCCGTTTTTGTTCCCGATTGTTTCCCAGCTAAAATATCATGGTAATTATCGCCGACCATGAGCGCTTCTTCCGGTTTAGAATCGAGCAATTCAAGCGCCTTTAAAATCGGCTCTGGATGCGGCTTGGCGTTTTTCACATCATCGAGTCCGACGATGCAATGAAAAAACGGATCGAGCTTCGTCCGCTTCAATCCCATGATCGCCGTCGCGTTGATTTTCGTCGTCACGACCCCTAGGCGAAACCCGTGTTCATGCAAAGCGGCAATCGTTTCATACACCGTTTCATATTCCCGAACGAGCGCATCATGCTGCGCATGATTAAAGGCGCGATACGTTGCAATCATTTCTTGCACGCGCGCCTCATCCAGTGCGGCAAACGTATCATAAAGCGGCGGACCGATAAACGGCAGCACGTCTTCCCGCTTATATTTTCCCGGATAGTACGTTTCTAACGTATGTAAAAACGATTGAATAATGAGTTCATTTGTGTCGATTAACGTGCCATCTAAATCAAATAAAATCGTGCGGATCTTCATCAGACAGCTTCCTTTCTTCTCGTTTGTACAATGCGGTTCCAAGTGAAGCTAACGGCAAGAGTCAGTATAATAGCCGTTGTGAGGCGAATGAGCAACAGCGGCCATACCGGAATGCCGAGCGGCACAAACAATAACGTGTCTTCGACAACAGCATGACAAGCGGAAAGAAAAAGAAACGCGAGCGTGACATCTTTTTTCGACACGCCGTCTTCTTTTACCGCTTGAATCATTACGCCTGCCCCGTACGCCAGCCCAAATAAAAGCCCTGCCGCCAGCGTCATTGATGTATTTTCTTTCATTCCAAGCGCTTTCGTAACTGGAGCCATCCAGCGGGAGAATACGTCAAGCCATTTCAAATCTTTTAGCACTTGAATGCCGACCATTAACGGAATGACGATCATCGCTAATTGAACGATACCAACAAACGCTTTTTGAACACCAGCGAGAATGGCATCGCTCCAACTCGTGAATTGTTCACCTGAATTAGAAATCAAACCATACTGGGCGATGTCATTTCCACCCTGCCAAACAAGATGAATGAAAAAAGCGGAGACGATCGCTAAGCTTACACGAACAGCTACTGCTAACACGACATTGACCCCGACTTTCCCCGCAACAGTCACTTCAACAAGCAAGTTGTGCGAAAACGAAAGCATGACAGCTAAAATTAACACTTCTTTCACCGTCAAATGGAGCGTCAAGATCGCGCCGATTCCGGCATATAAATTCAAAAAATTCCCAAGCACAAGCGGAATCGCCGCATCGCCGGGCAACCCGATCCATCCCATCAATGGCGCTACAAGTTTTATGAGCCATTGCAAAATTGGTGTATGCTGCAACAGCGATACGATTAACGTAACTGGGAAAATGATTTTACCGAGCGTCCACGTCGTTTTGGCCCCCACAGCCAACCCTTTTTTGATCGTCCCCAACAACCTCGTTCTCTCCTTTTCTAGTCTAAATAACGCTCCTCTGCTAATCCTTTTGCTCTCCGGACAATCCAAATGCTTACCGCAAGCAAAATCAACAAAATCGACATCACTTGGGCGATGCGAAGAGTGTCCGTTAACATTAAGCTATCCGTCCGCATACCTTCGATAAAAAAGCGGCCGATTGAATACCAAATTACATAGCTGAGAAACAGTTCCCCGCGCCGTAAATTGATGCGCCGGAGCATCAAAAGCAACAAAAACCCAATAAAATTCCAAATCGATTCGTATAAAAACGTCGGATGATAATATTGGCCGTTAATATACATTTGATTAATAATAAATTCCGGCAAACGCAAGCTTTCAAGAAACTCCCTCGTCACCGGTCCGCCGTGCGCCTCTTGGTTCATAAAGTTTCCCCAGCGGCCGATCGCCTGCCCTAAAATAATGCTCGGTGCAGCAATGTCGGCCAGCTTCCAAAACGACAATCCGCGTCGCTTCGCAAACACAATGCCCGTGACGATTGCGCCGATTAATCCGCCGTGAATCGCCAGTCCACCTTCCCAAATTTTTGGAATTTCAGAAAGATGTTTCGAATAGTAATCCCATTCAAAAATGACGTAATACGTACGTGCGCATACAATCGCAATCGGCACTGCCAACAAAACAAGATCAACGAACGTTTCTTTGGATAGCCCTCGCTTGACAGCTTCTCTTGTGGCAAGCCACAATCCGAGCAACACTCCTGTTCCGATAATCACCCCATACCAATAAATCGTAATCGGGCCGAGATGTAAAAATACGCGATCTAATGGCTGAATGGATGTATCCAATAATATCTCCTCCTCGCTCTTATTCGTAATCGTGCTCTCCGTCTTCGATCGCATCGGTTAAACGCGCAGAAAATTCTTCTGCTGCGTTGACTCCCATTCGCTTCAATCGGAAGTTCATCGCTGCTACTTCAATGATGACCGCTAAATTCCTCCCAGGTCTTACCGGAATCGTAAGCTTTGTAATTTCCGTGTCAATGATTTTTACTTTTTCTTCTTCCAAACCTAAACGGTCGTATTGCTTGTTCGGATCCCATAGCTCTAAATCGACAACTAGCGAAATGCGTTTATGCGTCCGGACAGCCCCCGCACCAAACAATGTCATCATGTTAATAATGCCTAACCCACGAATTTCCAGCAGATGTTCAATGAGTTCTGGCGCACTTCCGACGAGAACCCCTTCATCTTCCTGGCGAATTTCTACACAGTCATCCGCGACAAGCCGGTGCCCGCGTTTGACTAATTCAAGCGCCGTTTCACTTTTCCCAACTCCGCTTTTTCCGGTAATCAATACACCGACCCCGTACACGTCAACTAATACACCGTGCACAGCGGTCGTTGGCGCGAGCTTGCTTTCTAAAAAGTTCGTGAGCCGGCTTGAAAGGCGCGTTGTTTTCATCATCGAACGCATAACAGGAACCGAATGGCGCTCTGATGCCTCGACTAATTCTTGAGGAACATCAAGGCCGCGCGATACAATAATGCCTGGTGTAATATCGGTACAAAGCTTTTCCATGCGAATTTTCTTTTCCCTCGGATTTAACTTTTCAAAAAAAGAAAGCTCCGTTTTTCCTAACAATTGAATCCGCTCCGCCGGATAGTAGGCAAAATACCCCGCCATTTCAATGCCCGGGCGCGACAAATCGCTCGTTGTAATCGGCCGATGCACTCCTTCTGCCCCGCTAATTAACTCTAGTTGGAATGCTTCGATCAAATCTTTTGTCCGCACTTTTGGCATGCAAATCCCTCCTTTGCTTTTTTCATTGTAACACTTTTCAAGGCGCATGTGAAAAAAGAAAAACGCTCGCTCGGCAGCAGAACGTTTCATTCGTTGTTGCGAATCGCCTCGATCACGAGATGGAAAAAAGAAAGCACAAGGGACGCTAGCAAGGCGGCGCCGAATCCGTCGATCGTAAAGGCTTCTCCCATCAGCCATGACGTCATCAAAAGGGTGAAGGCATTGATCACAAACAAAAACAGCCCGAACGTTAACACCGTTACCGGAAGCGTCATTAAAATCACGATCGGCTTCACAAACGTGTTTAACAGCGATAACAATAGACTCGCAAAAAGAGCAGCGCCGATGCCGGACAGATGAATCGAATCAAAATATCCGGCAAGAGCCAATAATAAAACAGCATTCACCACAATCGAAGCAACCCATCTCATGTGTGAATCTCCTCATTTGGAATAACGAAAATGGCAAGCACATATAGCAACGCAAACGGCATAACGCCGGTAATAAGAAGCAGCCCAATAAAAATGAGCCTTACAACCGTAGCGTCCATTTGAACATATTTAGCGATGCCGCTTAATACTCCGGCGAACATCCGGTCATGCAACGGACGAACTAATTTTTTCATTGGTAATTTCCTCCTGGCTCTTGCAATACTTTAATTCCTTTTATAATGTTCCAAATTGCGACGATGACGTGCGCAATTCCTCCGCCGATCATACCAAAAAGCCACCAAGCGAAAAAGGCGTCGTTTTCGCTCATTCCAAGGACGATGACCATAATCGCACTAAAGACAAACAAGGCGATTGGAATGCAATGCGAAAGCAATGATGTTCTGGCGTGTCGCTTCACTCGCTCATGTTTTGTGACAAAATAGACGATAATGGGGAATAAAAATGGGGCAAACAGCACGCTGAAATAACATAACGCTGCTACTATTTTATTTCCTTCCATCATTCCATCTCCTTTCTTCGTTACTAATACATACGACGCGCATTTATAAAAGTTTCAAACCTTTCGAAATTAGAAAAAATGCCGAGCGTTATCTGCTCGGCACTTCGTACATCGCGCTCATCCGCTTCCGGTCGCGCTCTAAAATTGGCTTTAAATATTGGCCGGTATAAGAACTTTCCACTTGTGCGACTTCTTCCGGCGTTCCGGCCGCGACAATTTGCCCGCCGCCATCGCCGCCTTCCGGACCGAGATCAATAATATAGTCCGCCGCTTTAATGACATCGAGATTATGCTCGATGACAAGCACCGTATCGCCGTTGTCGACGAGCCGCTGCAACACTTTTAGCAATCGGGCAATGTCATCAATGTGCAATCCGGTTGTCGGCTCATCTAAAATGTAGAGCGTCCGGCCTGTCGAACGGCGGTGCAGTTCAGACGCCAGCTTCACCCGCTGCGCTTCCCCGCCTGACAACGTCGTCGCCGGCTGGCCGAGTTGAATATATCCTAATCCGACATCATAAATCGTTTGCAATTTCCGCTTAATTTTCGGGATGTTTTCAAAAAAGCAAAGCGCATCTTCGACCGTCATCTCCAGCACTTCTGCGATGTTTTTATCTTTATATTTCACTTCCAACGTTTCGCGGTTATACCGCTTGCCGTGGCACACTTCGCACGGTACGTACACATCTGGCAAAAAGTGCATTTCAATTTTAATAATCCCGTCGCCGCGGCACGCTTCACATCGGCCGCCTTTGACGTTAAAACTGAAGCGCCCTTTTTGATACCCGCGCACTTTCGCTTCGTTCGTGGACGCAAACATTTCGCGAATGTCGTCAAACACGCCGGTGTAAGTGGCCGGATTCGAACGCGGCGTGCGGCCGATCGGCGACTGGTCGATATCGATGACTTTATCTAAATGCTCGATGCCGCGGATTTCTTTATGTTCACCCGGTTTTGCTTTTGCGCGCTGCAGCTTTTGCGCCAATGCTTTATGCAAAATTTCATTCACAAGCGTGCTTTTCCCGGAACCAGACACGCCGGTAACAGCTACAAACATGCCGAGCGGAATTTTGACGGATACGTTTTTTAAATTGTTTTCCTTTGCACCGATGATTTCGATCCAGCGCCCGTCCGGCTTGCGGCGCTCCGGCGGAAGCGGAATAAATTTTTTCCCTGATAAATATTGCCCTGTCAGCGAATTCGGGTTGTTCATCACTTCTTGCGGCGTTCCAGCTGCGACCACTTGACCGCCGTGAATGCCAGCGCCCGGGCCGATGTCAATAAGATAATCAGCCGCCAGCATCGTATCTTCGTCATGCTCGACGACGATGAGCGTATTGCCGATATCTCTCATGCTTTTTAATGTCGCAATCAAGCGGTCATTATCGCGCTGATGAAGGCCAATCGACGGCTCATCCAAAATGTACAGCACGCCGGTTAAGCGCGAGCCGATTTGCGTAGCTAAGCGGATGCGCTGCGCCTCTCCGCCTGACAGCGTGCCCGCTGAACGGTTTAACGTCAAATAATCAAGGCCGACGTTTTGCAAAAAGCCGAGCCGCTCCATAATTTCACGCAAAATCATGTGGGCGATTTTTTTCTCTTTTTCGCTCAGCTTTAGCGTTCGGAAAAACTCGAGCGCTTCCGTGACGGAAAGCGCCGTCACTTCTCCGATATGCTTGCCGCCGACTAATACAGCTAAACTTTCTTTTTTCAACCGGTTGCCTTTGCATGTCGGACATGGCTGTTCGGCCATATATTTTTCCATTTGTTCGCGAATATAGTCGGAACTTGTTTCGCGATAGCGCCGCTCAACATTCGGAATGACCCCTTCAAATTCGATGACATTTTCGCGAATTTGACCAAAGTCGTTTTCATAACGGAAATAAATTTTTTCGCCGTTGCTACCGTATAAAAGGCGATCCAATTGCTCCTTCGGCAGCTCTTTGACCGGAACATCCATATCGATGCCGTAATGCCGGCACACCGCTTCCAAGAGCTGCGGATAATATTGCGAGCTTTGCGGCTCCCACGGGGCGATCGCATGCTCGCGCAATGTTAATTCATCGTTTGGAATCACTAAATCGCGGTCAACTTCCAATTTTGCGCCCAATCCATCGCATTCCGGACATGCTCCGTACGGACTGTTGAACGAAAACAGGCGCGGCTCTAGCTCACCGATCGAAAAGCCGCAATACGGACACGCATGGCGTTCGCTAAACAGCAGTTCTTCTTCGCCGACGACATCAATGATCGCTTTGCCGTCAGCCAGTTTCAGCGCTGTTTCGAGCGAATCCGAAAGACGCGACGCGATCCCTTCTTTCACGACAATGCGGTCAACGACAACTTCAATCGAATGTTTTTTGTTTTTTTCCAGTTCAATGTCTTCAGACAGTTCGCGCATTTCACCGTCGATGCGTACGCGCACATAGCCTTGTTTTTTGATGTCGTCGAGCGTTTTCGCATGCGTTCCTTTTCGCCCCGATACGACCGGCGCCAGCACTTGGATTTTCGTCCGCTCTGGATACGCTAAAATGCGGTCGACCATTTGCTCGATCGTTTGCGACGTAATTTCAATCCCGTGCTCCGGACAAACCGGGCGGCCGATGCGGGCAAACAGTAAACGCAAATAGTCATAAATCTCGGTGACCGTTCCGACCGTCGAGCGCGGGTTGCGGCTTGTCGTTTTTTGATCGATCGAAATCGCTGGCGACAACCCTTCAATCGCATCGACATCCGGTTTGTCCATTTGCCCTAAAAACTGGCGGGCGTATGCTGACAGCGATTCGACATAGCGGCGCTGTCCTTCGGCGTAAATCGTATCAAATGCGAGCGACGATTTTCCCGAACCGGATAAGCCTGTCAACACAACAAGCTGATCGCGCGGAATTTCGACGTCCATATTTTTTAAGTTATGCGCCCGTGCTCCTTTAATGATAATTTTGTCCATTGCCATACGTTTTCGATCATCCTTCCGCTTTAAGCTCAAAAATTAAATCGCGCAGTTCAGCCGCACGCTCAAAATCAAGCGCTTTGGCCGCTTCTTTCATCTCTTTTTCCAAGCTTGCAATGAGTTTTTCCCGTTCTTGTTTCGTCAGTTTGCTGTAGTTTTGTTTCGATTCGTACGTTTCTTGCTGCTCGGCTGCGTGTGTAGCGCGAATGACATCGCGAATGTCTTTTTTGATCGTTTGCGGCACGATGCCGTGTTCGCGGTTATACGCTTCTTGAATCGCCCGGCGCCGCTTCGTTTCGTTAATGGCGATTTCCATCGATTTCGTCAACATATCGGCATACATGATCACGTGGCCGTTCGCATTGCGAGCGGCGCGGCCGATCGTTTGGATGAGCGATCGCTCCGAACGCAAAAACCCTTCTTTGTCGGCATCTAAAATCGCCACAAGCGACACTTCAGGAATGTCCAATCCTTCCCGCAACAAGTTAATGCCGACGAGCACATCGTATTTGCCTAAGCGTAAATCGCGGATAATTTCAATGCGCTCGAGCGTTTTTACTTCCGAATGCAAATACGCTACTTTCATTCCAATTTCTTTGAAGTAATCGGTTAAATCTTCAGCCATTTTTTTCGTGAGCGTCGTTACAAGCGTCCGTTCGTTCCGCTTAATGCGCTCATGAATTTCCCCGATTAAATTGTCGATTTGCCCTTGAATTGGACGAACATCAATCGTCGGATCAAGCAGTCCGGTTGGACGGATAATTTGCTCGACGACTTCCGGGCTATGCTCTAATTCATATGGGCCCGGCGTTGCCGATACGTAAATGACTTGATTAATTTTTTTCTCAAACTCTTCAAATGTGAGCGGGCGGTTATCGAGCGCCGACGGCAAGCGGAAGCCGTGGTCGACGAGCACTTGCTTGCGCGCCTTATCCCCGTTATACATGCCGCGAATTTGCGGCACTGTCACGTGCGACTCATCAATGACGATGAGAAAGTCGTCTGGAAAATAATCTAACAACGTATACGGCGTCGAACCGGGCGGACGCAATGCTAAATGACGGGAGTAGTTTTCAATACCAGAACAAAATCCCATTTCCCGCATCATTTCAAGATCGTAACGCGTCCGCTGCTCAAGCCGCTGCGCTTCTAACAGCTTTCCTTGCTCCCGCAGTTCTTGCAGCCGTTGTTCCAGTTCTTTTTCGATGCTTTGAATCGCCAGCTGCATTTTTTCATCGCGCGTAACGAAGTGGGACGCCGGAAAAATCGCCACATGCTCCCGCTCACCGATGATTTCTCCCGTCAGCGCGTCCACTTCGCGAATCCGGTCAATCTCATCGCCGAAAAATTCGACGCGAATACAATGCTCATCGCGCGAAGCCGGAAAAATTTCGACGACATCGCCGCGCACGCGAAACGTTCCGCGGTGAAAGTCAATGTCATTTCGCGTATATTGCACGTCCACTAAACGGCGCAACAGTTCGTTCCGCTCAATCTCCATCCCGACGCGCAACGATACGACAAGCTCGCGATATTCTTCCGGAGAACCTAATCCGTAAATGCAGGAAACGCTGGCAACAATAATGACATCGCGCCGTTCAAACAAAGCCGATGTCGCCGAATGCCGCAATTTGTCAATTTCATCGTTAATGCTTGCATCTTTTTCGATGTATGTATCCGTCTGCGGTACATACGCTTCCGGCTGATAATAGTCATAATAGCTGACAAAATATTCAACCGCATTGTGCGGGAAAAATTCTTTTAACTCGCTGTAAAGCTGGCCGGCTAACGTTTTGTTATGGGCAATGACGAGCGTCGGTTTGTTCACTTGCTGAATGACGTTGGAAATTGTAAACGTCTTTCCTGTTCCCGTTGCTCCTAATAACGTTTGGTGCTTTACTCCGCGTCGAATCCCCTCGACAAGCTTGGCGATCGCTTTCGGCTGATCGCCCCGCGGCTCATAGGCTGACACTAACTCAAAACGATCTCCCATTGCAAAAAGCCCCCTATCCGCATTCATCCTATTTTTCATTGTATCACATCAAACTGAAAGATGCACAAAAATACGAACTGATATTCGTTTTCTCTTCCAAAAAAAGCGCCTTCCAAACCGGAAAGCACCTTATTTCTTGAAGTTCTTTACCATTTTTTTCGCATACAAAAACCCTACGGTCGTAGACACGATGTCGGCTAAAATTTCATGAAGTTCGTTCGTATACCCTTTCACATAAGAGGCAACTAATAAAGCGACCGTAAGCAGCGTCCCGACATAACGATTATACGTGACGCGCGTAAATAACAGCACTAACAAACACGGCACGATTAACGCAATGATAAACCACATAAACAAAACCCCTTATCTAAACAGCTTCTGTTGTCCATTTTTTCCGCTCTTGCACGAACAGTAAGCCTAATTCATGATGTTCATCTTCATATAGCGCCCCTTGAACAAACCGAATTTCCCCATTTTCATCCAACACTTCCAGCTTGCAATAGGCACGGTTGTGCTGCAACGCCTCGTAAAACTCCTCTTCCGTTTTCACTGTCATTCCGTTCACTTTCACAATGACCTCGCCAATTTTCAACTCCATTTTTTCGGCTTTGGAATTAGGAAGAATCCCTAAAATGATAAGCCCGTGCGCACGCTTTGAAAAATACGGCGGCTGCGACCGATCTTGCACATGTTGCCAAAACGCCAGCCATTCTCGTGCGATCAATGAAAGCGCGGCCGCAACAATCGCAAGCAAATTGTACCAATAGCTCGCCACCGCCAGACCTCCGACCACGATTGCCAGCCACATCACCCGCCGACCGGTAAGCCGGATCGAAACATGCGGATGCATTCCTTGAATGCGCTGCGAAAAACCGAGCAAAAACGGAACAAGCATGAACGAATACGAATCATCGCCTGCCGGAAATAGCGGCCACCACGAAAACGGAGAAGTGATGGCGCCGCTTGGAATTGGAAGCAGCACCGGAATAAGCCAAAGCCTTTCCGTCCAATGTTCACCGACAACAAATCCTCGCTTACTTTTCGCCAATTGCGGCGACGTCCCTTCCGCTCCGTTTCGCAAAATGAGAAACGCTTCTGCCAGCAAAAGTAGCGCAAGCAATAACGTTAAAGCCGAACTGTTCGTTTCCTGTAGCTTCGGAAAATACGTCGCAAAAAATGGCTTTGTTTTTTCGTATTTGGCCAAAACAGCCACAAGCAAAATCGTTAGGCCGATCGTATAGGCCGGCGACAACAACCGCATATGCAACGTGAAACTAAGCAAAACCGTCACATAAAAAAGCAACATTACCCAATCAGGCGAAACGATCACTCCTGCTGCAACAGTCGCAAACGAAAGAAGAAGACCGATTCCAAGTCCGCTCCGCCAAAAAAACTTGCTCTCATGAAACCAATCATACACGCGAATATGAAAATGGCGGCGTTCCGTTTTCACCCGACGCCATCCGACAAAACCCGCAAGCAACATTCCATAATACAACAACGGCTGCGTCAATACCCGACCGATGCCCGTAAGCAGCTCCCACAACCATTCAGACGCCATTGTTTCACCCCCTATAAGTAAACGCTTCTCTCAACTACTATCCATTCTATCAAATCCGATAACAGCCTGCATATTTTTTTCAATATATTGGCGAATCGTTTCGCATTCCCACTTTCTTTGCCGAATGAACACTAGTTTTGTCAAGCTGAAAGGAAATATCATTCCGATGAAAAAATGATATAAACAAGAAAATAAAGAGGAGGAAAGAACAATGGAATTGAAAACAAGCAATGTCGCCAAACGTCTTGGGGTGTCGCCAAAAACCGTTCAGCGCTGGGTGAAAAGGTATAACATTCCGTGCCAAAAAAATGAGGCCGGCCATTACGTATTTGATGCCGAAACGATCGCATTGCTCGAACAAATTAAATTTGAACACGGTGCCGTTCTCGAAGAATTTGAGATCGAAGAAGAAAAGGAAAAAGTTCTATGTCCAGAAACATTTTTCTCCACCTATATCCAACCGCACCTTGACAAATTCACCTCACGCCTGCAACGCGTCGAACGACAGATGGACCAAAAAGCAGACGAAGTCGTTTCGTTCCAGATTTTGCAGCACCGCCAAGAAATTGAAGAACTCAACGCTTACATTCGTCAATTAGAACAACGTCTTGCTCTGTTAGAACAAATGAATCAAAAGCAAGAAACTGATGACACCTTGTCAAAAAAACAAAAACGCCGCGGCATGAGCCGCATTATGAACATGTTTGTTTAAACGATCACTTCTCACCCATATGCCCTCACAATCTTTTCACAAAAAATTGAGAGGGTTCTTCTTTTTTTCTCATACATTTCTTATTTTTTTTTAATCATTTTTATTTATAATGAATCCCGCTCTGTGAAAAACTAATATAACGCAGAAAGGGGTGGAGAACGTTCATGCAAGACAACTACCCACTCGAAAGAAAAGAACGAATGACCATATGGATCGCAATCTTCCTTTTAGCTCTTTATCTTTCTCCACTTTATATTCTTGGGGAAAATGCTCACATTCGCGTTCACGATAATTTAGATTCCAATATTGCTTGGTATAAGGTGCTCACACGAAGCGGGGAGTTGTTCGGACCTATCGATGCAAAAATTCCGCAAGTCATCAACGGATTGCCACGTAACGCTTACGGAACCGAATTTAGCGGCATCGTCTGGCTCCATGCGCTATTTCCATCCATGGTCGCGTACGCTTTAAGTCAAACGATTACGCGCGTGTTCGCATTTTTCGGCATGTATTGGTTATTAAGACGTCATTTCTTGCCGGAAAAAGAGTCGTATCTCATTCGTGTCGGAGTAGCATTGACGTTCGCTCTGACCCCTTTTTGGCCGTCCGGCATGTTAAGTACGCTCGGCATGCCGCTTGCGCTTTGGGCGTTTCTAACCATTCGGCAGCGGCAAGCATCATGGAAAGAATGGCTCGTTCTTGCCCTTCTTCCGTTTTATGCGAGTTTTGTGCTTGGCTTTTTCTTCTTTTTAACAGCGATGTTTCTTCTTTGGTTGCGTGATGCGGTTGTCAAAAAGCAATGGAATTTCCCGTTTCTCGGCAGCATCGCATTCATGACAGGGGTGTTTTTAGCGATTGAATATCGCCTTGTTCATTCCTTGCTGTTTGGGGAAGAACCAACAAGCCGAAATGAATTCGTTTCTTCCAAACTCGATTTTTGGCGTACGATCCGCCTCGTCTTTAAAAACTATTTGCTCGGACATACTCATGTGATGACGTTGCACACTTTTATCATTTTGCCTATTCTGTTTATTGCTTTCGCTTTTGTCATCAAAAGTCAAAAAGGAACACTGGAAAAACGGTTCTTATTTTTATTTATTTTGAATTTCGTCTTATCGGTCTGGTATGCGTTTTGGTTTTATAAAGGATGGCAGCCGCTGAAAGAGCGGTTTGCGTTGTTAAATACGTTTAATTTTGCGCGTTTTCACTTTCTGCGTCCGCTCGTCATCTATTTAGATTTTGCGTTGGCATTGCAAATTCTTTGGCAGCGAAAAGAAAAATGGCGGAAGATTGCCATTGTTGCCCTTATTTTGCAAACGGTGCTGCTTGGGGCGTTTAACGAAGAAATTCGCTATCGAATCATCGGCACTCCGTCGTTTAAACAATTTTATGCCGAACATTTGTTGCGTGAAATCAAACAGTATATTGGAAAACCGCAAAGTTCTTATCGTGTCGCCAGCATCGGGCTGCATCCGGTCATTGCGCAATATAATGGCTTTTATACGCTTGATACGTATAACAACTTTTACCCGTTGTCTTACAAACATGAATTTCGCAAAATCATTGCAAAAGAACTGGATAAAAGTCCAGAGCTGAAAGACTACTTCGATCATTGGGGGAATCGCGTATACATTTTTTCGGCTGAGTTAGGAAAACATTACGATTTTCGCAAAACGTCCCATAAAAAAATTCGCCATTTAGAATTGAATACAGCCGTATTTAAAAAAATGGGAGGACGCTACCTCTTTTCGTCCGTGCCAATTATGAATGCAAAAGAAAACCATCTTCGCTTGCTGAAAACGTTTGAAGACTCACAATCTGTCTGGAAAATTTATTTATATCAAGTCGAGTAAAGGGGGGAGATCTTGTGAAAAAACCTGTGTTAACGATCGTTGTACCATGTTATAACGAGGAAGATGTGTTTCAAGAAACGGCAAGACAACTAACAGCAGTGTTACAAAATTTGCAAACAGAACACCTTATTGCGCCGGAAAGCAAGCTTCTGTTTGTCGACGATGGAAGCCGTGACCGAACATGGTCACTCATTGTGGAAGAGAGCAAAAAAAACCCGTTTGTAACCGGCGTAAAACTATCGCGCAATTTCGGACATCAACGGGCGCTTCTTGCTGGGCTTGAAGCAGCAAAAGAATATTCCGATTGCGTCATTTCGATTGATGCGGATTTACAAGACGATGTTCGCGTCATTCGAGAGTTTGTCGTGAAATATTGGGAAGGCTTCGATATTGTGTACGGTGTACGCCGCAGCCGGGAAACCGATACATTTTTCAAACGGGCAACTGCACAAGGCTTTTACCGTTTGATGAAAAAAATCGGAATTCACCTTGTTTACAACCACGCCGATTTTCGTTTAATGAGCAAACGGGCCCTAGAAGAATTAAGCCGCTACGGCGAAGCAAATGTGTTTTTGCGCGGTATCGTTCCATTGCTCGGGTTCCGTTCGACGGAAGTGTTCTATGACCGGAAAGAACGCTTCGCCGGCGAGTCGAAATACCCGCTGAAAAAAATGTTGGCTTTTGCCTTTGATGGAATGACATCGTTTAGCGTGGCGCCGATTCGTTTCATTACGCTCATCGGCTTCCTTTCATTCCTTCTCAGCAGTGTCGCCGGCATTTATGCGTTAATCGTCAAACTATTAGGACATGCCCAATCAGGATGGACATCGTTGATGATCTCGATTTGGTTGATCGGGGGGCTTTTATTAATGAGTATGGGTTTAATTGGAGAATATATCGGTAAAATTTATCAAGAAGTGAAGCGGCGGCCACGGTTTACGATTGAAGAAAATCTATACAATAATACGCAGCAGAAAGAACGGGTGAACGTATGAATGCTTTCTTTTGCAACAAAGGGCTCTATCCGATTGGATAGGCCCTTTATTGTTCATTGAAACAATACTTTCATCGCTGCTTTTAATTGTGCGTCGTTGCTGTCATCACGAACGGCTTGAAGCACTTTTGTTTCGAGCAATTCGGCCGTTTGTTTATCAATTTTTCCGGTTACCGGTAGCTTGTTTGCTTTTTGAAACTCCTTCACAGCCGCGACCGTTTGTTTGCTGAAATATCCGTCTTCGCGTCCTGGATCAAATCCGAGCCCTTTTAACATTTGTTGCGCACTTTTAATTTGTTCATTATTCATATCGTATACAAGCTCTTTGTCGATATCAATCGGAGTGGCGCGGAAGTATTCCGGCTGCTGTACCGTTACATCCGGTTTAATTCCTTTTTTATGAATCCAATGTCCGTCAGGAGTCAACCATTTATAAAGCGTAAGTTTAATGTTGCTGCCATCCCCCATCGGGATCGCTTGTTGCACCGTTCCTTTCCCGAACGATGTTTCACCGACAAGCTTGTAACCGCCCGCTTCTTTCATCGCACCTGCTAAAATTTCCGATGCCGAAGCGCTTCCTTTATCAATGAGCACGACGATCGGATACGGTTTTTTCACCGCTAAATCGGAGTAAAATTGCTGCTTATGGCCGTTGCGTTCTTCAATTTGCACATACGGTTTATTTTTCGGAATGAACTGTTTCAAAATCTCTTCGACGCTCTGTAAATATCCGCCTGGATTACCACGCACATCAAGAATCAGCCCATCAATTTTTTCAGCTTCCAATTTCGCGAGTTTCTTTTTAAAATCTTGTGCCGTATTTTCCGAGAACGACGTGATTTCTAAATACCCTACTTTTTTGCCGTTGTACGTTTTCACCGAATCATAGACGGTTTCAAGCGGAATTTCATCGCGAACGACGCTCACTTTAATGACATCTTTCACACCGGGACGGAGAATGTCTAAACGAACAGTCGTTCCTTTTTTTCCACGAATTTTCAATACGGCTTCATACAAATCAAGTCCTTCAAGACTTTGACCGTCCACTTTCAATATTTGATCATTTGGCTTTAATCCTGCTTTTTCCGCTGGCGAATTTTTAAACGGAGCGACAATCGTCACTTTGCCATTCACCATGCTCACCTCAGCGCCGATCCCTTCAAACGAAGAATTTAATGACTCGTTAAATTGGTAAGCCGTTTCTTCATCCATGTAGACGGAATACGGATCGTTTAACGTACTAATCATCCCTTGAATGGCACCTTCGATTAATTTTTTGTCATCCACTTTTTGCACGTACCGATTTTTGATAAGTTTATAGGCTTGCTCTACTTTCTTTAACTCTTCTTCCCCGCTTTTCGTCGTTTCTTTTGTCGCTTGTTCCGATGGAATGATCAGCGTGCTGTCCGCATTTCGCTCGGCAAATTGCATGCCAGCGTACGTTCCACCTGCTCCGATCAACATCGATAAAGCCATAAGTAGCGCTATCGTTTGCTTCTTCATTTTTCTCCTCCTCACCTACACCATGCAAGGAAAGGCACCACACAACGTGCCGTGCGATGCCTTTTATCATCATTATATGAATGGCTTGTACAAAGTATGATCACGTGTATGCAATATCAGTTTACACGGTTGCGATCATTTTCTCAACTGATATGATCGATTTAACTCAGTCGTTCTTCCTCTGAGACAATTTTTTGATGCGAAAGTATGGCAGATTATGCATAGAGAGAACCTCTAGGAAGTTCGCCAATACGATTATAAATGCCAAATCAACGGAGAGTTTCCACAAGCTGCCGTAAGGAATCAATAGACTTCCGTGTCGTTCTTACGGAACAGGTAAATGATGGAAATAATAATTTTTTACGAACACACGAAAACAATTAGTGGGTTTTCTCAAACTGGGTTTTCTCAAAACTTCTCTCCTTGTAACGCTGATAAAACCAGATAGCTGCAAAGAGCCAAAAACTGCTGGCAAAGTACCCGCCAATAACGTCGCTTGGATAATGGACACCTAAATAAATACGGCTGACACCGATACCCATAATCATGAAAAAACTAATAAAAATAAGAAAAACTCTTCCGAAACGATGATCTATACGACGCCATAGAAGAAACGCTAGAATACCATATAAGGCAACCGCCTCCATTGAATGTCCACTTGGAAAACTAAATCCACTCGCTTCAGCAAGGCGATGCAAACTCGGACGGGCACGATGAAACAGGCTTTTTAACAGCTGATTCAAGATCGATGATCCCGCAACGACAGTAACGAATAACACCAACTCAGAACGATACTTCCATGCTTTGTATAGAACAAACAGGGCAATCAATGAAATTATAGTTACGATTCTTCCTGATCCGATCCAACTAAAAAATTTCATCACTGAAGTTAAGGCAGGCGATTCAAATCTTTGAATGAAAGATATGACAACTCCGTCAAAATGATCCACCTGACTACCACTGACAAGAAAAGCCGTCAAGCCGAAAACAATTGCTGAAAATAGACTCAAGAAAAAAGCTCGTGTAAGTTCAAGTTTTAAGTTCATTTGATTCCACCTCCCTCTAGAAATGTTGATATATCAAGGTTTCTTGGCATCTTAGGGGTGCCAAAAAAATATTTTTCGACAAAGCTCATCACATACTTTTGAATTTTTGTTGATATCTAACAGTCCATGGGTGCGCTTCGCGGCCACTGGGTATTTTTGTATTTTTTATACCAGTGGGGGGAATGTGTATGCGATGCACCTTGGATCTCTGCATAGCTGATGAGGACGAACCCTCCCATGTCTCTGGGCATCCGTGTGCCAACATTCCTTCGTTCGGTCTCTTCACCAGGCAGAGGCCGGCTAAGCTCTTTTAGGGACTCGAGGTCGAATGGTGAAAATCGTGCCAGCTTCTCCGTGTCATCTGGTTGTTTAGACAGTTTTCCT
>NZ_JACHEP010000004.1 GCF_014201465.1 Anoxybacteroides tepidamans | reverse complement strand
CGCCCAAACGAATAAATCACCTTCGCTTTCGCATATTTGGCCTTCGGATCCCATTCGTTGTGAGCAAGCTGGAGATAAGCAACGGTTGTTCCATCTTTGTTTTTGCGTGTTACTCGTCGTATGTACATGCCTATATTATAACGTATAAACATTCATTTTAAAAGAATAAATTAATAAATCGTGTGCCTATGAAATTCGGCGTTTTTTTCTAGGATCCGCAATCACGAAATCCTTGATATAAAAGCATTTTAGTCATTTCCATTTGCCTAAAATGGTCTCAAAACTGTCGAACTTGGGTGGATATCAAAACCTAGTTTACGAAATGTTTGTTCATTATAACTTTCCATAAAAAAACCGCGCTCATCTTTGTAAACTGTAGGCTCCAATACAAATACACCGTCAAATATTGTTTGAATCACCCTCATGCCATTCATCCTTCGATTATTTCATGTTTTTATTAAACAAACCGCCAAAATCAACATCTTTTGCAAGTTCATTGGCCCGCAAATAAGATGAATGCGTACCGGCATCCGTCCACCATCCGTCCAAAATATCATACGTCAGTTCATTTCGTGCAATATAGGCATTATTCACATCGGTAATTTCCAACTCACCGCGTGCAGACGGTTTTAACGTTTTAATAATGTCAAATACTTTTGCATCATACATATAAATTCCTGTAACCGCATAACGGCTTTTCGGCTTCTTTGGCTTTTCTTCTATACTCTTAATACGATTGCCTTCGAGTTCAGGAACACCAAATCGCTCAGGGTCCTCTACCTCTTTAATTAAAATTTTCGCTCCTGCCCCTTGTTCTTTAAAATTTTTAACATATTGCACAATACTATCAGAAAATACGTTATCTCCCAAAATAACTGTCATTAAATCATTGCCGACAAATGCTTCACATAACCCTAACGCTTGCGCAATTCCACCAGCCTGGTCCTGCACTTTATACGTAAACTGAACATCAAATTCAGAACCACTGCCTAAAAGATTAACAACATCCCCCATATGTTCACGGCCAGTCACAATTAAAATATCAGTAATATTAGCCTCTTTCAGTTTATAAATGGCATGGTAAATCATCGGATATTTTCCAACTGGAAGCAAATGTTTATTCGTTACTTTCGTTAGCGGATAAAGGCGGGATCCCGTCCCACCGGCGAGGATGATGCCTTTCATTTAAGTAATCCTCCTACAAATAATTTAAGAAATTAGTGAACCTATAATGTATCTAACAATATCTCTACTCATATCTTCCCAAAACGGAAGACTTAATACTCTCTTAGTAATTTCGTTCGTTATAGAAAGATCAGAATAAGGACAATTTAAAAATTGTTTTTGCTGATGACAGGCAGGTGAAAAATACGAAACAGCCTGAATGTTTTTTTCCTCCAATTTTTTTAAATAATATGTATTAAGTTCATCCTTAGGACAAAGAATGGAGAAAAACTGAAACGGTATTTTCCCTCTTGTTTTTTGAACTTGCCATCCTTGTTCGAATAAACCCGCATTTGTTATTTCTTCTAAGTAAACATTATAAAGTTGTTCTCGTTTTAAAATTTTTTCTTGATAAACATCAAGTGTAGCTAGTCCAATCGCTGCAAAATACTCCGACATCTTTGCATTAATTCCTAATGTAATAGACTCCCTTTTACCGTAATATCCAAAATTAGCAGCAGTTCTTATATTTTTTATTAATTCTTCATCCTGGCTATAGACTAATCCACCTTCACCAATTCCAAAAGATTTTGTTGCATGAAAACTAAAGACAACAGCCCCCTTAAATCCTTGACCTATGTGTTGTCCATTATAAGTAGTTCCAAAACAAGGAGCAGCATCTAAAACTACTGGTATTCCTGATTCATGCAACTTTTGATAGTATGAAAGATCTAAATAATTTCCAAACGTAGCATACGGCACAACAACAGCCACTTCATCCCCCAATTGATTTAAAACTTCTTCCAACTGCTCCTGATTCATAAACCAGTCATCTTCATTGATATCAATAAAATAAGGCTCTAAACCACACCACATAGCGGCTAAAGGTGTCGCAGAAAACGTAAAACTAGGCATAAGAGCGTATTTCCCTTTCGGCCGCTTCATTTGGGAAATTGCTAAGATTAATCCTAGTGTAGCATTGCTGACCGTTGTCACAGCACCTAAATTATCGAAATATTCCTCTATTATTCTCTCTTCAAATTTATTGTTTAACGGACCGTAATTCGTATAGATATGCGTATTATCTATTTCTTCAATATATTCCTTATACACATCTAATGTTATCAAGTTGGGCTTTAAAAAAGGTATTTTTTTCACCGCGACTTATTTCTCCTTGTTTTTTTAATTTATAAATACTTTTCTCCTATTTTCCTACTCCTAATTATTTTGGCTGGTGTACCATATGCAACAACATAAGATTCAATATCTTTAATCACAGTAGCCCCGGCACCAATTAAAGTATGTTCCCCTATATTTATAGAATGAATAACATTAGCTCCTAGAGAGATAGCTGAATAATCTCCTATCTTTACATTACCTGCAAGAGTCACACCTGGAGCAATACTAACATAATTGCCAATTAAACAGTCATGATCAATAGAAGATTTAGTATTTATAATACAATGCTCACCAATAACTGTATCACTATTTATTACAACCCCCCCCATAACTACTGTTCCATCTCCAATTTTCACTCTATCACCTATAACAGCAGAAGGATGTATTAGTGAAATAAACTTAAAATTTGGAATAATATATATGACTTTCTCTACAACTTTTCTTCGAACCCAGTTGTCACCGATAGCGACTATCCCACCATATATTTCTTCGTTTAAATTCAAAAGAGACGATTCATCACCTAATATTTTATAACCACAAAACTCTTCATTTCGAGAACGAAAGCCATCAATCACACCATAAAGACTATACTTTTCAGATTTTCCAACAATATCAATTACAACTTTTGCATGTCCACCTGAACCAAAAACAACTATTTTCTTCATTATCAAAACCCCTAATTTAAAGAAAACGTAATAAACCATATAAATATTGTAAAATATTGATAATATAAAACCAAAAAACACAAAAATGTATTGACCAAAAACTCAAAAAATGTAAATGGAATCCTACTAGTACCTAAAAACATCAAATATACGAAAACTTTGTATATACATACAGATTGAACTTTTGATAAAGATTGAACTTTTGATAAAAAGAATTTCGCCTACTCTTTTACCCAAATTAAACACATTGATCGTATCAGTCTGAACTTATATAGACCATTCCTAATCATAAGTGTTTGTTTTTATTCAACTTGGAGATAAAGTAGTTTTAATAGTACGGAAAACACTGCGAAATCTACTATAGATTTCTTAAGTGTTTTCCGTTTTTTATGCTTTATCACAATATACGTCAAGTATTTTTTTATTTTTCTACCACATATAAAACATCTGTATCTGATAACCCATATTTCTGTGCTTCTGATAACCCATATTTCTGTGCATAATTAAACTCTTTAACCTTAAATCCAACCGACTTTAATCGATCTACATAATCCTTGGCATATATTCGAACATGATCTGCCTGACCGAATACTCTTAATCTTTCTTCTGGAGTAGTAATACTTGGATCCTCAAATGTTTCTTTTAAATTTAGAGCAATTGGAACTTGTATAATTCCCCAACCACCTTTTTTGAGAACCTTATATAATTCTGACATTGCTCTTAAATCATCTGGTATATGTTCGAGAACATGACTACATATTATGACATCAAACGATTCATCACTATAATTTTTTATATCAGTAATATCGATTTTTTCCATTAAATCATCCGACGGATATAAGTCTCCACAAACATATGTGATGTTCTTAAAACTCTGTAGCCATTTTCTCAATTGAGTTTCTGGTGCCACATGAAGAACTTTACTATAAGAATGTTGTAAATTAGTTTCTTTTTCAATATACAATTTGTATAACCTTTCTCTATCCATAGATCCACAAGACGGACAAATTGCTGTGTATTTATTATAGTTTTCAAATATATAGCTTGGAAAATCATAAATATCAGGCCATGGTTCAAAACGTTCAAACCTTTTATTACAATAGTTACAGCAATATTTATCTTGGTGAGTAATAATCTCTTTAATTAATATTTCAAATTGAGATTGCAATTCTTTATAATCAATTGAATCAGTTTTAGACTCATTAATATATAATTGAAATATATAGTTAATAATTTTTAGTACGTTATTTAACGCTGTTTTATAATCATCTTCAAGTGATAAAAAACCTTTTTTACGCGAATGCATTATTAAGTATATCCAATCATTAATTGTATTTTTTGCATATTTTAGAGACTTTTGATTCTGACCAGGATGTTGCCTAAAGTAACTTAAAGGCTCAGATATATATACAGCTTTCCCCTTAGCTAATAATGCTATCCATGACGCAAGATCATTAAGCATCGGAACTCTTCTACCATGAAGATACCCAAAAGTTTCACTTAAATCTTGTTTTCTAAATAATACAGTAGTTGGTTCACCTACTACATTTATATTATTTTTGAGCATATAATTCCCTAGCACTTTACCATCAATAATAGTATCTTCATGAAAAAGTTTTTCAGTAGTCGGCAGATCAGGTAACTCATATCCGTTTTGGTCAATAAGTTTTCTATAAGATGTAACAAGCGTTATATCTTTATATTTGAGAAAGTATTTTATCATTTTTTCTATTTTTTCTGGATGAAAAATATCATCATCCATTAGATAATTAATATATTCTCCTCTTACCAGCTGAAAACAGCGGTCAAAATTCCCTTCTACCAACGGTGAATTATTTCGATAATATCTAATATTGTTATATTTATTTAAATAAGGCTTCAGCATCTTTTCAACTTCATTATTCGTACTATCATCACTTATAATAATCTCAATATTAGGATATGTTTGATTAAGAGCGCTTTGTAAAGCTAATTCAAGATAATGGGGTCTATTATAAGCTGGAATCAGAACACTAACTAATGGATAATTTTCATTAACAACTATTATATTATTATTTGATTGTTTTCTCACTGTTTCTATTTCTAAAATAAGCTTCTTATAAACATCTAACAGTTCCTCAAATTTATCATTATCTTTTTCAGATTCCTCTTTTAATTGTTCTATTATTTTTGCTAAATACTTCTCACAACTGTTAAGTGCAATTAAATAGTCTTCCTTCTGCTCCAAAAATCCTTTTTTTCTCGCATTCAAAACCTCATGAGCATGATCTAAAGCCCCATATAATAACATTTTTTTTGATTGCAACTGTTGCTCACTATGAATTCTAAAATAACTTAGTGTTTCACTAACATAAACTGCTTTTCCTTTAGATAAAAGGTTAAGCCATGATGCTAAGTCTACATTACATAAATATTTCCTTCCACTGAAAGTACCGAAAGGTTCATCCAGATCACGCTTTCTAAACAATACGGTAGTGGGTTCACCGATACAATTTATTAATGTTTTTAGTATATATTCCCCAAATATTCTCCCATCTATAATAGTGTCTGTTTTAAAAAGTCTTTTAGTACTTGCAATATCATTTAATAAATTTCCATTTCCATCTATTAATTGCCTATGAGATGTAACTAATGTTATTTCGTTTTTTTGATCATTGAGATAATAATTCATCATTTTTTCAATTTTTTGAGGATGAAATAAATCATCATCCATTAAATAGTTAATATATTCCCCATTGGCAAGGTTAAATAACTTAATATCATTTTCAAATTGTCCTAATCTAGTCGGATTTTTGATATAGGTTAAATTATCGTATTTAGCAGTATATTTTTTGATTAACTTTTCTGTTTCATCATTTGTGCTATCATCACATACAACAACCTCAATATTTTCATATGTTTGATTCAATGCACTTTGTAAAGCAAGCTCAAAATAATGTGGACGATTATAAGTAGGAATTAGTATGCTTACAAGAGGAAGAAACTTCTTGTTTAATCTCTGAACATTTTCCTCATAAACATCAATAAACTTTTTTCGATCATCATCAAATCCATTTTTCACATTCACTATGCCACAGTCATGAACACACCACGGCTCGTTTTGGCGCACAACTCCTACATCATAACCGGTTAATAAAAATTCTTGACACTGAGAAAGATCATAAAAATGCCAACCAGTAAACAAATCTTCTCGCCACGGAATATCGTATTGAGTAATCATTATTAACCCGTCGATAGCTTGCACGGGTTCATAGTCTAATTCTGTATTCTTAAAACTTAATAACTTCATTTCTCCAGTATGACTGTCGTAAATCTTTCCAAATCGTTGAGTGCTCTCCCACCAAACACCGCTTTTCGGAATTGTTTTAGCCCCAGCTACTCCAATCAACCCTAATTTCGGATACTTTTCAAAAAGAGCAATAATATCATATAGGAAATTTTTGTTAACTATAAACACATCCTGATGCAAATACACTTTATACTTTGCATCTGTTTTTTTCATTGCTTCGTTATAACCAGAAGTGATGCTTTTTGCCCCTTCTATTGCTATAATTTCGATTTCGTATCCTTCTGGTACATGAAGCGATCTCACATAACGCACAGACTCTTCATATAACTCTCGGTTGTTAACGCAATAAATAAATGCGATTTTTTTGTCGTTCATAATCAAAACTCTCCTCTTGCTACTTTTAATAGCTGTAGCACTTGTTCATCAGGTTGTTGGATTTTTTGTAAAAATGTCTCTGCTAGCGCATGCTCTCCGTAAGTAAGAAGCACATAGCCTAAATTGTATAACGTATCTACGTTCGTCGGCTCTTGTTCATAAGCGAGTTGCAAATAAGGCAATACATGTTCATGAAGCCCTTGTTCAAAACATGTAATGGCGAGAACTTGTAGTATTTTTACTTTGTGAATAATGCTCGTATCGATCATCTCCTTAATCAGTAACTCGTCAATCTCGCCACGGGCAAGTTTGTCGACGATTGCTTGTTTCGCTTCTTCAACATCTACGTCAAACTCCAATCTGCGCAACAAAAACGTAAGCTCTTGCGCCTTTTTCAACGGCTGTTCATTAATTTCTTCAAACAGTTGTTTCACTTCATCATCTGGTTGGCGAATGAATGACAAATATCGATTCGCTAGTTCTTTTTCACCGTAAGAGTTTAACACGAACGCTAAATTATATAGCGTATCTGTATCGTCTTGGCACAACTCAAACGCCGCTTGCAAATACGGTAAAACATGTTCATGGTAACCATGTGCGAAATTTTCGATCGCAAGTGCATTTAATAACTCAATTGCTTCATCCATTTTTTTTATTATATCGACAACTTCGGTAGTAGAAAGATGATGTAACTGTTCTAAAACGTGATGACGATCTTTTTTAGATGCGAAAGCGTCAATTAGTTTCCTTACATCTTCCTTTTGCTTATAAGCGCATACAACAAACGATTTTGGCATAAGTAAAGATTGGACGGTCTCTCCATATAGTGCTTTCAGATGGTTGACTAACCTATGTTTGCTGTCATTCTCTGAAAAAATCAAGCCTCTAACAGACATCGATAGCGGATGTCGTTTAAATAAATCATCCAATTGACCTAAGCTATATAAATTCGTACGTTCAAGTGGATTACGTCCAGCGATCAGTTCTTCGATCACTCGGAAGTGCCCTGCATTTTGCACACGAGCGAAAAACTTTCCATTTGGTTTTAAATGTTCAACAACAAAACGAAGGAAATGATCATTTAACGTAAACGTACGATCGCTGTACAAAATAAGATCAAACATTTGTTTTTTTATTTCACTGTCTTCTAAGTCATTCGCTACGTATGCATACCGTTGTGCTTCTTTCATAGCGAATGTATTTTGTTCTACGCCGTATAACGTTGCATGCGGGTACTCATGTTTGATTTTCAGTAATGTCGCCCCTGCACCGCAGCCAATGTGTAACACATTGGCATGGGTTTGGCGATCCATCGCTATTTGACTGAGTATCTCCCATTCGATGGCATACGCTTCAACATCAACGTTCCATTTTTCTTCGAATTTTTTTTGATTATCTCGCAACAACTTCGAATAACCACTACCGTCATCTTTCCATGATACGCTACCGTAATGATGAATAAACGTATCTTTACATAGCATTAGACGATAACCAGCTTGTCTTAAACGAACAGAATAATCGTCGTCCTCAAAATTCCCTGGAGTAAAACGTTCATCCAATAGCCCTACTTTATCGATCGCTTCTTTTTTGATGAGCATGCAGAAACCGATCAGTTTTAACCTTTCTTCCCATTTATTTGGATCAAGCACATTATGTTGGGAAGCGAACACATGCATTTCATTAATCGACGTATAATTCACAGGAATTGTTGAATAATAGGCAGCAGAATTTGTAACTGGTCCTACCGCTCCAATATCATCAGCGCTATATAAACAAACTAACAAATGGTCAAGCCAATTCTTTGTAACGACGACATCGTTATTTAATAAGAGAATGTTTTCTCCCTTTGCGATTTGTATTCCTTGATTACATCCTTTCGGAAAACCAACGTTTTCATTATTAAAAATCGTTCGTATGTTCCCTTGTTCTTTTAGCCATTCAACCGTTCCATCTGTGGAATGGTTATCAACCACAATAATCTCATATGTGCCTTCTCTCGTATATTGACGAATACTTTCGATACATTGTTTTGTATAGTCCAACTTATTGTGAGTTAATATGACGATACTTGTTTTCATCGTGCTCTCCCTTTTACTTTTCTTTCTCCTTTAGCCATTGACTATCTGGGTACATGAGCTTCGCCTGCTGAACAACCTTCTTTTTTTCTTCACTCATTCCACATATGTTCATCAGCTCAATCACATATTTGTACAAACGAAAATCACGATGGCCAAAACTGATCGCTAAAAGTCCATATTGCATCGCTTCCATCGCTTCATTTTTTACAGCTAACGCTTCGATCACATTAACGAATGACTCAGCATCCCAATCGTTCATATTCTCAACAGAACGATACAGTTGCAGCGCTACATCCATAAATTCATAGCGATGTAGCAGATGACCAATTTTAATATGGATAGACGGAGCAAATTTATCTTTTAAAGCGAGCAACTGCTCAAACAACTCGTATTCTTTCAGTTGAATCGTCCGCTCAAGTAAAAGTAAGTAAAACGTTGATTCCGATACTTGCTCATACTCGTTCATAATAAACAATAAAAATTCTTTCTCTTTTTGCTCGGAAACGAGATGAAGAAGCAAGCGAATGACATCAAGTTGATTTGTTTTCAACGCTAACACTAATAAATCGTACGAATCTAAACTTCCCGTTCGAATGTACGTTTGTAAGTCCGGCATAGAACTTTTAAGCATTTGCTGTAATGCTTCTTCATAACGTCTTTGTAATATATTGATTTTTATTTCAAAGCCGCGACGAATCGTTTCATCGCTTAGTTTCAAAGCGTACCATTGCACAACCTTTTCTAAATGTAAAACCGAAGCAATACGCGAGATTAACAAAGTCGCCAGTTCATCGTTTGCTAATTGTTTATTTTCAATAAATTGAATGATTTCTTCCTCCCGATGAACACGTGCTAACAGCTGTAAAACATGATAGAGCGCCTCGTAGCTTCTACGATTAAAAGATAATGCACTGGAATAATGGTACATCGCTTTTTGTAAATTCCCTTTATGTTTGTAAATATGACCAAGCAACATATGTGGATCATATTCAACATATTCAAACGTTTTGATGATATGGGGATACTTGTTTTTATTTTGAAGCAAATACTCTAGCTGTTCTGCCGCATCATCATAGCGGTATTGTAAATAGTAAATTTCCCCACGCAAAAATGGAAAATCGGCTGTTTCACTATATAAATTTTCTGCATCAGTGATGACTTGTAAAGCATCTTCAAACCTTTGTAAATACTTCAAACATAAAATAATTTGCACAAGACAATATGAAACCCAACTTAAGCGAATATCCTTTTTCTCTTGATACGCTTTAATAAATGATTCTAACGCCTTCTCTATTTCACCTTTTGAAAGATATTCGTTTCCTAAATTAAAATAATCAAAGGCAACACTTTCGCCTACTTCCATTTCATATTCAAGAAGCGGCGCATTCCGATCGTGTTTTTTCTTTTCCGTCACCGCTTGATGCATATAGCCTGTATGATAAACAGTTAAAATACCTTGCGCAGCTTGGACATATTCGCCATTTACTTTCCGCAATTGTTCATGAATGGCACGAACGTATCGTAAGTGTGGGGAATTGCGATAAATGCGTGTATGGCGATGTTGAAGAACACGCTCACCGTACACCCCCATAAAGTTGTAGATGACAACGTCATACGCCTCCACGCTCTCGTCTGTTTGTTTTAGTACATCAATCATTTCTTGTAAATTTGCACGCTCGACATATTCGTCTGCATCTAATACGAGAATCCACTCCCCTGTCGCTTGTTGCTGCGCAAAATTGCGCGCATCTGCAAAACTATTCGTCCATTCAAAATCATATACTTTCTTCGTATATTTCAACGCAATATCTTTTGTCGAATCAGTTGATCCTGTATCAACAATGACAATTTCATCAACGATACCATATACAGAGTCTAAGCAACGTTGTAATACTTTTTCTTCGTTTTTTACGATCATACATAATGATAAAAATGGTTTCATCGTATTCTTCCTTCTTTCGTAGCTCATATATTCATCTACTGTTTATATCGGATAAAAAGGTAGGGGTGTGAAGGGGGAAGGTAAAAAAACATGGTATTTACTTTTGAAAAAAAGTAAAAAATATTATCCATTTCTTTCGTCTTTTATGGAGTAATCGGTATGTTTCGACTGTCGGGTGACCGAACAACACCGCTTTCAGACAAATGCATTTGTCTGTGAAGCGGTTGGTTGTTCGATCCTCTGTCACGCGAAGGCGTGACGAAGGCAAGTCACACACTTGCCTCCGACAGTCGAAAAAATAGGGAGTCTACTTTTTCGTCAGCCATAAGTTAACCCTCCCAGTTGTATTTATATAGCTACCGATCAGCTAACTAGCCACCCTCCGATGTTTTATGTATAAAATCCAATAATATTATTGCTCAATTAATATATTTGCATTAAAATAGGAACAAAAGTTCTGATAAGAGGGGAATAAACACATGAGAATATTTCAACAACTACCTATTAAAGCATTAAGCATCATTAGTGGAAAATTACTTGGGGATGCCAATATTAGTATAGAAAAAAATCGCCATCCACGGTTTCGCTTCGTTCATTCAGTTAACGACCAAGCATGGTGTTTTTATTGCTATGAACAATTAAACAAATATCTCCCTCTTTCCAAACCAAAATATCGAAAAGTCTTGGACAACCGCGTCAAAAAGGGATTTACGGAACAATACTATACCCAATCATTTAAGTCGAAAGTTGTCGATCAACTAAAATCGTTATGGTATCCGAATAGTCGAAAAACAATTCCTTTTGAATTTTTAACTTATTCATTTACGCCTATTTGTCTGGCATGGTGGTACCAAGATGATGGACATTTAAAAATTGAAAATGATCAAGTGAAAAAAGTCATTTTGTCAACAGATGGGTTTACAAAAGCTGAAAACGAAGCATTAATTCAATTAATGAGGCAACGATACGATCTAAACTTTTCTTTAGACAAGCAAAACAGACTTATTCTTTACGACAAACCGCAAATTTTTTATTTTATTCGTTTAGTTAAACCGTATGTACATGAAAGTATGAAGCGTAAAATTACTATCCCTTCCAATTTAAAAGAATCTGCCAAAAAAAGAACGACTATTTACTTACCAAACATACTCCACATTACTCAACCTACGAAAGACATTCACACAATATTAGAGCAACTTCCTGCTTTACACAACAAGTTATCGAATGAACATACGTACAAAAAATTGTTTGCAGAAAAATTCCCGATGTTGAAAATAAACAAAGCAACGGCCAAATCGTATCAAATCGAACTAACAAAAGAACATTTTCAGCAAATCAATGCATGTAGACAAATAACAGGTTTAACGATGAGTCAAGTTGTTTACCTATGTGCCATCGATAGTTATAAAAAGAGACCTTAGAAAACCTAAGGTCTCTTGCTGCTTTATTAGCGAAGTAGTTGTAATACTCCTTGTGGTTGTTGGTTGGCTTGCGCAAGCATCGCTTGTGCTGCCTGTGTCAAGATGTTGTTTTTCGTAAACTCCATCATTTCTTTCGCCATCGTGCGAACATTTGCTTTCGCAAATGACTAGACTATCTCTTCACCCGCTAGCTTTCGCTAGGTAGGGGCCGGGCACTTCGAATGATATAGGACGATGGAGCATCCTACTCACCCTACGGACTTCATCACCATAGCGCTCGCTTTAGGTGGTATGTCCTAGTCGTTGAACCTTCTCCAAGCTTTCGCTACAGGAGCTTGGCTGCTGGTTGCCCAATCCTTTAGCTTTTTTCAGCCGTTACGCTTGCCGTTTCCAGCTTCGTTGTGGCACTAAAGGCTCTAAGGGGTTTCCAGCAATTCACCCGGTCATACTCCTAACCGTTTCCAGTTAGGACGACTGTGCTTGTCACCGCTTAAGCGGCTAAAGCATAATCTACGTCGCGAATACGAGATTCCGCAGCAGTTAAGTTTTCGGCAGAAGTCGATAAGTTGTTAATTGTGTACTCTAAGCGGTTTTGCAATGCACCAAGTTTTGAACGCTCTTGTGATACAGCATTAATCGCTGTGTCAATCTTAGCGATTGATGCACTAGCCAAAGAGTTATCTCCAACAGAAATGTTCCCTGCATCAACAGTCAATGCTGTAGAGTTCATCGTTGCAATGGATAAGTTAATAATTTGATTGCTGTTCGCCCCTACTTGGAACGTTGCTGTCATTGAACCATCAAGCAAGTTCTTTGTGTTAAATTGTGTCGTGTTGGAAATGCGGTCAATTTCTGAAATTAATTGGTTCAATTCTTTTTGAATTTGTTCACGGTCAATTGTCGTATTCGTATCGTTCGCACCTTGAACTGCCAACTCGCGCATGCGTTGTAAAATCGCATGTGTTTCGTTTAACGCACCTTCTGCTGTTTGGATTAGCGAGATTGCATCTTGTGAGTTTTTAGAAGCCATTTCTAACCCACGAATTTGCCCGCGCATTTTCTCGGAAATCGCAAGACCTGCTGCGTCATCGCCTGCACGGTTAATGCGAAGGCCAGAAGAAAGTTTTTCCATGTTTTTCGCAGCGTTTGAGTTGCCAATTGTCAATTGACGATACGTATTCAACGCCGCAATGTTGTGGTTAATTCTCATTGTTTTTTCCTCCTTGAATTTGTTTTTCCCACATCCGTGTGGTTGTTTGCAGTTTCGAAAGTCGGCCGCCTTTCGTTTCTGCTTCCACTTTTATTATCGGCTTCGTTGTTTTAAAGTTTAATAGTTTTTTGTAAAAAAAATTAGATTTTAATGTCAAGAAATTGTGAAAATGGAGATGGTTGTTGGATTTCTTTCACAATACGCGCTGGGTCGTCTTTATGTTTGTTAATCATCTCGTTTAACGCCAGTTCGGCGATTTGTTTATTATCTTCAACAATGCGCGCGATGACGCCAGGAATTTGGACACCGCCAATGCTCACACTCATGCTTCCTCCCCTCCTTTCCGTTGTTTTAATTGTTCAGTGAGCTGTTTGAGCGACGAAGCGGAGACGAGAGAAGCAGCGTTATTTTCCGCTTGGATGGCGAGATACACTTCCTTTCGGTGAATGTCAATATGTTTCGGCGCATGGATGCCAATCTTCACTTGATCGCCTTGGATGGCGAGAACGGTAATCTCGATGTCGTCGCCGATTTGGATTACTTCTTTTAATTTGCGCGTTAGTACAAGCATCGTTCTCGCCTCCTATTTCGCCACTTTTTCTGAAAATAGACGATGTTTCGTTTTGTATAGCGTATTCGTTAAAATGACTTGCTTGCCGAGACGCTCGCGGACGTTAATGACGACAGGCGCCTGCAAGTTCGCCGTCGTGTCGTCAAACGGTTCGGCGACGGTTAAAATGACATATACCGCCACGTCTTTTTCCGCCTTGAGCGACAGCTGTTCGCACGTTGCATCATCAAGCTCGATTTCGTACGTCGGAAAATACGAAAACGGCTCGATCATGACAAAGCCGAGCGCCGGCGTCTGAACGGACTGCAAAATGACAAACGGCGTATCATCAAGCGGCAATAAGACGAACTGCTTTTCGTCGAAAAAGCCGGGAACACCTTGTTCGAAACGAATGATGTCCGCCGCTTGAATGTCAATCTCCCCATGATATTTAGTAGCAATTTTCATCTTTATCCCTCAATTCGTTATGTGACGACATCAATGCGCAACGAGTTGTGCCGCGCTAAATCGAAATGGACAGCACCCGGTTTGTAGTCGATTTGCGCAGGGCGCGGCTCGATATGAATGCGCGCGCCGTACGTTTGCCAATTCAGCTCAAGACGCCCCGGTTCAAAGCCGATTTTCACGCTGAACGGCCGCGGTACAAGCCCAATGTTAAATTCGAGCGGCGGAGGCTCACTGTTTGCTTGTGCCTGCGCCGCAAGCACATCGCCGCCCTGTTCGATGCGCATCAATTCATCTCCTTGTGCCGATACGGTTTCTAAATAGGATAGCCAATTTTCATACCCTTCTTGCGCTGCTTCGGCGATGCGGCGAAAAATATGTTTTAAATCCATATCCGCCCACGCTTCCGATTGGTCGATCGTCAAGCGCGGCGGCGTTGTTTTCATCTCTAGTTGCGCCGGCGGCTGCTCGATCGAAACGTCCGCGGGCGGCTGGCGTATTTCCATTTGCGCCCGCTCAATCGAAATTGCCAGCTGCGGGAACGTTGCTTGCATTTCGAGTCTCATCGCCATCACCTAACGTAAAAAGTCAACGAGCGTCGGCTGAATGATGCGCGCCCCGACGGACAGTGCCGCACGATGGACGCTTTCTTGCGTTTTTAAATCCGTAATGACTTTTTCAATGTCAGCGTCTTCGTTGTCGGAAATCATTTGTTGGGCGATGACTTGCTGCGTGGAAAGACGCTGCTCGACAAGCTCGAGCCGGTTGACGCGCGCGCCAAGCTCGGCACGCTCGGCGAGGACGCTATTCATACGATCGTCCAAATCTTTCAATAAATTGTCCAAATTGCCTGCTGACGTACCCTTGAACGTGTTTTCAATTTGCTGCAGCGTATCGAACAACTGTTGGCTGAACACGTTGTTTGGGTTAATGTTTGCCTTCAGCTTAACTCCTTTTGACACTTCCACTGTAAAATCATCGGTATTATTTTGCACAAGCGGCGCAGTTGGCGGCGTTTGCTCCGTTACAGGCGCTTCGGCAATGTTTGTTCCGTTGAAAATATATTTTCCGGCTACTTTCGTGTTCGCCGTTTGCACGAGATCGCTTTTCAGCTGCTCAATTTCGCGGGCGATCGCCTGCTGGTCTTCCGGCGTCAACGTGCCGTTTTTCCCTTGCACGACAAGTTCCCGTACGCGCTGCAATACTTGTGTCGTATGGTCAAGCGCCGATTCGGAGTTGTCCATCCACGTATAAACTTCGGACAAGTTCCGTTGGTATTGTTCGATTTCTGTTAAACTTGTACGGTAATACATTCCTTTCATCGCCACAACCGGATCATCGGATGGACGTTGAATTTTTTTTCCAGTCGATAATTGTTCTTGATATACGCCGAGCCGATCGTAGCTTTTACTTACATTACGCAACGAATTGTTCGTAAGCATAAGTTGGGTTACGCGCATTTATTCCACCTACCTTCCGACAATGCCCATGTTATTAATGATTTTATCGAGCATTTGATCGATCACCGTAATCATACGCGCCGACGCATTATAGGCATGCTGGAATTTAACCATGTTCGTCATTTCTTCATCAAGCGATACCGAGCTGACCGACATGCGGCGTTCATCGACCGACTGGCGAAGAGTATCGCTATTATCCGCAAGCCGTTTTGCTTCTTGCGCATTGACCGCCATTTGTCCGATGACGCTTTCGTAAAAGTTTTGAATCGTCGTCGTACTGCCAGCGATGGACATCGTCGTGTTTTTCACTTCCGCAAGTGCTATCGCATTGCTTCCGTCGCCAAGCTGGCCTGTTTTGGATGCGGCAATATAGTCCAATGAATCTTTAATATTTTGCGCCAAATCAAGCGTTCCGGCTGGGTCATTCACATCAAACGTAAAAAACGGATTGCTCGCCAATTTCGTTTTACTGTTGATTTCAGCGACACTCCAGCCGCTTTCATGCACTTCATTAAATTTTTCGGCAAACGCTTTTGCCATCTCATTTAAATTGTTCAACATCTCCGGATACAATCCGTTCACCGTCGTGCCGCCATCTTCGCTATATCCGTAAGAATAAAGAAGAGCGCCGAGTTTTCCGTTTTCTTTTAAATTCATAAAAGTCGAAAACGTTTGGTTGCCAAGCGAAAAAGAAACGGCAGGACCTTCTTTTTTCACATTATCTTTATATTGCACATCGAATTTCTGCACGGTGCCGTTTCGTCCGTCGACAAGCGTTCCGATCGTCGTGCCGCTCGTTTTATCGACAAGCTCCACCGTAAACCGCCCTTCAGCAATTTTCAGCGCGTTACCGCCACTCGACACCGCTGTCACACGAATATTTACATATTGCGACAGTTCATCCAATAAGCGGTTTCTCTCATCATACAAGTCATTTGGCAAATAGCCGTGTACTTCCGTTTCACCGATTTGTTTGTTAAGGCTGTTCAGCTGGTCAGCGAGCGAGTTGACAGCTTGAATCGTTATGTCCATTTCATTTTTCAAATCGTTTTGAACCGATTTTAACGAAGTGGATAAATAATGAAACGTTTCCGCTACTGCGATGCCGCGCTGGCGAACGACAGAGCGAGCGCCGGAGTTGGACGGGTTGACCGCTAAATCTTGCAGCGATTGCCAAAAGCGGTCGAGCGTTTTCGCCAATCCTTCTTCCGACGGCTCGTTCATAATTTCCTCCATTTTTTTCAGCGAATCAGAGCGCATGTTCCAATAGCCGTATTTCATATTTTCCCCGCGGTATTGCACGTCTAAAAATTCTTCGCGCATGCGCTGCACCGTTCCGCCTTCCACGCCTGTTCCGATTTGTCCTGGAATGATAGGACGGTTTTGCGACGCATATGGATATGCCGGGGTTTGGACAAAGTTGATGCGCTGGCGCGAATAGCCAGGTGTATTGGCGTTCGCAACATTATGGCCGGTCACATATAAGGCTTGCTGCTGGGCGGTCATGCCGCGCCGTACCGTTTCTAAACCTCCAAATGTAGAAAGCATCGTAATCCTCCTTACGCCTTTGACTCGAACACCGAGCGCTCGAGCGGCTCATCGTACGTATTTGTTTTGCTATAGTTGACGGGCTGCGTTTGCGGCATCATCATATCGAGCGTTAAATAAATGAATTGCAGCGCTTGTTCAGTCAGCTGTCGGTTTAAGTCATTGACTTCCTTTATTTGCTCGATGAAGTGAACGAGTTGTTCGTATAGTTCCATTAGCTGCAAACGTTCCTGCCCATCGGCACGTTCGATACAGCTTGTCATGGTCGCTTCCGCAAGGCCATGTTGCTGCATAAAGTACAGCCGGTTATTTTCAAGCTGCTGGATGGCGAAAATATGTTTTTGCTCATCTTTCATAAGCGCCGTTAACATTTCAATGTCTTGCTTTTTGAGCGCTTCTGTTTTCTTTAATGCAAGCTGATAGAGGCTTTTATGCAGTTTGACTTGTTTTTCTAAGAGAGAAATTAATTCTGTAAACGTCATCTTTTTTCTCCCCAATTATTTGTTAAAATAATAGTTCAAAATGCTTTCGGCAACCGCTTTGGCGTCAACTGTATATGTGCCGGCTTGCACTTGTTGTTTGAGCTGCTCGACTTTTTCCTGGCGAGCCGCTTCTAATTTAGACGCTTCCTGCAGTTCTTTTGCCGCTTGCGAAATTTCGACTTTATCTTTTTTGCCGGTTAATTTCGCCGCTTGTTCGGTTTTATTGATTTGCCGTTGATAAGGATTGACGTTCATCGATCCAATGCGATGGATGTTCATCGTGCTCACTCCGTTTTCTTTTGTTTGTACGCGCAAACGTATCTACTGTTTATATCGGCAAAAATATGCTTATGTTTAGTTTTCATCTTTTTTCGTATAATAAGTTACACGGTGTTGTTTGTTTGATTGTTTTTCTTGTTCTAATTGCTGCAATTGTTTTTGCAGCCCTTGGCTGCATTCAACGCAAAGCCGGCCTTCGCGAATCAGTTTGCCACATTTTTCACACGGATAGCCGAGGTTCGGAAATTGCACGAGCTGTAGCCGCCCTTTTTTAATCCATTTGATAATGAGCGCTTCGTCCACTTCGGTAGCAGCGACGACTTGCGCAAGTGTAGCGGTGCGGTTTTCGCGCTTACGAAGAAAGTTATGCACTTTTTCAAACAATTTTTCTTCTTCTTTATAGCACTGTTCGCATACGTCACGAAATTGGTTTTTGACAAACAGACGGCCGCATTTCGGACAGTTATCTAATTGTGCCATACTTCTCCCCTTCTTTACGTGTAAATATTAATGATGAGCCCTTGAATTTCGCCGATCAACCCTAATAAATCAAGCCCTTTTTGTTCTTTTTGCAAAACGGCGTTCGTTAAATCGATCAGTTTTTTGTCGACTTCTTTGACGATTTTATAAATTCGTGTGCGCCCGCCGCGGCTAAAGCCGCGCTGTTCCTTGAGTTCAAGACCGCTTTTGACAGCATCGTCGAGAAATTGTTTGACAAGTTTTTTATATTTTTTTAAGTCTTCAATCGTTTGCGATTCGGCTAGTTTTTTTCCTTGCGCTTCGATTTCTTGGACTTGTTGCTGGATGCGCTCAAAGACGATATCATTTCGCTTTTTTGCCATCACTTCGGTAAACGAAACCGATTCGGTCGGTTTTTCTTCTTTTCGGCTGACGTTTGTGGCATTCGCCTTCGTCACTTTTTGCACTTCCATAAGGATCACCTCGTTACGACCATTATCTCACATCTACAAAAAAAGGGCGAGGTCTTGTTGACCTAACCCTATAGTGAAACATTAGCTTTTTAACAATTGCAAAATTCCTTGCGGCAGTTGGTTTGCTTGCGCGAGCATCGCCTGTGCTGCTTGGTTTAAAATGTTGTTCTTCGTAAACTCCGTCATCTCCATCGCCATATCGGTATCGCGAATGCGGGATTCAGCTGATGTTAAGTTTTCATTTGCTGTTTTTAAGTTGTTGATCGTATGCTCGAGGCGATTTTGGTATGCGCCCATTAATGACCGAGTTTTTGATACAGAAATAATAGCTTTATCTAACTCCGTTATAGCAGTTTGCGCTGTCGCAAATGTTTTAATATCTAAAGTGGAAATGTCTACTTGATCTTCACCAAGCGATGTTTTTAATTGTTTTTTCCAAGTGAGCGTTAGTGTTTGTAATGTGTTAGCTCCGATTTGCACTTCAATAGACTGATCTGTAGTCAATACTTGCATTTTATTGAATTGTGTATCATTTCCAATACGATCGATCTCTTGGATCAGTTGCTGGAATTCCCTATCTAAAGCATCGCGATCTTCTGTTTGATTTGTACTATTCGAGGATTGTACTGCCAATTCTCTCATTCTTTGAAGCATGCTATGCACCTCGTTTAAAGCCCCTTCAGCTGTTTGGATGAGGGAAATCGCATCTAAGGAGTTGCGTTCTGCAACTTCTAGCCCGCGGATTTGCGAGCGCATTTTTTCGGAGATGGCAAGGCCAGCAGCGTCGTCTGCCGCGCGGTTAATGCGCAAGCCGGATGAAAGTTTTTCTAAGTTTTTCGAAGTGTTCAATTGGTTTGTCGCTAAGTTGCGATAGGCGTTTAGTGCTTGAATATTGTGGTTAATTCTCATCGAATCGTTCGCTCCTTTTTTTCAGGATCAAATAAAATTTGCATAACGGTCTAGCTTCGGCTCCTAGCGCCGGCAGTCGCCTCCGCTTTTTTCTTATTCTTCATACGTCGTCACGAATTTTTCATAAACCGCCGCTTTTTGCATAAACGCTTTTTGCACTGGCTTTGCTTCTTTTTTCATCGCTTCGTTCCACGCGCGGGCGATTTCAGTTGCTATGTTGAGCACCTCTTGCATCATCCCGACATCTTTTTTTACGTTTGCGTCAATAAGCCGTTCCGCCATGTAATTGTAAAGCGCATCGAGCTGATGAGCGACAATGCCGGCATCATATTTTAAGCCAACGCCAAGGCGGCACAAAATGTCGTTCGCTTTTTGCAGCCGTTTGTTTGCGCGGACATAGTCGCCTTGCTTTGTGCTTGCAATCGCTTCTTCCAAGCTTTCGAGCAATCCTTCATAAAGCAGTGCAGTCAATTGCTGCGGCGTTTTTTTATATATCGCTTCTTCGGTGAGGAATTCCACACGTCCACTCCCCTTTTTTTCGCCATTTCCCTACTTTATTTATCGTCACGTTTTTTTATTAGTTTAATAGGTTCGCTCCATTTTTTCTATTAAAATTAAAATTTCGGCAATGACCGCATACAATTGCGGTGGAACGCTGTCGCCGAGATCAAGATCAAGCAAATGCTGAACGAGGGAAACGTCTTGTTCGATCGGTACGTTGCTTTGCTTAGCCAGTTCAATGATTTTCTCAGCGACGTAGCCGCGCCCATGAGCGACGACCGTTGGCGCTTTGTCGCCTTGTTCGTAGCGAACGACCGCCGCCGAAGGACCGTTCACTTCTTTTTTCCGTTTTTGGTTAAAGTACATCATATCGTGAAATCATATCCTTTCTCTGTCCACGTCGCCCGCTTCTGTGCTGTTTCAGCCGTTTCTTTTTGTTTTTCCGCAAACGTTGTAAACTGGACGTTGCCGATGCGATAGCCGATCTCTTCCAGTTTTTCTTTTGCCGCATCGACGAGCGGGCGCATTTTTTCTGCAAAATCTTCACGATTGTTGCGAAAAGTAAGCGAAAGGGTCCGTGCGTTGGCGCTTAACAACACGCCGATATCGCCAAGTTTGTTCGTTTCAAGCAAAAAGTACAGGCTGCAATTTTCCCAATCGATGCGTTGGCCATCATTGCGCGCGTTGACGTATACTTTCACATCTTTTACTTCTTTTTGCAGCAGGAGCGGAATCGCGAAAAAGAGCGTTTGCATCGCGCTTCCTTGATCGCCTTTATTTAATAACTGCTGCCCGGTTAAATGGGTCATCGCTTGCTCAGCTTGCTTCGCTGCCGCTTCGTTCCCTGTTTGTGCCAATTTCGCCAGCAATCCTTTTAGCGATGCCTCCACCTCTTCTTGTTTGGTCCCCCCTAAAACGAGAGCATTGGCTATTTCCGACTCATATGTTAATCCGATCCGGCGGACAGTATCGAACAGATGACGGGCGGACGGCTCCGGCTGAACGATTTTATTCCATTCCATCAACAACGCTTTTTCAGGCGTGTCTTGCTTCATGTTTTCAGACGCAACAAAATGTTTCACTTTTATATCCGACGGTTTAAACTGCATTTGTTCTAATGTGTTTTTCACTTCTTTCACAAGCTTTTGCGCTTCGCTCATCTGCCCTTTATCTAAAAGCTTTTTCGCTTCCGCCAGCTGCGAACTTGCTTGCAGCAGCTTTTTCTCCATCGCCATATCGGCGAATAGCATCACGTCGCTTTTTAAAATCGTTTGGTCGAGCTGTTTAATCGTCGCTTCTAGCAATTGTTTCGCTTGTGGGCGGACCGCTTGCTTATATTGGTTTATTAATTGGTCTATCGCGCTTAAGTTGCGCATCATATCGCGCTTCGTCTGTTTAAATTGGTGAGCCGCTTCCGCCATGCGTTTCGTCACCGTTTGAACGATGATATCTTTCGCTTGCAGTTGGAGAGCGGCTTGCCATTCGGCTTCAATCGTCGGCTGCTCGGCCGGTAATGTTTGCGCAATATTGCTCAATGCCTGCAACATCGTTTGCCGCGCGGCTATTTCCCGCCCCTCTTCGGATAGCTGCTGGGCTTTGGCCAGCGCAGTGGCAACTTCTTGTTGGGCATCGTGATGTTTATTAAGCGCTGGAATCGTTTCTGTCTGGACTGTTTCCAACGCAACTTTCATATCCGCTTCACGTTGTATCACTTTAATCGCTTGCTGGATTTGTTTTTTGATTTGCTGCACCGCCTCTTCGATATTGCGGGCAGCACGAACGATTTGCTTCGCTTCTGCGACCGCCTGTTGAAGAGAGAGCGCTCGCTTTTCTTCAATGTTCAGACTCACCTCTTTATTTTCTGCTTCCGCTAGCGCCTGTAGCAGTCTCGTTTTCGCCGATAATGGCTGGCCAAAGCGATATAATTGCTCGACTTCATTCAACGCCTCTCCAAGCGCTTGGCGCACTGCCTCGTTCCCTTTGACAACCGAAAGCGCCTTGGCAACAACCGGCTCGCGCTCCACTTGTTGGCGCACGAGGCGGAGCGCTTCGTTTGCTGGGGCTGGATCACTCGTTGGCGCTTCTTTCCGTTCTGCTGTCACAAGCGCTTGCATAATATGGCGGCGCGCAAACGATTCGTTGCCGCTTTCTTTGAACACAACCGCTTCACGCACCGCATTTGCCAATGATTCATTGCCGCTTCCTTCTGCATATTGTTTCGCTTGCTCCATGACGCGGTTAATATCAGGCTCCTGCTGCAGCTGCAGGCGCAATTCCGCCAAAGACACAGAGCGCTGTTGGGTGCTCGGGGCAAAGGAAAAATTCGCGTCGATCGCCTCAACGATCTCGTTTAACGAAGCGCTGAGCGGCTTGCCGTGCAGCGCTTCATGCACCGCTTTTAACTGCGCAACAGTCATATCCAGCTTTTTGCTCGCGGCCACTTGGATCGTTTCTAACTTTTGCTCTACCGTTCCTATTTCTTCCGCTAAAAACGCACGCAATGAAGCAATCGTTTCACGCGTCAACGGCAGTTGCTTCGCCGTTACGATCTCCGCCGCTTGGCGCAGCTCAGGCGTTTCGAATGAAGAAAGCGCCGATGAAGACGGCGGCGTAACGACCTTGCCTTCTACGACTTCCCCTTGCTGGCCAGTAATTTGAACGGATATACGACCCGATCTAGGTGCTTCTCCTTCAAAACGAAAACGCACATCGACGCCGCGCAGTTGGACGATCGCTTCACGGTCGCCCACCTTTTCTTTAATAATCGCTTCGTACACATCACCTGCCTTTAATGTCACCGTCGCTGCTGATGATAACCAAGGACGATGCTGTCCGTATCCCCGTATTTCCATTTGCACCATCTCCGTTCTACGTTCTTCTATTCTTTATATCGACACATTAACGACGGTTTTGAATGGGAGTTTATTCCCAGCTATGCACGAATGAGCGTAAACGAACAAACATCGCACGCCCCGGCCTCCTTCAGCAGGCGTGCCGCATGGTAAACAGTGGAGCCGGTTGTGTAAATATCATCAATAATGACAACCGATTTTCCTTGCAATTGCCCACCAGCGTGCAGGCGAAATGGTGCTGTACGCAACCGCTCATACCGCGATTTTTTCGATTGCTTTTCGGAATCATGGCGCTCCAGCACGTCAAAAACCGGGAGAAACAGCAAATCCGCGAGCGCCTTCGCTTGATTAAATCCGCGTTCATACAGGCGCTCACGGCTGAGGGGGATCGGGATAAGGAGCGATTCAGAGGAGAAGTGGCGGAAAAACTCGCGGCGAACATCGATCCGAAATGCTTCCACCAACGCGTAGTCGCCGCGAAACTTCCAGCGGGAAACGACTTCTTTCATAAAATCATCGTACACATACACCGAACGGTTTTTCGTTAACATTCCGCTCCACTCATCGTCTTGCTGCCAGCGAAGGCAATCGGCGCAACATTCGCCTTGCCGGTACGTTTCGTCAAGGAGAGAAAACGACCGGCCGCAGCGGTCGCATATGTCTCCCTCAATCAATGAAAAAGAACGGCGACACACGTCGCACAGAACGTCTTCTTGTTTGACCGTCAACAAATCGCTCCAACTCATTCTCGAAACATAGCGACGATGGCAAAGCAAGCAGTACCCGTTCATCGTTTTTGCAACAGCCCCCTTTCTTTCGCTTCATTGTTCATGCGGACGATTTGCCGCTTGGCAGCAAGCATCGCTTTTGTCTTTCCGTAGTGAAAAAAACGAACATCTCCGCTCGGATATTGCGCACTGCGTCCGACCCTTCCGGCAATCTGGACGAGCGCCCCTTCCGTAAATAGGTCATCTTCCGCCCCAAGCACCGCGACATCAATGTTCGGAACGGTCACGCCCCGCTCTAAAATCGTCGTCGTGACGAGAAGCGGAATCGCCCCTTGGCGAAAAGCGCCAACTTTTTCTTTCCGTTCATCATCTTCGGCATGAACTCCTTCAATTCGGCCGTCGAGCTTTTTCAAAATCGACACAACATGCTGAAGCAATTCAATATGGGGAACGAACAAAAACGCTTGTTTCCCATCCACCAGCCGCTTTTCCACCCATGCGGTTACATTTTTCGGAAGCGTGCCCCGTTTCACTTTTTTGCGCCAATTTCCGCACCATTCGAACGAAGGAACAGGAAGAGGATAGCCGTGGTAACGCGCAGGGATGGTGACAGCCGTTCGCTTTTTTTGCTTGATTTCTTGCTGCCAATGGGGATGGGGAGTAGCAGTTAAATAAATGAGAGCAGACGTTTCACACCGCGCTTTTTCCGTCGCATATGAAAGCATCGGCTCGACCGAATACGGAAACGCATCGACTTCATCGATCACCACCACATCAAACGCCCGATAAAACCGCAACAATTGATGCGTCGTCGCGATCACAAGAGGTGCCTGTTTGCCACGATCTTCGCTTCCCCCGTATAACGCAATGGCCGGAACGGAAGGAAATGCTTGCTTTAAACGAGGGGCTAACTCTAACACAACATCGGTTCTTGGAGTGGCGAGGCAAATGCGTTTGCCAAGCTGTAGCGCCCAGTTAATTCCGGGAAACAGCACCTCCGTTTTTCCGGCGCCGCATACCGCCCAGACAAGCAATTCTTCATTATTCTCAATCGCCCTTACGACCGCTTCAGCCGCTTGCTGCTGTCCAGAAGAAAGCGTGCCGTGCCAAACGAGCGGCTGTTTATAAAACGTGCGCTCAGACCGGACGAAAGAAACGACAAGCGGCGTGCATTCGCTCACCCGCCCCATCGTAATGCATTGCCGACAATACGTGCACAGCCTTTCACAGCGGGCGCAAGCAAAAGAAGCGAATAAATGCGTCCGCTCGTTTCCACATCTTTCACAGCGATAGCCCTGATCAGTGCGGACAATGCCTTTTTGGTAGAAGATATATCCATGTTCATAATGCTCCTGAATGAGTTCGAGCGGAAATGGAAGTTCATCCAAAAGAAGGTGCTTTCCATCAAGGAATGAGAGAAGTTCAGAAGAAACCGAAAAATGAGGATTTTTTTCATAGGCGGGGATCGTCGGGATCTGGCTGATCGGCACAGCCTCCCCTTCCCAAACATCGACTAACGGCTGCGGCAACCATTTCGTTCCATCATAAACAAAACGCATCTTATCCCTCCATCCATCAATAGCGGGCGCTAAAACCGCTCAGCGCCGCTATCATCGCGGCACTAAGCTTAAGGACGATACCACGTCAACCCTAATGCCCCTTCCCCTAAATGAGTGCCGATGACCGGCCCAAAGTAGCTAATAGTAAAGTCGACGTTTGGATACGCTTCCGATAGCTCGCTTTTCCACGCTTCGGCCTCTTCTAAGCGGTTCGCATGGATGATCGCTGCTTTCAAAGGTACGCCGCGTTCGGCATCTTCCGCAAGCAGCTCTTCAATCCGTTTGATCGCTTTTTTGCGCGTGCGAATTTTTTCAAACGGTACGATCACTTTGTTTTCAAAATGAAGAAGCGGCTTCACTTGCAGAAGGCTGCCAATGAACGCTTGCGCACCGCTTAAGCGCCCGCCGCGCTGCAAATGAATTAAATCATCGACCATAAAATACGCGCGCAGCGATTTTTTGATTTCATCCAAACGAGCGATAATGTGCTTAGGATGTTTTCCTGCAAGCGCCATCTCGGCCGCTTCGATCGCGTAAAACCCTTGCGCCATACAGCTAATTTCCGAATCGTACGGGTATACTTCGATGCCGTCTACCATCGTTCCTGCCGTGACCGCCCCTTGATACGTGCCGCTAATGCCGCTCGATAGATGGATGCTAATAACGGCATCATATTCTTTCATCAGCGACTCAAACAGCTCAACAAACGCGCCGGTCGACGGCTGCGATGTCGTCGGGAGATGTTTATGTTGCTTCACTTCCGCAAAAAACCGTTCTGCATCGATATCAATCTCTTCCCGATACGTTTCATTTCCGAACGTCACACTCAACGGGATCATATGTATACGTAACGATTCACGCACTTCTTTCGGTATATATGCCGTACTATCCGTTACAATCGCCGTTTTCACCATTCATACCATCCTCGTTCTATAGTCGTTATTACAGGCGTGTTGATTAACCATTAAAAACTAGTTGACATTACTCTACTCCTAGCTTTTTTGCCGTAGTCGGCTAAGCTCAGCTTGCCGACTAGGCATGCTGTACGCATGCCCTCCTCGAACAATGACGCTTTGCGGACAAATGACATTTGCCCGCCGGCGTTCTTATTCGAGGAATGTGGCAGAAAAGCTTGTGTTCATCTATATAATTTTGTGTTTTTAGTAAAATAATGGATAATCAACACTCATGTAGTTATTATTTATTTTATCGAAAAACGGCACAAATTGCATTCAAAAAGGCTGCCGAATCATTCGACAGCCTTCTGCATTTTTAGCGCACTTCGACCCAGCCGTTTTTAATGGCTACCACCACCGCCTGCGTACGATCGTTGACATTCAATTTTTGTAAAATATTGCTTACGTGGTTTTTCACCGTTTTTTCGCTAATAAACAACGCTTCTCCGATGCCGCGGTTGCTTTTTCCATCCGCTAATAACTGCAACACTTCGCATTCGCGACGTGTTAACAAATGAAGCGGCAAACATACTTCGCGTTTCGTTTGCCCTTCCTTTTCATCAGTTCCTGCAGCTAAACGCCGATACTCTTTAATTAAATTATGTGTCACTCGCGGATGCAAGTACGAACCACCATCGGCAACTACTTTCACCGCTTCAATCAACGTATCAGCGTCCATATCTTTCAATAAATAGCCAGAGGCACCGCTTTGCAATGCATGCATCACATAATTTTCGTCATCATGAATCGAGAGAACGACGACTTTCGTATTAGGATAGGTGTCAATCAGCTGACGCGTCGCCTCGACTCCATTAATATTCGGCATATTAATATCCATAATGACAAGATCAGGCCGATATTTTTCGACTAGGACGATCGCTTCATTTCCATCGGCTCCCTCCGCCACAACTTCAAATTGCTCTTCAAACTGTAAAATTCGTTTAACTCCTTCGCGAAACAATTGATGGTCATCAATAATGACGATGCGCGTCTTCATCAATCAGTCCCCTTTCCTTTTTCCTGCTGTCTCTACATATTAAGCGGAATTTGAATAAAAACCGTCGTGCCTACACCGATTTGCGAACGAATATTCATCGTTCCTTCCAATAATTCAACTCGCTCTTTCATGCCGATCAGTCCAAAGGCGTTTTCTTTTTTCTGCGTCGTATCAAATCCTTTTCCGTTATCTTTGACCATTAAAAAAACATGCTCCTTTTTCATTTCCATTTTTACTTGAATCTCTGATGCGTCGGCATGTTTGAGCGCGTTTTGCACAGATTCTTGAACGAGGCGAAAAATCGCCACTTCAAAACGGGCAGGCAATCGCTTTTCTTCTCCAATATGTACAAAAGAAATTCGCGTTTTTTTGTTATATTCTTCAACAGTTTGCAAATATTTGCGAAGGGTAGGAATTAAGCCTAAATCATCAAGTGCCATTGGTCTTAAATCATAAATAATTCTTCGCACTTCGTAAAGAGCAGAACGAACCATTTTTTTAAAATCACGCACTTCTTCGATCGCCTCATCCACACTTCTCTCGCGAAAAATACGTTCCATTAAATCCGAACGCATCATGACATGAGCAAGCAGCTGCGCCGGACCGTCATGAATTTCGCGCGACAAACGTTTCCGTTCCTCTTCTTGCGCCTCAATAATTTTTAGTCCAAACTCTTGCTTTTGCCGCGCTCCTTCAATAAATTCGCCGACTTGGCGGAGGTCGCTATTTAAGTAATGTAAAACGACCGTAATTTGGCTGATTAAATGGTCCGCGCGCTGAATCGTTTCTTTCAGCGCTGCTAAGCGCCATTCTAGTTCATCGCGACGAAGCCGAAGCTGCTTCTCTTGCTCGCGGACCATCGTCACTTTCATCTGCAATTCATGTGCTTTTTCGTATGTTTCGCGAATTTCCATTTCGGAATAGCGGGAAAAATGGCGATTCACTTCTGACAACCGTTGCCGAGCAAGCCGCGCATGCATTTCTAATTGATCGGCTTCCCGAATTACCGTATTGACTAATTTTTTCGTTTCGGTCAATTCGTTCAATAAGCGCTCATGTTCTTGGCGCGACTGCTCGCTGATATGGAAAATCTCATCTTTGCTATGATGAACGGTGTCGATCATTTTTTCGACAATTTTATCCAATTCTTTCGCATCTAATTTTTTATGTAAAAACATACCGATCCCCCGTACTAGCGTAGCCAAATAAATAAAAAATCGATAAATTTTTCTGGTGAAAAGTTTTATTTGAAGGAAAAAAGTTGTCGATTTATAATAGAAAAAGCTTCGATTGTTTTTCGCCGCCGACCTTGAAACGGTCGATGCGTTTATACTTTTAGTATAGCATGTTTTCCAGAGCTCGTATCAATAAATTTGATCGTTTTCTATTTTAGAACAAACAAAGGTCGTGACGTCGTACGATTTTGGGCATTTCCATATTATAGAGAGGTGTTTTTGTTTTGCTGCAAACATACTATACCGTGAAAGGATACGGGGAAAAGGAAATAGTGATCGAAAAATCGCGGTTTATTTGCTATGTCAATCGGGCAACAACGGAAGAAGAAGCAGCGCAGTTTATTCAAACGATCAAAAAAAAGCATTGGGATGCGACGCATAACTGCTCCGCGTATATTATCGGCGAACATGACCAGATCCAAAAAGCAAACGATGACGGCGAGCCGAGCGGCACCGCAGGCGTTCCGATGCTTGAAGTGTTAAAGAAAAAAGAGCTAAAAGATACAGTTGTGGTCGTCACTCGCTACTTCGGCGGCATTAAGCTCGGCGCAGGCGGCCTTGTCCGCGCTTATGGCAAAGCGGTATCCGAAGGGTTAAAAGCGGCAGGAATTGTCGAACGCCGCCTCATGCGCGTGATGCGTGTCACGATCGACTACACGTGGCTCGGCAAAGTCGAAAACGAACTGCGGTCCTCGATTTACGCGATCAAGGAAATCCATTACTTAGACTATGTCGAAATCGAAGTATTTGTTGAAGAAACAGGCAAACAAGTGTTTGTCGACTGGATGACCGACTTAACAAACGGAAGAGCCGAAATCGCAGAAGAAGAAACAGAATATTTGAATAAAGAAGTAGAAATTTAGCGAAAAATATATTTACTCGACCTTCCCTTTTTTATAAAATAGTATGATGGTACATGAAATTATTCATTTTCAATCGAAAAGAGGGTTTCTATGATTGACGCAAGAACAAGCAGAAAATCCTTAAAGAAGAAAAAGAAAAAAGGCAAGAAGTTTCGTTTCTTTATCTTTATGGCTCTTTTTTTATTGATTGGAACTGGGAGCGTTTTTGCGTATCAAATATACTCGGAAACGAAAAAAGCGAGCGAAAAAATATATGCCGCGTTGGATCTTTCTAAATTAAAAAAAAAGCCGCATGAAAATATTGAAATTAAAAAAGACCCGATGACGATTTTACTTGTTGGCGTGGAAAATCAATACCATGATGAAAGAGGCCGATCTGACGTCATTATGCTTTTAACCGTAAATCCGGTCACAAACAAAGTATACATGTTAAGCATTCCACGCGATACACGCGTCTATATCGCTGCAGAAGGTCGCAAAGACAAAATCACTCACTCATATAGTTATGGTGGCATCGAAGCAACTATTGCTGCAGTAAACGAATTGATTGATGTGCCGATCGACTATTATATTACAACCAACTTTGAAGGGTTTGAAGAAATTGTTGATTCGCTTGGCGGAGTAACGGTCGATGTACCATTTACATTTAAAGCTCAACTCACTGGTTCTTTAAAATGGTATACATTCCATCAAGGTAAAATGAAACTGAACGGCAACCAAGCGTTGGCATACGTAAGGATGAGAAAATCTGATCCAAAAGGGGATTTAGGAAGAAACGAGCGGCAAAAACAAGTCATTAAAGCGATTATCGAGAAAAGCACATCGATTACGTCTCTTCCAAAACTTGATGATGTCATCGCTAATTTAGGCGACAATGTCCGGACGAATATTCCGCCTTCGGACTTGCTTTCGTTTATTTATCTTTATAAAAAGATGAAAGATACGAATGTCGAAAATCTTCATCTAAAAGGACGCGACGATTTTATTAACCATGTTTATTACTACATTCCAGACGATCAATCTGTCGCAGAAATTAACGAAACATTAAAGCAAGCATTACAAAAAAACTCAAATACTTCGTATACACAAAACAGTATTGAAGTAGATTCCAAATCTTCCAACTAAATAGTTTCTGCCTAAAAGGGTCCTCAGTCATAGGACCCTTTTAGCACTTTATTCCGATTGGAAATTGCAACAAAAATCGGTTACTATAAGTATAGAAGAATGATAAAGTGCGGAGGGATAGCGTGAAAAAATGGATCACTTCTACGATTATTGCAACTAGTTTTATATGGCCAACGTTCGTGTCTGCTGAAACTGCGTCGACAAACTCATATCCTTTACAAATGGTAGCGGATGAAACGGTAACGTTACGAAAAGGAGCAACAACGTCCTATCCAATCGTTGCTTCGATTCCGCTAGGGCAGCAAGTAACGGTGATCGATGAATTTACAAATTCCTCCGGAGAAAAATGGTATCGAGTTCAATTTAACCACATTACTGGCTGGGCGCTAGCGGGACATTTGGCGGTCAAAAAAGAATCGAACATCGGAAAACAAGCTGTCGTGATCGAAAATCATGTAGCGATGCGTAAAGGAGCCTCTTCATCGTATGAATCAATTCAAACATTACGAAACGGTGAACTCGTTCAAATTGTGGATCAATACACGAACTCTCTTCAAGAAACATATTATCGTATCGAAATAGCTCGAAAAAAAGGATGGGTGCACGCAGAGCAATTGTACGTGGCTGACCATCTTCCAACGAAGTTGCCAGCCTATTTTTCCGCTGCTCAAACAGCTCCCGTCAAACGTGGGGCTAGCGATGCATATAAAACAGTCACTTCAATCAGGAAAGGACAGACCGTGACGGCGATCGATCTGTTTGTCACAAAAGAAAAACACATATGGTATCGCATCGATATAGGAAAGGTAAAAGGATGGGTGCCTGAAGAAGCGCTAAAAAATGCGGTGGCGATTACCGCACCGAGTGCGCTCGCAGGAAAGCTACAAACAACGACATATGAGCTGTCAATCAATGTTTCGGTCGCTAACGTTCGGCAAAACCCGTCCACAAACGCCAAAGTGCTCACACAGCTAAAAAAAGGAACATCGTTAAAAGGTATTGCTGTTTCGACCGACACAAAAGGTGCGAAATGGTATAAAGTTGTGCTGGCAAACAACCAAACAGGCTGGGTGCATGAAACAGTTGTCAAAACGACTGCTTCCAATGGACAAGCAACAACGATTTCATCGCCAAATTCACGAACAAACCAAGGACAAACAGCAACATATCAACTGTTGATCAATGTGTCGGTCGCAAATGTTCGGCAAAGCCCGTCCACGAGCTCGAAAGTATTGACTCAGCTGAAAAAAGGAACAACGTTAAAAGGCATCGCTGTTTCGACCGATGCAAAAGGCGCAAAATGGTATAAAGTTGTGCTGGCAAACAATCAAACAGGCTGGGTGCATGAAACGGTCGTCCAAGTTAGCACGAATACAACGGCACCATCTGACAACACAACATCATCGAAAAAGACTGTCATCACAAGTCAGGCCGTTCTTTATACTGCACCGTCCCTAAACGCTACGGTCGTTGAAAAAATTCAAAAAAACAGTCAAGTCACTGTAATGGAAACTGCCAATGACTCTTTGTTTAACTGGTTCAAAGTTACTTCTCCATCCGGAGCCATCGGATGGATTCCAGAATTCGAGCTAAATAACACAACGACAAAATACGTATATGCAACAACGTCTTCTGTTGCGCTTAGACGCGGCGCATCGGAAACGTATGAAACGTTACAAACTCTCAGCGTGAACGACCGACTTTTATATTTGTACAGCTATAACGGATGGATGTATGTAGAAACGCCTTCAGGAATACGCGGATGGGTACTTGAAGAAGAAACTTCCCCCATTGCTGTCAATAGCTTGATTACACCGACGATACAAAACAATGGGAGTGATCGTTATTTAGAATGGGAGAAAACGAACAATTTTAAAGTATCGTACATCGTCTTATCAGACAACCGCTTAAAGATTACGGGAGCGTTTTCTTACGCAGACATCCCAACGTTCACGATTGACGGTATACAATCCATAGAACAAGCCAATTCTTCCGTCATCGTTACATTTTCGCCTGGATATACGTTCACAATCCGTAATTACAGCGATCGCGTTTCTATTAAAATCGTTGAAACGGGGTTAAAAGGAAAAAAGATTATCATTGATGCCGGCCATGGCGGACATGATACGGGCGCCATTGGTCCAACTCGTTTAAAAGAGAAAGATGTTAATTTAGGCACCGCATTGCTTTTAAAAGACGAACTCGAAAAAGCCGGTGCGATCGTTACATTAACGCGCAACACCGATGTATTTTTGGAACTGTCTGAACGGACAACGATCGCCAACAACTCAGATTATGATGCCTTTATTAGCATCCATGCCGACTCTTATTCTCGGACATCATCTGGAACAACAACGTACTATAATGTATCAACGAATTTTAATGGCCCAAAAAGCAAAATATTAGCCCAATATGTGCAAAAACATCTTGTTGCACAATTAGGAATTCCGAATCGCGGCTATAAAGAACAAGAATTTTACGTGAATCGGAAAAACGAATTGCCTAGCATTCTCGTAGAACTAGCATTTATTTCGAATCCGAAAGAAGAAGCATTGTTGAAAACAACAGCGTTCCGCCAAAAAGCAGCGGCTGGAATTCGTCAAGGACTTGAAGAATATTTTAAAAACTTTTAATAAAGCGTTGGGGCTGTCTAAAAAGTCCATTTAAGTTGAAAATCCGCCAAAATTAAACCACAAGGAATGCTGTAAAATCAACATTCTTTTGGGTTGCTTTTTTTAGATTTCGGGGTTAATTACTACTTTTCGGACAGCCCCAACACTTTCACTAACAACATGATGGAGGGTTTACTATGAATACAAAAAAGTGGGCTATTTCGCTCGGGTTAACCATCGGTATCGTTACAGGATCGTTTTTTTTCACCCCATCGATCATGAAAGCATCTGAAGAAGTCATTCTTGCTAGCGTAGATTGGGTGACGGCGCAACTGAATCCGATCAAATCGCAAATTTCGACTTTACAAGCGAAAATTGATGCCCAGCAAAAAGAAATCGACAGCTTAAAACAACAATTAGCAAGCCAAGCTGCATTGCCATCAACCGTTTATGCGACAAAAAATAAAACAGCGATCCGCAGCGGTGCAAGTACATCGTACAAAATTATCGCCTACAAAAATGCGGGAGACTCGCTAAAAGTCGTAAGTGCCCTCTCCTCCTCTCAAGGAGTATGGTATTACGTCCAAGTATCTGCGACCGTCAAAGGATGGGTTTCTCATAACGATGTTTCGACGACGCGCAGTACCGCAAGCAGCAGCCAAAAAACGGTCGTCACCACCGCCAAAGCTAATATTCGAAAAGGAGCAAGCACTTCTTACCCAATTATTGAAACAGTCGAACGTGGGACAATCCTTCTCTTTATTCAGTCCTTTACTAACAGTCAAGGCGAAATATGGTATAACGTTCAAACGAACAGCGGGAAACGAGGCTGGATGGCTGGATATTTAGGCGAGGTGAAATAATCAATGAAACACATTTTTTCTTTTATTCTTGCAAGTTTGTTTTTTTTCTATCTTCCCCTCTCGCCTAAAGCGATGGAAGTCGTCACATATTCGAATCCTGTCAACGTGCTTCTTTATCAAGGGAACTCTGTTTCTATTTTGATTAATGGAAACTATCAACTATTCAACAAACAAAAAGGCACCATCACGCCGTTAAACAACAATGCAGCATTAACCGTTCAATATACGCCTACAGGCATCACCGTTTCGGACGGGACGATATTCGATTCATCGACTCTCGGTTTTACGATCCAAGAGATAAAAGGGGTCTATTCGCCATCTTTATTAAAAGTGAACAATACTCTTTATCGCGGCAGTGCGGATATCATGGTCAAAAACAATAGTCTTCAAGTGATTAATATTCTTGATATGGAAGATTATTTAAAAGGAGTCGTGCCGAATGAAATGCCGCCGTCTTGGCCAAAAGAGGCACTGAAAGCCCAAGCGATTGCAGCAAGAAGTTATGCAGAAAAAACGAAAAGCACGCTTACAACAAACGCAAGCAGCCAAGTATACAAAGGATATAGCAGCGAAGATCCTCGCACAAATGCAGCGATTAAAGAAACAGAAGGATTATATGTCAAATATAACGGCCAAGTCGTTCAAGCGTTTTTCCATTCGACAAGCGGCGGCAAAACCGCAAACGTAGGCGATGTGTGGAACTCAAATCAAAGCTTGTTCCCTTACCTTTCAAGCGTCAGTGATCCGTACGAATCATCGCCATATAGTAACTGGTCGTTTACATTTACGCCAAGCACGATTTTACAGTCGTTTGGCTTTACGGACCCATCGACCGTTTTATACGATATGACGATTACGAAAAAGGGAGCAAACGGAGAAGTCGGGGCCGTCACCGTTATCACTTCTGCGGGAGAAAAAACGATCAGCGGAAACGAAAGCACGATTCGAGGACTTTTTCCAATCAATGACTCCCGCTACTATAATAAATTGCTTTCTAACTGGTTTACGATTACCGTCAATAAAGACGGGGGATTATACGTACAAACGACTGCAGGCAAGACGTCTCTTTATAAAATGAGCGGTCAACGCGTGCAAACAACTGATGGCATTCAAACAATAGCAGATAATGAAAATGCTAAAGTACAAACGGCATCTGGAGTGACAACCCTTTCTCCAACGATCGGAACCGTCACTTCGGTAACAGTCAACGGGAAAGGATGGGGGCACCGCATCGGAATGAGCCAATATGGGGCGAAGTCACTCGCCGAACGGGGATGGACAGCTGTGCAAATTTTACAACACTACTTTAAAGGAGCTACCGTTTCGAAATAAATATATATAAATACAACTGGAAGGTTTAACTTATGGCTGACGAAAAAGCAGACTCCCTATTTTTTCGACTGACGAAGGCAAGTCATAGACTTGCCTTCGTCACGCCTTCGCGTGATAGAGGACCGAACAACCAACCGCTTCACAGACAAATGCATTTGTCTGGAAGCGGTGTTATTTGGTCACCCGACAGTCGAAAAATACCGATTACTCCATAAAAGACGAAAACGTTAAAGTTCCAAATTGCATCCTGAAAATACTATCCTGAAAATACTTAAATTCCAAAATGTATAAATTTAAAATATTCGACAGAAGGGTATTTTCATCCTTCCGATGGTGCCGAAATTTTTGTCGGCATGGTGGTGGTCTATATAAATAGAGCCTGGATGACCGATCTAGGCTCTATTTTTGTTCTGAAAGATGCTTTAGCAGATCGTCGACAATGCGGCCCCATGAATATTCTTCTACCGCCAGTTTGCGCCCGTTTTCTGACATCGTTTTATACTCTTCGGGCGAAATGGCCAGCAGCTTGCGAATTTCCGCAGCGATTCCTTCTGGATTTTCCGGCGGGGCAATTCGGCCGCAGTTGTGCGTCAATAAAATATGGGTACTTTCTCCATCGCCGCAATAAAGCACCGGTGTTCCTGTCGCGATCGCTGGGAAAATTTTTGATGGGCGCGCTCCTTTAAACAAATCAATGTTGCGCAGCGAAACGATGCTGTAATCAGAAATCGAGAAAATTTCCGGCATTTTCGCTACTGGTACCGAACCGTAAAATGTCACGTTATCGAGTTGAAGCTCTTCTTTCATTTGGATCAGTTTCTCTCGTTCTTGTCCATCTCCGACAAACAAAAAATGCACATTCGGGTACTCATCTTTTAACAAAGCCGCCGCTTGCAAAACGGAATCCAATCCTTGCGCATACCCCATCGTACCTGCATACGTAAAGACAGTTTTGCCTTCTAACCCGATTTCTTTAACAAGCTCTTCGCTTTTTGGAAGCGGTCGAAACACATCCGTATTAACACCATTCGGCAATAAAAACACTTCTTCGGTCGGCTTTCCATGTTTGACCATATACTCGCGGATTCCTTCTGTTGCTGTCGCAATTTTCCACGATTTTCGATACAAAAAGTGTTCGAGCCATGTTGCCATTTTAATGAACATTTTGTTTTTTAAAATGCCTAGCTCCACTGCCGATTTCGGCCAAATATCCGCCACGTTAAAAACAAATTTGGCCCTTTTCAGCTTTGCGCCAATGTATCCGGTAATGCCTAAAAATAACGGCGGCGAATTGCAAATAATCACATCGGTCGGTTTCGATTTCCAAAGCGAATAAAACGAACTGAACGTAAACGAAAAATAAGAAGCTAACCTCTTCCAAAAGCTCCCTTTCGGAGACGGATAAATCCACGTCCGATGAACCGGAATGCCATCCCATTGTTCAAACATATAAAACATGCCGCGATATTCTTCTGGAATCACACCTTTTGGGTGATGTGGGAACGCTGTTAACACTTCCACTTGATGACCGCGTTTGAGCAGTTCTTTACTGACCTCATAAACACGAATTTGCGGTGCGCCCGTTTCCGGCGGAAAGTGTTGACATAAATAAATAATTCTCATGATTGCTGCAGTTTTTCTCGTAAATATTGTTCTAACTTTTCTTTTAAATCCGGGCGCTTTAAAGCAAAATCAATCGAAGCTTGCAGGAACCCAAATTTATCTCCCACATCATAGCGCTTCCCTTTAATGACATACGAATAAATGCTCTCTTTCGTTAGCAAACGATCAATCGCATCTGTCAATTGGATTTCCCCTTTTTCGTCTGGCTTTACTTCTTCCAACATCTCAAAAATGGCCGGAGTTAAAATATATCTTCCGATAATCGCTTGCGTGGACGGCGCTTTTTCTGCTGGTGGTTTTTCCACTAATCCTTTGACCATATACAATTCACCGTTTTGTTGGTCATAATTCACAATCCCGTATTTATGAACTTCTGAGCGCGGGACATCCTTCACTCCGAGGACGCTGGACTGCACGCGATTGTATTGCTCGATCATTTGCCGCAACGCAGGGACATCACTATCGATAATGTCATCCCCTAACAATACCGCAAATGGTTCATTGCCGATAAACTTTTTCGCACATAACACCGCATGGCCAAGCCCGAGCGGCTCTTTTTGGCGAACATAATGAATGTCGACTAAGTTCGAAATCGATTCGACAATTTGTAACATGTCATGTTTGCCTGTCCGCTCTAGCAGCATCTCTAGCTCCACCGATTTATCAAAATGGTCTTCGATTGCTCGTTTGTTTCGTCCCGTGACAATAATAATATCTTCAATGCCCGAATTGACCGCTTCTTCGATAATATATTGAATCGTCGGTTTATCGACAATCGGCAACATCTCTTTCGGTTGCGCTTTCGTCGCTGGCAAAAAACGGGTTCCTAATCCCGCTGCGGGAATGACCGCCTTTTTGATCATCTCTCACACCCCGTTCAACGTTTGTTTATATAGCTTTAACATGTCATTTGCATTATCGATCCAATTATAATGCTCTTTCACATGTTGTATGCCGTTTTTTCCCATTTGGTGACGCAAATCGGCGTCATTTAGAAGCCGTTTGAACGCCTCGGCTAATTCATTCGGATTTTCTTTTGGTACGATCAAACCAGTCACATCTTTTTTGACAACTTCCGGAAGTCCCCCGACGTTCGACACGACAACCGGTACACCGCACGCCATCGCTTCTACTGCCGCCACACCGAAACTTTCGCTATCTTCCGTAGACGGTACTGCAAAAATATCCATTTCATTAATATATTTCGGTACGTCTGTATTTGGCACGCGCCCCATAAATGTCGTGACGTCACGAATGCCAAGCGTTTCCGCTAGTTGTTCGTATTCTTGACGCTGTGGACCATCGCCTACAATCAATAAATTCGTATTTGGATAATGTTGATGAACGATCGCAAACGCCTTAATTAAGTCCGCAATTCCGTATTTATCAGAAAGAGCTTTAACCGTGCCGATCGTAACCGTGTCTTTCGTGCGCTTTTCCAGCGGCTGGAAGATGGTGAGATCCACACCAAACGGCGTCACCTCAACATGCTTGTCCGTATATTTTTTCGTTTCCGCCGCCATAACATGGCTTGTGGAGCAAATGACATCTGCTTTCTTCAATGTAAACTCAACAATGCTTCGATTCACACGATTTTGTTGCGGAAATTGGTAAATATCCCGTCCCCATACCGAAACATAAAATAGATGAGCATTCGCAAGAGCGCCGACAAACCCATAACTCGACACATAATGGGCGTGCAAAATGTCGGGTTGAAACGACGCCAGCAGTCTTTTTAAAGCGAATACGCTCGAAATATAGGATAATTTCCCGGGAAACCACTTTGGTAGCACCCATGTTTCGACTTCTTCCGCATGTTCCGGTGAATAATGATCTTTAAACGTGATGACTTTGACGTCAATGCCTTGTTGCTTATAAAACAACGCCCATTTATGGGTATGAATCGATTTGCTTGGGGCTAACAACGCTACTTTCATTTTTCTTCCCCCGTTAACGTTCGCTTCACTTTTTCTACTCTTGCAACCCAGGAATGTTTGTTCATAAATGTTTCCGCAATGCGTTGACGATATTGCTCTTTCCGATCAATCATGATTCGAATCGCTTCCGCCATTGATTGTGGATGATCTTCGCAAATGACTCCGTATCCGTCCTCTTCAATAAAACGTTTTTGCGCTAAACAGTTCGTCGCCACAATAGGCAATTCATTCGATAAATACTCGACAAGTTTCACCGGCACAGAAAAATCGTTGTATTCGCTGCGCAATCGCGGAATAAACGCAAAGTCCATTTGTTCATATAAACGATCCAGCTCTGCTCCACTAATGTGCTTTACATCAACATCTAAGTAGCGAATGCGCTCTTTTTGTGCATCAGGAAGCGCTTCGTATTCGTTTTTGCGACATACAATTGTTAAATGAACAAGCTGTTCTGTTTGATTTACGATTTGCAGTGCGTCAAGAAGCAAAAACAACCCGTAATCCTCATTGTTAATGCCTCCCACATACAATCCTCTAGCAACAGCTTCATTCCGCTTTTCTCGACGAATATTTCTTCGCTTTCCTCCAGGCGGAAGATCCGTCATCGGGCGATCAATCGCTACATATTTCCCCATTTCCACACTCGGCAAAAAGATGACATCACAGTACTTCTCATAAAACCGCTCTTCCCACCGATAAATCGTCTGCATAATTTTCTTTTTCCATCCTTTTAACGGATATAGCTCATCAAATTTCCAGTATACATCACGATAAAACACGCCGACAGGCACGTTACGTTTTTTCAAATATCGCAATACCGTCCGGTCAATGAACGGCTTTTGCGGTTTATGCCCTGGGTCTGTCAGCCATAACGGAATCGTCTGGTTTTCCATATAACAAAACCAAACATCATCAAGTTTCCCTGTGCTGACGAATTGACGGAATTGCTTTTCCCGTTCCGCCGACGTTCCGGAAATGAAAATCACTTCAATCCCTTCTTTGTCGCCCCATTCACAAAACGCCCTATACATTTCATGCGGCCGCAACTTCGAACCGCTATTCGCTTGTTCCGCCAGCGCAAACGGATAATAGACGAGAACTTTTTTCATCGTAATCCCTCATCGAATATTGATTTTTTTCAATAGATTACTCTTTTGGAGCCATGGCCAAACATCCGCCTTCACACGCAAAAATAATACCATTCCACCAAAAAGCACGACAAGTAAGATCCAAATGGGATTGAACAGAAAATCCGTAAACCCTCCGACAATCGTGCGAGGAATGTTGATCGAAAAATAAACGAACAAGCTAATAAAAATCGGGTTTTTCGGTAAACGAAGAAAGCAAATATATAATAGTTGAATGATCATCCCGACATAAAACGTGCCGACGATAATCCCCAAATAACCAAAATTCGCATACGCTTCCGCTACAAAGAGCGTATTGAGCACGCCGCCTGTTCCGTCTTCAATCCGTTCTGGGAACACATGCGCCATCACCATTCGCGCAGAACGGACGTTATCTACATCAAACAAGCCGGTAAGGATGGAAGGCAAACTTCTTCCATTCAAAAATGGCAACGCTTCACCAAATAGATTCAAATGTAAAAACGTTGGAGCAATTTGCGCAAAAATCATCCGTCCGATCGGCCCTTTATTATAGGATAAAAATGATTGGACGTCACGAACTCCTTGAATAACGATATACATTCCTACTAAGGCGATGCTGCCTGCCACTCCATACGCCAGCAATTTAGCAGACGACAATTTCGTTTTTCCAATATAAATACGCACAAGCAAAAACATAATCAAATAGAAAAAAATCGGTGATTTTGCTAAATCATACACGTTGACAAACACGGCTCCTGCAAACAATATAAGGAACAATATTTTCCAACGCGCTTCATTCGTAAGGACAGAAAAAATATAAGCCATTAACGATAACAAAGGAGTTAACGAAAGTGCAAAAATATTGCGAAATAGTACATTTCCCTTAAAACGGAGAGATGCTTCAATCCGTAACTCCGCTAGACTCGTATCCCCATGTCCTTTCAACAGCTCAAAAATCGGCACTTGCGGCGTTTTCCAAATCGTATATAAAATCGCTAACACGCTTAGTCCTGATAAAGCGAGAAACCAATAAAAAAACTCATTTCGATTGGCGGTCACGGGATGAATCGGACTTTCTAAATACCGTTGAAATTCGCTTTTCGGCTCAAAGCCGCATAACTTTGAAACAAAAAGCATCGACAGCGGTAAAAACACCATGACAAAACAAACAACCGCAAAGCCAATTACGCGATACTCGTCCGGTCTAAATAGTTTCTGCGTCATGTAATAATTATCAATCCCCAGCACGATGAACAACGAACCAGTGAAGCTCGAAATCAACAAAGAATAATAATAAACGATCGACACAAGATTCGGCTTCACGACCGATAAACTGCCCGACACATAACGAAACAATGCCGTCGACACAAACAACACAACAAGCCAAATAGACACGTATAACATAAGAATGCACCCTTATGCGCGCTCAATCGCCTCAACAATTTTTTCCGCCGCTTTGCCGTCGCCAAATACGTCCGAATACACCGGACGAACTTCTTTTTTGACCGCAGCGACGATTTTTTCCACATCCGTTCCGACAAGAATGTTTGCTTCTGCCTCAAGAGTTTCCACCCATTCCGTTTGTTCGCGCACAGTCACGCACGGTACTTGCATAAAGTAGGCTTCTTTTTGAACACCGCCGGAGTCCGTAATAATCTTTTTCGCATTGCTTTCAAGCGTCAACATATCAAGATAGCCGACAGGCTCAATCACTTTTAAGTTAGGAATTTTTTCCACGCTCAAACCGTATGCCGCCAATTTATGTTTCGTACGCGGATGAATCGGCCATACTTTCGTTTCTTCGATCTGCGCAAACGCCTCTAAAATATTTTTCATATTTTGCACGTCATCCGTATTTTCCGCACGATGAATCGTAATTAAATGATATTGCTTCGCTTCTAAGCCAAGGTCAGAAAGAATTGTGGATTTTTGTTGAGCTAGCTCTTTATTGTATAGAACTGCATCATACATGACATCTCCGACATTGATGACATTGCGCGTAATATTCTCATTTTTTAAGTTCTCAACTGCTGTATCGGTCGGACAGAACAAAAATTCTGACACATGGTCTGTCATAATGCGGTTAATTTCTTCGGGCATTTTTTTATTAAAACTGCGCAATCCCGCTTCGACGTGAATAACCGGGATGTGCAATTTTGCTGCCACAAGCGCACCCGCGAGCGTCGAGTTGGTGTCACCGTACACAAGCACATAATCGGGTTGTTCTTTCAAGACGATTTCTTCAATTTTGATCAACATTTCCCCTGTTTGCTTGCCATGGCTGCCAGAGCCGACTCCAAGGTGATAATCTGGCTTTGGAATGTTCAATTCTTCAAAGAAAATGTCTGACATATTCGCATCATAATGCTGTCCTGTATGAATAATCATTTCTATATGTTTTTTCCGCAATACCCGCGACACCGGAGCCGCTTTAATAAACTGTGGTCTTGCCCCTAAGATTGTTACAATTTTCATGATCTATCCTCCTCGTTCTTACTAGTATTTCCATCTCTTTCATAAATTCTCCGTCGCCGGTTGACGACGAAACTCACGATCTACGCGGCTTGCAAGCACCATGATGAGAAAATACACCCAGCTCAACAAAATAAACGTCGCTCCCATCTTTGTTTCCTGCACATACACAATGGCGGACGTACTAATGAGCGTGTTGACAAATAAAAAAGCCATTTTCGCAAATGACACCGGTACGTAGTATACTTGCTGACTTTTCCGAAAAATAAACGAAACGGCAAATACGTATGTTGCCATGTTCGCAATCACCGCGCCCCATCCGGTGAAAAACGGAACAAGCGCAAAATTGAGACCAATATTAAGGAGCGCAGCCATCGCAAATATGCGAGTAATATACCCCGTTTCTTTTTTAAAGAAAAGACCGACCGAAATAATTAAATAATAGAAATTTAAAAAGGTCACACATGATAAAAAGGCGACATATTGATACGCCTCATAATAGCTAGGTGCAAAAAACGTTTTCATCACCCATGGACTAACCGTCGCTACCACCATCACACCAAAAAGACCTAAAAGCAATAATGCCATGTAAATTTTTGCAAATATATAAGGACTATCCTCTTTGTCTTTGACAGACATGGAATACGGCCGCCATGCCATTTGTACACCGCTTGTGACAAGTGTAATCATCATCGCTAAACGAAGCGCGACCCCAAACACACCGACTTCTTCAAGCGAAGAGAATCCTTGGATAAAAAACGTACTTGAATTCGAAATGACCCAAAATGCGATCGATGTGGGCGCTAAAGGAGCTGCATATACTAATATTTCTTTTAAAATCGGCCATTGGATACGAAACTTCAAATAGTTCCACGTCATGCGCAACATCAGCACAAAAACGACGACGCTGCTCACGAGTCTACCCATAAACAGCCCGCTCGGAGTCGAAGAAAAAAATTTCAACGCCATGTACGAAAGAAAAGCGACAAGCAACATTTTTAGCACGGTGAACAACACGACTTTTTTCGTTTGAAACTCAAAGCGCATCACCGTCGTTACAACGACAAAAATCGTATCAAGAAGCAACGTAAACAAATTCACATATAGCAAATCAACATAACGTGAGTTTTCCAATATTTTCTCCGCAAACCACGGACCTGCTACGACCACAAGCAAGAACAAAATAGCAACGACAAACAGCCGGAAGTACATGACATTTTGTACATACAACAGCCGTTTGTTCTCATCTTTCGTATCATAATAATAAAACGATAGCGCAGAATCCGTTCCGAAAATAACAAGAAACGTTAACATCGATGTCAGCCGGTCTAAAATATCAACAATCCCATATTGCGTCTTCGATAAAAAGCTCGTATACACTGGCAACATAATAAATGCGATCAGCTTCGTACCAACGTTCATGAATGCGTAAAGGAGCGAATCCGCTCCTAAACGCTTAATTTGCGATAACAATTATAACAACTCCCGCTCATCAACCATTTTGCTGAACTTTGCTGGAAGACCTTTGACGACCGTTTTTGGCTCCGTATCTTTTGTGACAAGTGCTCCCGCTGCGACAAACGTTTCTTCTGCAATCGTAATGCTAGGCAAAATGATCGATGCTCCGCCAACGCGCGCGCCGCGTTTAATCGTCGCGCCTTTAATTTTTGAAAATCTTTCTTCTGTTCGTCCCATGTAATTATCGTTTGTCGTCGTCACGCAAGGAGCAATAAATACATGGTCTTCAAGCGTCGAATACGCTGTAATGTATGAGTTCGATTGAATTTTCGTGCGGTCGCCAATTTCCACGTGATTTTCGATACACACCCCGCGGCCGACGATAACGTACTCGCCAATTTTGACGTTTTCGCGCACGCTTGCGAGATCCGCCACCAGCGTGTTCGCACCGATCACCGCGCCGCGGTAAATGACGGCATTCGCACCGATCGTACAATTTTCGCCAATTTCAAGCGCCGGAATGTCGCCGACAAGCTTTACCGTGCTCGTTTTCGCCGGTTTTGGTGGTTTGCCAAGCACCGCGCCATCGGCGATCGTCGTTCCGTCGCCGATGACCGTGCCTTCATGAATCGTTACACGGTTGCCGATTTTCACGTGTTTCCCAATCTTTACGCCTTTTTCAATGACCGTAAAATAGCCGACTTCTACCGTTTCGTCAAGCACAACAGAAGGATCAATAAAATTCATTTTGTCTTCTCCTCTTCATACAGGATTATAGTTTGACATATTTATTTGGCTTTTCGACGTCTTTTAACGCATTGCGCGTATCGAAAATGACCGGGCTGTTTTGGGCAATCATTTCATAATCAAAGTTCGAATGATCCGTTGTAATCAGTACGATGTCAGACTGTTGCAATAGTTCTGGCGTGAGCGCTACCGTTTCAATGACGCGATTGCATGCGCGAAACGAAGGAACATAAGGGTCAACGACCGTAAATTCCGCTCCGTGCTGCTCTAGCAATTCCACAATTTTTAATACAGGGGACTCGCGTACATCGTCGATATCTTTTTTATAAGCGACCCCCAACACCGTTACTTTCGAACCGCGAAGCGCCTTGCCTTCTTCGTTTAAAATGTGCATTGTGCGGTTCACGACATACTCTGGCATCGCGTTATTAATTTCACCGGCAAGTTCGATCAGACGAGTATGATAATTATATTCACGCGCTTTCCATGTTAAATAGAACGGGTCGATCGGAATGCAGTGACCGCCTAAGCCTGGGCCTGGATAAAATGCCATAAATCCGTACGGCTTCGTTTTGGCTGCTTCGATCACTTCCCATACGTCAATGCCCATGCGTTCGCAAAGAATCGCCATTTCATTCGCAAGCGCAATGTTAATATGGCGGAATGTATTTTCGAAAATTTTCTCCATTTCGGCTACCGCCGGGCTCGATACTTCGTGCACATCGCCTTCCAGCACAGAGCGATAAAGCGCCGCCGCCACTTTCGTACATTTTTCCGTCACGCCGCCCACCACTTTTGGCGTGTTTTTCGTTTTGAACACTTTATTACCAGGATCGACACGCTCCGGAGAGTAAGCGACAAACACCGTTTCCCCTACTTTTAATCCTTTTTTCTCAAGCGCTGGTTTGACGATTTCTTCCGTTGTGCCAGGGTATGTGGTAGATTCAAGAACAACGAGCATGCCTTCATGCGCATATTTCGCAATTTCATTGGCGGAGTTTTCAACATAGGACGTATCCGGCTGATGATGTTCATCAAGCGGCGTTGGAACCGCAATCGCCACCGCATCAACTTCTGCGATGCGCGCATAATCGGTTGTCGCTTGCAAATAACCTTTTTTTACCATCTTGTGTAAATCCTCATCGACCACATCGCCGATGTAGTTAATTCCGTTATTCACTTGATCGACGCGGTTTTGTTGAATGTCAAAACCGATCACTTTAAAACCGGCTTTTGCTTTTTCGACCGCAAGCGGTAATCCGACATATCCTAATCCGACTACACCGATGATCGCTTCTTTATTTTCAATTTTGCGTAACAACTGTTCATAATAACTCATCGCAGATCGTTCCTTTCATTATGATAGTGTAACTTTTTTTCCAGTTTCTGCTGACTCTAAAATCGCTAAAATAAGCCTCACAGGGGCAAGGCCGTCTTCCCCAGTGACAATCGGCTCGCGATCTTCCTGAATCGCTTGTATCATATCTTCGACAATGCATTGGTGTCCTGGTTTTCCGAACGGGTCGTTGTTAATTTCCGCAATCACTTGCTCTTTTTCTTCTTCAGAGACTCCTTCAATGTCCCATGTTTCAATGAAGTTAGCCGTACGACCGCTAATTTTCACCGATGCTTTTTCGCCAAAAATGGCGATCGACTCTTCCAAGTTTTTCGGATAAATCGTCGTCGCCGCTTCAATAACGCCAAGCGCCCCATTTTTGAACTGAACAACAGCGGCGGCCACGTCTTCGGTTTCGATGTTACGCAATCTTGTGGCGACCATCGCTTGCACTGATTCGACAGGACCCATTAACCAAAGCATTAAGTCTAAATCATGGATCGCTTGGTTCATAAGCACTCCGCCATCAAATTCTTTCGTGCCGCGCCACGTCGCTTGATCATAATACGCTTGATTGCGATTCCATCTTACCGTTGCATTAGCATGGCTCAGCTTTCCGAATGCGCCTTCGTCCATTTTTTGCTTTAACTTTTGAATCGCCGGCCGGAAACGGTTCGGATGAACGACTGCCAGCTTCACACCGTTTTCTTTGGCGACGCGAATCATCTCTTCCGCGTCCTCAAGCTTTAGCGCCATCGGCTTTTCGACAATAATATGGCGCTTATGCTCCGCCACGATCTTTGTTAATTTCGCATGCAGACCAGAAGGTACGCATATATTGACAACCGCAATATCTTCGTTTTCTTTTAACATCGTTTCTAAATCGGTATATGTTTTTATTTCTTCTGGAAATCCCGTTAAACGCTCTGGATTCGTATCACATACAGCGGCTAGCACAGCCCCTTCTGCGTTTTCAATCGCTTCGATATGTTTTTTCGCGATATGTCCCATACCGACGATCGCAAATTTAATCATTGATAGTACCTCCTAGCATCAAACACATACTTCAGCAAAATGAGGAAAATAAAAGTGAGAAACACGCCCAATACAAGGCCGCTCGCAATCGCTTCTTTCGCATACGACTTCGACGGAGCGACAGCCTCGGAAAGAACAGACGGCTTTTCATAAAACACTAAATCGCTTCTTACACGATTGGCTGTTTCCATCGTTTTCGTTAAATCACTTTGCGCTTCAACCAACAAATCGGTCGTGCTTTCGATTTGTTGCGGTGTGAGAGACGGCGAATCGAGCTTTTTGTTATAATGTTCAATCGATGTTTGAAGCGTTTTGATTCGCTCATCTAACGAATTCAAGTAAGCCATCGTCGTATCTAATCGTTTTTGAGAATGTTCCTGAAGTTCTTTATTGTAGCGCGTGACGATGTCATCAAGGTCATTTTGTACGCTCTTCTCATCATCGCCTTTTACCGTGATTTTGACATATTTCTCTTCTGTCACGACGACGTCCATTTTATTTTTGATATCTGGAAACTTAGCTACAATATTATCTGGATTCGTTAAATCTTTTAAATTGATTGCCCCTGTAAATACGACCGCTTTACCGGTATACTTTGCATGATTCAAAACAAATTGTACGCCTAAAAACGTTACTAGCGCCATAATCGGCGGAATGATGACAAACAGTAGCTTCTTTTTCCAAAAATATAAAAGATATTCGTATAAAACGAACCTTTGCTTGTCCGCTGACAAAAAACTCACCATCCTTATCATAATCTAACGATGCGCATTTACCAAATGCTATTCAGTAAGAAAACGCCCCCTGCACGCAAGCGGCGACGTTTTCTTATTATTATTTCTTATAAAACTCAGCAATTTTAGCTACCACGTATTCTTGTTGTTCTACTTTCAACTCAGGAAACATCGGAAGCGATACCGCTTCTTTCGCTGCTTTTTCCGCCTCTGGAAGATCGCCTTCTTTATACCCTAGATCTTTAAATACCGGCTGCAAATGCAACGGAAGCGGATAATATACCATCGTCGCTACTCCGTTTTCTTTTAGAAATGCCTGCAATTCATCCCGTTTTGGCACGCGAATGGTGTATTGATGGAATACATGGTAACGATCTTCCATTTCCACTGGCGTCACGACAATGTCCCCGGCCATTTCGTTTAATAAATGCGTATATGTAGCGGCGCGTTCGCGTCTTAATTCCGACCATTCGTTTAGGTGCGGGAATTTGACGTTTAAAATCGCTGCTTGCATTTCATCCAAACGGCTATTATACCCTAACACGTGATGATAATATTTCGGTTTGCTGCCGTGAACACGGATAACGCGGCATTTTTCTGCAATGTCATCATCGTTGGTGACAATCATTCCGCCGTCTCCGTATGCGCCTAAGTTTTTCGTTGGGAAGAAGCTATACGTTGCGGCTGTTCCTAATTCTCCGACGTTTTTCCCTTTATATTTCGCTCCGATCGCTTGCGCCGCATCTTCAATGATGACAAGCTGGTGCTTTTTTGCGATTTCGACAATCGGATCCATATCAGCCATTTGGCCATATAAGTGAACAGGAAGAATCGCTTTTGTTTTTTTCGTAACCGCTTCTTCGATTTTCGCTGGATCAATGTTAAACGTCACCGGGTCAATATCGACAAACACCGGCGTCGCCCCTGCGCGGACGATTGCTCCGCCCGTTGCGAAAAAAGTAAAAGCGGTTGTAATGACTTCATCCCCCGGCCCTACACCTGCCGCTTGTAACGCTATATGTATCGCATCGCTTCCGTTACCGCAACCGATTCCATGTTTGACGTTGCTGTAGGCTGCGATATCATTCTCTAATTTTTTGACATGATCTCCTAAAATAAAGCGTGACGAGCTCATCACTTCGTCTAACACCGTTAACATTTCGGATTTTAAACGTTGATATTGCTCGCTCAAGTCTAGCATTGGCACTTTCATAAAAATTCCTCCAATAAATGTTTGGTATCGATTGATAACACGTTTAGTTTATCACATTTTTTTACTTATATAGTGCTCTTTTTTGACAAAATTCGTATATTGCATCTAAAAAACCGTTTGTACCTTCAACAGACACAAACGGCCAGCATGTTTCATGACTGCACTTATCGATGATCGCTGTATACTTTTCTTCCGCCACGAACTAATTTGCGAACAAGCGTCATAAACGGCTTGTACTGCTCATTGACAAGTCCGATCAACTCCGCTAACACTTCTCCTAAAACGAGCAGAGCAAAAAGGATGAAGATAGATTGCCATAATGTAGAAGAAGAAAATAATATTGCGCTCACGCCAAACATAATGCCGAAGCAGTAAATGAGCAACACCGTGTTGCGATGAGAAAATCCGAGTGCCAACAATCGATGGTGCAAATGGGATTTGTCTGGCGCAGAAATCGGCTTTTTGTTAACGATGCGGCGAATAATCGCAAACGTCGTGTCGAAAATTGGCACGCCTAGAATAATAACAGGTACGACAAAGCTGAATAGCGTGACGCTTTTATATAGACCAAGAAGCGATAGCACCGAAATGGCGTATCCTAAAAATAAGGCCCCTGTATCCCCCATAAAAATTTTCGCTGGGTGGAAGTTGTAGAATAAAAATCCAATAATACTGCCTAATATAATAAGGGATAATGTAAAAATTAGCACCTTATCTGCCATGCCTGCCAATACAGCGATCGTTGCAACTCCGATTGCGGAAATGCCGGCGGAAAGGCCGTCGAGACCATCAATTAAGTTAATCGCATTCGTAATGCCGACAATCCAAAAAACCGTAATCGGGTAACTCCATAATCCAACGTCAAATTTCCCGATAAACGGAATAGTGAGCAACTCCACCTTTAACCCTGATGCCACGACAAGACCCGCCACGACAAGCTGGCCGAGAAATTTGACTTTTGGTGAAAGCTCATACAAATCATCAAGCATGCCGATCAAAACGATCAAAATCGCTCCCACCGTAATTCCTGTCACTTGTTCGTGATACACTCCCCCGACAAAATAACCGACGATCACGCCGATAAAAATCGCCAAACCGCCAAGACGAGGCATGATTCGCGTATGCACTTTTCGTTCGTTCGGTTTATCGATCGCACCGATTTTGATCGCAAACTTTATCACAAGAGGCGTTACTACGATGACCGTTAAAAACGAGGCAAAAAACGCCATAATTGCTTGCATGTTCATAAATAGATCACCTTTGACCTAGGATTAATAGTTACACATCATTTTTATGTTACCACATAAGCGGCGTAAATCAATCTTTTTTTTGCTTCAAAACATTCGGCAAGTTTGGATGAGTCAATAGATATTTGTATTTTTTTCCTCTTATCATTCCGAGCAGTTGATTTTTGCCATAGTATGTTATAATTCGTCTAGGAATGAATTTAAGTAGGAGAGAGAAACATGTTAACAAAGGTAAAAGAATTATTTAACGAAAGTGCTCGCGATATAAAAAGACTTCGTAAGCTTGTCGAGAAAGTGAATGCATTAGAACCGCACATCGCTTCTTTAACCGATGAACAATTAAAAGCAAAAACGGGCGATTTTAAAAATCGCTTACGCGCCGGGAAAACGCTTGACGATTTAAAAATCGAAGCCTTCGCCGTCGTGCGTGAAGCCGCAAAACGCGTGCTCGGACTGCGTCATTACGACGTACAGCTCATCGGCGGCTTTGTCTTGCACGAAGGAAACATCGCCGAAATGCAAACGGGAGAAGGGAAAACGTTAGTGGCTACGCTTCCAAGTTACTTGCATGCCCTTGAAGGAAAAGGGGTACATATTATTACCGCTAACGAATATTTAGCGCGCCGCGACCGCGAACAAATGGGGAAAGTGTTCGAATTTTTAGGGCTGACGGTCGGCCTCAACATTTCGCAAATGTCTCCGCAAGAGAAAAAAGAAGCGTATCAAGCGGATATTACATATGGAACCGGAACGGAATTTGGCTTCGATTACTTGCGTGACAACATGGTATATGACATCCGCGATAAAGTGCAGCGCAAGCTTCATTACGCCATCGTCGATGAAATTGACAGCATTTTAATTGATGAAGCACGTACACCGCTTATTATCGCCAACAAATCAAGCATCGGAGCCGATCTGTTTCAAGTGACAGCCCAAATTGTCAAACAGTTCAAAGCAGAGGAAGATTATGAATTATATCCAGAAACAAAACAAATCTTTTTAACTGATGCTGGTGCGTCAAAAATTGAACAAGCATTTGGCATCGACAACTTGTACGATGCCGAGCATCAAGCGCTCTTGCATAACGTCATGCAGTCGCTGCGCGCCTTCGTCATTATGAAACGCGACGTCGACTACATCGTTAAAGACGGAAAAGTGCTCCTTGTCGACCAATTTACTGGACGCATTATGGAAGGGCGAACTTTTAGCGACGGATTGCATCAAGCGATCGAAGCAAAAGAAGAAGTCGAAATTACTGAAGAAAACGATGTCCAAGCAACGATTACGATTCAAAACTATTTCCGAATGTACGAAACGTTGTGCGGCATGACAGGAAGCGCTACCCCATCCAAAGATGAATTTTGGGACACCTATCACCTTCATGTCGTCACGATCCCGACGAACAAACCGCGGCGCCGCATCGATATGGACGATCTCGTCTATCGCACGTACGAGGCGAAAGCGAAAAAGATTGTCGCTGAAGTGAAAAAAATGAACGATATCGGCCGTCCGATCTTAATCGGCACGACATCAATCGCGCAGTCTGAACGATTATCGCAATATTTAACGAAGCACGGAATTAAACATCAAATTTTAAACGCTAAAACGGAAGAAGACGAAGCGCGCATCATTGCGCTCGCCGGACAAAAAGGGCAAGTGATGCTGGCAACGAATATGGCCGGACGCGGAACCGATATTTTGTTAGGCGAAGGAGTCGCAGAGCTCGGTGGGTTGCATATTATCGGTACTGAACGCCATGAAAGCAACCGCATCGATATGCAACTTCGCGGCCGCGCCGGACGCCAAGGCGATCCGGGCTCTTCGCAATTTATCATCTCATTAGAAGATGAGCTGTTTAAATCTTATGATAAAGAAGAACTTGAAAAATGGCTTAGCAAAGTCAAAACAGATGAGGACGGACTTGTCATTTCACCTGATCCGGTGAAATTTGTCAGAAAAGTGCAAGAAACGGTCGAGCACGCTCACTATTCCGCGCGCGCGCATCTATTAAAACTGGATACCGTCATCGATCGGCAAAGCAAAATTATTTACCAAATGCGCGATCGCATTTTAGCGTGTGAACAAGAAGAAATCATGACCGAAGTGCTCGATTATATAAAAAACTATTTGATGCAAACGATCGAAAAATATTGTTTGCCTAATGTTTTTTATGAAGAATGGAATATCAAAGGCTTGTATGAAGAACTATCGTTTGTATTTTTACGTTTTGACAAAACGATCGATGATTTCAAAGAACTAGAAAAAGAACAAATCGAACAAATCGTTTTTAAAGAATACGAGAAACTAAAAGCAGACTTGTTAACGCTGAAAGACGACGAAGCGCTCGCTTCACAGCTAAAGCGCTTTATGATCCAAACGATCGATTCAAACTGGATCCGCCATCTCGATACGATCACCAATATGAAAGACGGCATTCATTTGCGCGGATACGGCCAAGAAGACCCGTATCGTCTATTTGAAATCGAGGCGTTTCATGAATTTGTCCGCCTCCAACAAGACATTCAAGCCGATATTTCGATTCGTTTTATGAACTATGTTAAAAGCCAATTTGAGCTTGACGGCAACCAATAAGGGGGATCTTTCACATGATTTTCAAACGAAAAGCAAAAACAACCGATCCAAACGCGACTACCCTTCATCCCGAACCAGCTTCCGAGCGGGATGAAACCAAGCAAACCGATGAAATCAAAACGACGCTGTCGTTTCATCCGGATTGGGACGTATCGCCACAGGAACGATACGTTTATCAGTTTCACCATCAGCAGCTTCCGCCGTTAAAACCAAACCAAATTTCAATCTCAGGGATGAAGCTAATTGAGTATAATGAAGGCTTTGTAGTTGTCGCCTTTTTGCGGAGCACGCTGCCAAAACCGATTCGCTTTGAGCAAATTGATTTGTTGTTGCTTGATGAAAACGGACAAGCGATCGCGAAACGAAAATTTGAGATGGATAGTTTCGGAGAGTTGCCGCCAATGACAGCGAGACCGTGGCGCTTTCTCTTTTCTGCGGAAGATAAGCTTGTCGATAAAATTCCGCAAGAAGGATGGAAAATTGCGTTTGAGCTCAAACAAGCGCCAAATCCAGAGAACCATCGCCTTGATTTAGAGGCAAGTTGGGAACAAGCATTATCGACGCAACAGCGGGAGCATTTAAAAAAACTGATGGAAACGTTGCCGCCGCTCTCCGTCGGAGAAGTTAACTTTATGGGGCTTGAAGCAAAAATCAACGAAAAGCGTGATCTCATCGTGACGCTGCTCATTCGCAACGGCAGTGATAAAAACATTCAACTTGAACAAATTCCGCTCGTCGTTGAAGATGCCTCTGGGGATATCGTTTGCAAAGGGGTGTTCCGTCTCGAACATTTCGAGGTGAAAGCGAACACAAGCAAGCCGTGGACGTTTATTTTCCCGTCCAACTTATTGCTGAAGGAAAACATCGATTTAACGAAATGGAAAGTGTATCCGCCACGCTCTTAGCCAATAAAAAAGATGCTGTTTCGAACAGGGAACGTTTCCTTGCTTCAAACAGCATCTTTTTATGTATATGATCAGCGCCATACGTTTAACGAGGTAAGACGGTCATGATGCTCTAGCGCCGCAACTTCTTCCGCACTATTGAAATAACGACGTGCACCTAAATACGATTTTCGCCAATACGATTCATCAAGGTCAGAAATCATGACACCTTTTCCCGAACTCGCGTGAATAAACTTGTTGCCCCCAATGTAAATCCCTGCGTGGGAAGCCGTTTTTTTGTAAGTCGCGAAAAAGACTAAATCTCCTACTGCTAAATCGTCTTTTTCTACTTTTTCGCCTTTTCGGTATTGCTCCTCCGCCGTTCGTGGAAGGTTAACGCCGAATTCCCGATACACGTACGTCAGAAACCCCGAACAATCAAACCCTTTCGGTGTCGTGCCACCCCATTTATACGGAACACCAATGTATTGTTTGCTAAACGATACGATGTCCAATTCTTCTGCAAATGCGTAATGTCCGCTGAAAAACACGAACAGCGAAGCCATGATGATCGCTAGACGTTGTTTCATCTGTCTCCCCCTAACTAAACAACCGTTCTCCATCTTTGAAACCGATTGCAATTTCGGTTACTCCACTTCACCCAATCAAAATTTTACCGCATTTTAGGAGAGTGTTGTGTTTCATTCCTATTAAAAATTCGTGTTTATATTACATTTTTGTTACAACATTTACTTTTAAGTTGCAAAATTCTACAAAATTTTTAATAGAAAAAAGCCGGTTCCGATAAAGAACCGACCTTCACATCTATTATTTCGCTACGCTAAATTCGACGTAAGCCCCTTTTTTCATCAGAGCCCCATCTTTGCTTTTCACCGTTGGCGGGATGACTAGCAAATATGATGTCCCTTTTTTCAACGAGCTGTTCGGCTTAATAACAAGCTGCGTTCCTTTGCTTACTTGCACAGTTACCGGAACTTCCTGCCCACCTAATTCATATAGTTTAATTCCTAGTTTGCTTGTGTCACTAATTAGTTTACGAGAAAATTTCATCGTAAACACTTTATCGGCAGGCACGTTCCGTAGCTTCCCTAATGATTGATATGCACTTAGCTGCTTTAGAAGTAAATCACGATGAGCCGCATACAACTCTTTGTTCACAGCAGTCCATACATTCGGCTTGACGCCGACTTCATGAATCGCCGTTCCATTTGGCGAGAAAAAGCGCGCGATCGTTAATTTCAACACACTTCCATCTGATAAGCTAAAGATTTGCTGCATCGATCCTTTTCCGAACGTCCGCTGTCCGTATAACACCGCTGCTTTTTGGTCTTTCAAAGACGCCGCAACCATTTCTGATGCGCTGGCGCTAGAAGAGTTAACGAGAACGTCAATCGGGCCGCTCATTTTCACCGATTGGTCAATCGCATCATACACCTCAGGTTCGTTCGTACGGTCGCGAAGTTGAAACGCCTTCTTGACATTTGGGAAAAAGCCGAGAATTTGCTGAGCAGCATCGACATATCCGCCCGGATTATCACGCAAATCAAAAATCCATCCCTTTACTCCGGAAAGAGAGCGAATCGCTTGTTCGATATCTTTCACAGATTCGCTATCAAAACTATAAAGACGAATATAGCCAATATTTCCTGCTAATCTCGAAAACTCGACATTCGGCCAATTAATCTTTTCACGCACGATATCGAACGTAAGCGTTTCATTTGTCGATGGACGAAGCACTTTTAAATGGACCGTTGTTCCTTCTTGTCCTGTAATAAGCGTCACTGCTTGCTCTTTTGCGTTACCCGCTAACGATTGTCCGTCTACTTCGATAATCACATCCCCCGCACGCAAGCCGGCTCGTGCCGCTGGACCATTCTTTAATACAGATACGACTTTAATTCCTGCAGGATCTTCATTCATCGTGATTCCAATCCCTACAAACTCCATGTTGATCGAATCGAGAAATTGCTGATATTCTTGTGCGGTCATATACGTTGAATATTTGTCCAAACGTTGTACGATTTCTTGCGGTGTCGAGCCGTTTAATACATCTTCGCTTACGGTGTCTACATAATAGTCGCGAATATATTGGCGAATTTCATCGAGCGTGCTTGCAGACGTCGTCGCGGCGGAAACGCTAAACGCTGACGTTGTAAACGAAAATAAGAAGATCAAAGGAATTAAAAATTTTCTTACCATTTTCTGCATCGTTGTTTCCCTTCTTTCGCAAGGTTATTATTGTATGTCAAGAATCGCCGGTGTTTTAAATTCGTCTAAATAACGGTTCAATTCTTTTTTCGTGTTCTCATCCTTTACACGTAACATCCATTGTTCGCATAAAACAAGCAACCTCTCCACTTTCTCGATATCGTCCTGTTCATATGCCGCAATGATTTGATCAAACGCGAACATGATATTGATCGGGAAAAAGGATCGCTGTTTTGTCGCCTCAGCCGGCTGTTGGAACGTTTCCGTCATTTTTTTCCGGATCGATGACCCATGAACTCTTCCAATCAAAGTTTTCGTCTTTCTCAGCTGTCGTTCAAAAGAAGGATACACGTCGTAAACAACTTCCACATCCCCTGAAGAAAGCGCCTGATCGATGCGTGATTTCAACGCAATTAATCGCTCGCCGCTTTCAATGGCGCTAATGTAATACGATGCTTGCCGAATCGTTTCGCTCGCTTTTTCTAGCCGCTTGCGATACTGCCGTTTCGCCGGACCGTTTTTCAAGCGCTCGATCCGCTGCTTAGCTCCTCCATAGCTTTTTTTCGTTTTGTTATAAAGAGCATAAGGCTTGAAAAGAGGGCGAGACTGCATCGTCCGCTGGAGCTGTTCAGCGTAGCGTTCTAGCTTTTCCACATCGGAAGGTAGCGATGCTGCTTCTGCCGGAACGGACTGAAACGACCATGCAACTGCTATGATGAAGGCCATTAGCACGGCAAACGCACGCCTCATTTTTCTTTCTTTCATAATGACATTCACCTACTATTCTTGAAAATATATACCTATTTTAATAGAATAGAAGGAAAAATGAAACAGCCATTCTTTTCATTTTCTCAATTCATTGGTGAAAAAGAAAAAACAAGGAGGATCACCCACTCCTTGTTGGTTGTTACGTAAAGTCCGGCCAATTCGTTTGTTGCTCGTCACCTTCGATTTTCGCTAACGTCCGATAGCGAAACGGCAACAAATCGCTTTCTTGCTTCTTTAAAAACGGCTTGGCGAGCTCGAACGGAATCAAGTCAAACTGCTCTCTATTTTCCGCAAGCAAATATAAACCAACGATCTTCCCTTTTTCCGATATGTCCAATGTGAGAAACGCTGGATAGTACGTTTCATCTTTTGCTTCAAGAACGGCTTTTGCTGTAATCAAGCCGTTTCCTTCTTCTTCAATATCATCATTGCTTATTTTTTCCAGTACTTTAATGGCCCAGCCTTGTTTTTTATAACCTCCGATTAATTTAGGAGGGTTTTCTTGTAGTTGTTTCAATACATCCTGATTTGTCATAAAAGCGTTATAACCCCCTCCGCGTTAGTGCATGTTTTTGAAGCGATTCTGTCTTATGATATACATACTTTCGCGCGAAATGCAAACGTTTTTCTATGGAAATTCAAGTCACTTCATCAATGGACGGTACGAAAAAAGGGGCGCAAAAATCCAGCCCCTAGTTGTAAATCGCTTGAATGTCATCCACATATAATGTTCCGGCATTTTTGTTTGTTTCGTTGACTTCCATATAACGAACCGGCATTTCTAATGTAACCGGCCATTGCACATCGGCCGGAATGTCGGCAGCGACATATTTCCATCCTGTCCAGTCGACGTTTTTGGCAAAATCAATCCAATATCGCTTTCCGCTTCCATCTTTGATTTGTGCCCGCAGCCAATGGCCGTTCGCATCTCCGTACACCCACATGCCAATTTTCGTCGGACGTCCTTTTAACGTGATGCCGTTTTTGGCCACAGCATACACGCCTGACACTCCTGTCTTGCCGCTGAAGTCGTAATCGATTTGCAACGCTTGTTTTCCGTTTTTGACGGTTGCATTGGTGAGCGATACGTTCGCAAAAGCGTAGTTTGCTCCTGATGTGAGCCACTCAATGCTGTTTTTCTCAAAGTCTTCGAGCATTACCGCATTCGGAATTCCGACGGTGACCGGAATCGTCACGGTCTTTGAGCCGAGCCGAATCGTTAATGTTCCGGTCCCTTTTTTATTCATTGCTTGGAAAACCCCGTTTTCCACTTTTCCTAATCCGTTAGAAACCGTATACGAAAAGGCATTCGGAGTAACAGCAATTTCTTTTCCTTTGTAAAATGCTTGAATGACGAGCGGTTGCGTGCTGTTTTCACGCATATAAATTTCTTTTGGTTGCACAACGAGCTGATCGACATCGTTGATGACATGAACAGGGATGCTTCCCGATACGTTGCCGGAAGAGGCGGTGATCGTTCCTTCCATCGGCTGTTTTGCCGCGACAAAGGAGCCGTCTTTTAAAAACGTCCCCGCATTCGAGATCCAGACGACCGGCTGCTGAAGCGGTGCCGTTGTTCCTAACAGCGTGAGCCCTTTGGCGGATAAGCCGAGATCGCGATACGTTCCTCCCGCCCATACGGTTACTTCCTGCGGTTCGATGACTAGCTGTCTCACTTCGTTTGCTTCTCCTTTGTACACGACAAGAAGCGCGTTGGCAACCGGCCGCGCGAATCCGTCGGACGGCTTGTTTTCCACAGCAAGCTTTCCGTCTTTCTGACGCACCACAAACGTCGACGACCCGCCCCCGTCCAGCGTCATCGCATCGACAGCGCCGAAATCTTTCATCAGCTTTGCTAGTTCATCCAACGTTACGCCGTTGCTGTAGTTCGGGTTGCGCCCATCGACCACGACGGTGAATACATTTCCGTTTTCGTCAATGCCAATCGCTGTGCGCGGATGCACTCCAGCGATATTAAACGATTGTACCACTCCGTTTGCAACAAGGTGATATCGTCCCCCGATCGCTTCTTGCACACCGTTCCATGATTCTTGATCGTATTGAATCGAAATTTGAACGGTATCGCCGGCTTTCGCCTGCTGCAAGTAGCTGCTTGCTTCCCCGTGCCCGGATAGCACGATTTCTCCCGGAAGCAGTGGCTCGTTTCCTACGCCGACAATCACTTCTTTCACCGTTCCGGTGACGATGCTATTTCCGTTCAGCTTCCCTTGTACGTTCGTCAGCACAACTTCCGTACCGAGCGGATTCGTCAGCGTGGAAGCGGAAAAATACGGCGTATAAAGGACAAGATGGTTCGCATAACGAGGTTTGTTGATCGAATGGATCATATGGCTGTTCGCCCCGTTAATCGTCATTTCCATCGTGACGTCTGGATTGCCGATCAGCGATTTTCCATTTGCACCGATGCCAAAAATCACTCGCTGATCCACAGGCGTTGTGTTCGTCGTCATAATTTCTCCGTTATGCACCATTAAATCGGTCGGAGAACCGTTGTCTTTAAAATAGTCGCCATTGACCGCCCCGAGCACAAAATGTCTGTCAAAATCAGCGCGATTAGCTTGTTGAAGAACGGTTTCAATCCCAAGCACCTGCTCGTTGGACAGCGCCGTTTCAATGCCGATGTTGTCCGCTTTGACATCGATGTCGAGTTTATAGACGTGCTGCTTACCGCGAGCGCTATTAATCTCTAATTCTGATTTTTCAACCCCCGGCACAATGACGGTGGAAGACTCGCTCGTCACCGTTCCGAGCGATAGTTTTTTAACGCTATACCACTCTGGATTGACAAGCTTTAGCTTCTCTTTTGACGGCGTTTTATACAGTATGTATCCTTTGATATTTGTTACGTATAAATTGCCGCCAAGCCCGTATTGCGTTCCGTCATATGAATAGACGCGATATTGCTCTTTCGGTTTCAACACCCTTACAAACTGCAATTTTCCATTCTCTTTTTTCCATAAATTAATAGATTTTAACACTTCGATTTTGCCAATCTGTCCTTTTACAAGCTTTGTCCTTTCCCAATACACAACCGTTTCCGCATGAACGTTTGGCATCGGTAACACCCATAGCAACAAAGCCCCAAAGAAAAGACTAGCCAACCACTTGCGAAACATGGAAAACTCTCCTTTTACTAGTTTCATAGACGTTTTTCGACATACATTTTATATTATACGACAAAAAAGGTGATTGCTTCCATAGTTTTTTACAAAGTTTTCTTCTATTATATTCTACTTTCCACTTTGATGTTTTTCTAAAAAACAAAGGAACTAGCGGCCTAACACTAGTTCCTTTCGTTTCAGAAAACTACGGCGTATAAAAATTTTGCGTATAATACGGCTGGCCGGAGGCGCTGAAGGCGACTCCTACGCCCAATCGTTGAAAGTCTGGATACAATATATTCTGCCGGTGTCCGAGTGAATCCATCCACGCTTCGTGAACAAAAATCGCGTTGAATTGTCCGTAAGCGATGTTTTCTCCAGCTGTGCGATAAGAAATGCCATCCCGCGTCATACGATCAAACGGGGACAACCCTTGTAAATTCGTATGGCTAAAATAGCCGTTTTGCACCATATCTTCGCTATGCTTTCGCGCTGTGCTTGCGATTTTCGCATCCCATGATAGAAGCGGGAGATGGTTTCGCAGGCGAATCGCATTGACCAGATCAAAAATTTGATATTCATAGGCTGTGCGCAATGCTGCACTTGCCGTTCCGTAAAAACCGTCTTTCTTTTCTTCCAGCTCCCGTTTGACGATTTGCACAGCGGTTAAACGGTTATTGCTATATTTATCGTAAAAAAACGTGACGTAGCTTCCGTCGATCAAATACATATCATATTCGTCATCTTGAATCATGTATTGCACGGTTCCTTTTTGAATATAAGAAAGCGGTGTGCCGTATTTCGCCTCCACTTCTTGTTTAGGGGTGCCGAGCGTAATGCCAGTTTTCGTTTTTACAATCGGCTGATTCGTGTACATCGCTGCGATGCGATCGTTCTGATAGCTGACCATCAAAAAATCTTTATAGTTTCCCCGGTCGTACGTTTCCCAATATAAGCCGTAATCGTTTAATGTTTTCCGCTTCGCTTTTCCGTAAATCGCTTCCACCTTTGCGCGCGAATCGCCGATCGCTAACTGATTCATCGAAACGGCTGCGTTTGTTTGTTTCGCTTGTTGAATGCAAGCGACCATCGTCAATTTCGTTTTCGACGGCGTTTCGTATTTGACATTCGCATCCCGTTTGACATAATAACCGCCGCCGACACTTAAATAGTCAGATTGAAAGGCATAAATGCGATAAACGGTTCCTGGATATAGCGTGCGCACGACAACTGGTGCACTACCGTTCAACGTTACTAAACCCGTTTTCTTTAACACGGTTAAACGGCCAATTTGACCCGGCTTCAGTTCTGCTCCGTCCCACCAAACTTTTTCACTGCCGGTATACGTGGCGCAATTTTCCGCTGCAGCTGCTTTAGAAAACACTCCAGCCAAACTGCCGACAATCAACAACATAGCAATAACCCCTATTCGAACCGCTCTCATGAAGCTCGCCTCCTTAGAAGTTGACTTACTTCTATGATACTAGGAAAATCACAATTATATAAGAGCCGATTTGTACCAATTTGAATGCAAGTCACAGACTTGCCTGCGACAGTCTAAAAAATTAGTAGCCTATTTTCCGATCCGTTAAATTGAGCGGTCATGCTGCGGAATATGATGTCATAATGATTATACGCAATATCCGTTTGCTCGCTCATTATCGCACTTCCTTTCTTTTTCTGTGAAAATAACGGATCCATGAGCGGTTATTTTCATACGTGGGTGGTGAGCAAAACTTGCTCATGGATGTTTTATTTTACTACATTTTTCCGTGAAATAAACAAAACCAAAATGGAGTGTTTCGAAGTATCATTGCGTCAACTATAGGTGGATTGAGGGATAATGGAGAATACGTTTATGATTCACCCCATCACGTCCAAGCGACATTTTCGCGTACCTTTTCGACAAACGCAGCAAAACTCCTGCAATGAAAAGAAAATTTTTTAGCACGCGACAGTAGAGTGAGCCCTACTCTTTCTTGCCAAATACGTTACATCGTTTGCATAATAAAAGTAGATAATTCATAAAATAAAAAAGCTGAGCGCGGCGAACGCTCAGCAAGCAACTACATGCCGCAAGAAGAGCGGCTGACCTTCAGATGTGCAACAGATAAAAAGAAATAACCGTTTCACACCTTTGGTCGAGGGGGACGGTTATTTCTTTTTGTTTACATTCGGGGTGTGACCACGCCACAATTTTCTACCCGGGTGGTGACAGGCACGCATCTGAGTGTATTGAATGATGCGCTAAACTTGAACATGCAGGTTATGGTCATGATCTTGGTTACTACTACCGTCAATGATGAACGGGACATTCAATGCCTGCGAGATTTTAAAAAGTGTCTCTACTCTAGGACTTGTAAGCCCTGCTTCAATTCTTCCAATCGTGGATTTTGGAACTCCAATAATGGATGCAAGTTCCTGTTGAGACATATTCAGCTGCTTCCGTCTTGTTTTAATCTGAGCAGCTATCGTTCCTTCTAATTGAAGTTTTTGAACATGCCGCTCGCCTCGAATAGCTGCATATTTCTTAAAAAAATCACTCATTCTTTTTCCCGTTACAGAAAACTTATAAGACTTTATAAGAAACTTATAAAGATCTACGTTTCCTTCCTTGTTCATCGCACCCGATTTCGCCGAAGCTACTCTCGTTTCTTGCGGCGCTCCGAAGGCTTAAACTCCCCACTAACGGATGGGTACATATCCATGATCGCGTGTCGTGCTAAACCATGGACTTAGCGTAGTTTTTCAAGTTGATGCTTGCGTTCAAGTCGCGATCCATTTCCATTCCACATGCTTCGCAGCGATATGTTCGTTCAGATAAAGACAGCTTCTCCTTCACATGACCGCAATTGCTACACATTTTGCTTGAAGGATAGAAACGATCGGCAACAACAAACTTGATTCCACGCCATGCACATTTGTACGTCATTTGTCTTTTGAACTCATGGAATGTTTGTTCTTGAATCGCTTTCGATAGCTTGTTGTTTTTAAGCATTCCACTTGTATTTAAATGTTCCATCACAACATACGCTGGTTTGGCTTTCACCAATGTTGCCGTGATTTGGTGGGTATAATTTAATCGTATATTTTTCAGCCTTCTTCGCTTTTTCAGAACAAGGAGTTCTAGCTTCTTGATGTTTTTTGTTTTTCTGTAACGGTATTCACCTCCTTTGGTTTGGATTTTATTCATTTCATACTTTCGCGACAGCTTTCTTTGCAGTTGCTTGATGCTTTTTTCCAACTTTTTCACTTTGGGCATTTGGTTGATGTTTTTGAACGTCCTTCCATTGCTTACCGTTGCTAAGTTTTTTACGCCTAAATCGACACCCATGCCTTCAGTGTAGGCTTCATGCTTCACTTCTCCTTCTTCTACACCGATCGTTAAAAACCAATGGAGTCCGTCAAATACGACTCTTGGGTCCGTATATTTCACATGCTTTCCATAAGGAATTTTTCCTCGTTCTGCGAGACGAATCCAATTCAGCTTTTGTTTGTTTTTCTTTCTGGATGTCGTCAGTTTTTCTAGTTTCACATGGGTATGTGTGATTTTGATTTTTGCGGTATCTTGATAAAAACTTGGTCGGGTTCTTTTTTTTGTTTTGAACTGTGGAAACTCAGCTCTCCCTTCAAAAAAGTTTTGGTAGGCAGTTGTGGCATCTTTGATTGCTTGCTTCGTGATGTTGTTGGAATATTGATTGAGCCACGCATATTCCTTCGTTTTTTTGAGTTGTGTCAGCCGCTTTCGGATGTGATCATCGCCTAAAAATTTGCCACCCTGTTTGTCATTTTCTTGTTCTTGTGCTAATGCAAAATTGTACGCCCACCTGGCAACACCTGCACATTGAAAAAGCTTCGTCTTTTGCTTATTGTTGGGCAGAAGCATGACTTTGTACGTTTTGATCATCTTCTCCCAGCTCCTTTAGCATCTTCTTGGCTTTGTTTTAATTATAAAATAATCATGAGGTTTTTATAAATATTTATGCATTTATAACTAACAGTTAAAAGCCTCCTCGTTTATTAATAAAGGCAAGGATCAAAAGCGCAATAACAGGCGTGTTGATTAACCAATAAAAACCAGTTGACATCGCTCTATTCCTAGCTTTTCTGCCGTTGTCGGCAAACGGTTCGTTTGCCGACTGGGCATGCGCACAGCATGCCCTCCTCGAACAATGAACGCTTTGCGGGCAAATTACATTTGCCCGCCGGCGTTCTTGTTCGAGGAAAAGGCAGAAAAGCTTATGGTCAGCCATATGATTCTATGTTTTTTAGTAAAATAATGGATAATCAACACTAGTGGCGCAATAACTTTCATATGCTGATTCGGTCGGCACAATATCCTTTCGTCTTATCGCTCCATTATACTGCTTGTCGAAATAATGAAGCAGTATGACTTTTGAAAAATTGTGGATCGCAAATATAATTCTGTGATTTCCAGTTTTTCCACCCTTTATGCCCCATCTGTAAAAATTATCATAACGAGTATTCATGCTAAGATGTTTTAATGACGGAGGAGTTATATCGTCCGAAACGCTGTTGTCTTCCGGATCAGACGGATATGGATTATGTTGAATAATCGTAAGTTGCCTTGCATATACATCAGCAACATGACACCATATAACCGGACGGACCTTTTTGTCTAAGTTCTTGCTCTGCTTTATCCAAGAGATAATCTTCAAATTCCTTTACATTTCCTGCGTATATTACCTCAAACAATATCCTCTACCCTTTACTAAATTATTATTACACACATGATAGCATTTATGCTACTGAAACACAAATAATTTATAAATTACATTTTCCTTAATACTTCCATCTGTTCTTCTTTGGATGCGTCTACATTAAGTAGCCGTGGTTTGAATGCTTCCATGCCGAGCAAGTCGTCTAATCATTTCAATGCGCGTTCCAGCATTGACTAAGTTTTTGCAAAAACTATGACAAAAGCGATGCGAGGTAATGTTCTCCATATTAGTCAGCCGAGCGTATTTAGCCAACATCTCTTGGATTCCTCTTTCGGATAAAAACGGGGAACGCTCGGATACAAATAATCGTGTGGATTCTTTATGTGTGTCATTATGGGAAGGAGTGACTGATTTTCATGCATGGGTGGAGAGAAAATTTTTCTCATGGATGTTTACAGAATACGAAAAATCAACATAACTCATTCATGATTACATTCGCTATTACAACCACCGACGTATACAAGGTGTTCTCGATTATCAAACACCTGTTCAATATGCAAAAGTTAGCTAAAGAAGAGCACAAGGAGCTATATTTTCTCCTTCTCGTCTTACCAATCCATTCTCAGAATTCCGAGGGTCTGTCAAGCGCTCTCCTTGACAGGCTCTCGGGGTTCTGAGACACTGAGGAAAAGACGAGAAAAGGAAAGGAACCCAGAGCTTTATCACTCTGATTCCCTCGCAAAACCGAATTTATACTGTCTACTTTTCGGATCGCAATGCGTAACCGTCTTAATCCGTTGGTCGCGGGAGAGCGGTTACTTCTTTTTGTTTATATAGACGGCGATGGTGACAGTTAATGCCCACATTCCAATGATGCCTATTCCTCAAGTACCTTGTTTAGCTTCTTATCAAAAGTATATACCTGATATCCCTTCACTTTATTATAGGCGTATAAAAGGGTATCGACAAAGTCCAGCCGTCTTTTTCCAAACAGAATGAGCGCTTCTTCTAATATTTCAATATCATGCACATCGATATTATCGTATTTAAACAGTTCTAAAAGAGTATCGCATATCTCGTCATTTTTTACTCTGTACACTTTTTCAAGAACATAAACGACTTCAACTACTACCTCATTCGGCAATAACACCTTGTTATTTTCAATAATCGTTGCGGCTTTCGCTGACAAATCATCATGATCATTAAGCAAATATCTTAGGATAATGTTTGCATCAACGATTTTCATATTGATCCACCACGGCTTTAGACCAAGCATCGCTTTCTTGAGCTCGCAAAGCCTCGTTTTTATATTTTGACAGCACTCCCCTCAAGCTCTTTTTTTCTACTTGTTCTACATCTTCTTCATCTGTATAAGGAAGGATAATGACTTCTACTTTCCTATTTTTCAATTTTTCGGGTATATCTATAAATTTTTCCAAATCATTGCTGTTTTTTATTACTCTCACAAAATCCATACCTCTTCGCTCCTTTCAATTAAGACAGGACTCTTTAAACATATTGTACCATTTAACCGTAATATTATAACATGAAAATTCACTTTACTGATTCTTGCCTAGTCCAATTCTCGTTTAAACCCACTCGAACGCCTCTAACAATAGCGAATGAAGCAGCTTATACACATTCCTAAAAATAAAAGTCGCCCCAGCTCCAAAATGGAATCGAGTCGTTCGTTCAAAGTTATAATATATGTTTCAAATGCTGGTTGATGCGAAAAAAAAGAAACAGAGAGCCACTCAACGACTCTCTGTTTCTATCAATCTTCGACAATCTTCGGGGCGTGACAGGCACGCTACCCTACCCCATATTCTTTTGTTTTTCTAATACGACATCAATTAAATAATCCATTTCTTCTTTCTTCTCCGCTCGATACAAATCATCTAATAAGTGATGCAACAAATACAAATCAGTAATAAGGTCTACTTTGTTTTGCATCGGTTTACTTTCCAAACCTAATCTTGCGCTTAAATATTTTTTTATTGCCTGCTGGCTTTCATTGATTCTTGCTCTTTCTTCCGCCATTCGGATCACTCTCGCCATACTTAACACCTCCATTAGTTTTTCTACATACTCCTTATCAATAAACTTGTCGGAAACCGCAATAATCGTTGCCAATAAACGTACTTGTTTTTCCTCATTTTTGATCCGTTTCGCAATTTCTACTGTTTCAATCGCTCGTTCGGAACGATTGAGGGAACTTCGCATTAATGGGAGGAAAATGAGATGCAGCTCATCTAGATCCGTAAGCTCTTCCCCATTTTCGACTTTCGTCCACAAATTTTGAATAATGGCATCACCATTATATTTTTTCATCAACACCGCTTGTGCCTCATATTGAACAGAACCGTAGCTTTTTTGTTCTAACACTTTTTCCACATCGGCTCCATAAATGACTACTGTCTTAATAGGCTTTTTATACCTTTCATACGCACTCACATCATATTGAAGAAATCGATCCAAATCTTTCTCATCAAACGTCGTTTGAAACTCAAGATGCAAATACGTATCATCTGCAAGCAAAAATAGAAAGTCCATTCTTCGATCATTAACCGCAATAGTCGGCAAATCCGTTGCTTCTACCCGAACAATCGGAGCAGTACGAATCCCATAGAAATCCAGAACCTTTTCTTTAAATTGAGCAGTCATGTTACGGAATATGATATCATAGTTATTATATGCAATATCCGTTTGCTCACTCATCATTACACTTCCTTTCCCTTTATTTTACTACAAATTTTTCATGAAATAAACATAGGCAGCCAATCACTCTCCCTATCTCCGCTCAAAATTGCAATCAACACCCTCCCTTCATATTCCTTTCTTGACGTCCTTCTTTTATTCTCCGAAACGCCATCGCCTTCCATAACGATTCATCGGTGATGTCATCGGCTCCTGTTAAGTCGGTAATAGTGCGAGCGAGACGAATGATTTTTGTTTGCACGCGGTTGCTCCAGTCATTCGTAGCCGCCCAATGTTGAAACAGTTGCTGTTGACCTTTCGTTAGCGGACTTTTCGCAAGCAGTACGTCAATCGGCACACGTCCGTTCGTTACTTCTTCCCCATATCGTTCGTATTGTCTTAAACGCGCGGCCTCCACCCGACTGCGAATCGTTTCCGAACAGTCTACTTGTTTTGATTTTTGAGTCAAATCCACTGCTTCTAACGATAACAATATATCGATGCGGTCGTAAATCGGCCCTGAGATGCGCTGGCGATATGCTCGGATTTGTTTCGGGCTGCATAGACAATATCGCTTTTTTGAACCGAAATATCCGCATGGGCATGGATTCATCGCCCCGATCAAAATAAAATGTGCTGGATACGTCACCGTCGACGAAACGCGGCTAATCGTTACTTTGCCCGTTTCTAACGGCTGGCGAAGCATGTCCAACGTCTTTTTCGTAAATTCCGCCATTTCATCAAGAAATAACACCCCGCGATGAGCAAGAGAAACTTCTCCCGGCTTCGGATGTGTTCCTCCCCCAATCAACGCAACCGATGATGCAGAGTGATGCGGATGACGAAACGGTGGGGAGGAATCGTTTTTCGGTTCTCCTGCTAGTTGGTATAAACTAAGCACTTCCAACTGCGCTTCATGGGAAAGGCGCGGCAAAATCGTCGGAAACGTCTCAGCTAACAAACTTTTCCCACATCCTGGCGGTCCGATCATTAACACGTTATGTTCCCCTGCTGCGGCAACTTCAAGCGCATACTTTGCATGTTCATGCCCAATGATATGTTGAAAATCGCGGTGATTGTTTTGTGGAACATCAGCGACTGAAGGAAGATGAAAAGTTGGAGAAATCGTTTGTTGCCCTTTTAAGCATTGTACAACTTCATCTAACGTTTGAACGAACACACAATTGACATGTTGCAAGTGATGAAGGGGTAGGGTAGGATCGTATGGCGCATATACTTGCTCAAACCCAAGCTTTTTTGCCGCTAAAATGGCTGGTAACATCCCATCGACAGACTGAATGGCTCCATCTAATGACAATGAGCCTAGAAACGCAATATGTGGCGGAACTGGCTGTTCGAGCTTTCCTTTTACTTTTAAAATGCCAATCGCCATTGCTAAGTCAAACATCGGGCTTTGTTTTTTTCGCTCTGGCGGCGACAAATGGATGACAAGTTTTTGCTTCATCACATCGCACCCAAATGCATGCAATGCCGCAACGACTCGCTCCTTTGCTTCTTTCACCGATGTATCGGGCAATCCAACAATCACAACGGAAGGCATTCCCGGTAGTTCTCTCACTTCCACTTGCACACGATACCCTTCCATCCCACGCAAACCGATGCTACAAACTTTCATTTTATTCCTCCTTGACGCAGTTCGGTACAACATCCTCTTTCACAAACTGCACATATTTTTTCTTTTTCTCAACCATCGTTCCAGAAAAATAACGAAGGAGTACATCGATGTTCATAAATGAAGGCAATGCGGGAGATTGGTGATAAAAATGGAAACTGCTCCAGCGATAATGTTCGGGGAGATGTACCATACGTGCCTCGACAGGGTTGAGATGAATATAGCGACTGACCTCTAACATCCCTGCGTCATCGTCAATGATTTTACTGAAGTAGCGCTTTTCAAACACATGACCGGTTAACCCGTAACGTGTATTATAATAATTGGCGTATCGTTTATTAATAAATGCCATCACTTTCGAAATGGATTCCTGTTGCGAACGGAGCTGCAAATGGAAATGATTCGTCATGAGGCAATACGAAGCGAGTTCAAACGGAATTTTTTCATGAAGCTGTTCGAGGATATACAAAAACGCGCGGAAATCATTTGCTTCTTTAAACAACGGATCACGCCGGTTTCCACGGCACACAATGTGGTAAAACAAATGCGGCACCCAAATCCGCCTCGCCCGACCCACATTTTTCACCTCACATCAACTTTCTTGCGTATCCTTTCGACAAAAACGGGCAAAATCCTGCATCGAAAGAAAAATTTTTTGATACTCTGCACGCAAAACTACTCTCTCGACGGGTGACAGGCACGCTACCAACGGGTGACACTCATCCCACTTGTCAAACCAGCTATATCATTTGTATAATATAAGCAGATATTTCATAAAATAAAAAAAGCTGAGTGCGGTGAACACTCAGCAGGCAACTACATGCCGCAAGAAGAGCGGCTGACCTTTAGATGCGTAACAGATAAAAAGAAATAACCGTTTCACACCTTTGGTCGAGGGGGGACGGTTATTTCTTTTTGTTTATATAGACGACGATGGTGACAGTCAATGTTAGCATTCCGATGAACACTAAGCTGAATTGCGCAATAAGACTCAATGCTTCATACGTCGTCATATTCCCACCTCCCTCCATCGGGGAAGTGGTCAACCGCCCACCCTGCTTATGTAGTTGCTACGGAGATAGTAACATTTTTCTATCACTCTCGCAATTTCAACAACAGCTGCCACAAAAAATGCCACAGCACATCAACAAAAATGCAGAAAAAGAAACAGAGAGCCACTTAATGACTCTCTGTTCTTATCAATCTTCGGGGCGTGACAGTGGAGTGAGCCTTAATATGCATTCTTATTCACTAATCCATTCGAAATCGTTTTAAAAATAATTTTAATATCAAACAACAGGCTCCAGTTTTCGATGTAGAAGATGTCATGCTCGATGCGAGCCTTAATGGACGTATCTCCACGCAATCCACATACTTGCGCCCATCCGGTGATGCCAGGACGAACATGGTGCTTGATCATATATTTAGGAATTTCCTCTTTAAACTTTTCAACGAAATAAGGACGTTCAGGTCTTGGACCAACGACGCTCATATCACCTTTTAATACATTAAAGAATTGCGGCAGTTCATCCAAACTTGTTTTCCGCAAAAATGCTCCAAACTTTGTCCTCCGCGGGTCATTTTCCACTGTCCACTGTGTATCAGAAACAGACTGAGGCAAATGCTTCATCGAGCGGAATTTGTACATATAAAACGTTCTTCGGTTCAGTCCAACCCGCTCTTGCTTAAAGATAATCGGCCCTGGCGAAGTCAGTTTGATTCCAATCGCGATCAATAACATAATTGGAGATGTGACAATAATAGCAACAAGTGAAAACACAACATCAAACGAACGCTTCAATATGCGATTTCTTAACTCATCCAACGGTACGTCCCTTACATTAATGATCGGTAAATCCCCGAAAATCTCGAAATGAGGAACAGCTGGAAGCATATCATAAAAATCAGGAATAATCGAAACTCGAACTCCCATTTTTTCACACACTGCAATAATTTCTCGATATTTCGGATATGCTTGCAGAGGAAGTGCAACAATTACTTCGTCAATTAACTGGTGGCTCAATACATGCTCAAGATCAGCAGTTTGTCCAATAATCGGTTTATAATGAGCAAACTCCGGTGCATGCTTAGTGCGAAAGTCATCTAAAAACCCAACGACCTCCAACCCGTATTCCGGATGCATTTGAAGATTTTCAAAATACTTTCTGCCAATCGATCCTGCACCAATAATTAAAACAAACTGTTTGTTATACCCCTTTTTTCTTAACTTGCGGAGACTTTGTTTTACAACGTAACGATAGATCGAAACTAACGTCAAATTCCATGCAAAATATAGCAATAGAAACGACCGCGACACATCAACAGTTTTAAAAGTAAAGAGCACGCTTAATAAAATAAACATGCTCAACGTATGTACTTGCAATACCTTCGCTAACTCATTAGAAAACTTCTCTTTCCGTTTAGGCGCGTACAATTCTACTAAATATCCTATTACAATAGCAATAGCGCCATAAACGAAGCTCCAAAACCAATAATCTTCCAATGGCAAATGACCGCCAACACCGTCGTGAAATACTTTAAACTTCAGCACCCAAGCTAAGAAAAAAGCGCCTTGCATCATTGCAAAATCGACAAAAGCATAAAGCTTCGTTAAAAACCGCTCTCTCCCTCTAATCACCTTAACCACCTATTTTCCGAAAAGTGTTAATTATTGCAGAAAGTATGAACTTGGCTGCTATGCCCATATAAACGAAATAATTCACTATAAATGGATATTTTCTAGCATAATGCTTCTTATGGAATAAAAACATAGCCCGATGAAATTCATAAACAATTTTAAAAGGTTTCTTTTTACTGCTTGCCCCTTTGTAATGGATGATGCTTGTAAATGGGCAATAATAAATCTCCCAACCCGCCTGTTTGATTCGATAGCACCAATCGATATCTTCACCGTACATAAAAAACTGTTCATCTAATAACCCGACTTGCTTAATCACTTCTCTGCGCACGATCATAAATGCCCCTACCAAACAATCGATTGGATGCGGTTCGTTCAAATTCATATAGCCGAGATGATATTGATTAAATCGCGGACTTTTTGGGAAAAGTCTCGCCAATCCCACTAAGTAGTAAAAAGAAGCCTCCGGAGTTGGAAATCCCCGATGACAAGCCCGGTCTAATTCTCCATTCGGCAAAACAACCTCGCATCCGCTCGCTCCAACCTTCTTATTTTTATCCATAAATTCTATCATTTTCTCAATGGTATCTTCTTTTACAATTGTATCAGAATTTAACAACAAAATATAGCGTCCTTTCGACAATTTTATTGCTTGATTATTTGCCTTTGAAAATCCTACATTTTGTTTATTTTCAATCACCGCCACATTCGGGAACTTTCCCTTGATGATATGGACGGAATTATCCGAAGAATGGTTATCTACAACAATAATTTCATAACTATACTTTGTCTTAGATTTTAAGATAGACTCAATCGCCCCAACTGTTAGTTTCGGTGTATTATAATTAACGATAATAACGCTAATATCCATTGTTTCACCTGCTTGTAAAAAAATAATCCGGCCTAACTAACCGGATTATAGTAAATAATTGATCTATTGTAAATATATCACTTCAAATCCTAAAATCAGTTTTTAAAAATTCTTTCAACGCTTCACGCCAATGTCTTAACATTGGAAACCCATTCACCTTCATCGCAAAATTGTCTAATACAGAGTATTTAGGGCGTGCTGCCGGTCTAGGAAATTGTTCCGTCGTAATTGGATTTACCTTCACCTTGATATTACTTTCTTCAAAAATCGCTTTCGCAAACTCGTACCAAGAACATGCCTCACTATTTGTCGCATGATAGATTCCAAATTTCTCAGTTTGGACTAATTCAATAATAAAGTGGGCTAAGTCAACCGTATATGTAGGAGAGCCAATTTGGTCATTGACAACACCGATTTCTTCTTTTTCTTTCGCCAGTCGAAGCATGGTTTTGACAAAATTTTGTCCAAACTCACCGTATACCCATGCCGTTCTCACAATAAAATATCGAGAACATAACGATTTTGTTAACTCCTCACCAACGAGCTTAGATTTTCCGTATACTCCCAACGGATTTGTTTGATCATATTCCCTATAAGGAATCGCTGAATTCCCGTCAAATACATAATCGGTACTAATGTAACATATTTTCGCTCCAACTTTTTCCGCTGCCACCGCCAAGCTTCTTTGTCCAAACGCATTCACTAAATAAGCTGTTTCTTCTTCTATTTCCGCTTGATCTACTTTTGTATAGGCAGCAGCGTTTATGATGATATCAGGTTTAATCTTTGTAATAACTTCATTTACTATGCTCTCATTCGTAATATCCAAATCACTTTTTGTAAACGAATATAGTTCAAAGTTCGTTTGCTGTAGTTGCCTTACAAGCTCTTGACCTAACTGCCCATTTGCCCCAGTGACAACAATCTTCATTATAATCTCCCTAACTTCTGTCCATATTGTCTTTCATAATACTCTTTGTATTCACCTGATAAAATGTTTTCCCACCAAGAACGATTTTCTAAATACCAGTCAATCGTTTTCTTTAATCCTTCTTCGAACGCATATTTCGGCTTCCATCCTAACTCTTTACGGATTTTTGTCGCATCAATGGCGTAGCGTCGATCGTGACCAAGGCGATCTTCAACAAATATAATGAGCGATTCAGGTTTGTTTAAATATCGTAAAATTGCCTTTACTACTTCGATATTCGTTCGCTCATTATTGCCGCCAATATTGTATACTTCTCCATTTCTTCCCTTATGTAACACTAGATCAATCGCAGAACAATGATCTTCCACATGAAGCCAATCACGAACATTCAAACCATCACCATAAACAGGGAGCGGTTGATCGTTTAAGGCATTAATAATCATCAACGGAATTAACTTTTCTGGAAAATGGTAAGGGCCGTAATTATTAGAACATCTTGTAATATTCACTGGCAATCCGTATGTTTCATGATACGCCCGTACTAAAAAATCTGCACTAGCCTTGCTCGCACTATATGGACTGTTTGGAGCTAACGGTGTTGTTTCCGTAAAATAACCCGTTTCTCCTAATGTTCCATATACTTCATCAGTGGAAATCTGTATATATTTTTTCACACCATACTTTTTCGCTGCATCAAGCAACACTTGAGTGCCTTGAATATTCGTTCGTACAAATACTCCCGGATCAGTAATACTGCGGTCTACATGCGACTCAGCCGCAAAATTCACAACCGCATCGATACCTTCTGCAAACAATGATTCAATCAATTCCCGATCCGTAATATCGCCTTTCACAAATCGATAATTCGGCTCATTTTCAACTTCTTTTACATTTTCCAAATTCCCTGCATATGTAAGTGCATCTAGATTAATAATCTGATAGCTTGGATATTTTCGAACCATGTAATTGACAAAATTACTGCCAATAAAACCTGCTCCACCTGTAATCAATACTTTCATCTGCATTTCCTTCCCTTAATAAATGAAATTGTTTTCTGCTTCTGCTAGCCTAGGATGCTTACTGTCTTTTTCAGACAAAATAGGAGAATGAGTAGGCCAATCAATCTTTAAATCTGGATCGTTCCAACAAATTCCTCGGTCATGTTCTGGTGAGTAATAATTATCTACCTTGTATAGCACCTCTGTATTCGGCACAATCGTACAAAACCCATGAGCAAAGCCCTTGGGAACTAACAATTGCCGCTTATTCCCTTCACTTAAAATAAATCCTTGCCATTTTCCATAAGTTAGTGAACCTTTACGAATATCAACAATCACATCATAAATCGCTCCACGAATCACCCGAACTAGCTTTGTTTGAGCATAAGGCTCTAATTGGTAATGAAGTCCTCTCAACGTTCCGACTTCTATCGATAAAGAATGATTGTCTTGAACAAACTCGTAATTGAATCCTAATTCTTTGAAAACTTGATCATTGTAACTTTCCATAAAGAACCCACGATGATCACCAAACACTTTAGGCTCTATAAGAAAGGCATCTTTAAATCTTGTTTCAATAATTTTCAACTAACTCACCTTCTTTACTAACCCGATTGGCAATATCGAGCAAATATTGCCCATAACCGTTTTTCTTCAAAGGCTCGGCTAATTTTAGCAGCTGCTCTCTCGAAATGTAACCTTTGCGATACGCAATCTCTTCCAGACACGCTACTTTTAAACTTTGCCTTTTCTCAATTGTTTCAATAAAAAGCGAAGCCTCTAATAGCGATTCATGCGTTCCCGTATCTAACCAAGCAAAACCGCGCCCAAGCAATTCAACATGAAGGTCTCCCATTTCCAAATATGCCTTGTTCACATCCGTAATTTCAAGTTCTCCACGAGCAGAAGGCTTAAGCGACTTAGCGATGTCAATAACACGATTATCATAGAAATATAAACCCGTCACCGCATAGGTAGACTTCGGATTTTCCGGCTTTTCTTCAATAGAAATAACTTTACCATTCTTGTCGAATTCGACTACACCAAAACGTTCAGGATCTTTTACATTGTATCCAAATATAGTCGCTCCACGCTTTCTCGATGCAGCTCGTTCCAACATCTCCGTAAATCCATGACCGTAAAAAATATTATCACCAAGAATAAGAGCCACATGATCATTACCAATAAACTCTTCCCCAATAATAAACGCTTGTGCCAGCCCATCAGGCGATGGTTGAACAGCATAGGATAAAGATATTCCTAAGTCACTTCCATCACCAAGAAGCTGTTCAAAGCGCGGCGTATCCTCTGGAGTGGAGATGACAAGAATGTCGCGAATACCCGCGAGCATTAAAACGGATAATGGATAATAGATCATTGGTTTATCGTATATTGGTAATAACTGCTTTGATATTGCCTTTGTCAAAGGGTATAGGCGTGTGCCGCTGCCGCCGGCCAAAACGATGCCTTTCATATTTACCTAATTCCTTTCTTTGTAAATTATCCTAAATGAATTTTAACAATAAATGCATACAATTATTGTTCACTATTAAGGTCATTTATAAGTTTTTAGTTTCTTCTAAAACCCGTTTTATAGAACTGATTTTATATAGTATTTGAGCGCTCAAAATATCCTAAAGTCCGTTTTTCACATAATCAATCAAATTACTTTAATCAGAGGTCATATATAAGTTGAATTAAAGATTTACAATCGGACGCACAGCCAGTCGATTGTTTGTTCTGGGTGTTGGTTGATCCGTTGAATGAACGCTTGAACATTTGCTCGGATTTCCTGCACCGTCGAATAGAACACGTTGTAGATGACATCCGATTTCAGCCATTTCCATAATCCCTCGATCAAATTCAACTGAGGACTGTATGGTGGCAAAAATACCAACTCTAATCAATCTTCGTGTTCTTCCAAAAATGGTTAAATGAGTTTGGCATGATGAATACGAGCATTATCTAAAATCATGACGATTTTGCCCGTTGGATAACGCTCTAATACAAGCTGAAGAAACCGAAGGAATGTTTCGGCGTCATAGCGCTCTTCTTCAATCCAAAACACGTCACCTGTTTCATAATTTAATGTGCCAATCAACTTCACACCTTGATGTTTCCCAAACGTCGGTATGATTCGTTGCTTTCCCTTGACAAACCATGTCTTTTGAATAGCTTGGTAATCACGAATCATTGATTCATCTTGAAACAGAATGTGGGAGATCTCTCCATTCAACAGTTTTTTTAACATCTGGAAATGTAGTTTCGATAAGCTCTTTCTGTTTCTCTTCATCGGCATTGGCTAGCGTATAGATCGGTTTGGTGTAACTTAAACCTAATCGATGAAGGATTTCGCTTGTTCCGCGAATGGTATACGTTTGCCCCCATTTCCGTTGAATGAGTTCGGTGATGATCGCTAGCGTCCAATTGTATTTCGCTTCAAATCCTACATCAATAGGAAGCTGATGTTCGATGATATGTGCTAATTCTTTTTCCTGATGCGGAATCAGTTTACGCGGAGCACCAGGTGAATATTTCATATCTAATCCATCCGAGCCGTGTTGGGTATACGTATTGACATAGTTATAGATCGTTTTCTCCGAGCGACCGATAATCTTTGCGATTTCTTCCTTTGCGTACCCTTGCAAATGAAGATAGATGGCTTGGTAGCGCTCGTACATGCGTTTACTTTTCGTTTCTTTCATTGCGATCCATAGCCTTTCGATTTCATGAATATAGCTCATCATATTCTCTCCGTTCCTTTTTGCTTTCTCTCATTATTTGACATGGAACGTGAGAAAACCTTTATTTCAATTTATATAGTTCAAGTTTTTTGCTTTGTTACTTAAAATATATTTTTTGTTAAAATAGTGTTGATGTATCTACTGATTCCTTCTTCTATACTAATTTTAGGCTCATAACCAACCGTGTTAACCAATTTTGAAATATCTAATATATTTTTTAATACATTAGTTTTTATAGGCGGCTTTTCTAAAATTGTGATTTTTTTACCCAATATTTCTTCAACCAAGGAAATCAGCTGCTTAATAGATGTTCCCTTTCCAGAGCCCAAATTCAAAGTCTCATTATAAATATCTAAGTAGATAGTTTTATAAATCAACTCACTTAAATCATCTATATAAATATAGTCTCTAATTGTATTTATACTTGCCCATAACTCAAACGGTTCGTTATTGACAGCTTTATAAACAAGAGTAGGAATAATTCCTTGATTTTTATTAGGAATATTAATTCCACCGTAGGGATTAGAAATTCTAAAAATTAAATAACGAAAATGGGAAGCCTCATTATTTTTTATCCTAATTAACTGTTCAAAAAAAGCTTTTTGTAAACCGTAAATACTAATTGGATTGAGAATTTCATTTTCACTTATATAATTCTTATTTACATTTCCGTATACAGTCCCTGCTGAAGAAAGAAATACAAATTTTTGTATATACTTTTCAGAAAGAAAGTTAAGTAAATTTATGAATGGTATATAGCTATTCTCTATATCATTTCGTAAGTCCATAAAATAATTGTTAGCGTTAATACTACCTATTGCATAAATCACCGTAGTCTCTTCATTAAACATATGTTTATAGCTATTTATATTTTTTATATCATCTTCAATAAATTCTATCTCTTCTTCTAAAAAATTGGAGTATACAGACTTTCTGCCAATAACACTTACGTCGTAATTTTTTTTACAAAAATAATTAGCTAAATTTAACCCCAAATAACCACAGCCTAGTATAAGAATTCTTTTCATTTTTCCTCCAATATACTTACAATAAATTTATAAACCTTATCTACTTCCTTAGACCAAGAAGTTTCTTCCAAAAACTTCTCTGAATTGAGTATAAGACTTTCTCTATACTCTTTATTTTTTAACACTTTTTCCAAGGATTCATTGATACTACTAGTCGTCGCTTTAGTATATACTAGCAAGTTTTTGTTATTATCAATCCAAGAATTATTACTACCTTCGTTTATTATAACTGGGCAACCAGAAGCGAGCAGTTCTAAAGGAAGAAGAGATAAATTTGTAAAAGAGAGTATTAAAGCTACATCACATTGACTATATAAATCAGGCAATTCCTCAATTTTCACTATTCCAGCGTTTAAATGTTTAAATGGAATTTCGTATTCCGAAACATCCCATCCAGCCATAACTACTTCTGTTTCAGGGTTATTTTCACAGTAGACAGATAATGCTAAAAGACCTAGTTCAAACCCCCTTCTATCAGTTGGAGGTCTTGAATAAAAGAAAATTCGAGTTTTTTCAGGATCCCTTCTCTTTTTTCTTTTATATATATCCTTATCATACGAAAAGCTAAAGCTTTCACACTTCATTCCATATGAATTACTTAATTTTTCTTTTAGCCAAGTCCCAGCTGTTATTCCGTAAAAATTAAATCTATATGTTTCCTCAGCAAAAGCATAATTGCTCCCTTTAGGATAAAAGTATGGCTCAAAATCCTGTACAAAGTAGGCTTTCTGTGAACATTCGCCAAATGCTCTCACATAATATGCAGTCTGCCAAGAAGTCGCAATTGCCAAATCATATACTTGATTAATCTCGTATATTTTTTCTGGAGTATTTAGAATATAATAGTTAGCATTGGTTTCGAAAAAATATTTATTAACAATTTCTTTTAATGTTTTAGTATCTCTCCATTGTGTGTTACCGCATATATATATGTCAGATCTTACTTTGTAATTCTTTTCGAGTAAATGAACAAACCTAAATATATTTAAATGTCCCCCTGACCCTATTCCGAAATCGGGAATGAACCAAGCAATTCGAATACAATCTCCTTTTTTATATTTTATTTTCGGCGGGTTTTCTTTTAACAAAATATAGGAATAAAACTCATTTATATCTCTTTTTATTAGTACTTTTTTTGTTCCTCTTAATACTTTAGATTTTATAATTCTGAGCCCTCTATACATTCCTTCATTCTTTAGTATGTTTATGACCTTTCTCAAGTTATAATATAAAACCCTCATGCCTCTCTATCTCCATTTATTATTCTATATTCTCTAGAGAAAATTTTATTTAAAATATTAAACCTATTCCCCTTTACACCCAAATATGCTCCTAAATATCTGTTTGTATTCTTTAAAATTGAATAGATTGACCATTTTATTTTTTCTCTAAACAAAATATTTTGGTTAAACAAAAAACACATATCAGAAAACCAGTGTTTACAAATATAAATTGGAATAAGAAAGACGCTTTTCACAGGTATATAATTGTATATATTATTCAAACCTCTATATTCATCATAATATCTCCGAAACTGCTCGCGAAAAGAGTAACGATGAGAATGATAAACTATTGAATAAGGAGTATATGCTTTTTTATAACCTCTTTCTATAATTTGTTTTGCCCACAATTGATCCTCTGCAAAATCCACATCTGGATAAGGTATTTTTTTCCATATAGATTTTCTCATAGCAGAAGAATTGTCAGAATAAAAACAAAGCATATGTCTATAGCCTTCATCTAATTTGTAGCGTTGTTTATCTTCCAGATAGTGTACAGTAATTTCTTCACCAAAACCTTGAAAATGCCTATTAATTAATTCTTTTTCAAAAATATCGCAATCATCATAAGGAATATGTCTACCAAAAACCCCTGCTATATTATCATCAATTTCAAAAGGAACTAATAAATTTTCAAGCCAATAATTATCATACGGCAAAGCATCTTGTGTTAAAAAAACTAAAATTTCTCCTTTTGCTCTTGAAGCTCCTAAGTTTCTAGTCTTCCCATGCCCAAATTCTCGAGGTTCTATTTGTAATAGTCTTACATTATTTCTCTTATTCATTTTAGATCTAACAAATTCGACAGAGCCGTCACTTGATCCTGAGTCGATTATTATAATTTCAAACGTTCCATCTCTCAATTCCTGTTCTAACACTTTATTCAATACTTTCTCAAAAATTTGTCCCCCATTTTTAACAGGAATGATAACAGATGCTCTTATTTTTTGGGTCATTTTTTATTTTCCCCTTTTCGAAATCTTCTACTCAGATAATAGAAAATACTCGACATAATTTTACTTTCTTCTGATTGTAAAGACATTATTTTTTTACGATAATCCACTAACATATTTTCTAATGTTTTTACAGAGTTGGTTAATTGTTCTATTTCTTTTTGTTTTAAAGACACTTCTCTCTCTAATCTTCTCCACATAGATTCCGCATGGTTTACTCTCTTCCAAAGTTGTTTATTCTCTTCAACACACTCTACATATAAATAACTCTTCTTAAGTTCTCTAACATAAACATCCAAATATTTATTAATAGTTATATTAGAGATTAAGCTATTTTCTTCTGAATTTACTTCACTGCTCGAGTCTAATCCTATCTTTTCTAGAACCTTAAAAATATTTTTATCTAATAAATATTTATTAGAAGCAAGATTGTAAAAATATTCTCTTCTATTAAAAGCTTTCTCAAATCCTTGTAAGATATCCCTATAAATTTCCTGACTTTCCCTTCGTTTTCCTGTACATCTTCCAGAAAAATTATAGTACTCTGCTCTAGAAAAATTCTTCTCATCAATCCAACCTGGTCCACCGAAATAATCATAACAATAAAAAGGAATACCAGCAGCCATTGCCATTTGAATGGTTCTTCCAATAGTAATTACTAAATCATATTCAGCTAATTTTTGGGCAGTAAGTAAGGTGAAGTTATGCCCATGTCCATATAAATCAACCTTAACATTATTATTTTCAAAAGTAGTAACTAAATCATAAATTTCCTTAGGAATATGATTTGAAACAACACAAATTTTTTCTAATTTACATTGCTTCCACTTTTGAAAAACATTAAAATATTCTCCACTTACTGAATTGTGAAAAATAAAAATTTTATCAGAATCTATCCCTTGTTTCATCATGGCATCCCTAGTTTCTTGAGAATTAGCTAGATACAGATTAATATTAAAAGGTATTAAAGGAATAGATTCTAGTGGTTCAAAAGGAGATAAAGAACTATATATTATTTTGTCGGCTTTTACACCCAACTTATAGATTGAATAATAGAAAGTGGGGAAATGCTGAGACCAAAGCAAGTCATACTCCTTATTTTCTAATTCACCTTCAAGAACATTAATAACTGTAATATTATTTTCAATAAATTTTTGCTTTATTGGATTATCGAATAAAAAACTAATTACAGTAACATCATAACACAAATAATCTTTAAAAAATTTGGCTAAATCAAAAATAACCAATTCTGAACCAGCAAAATTTTTTAAATGATGGGTAGTAAGCAATATTTTTGGGGACATATATATCACCTTGGATGAATTTTGATAGCATTACTAAATAATGATTCTCCCCACTCATATAATGGGGTCCCAAAGTCCGACTCTAAATGTATTGCTTTCCCCTTCCTTTTCTCCCATTTACAACCATATGGATGATAAGGAAAATGGTTTATGTAATAATCACAAGTTTCCTCCCAATGTTTTACTGATAGAGATTTTCCATAATGTTGACAATAAAATCGGGTAATAACTTTAAGATTCGAATCATATTGGGGTTCCCTTGAATCGTCAAGCTCATAATATATTTTATTTTTATTCATTTTCCAAAGCATAACAATGTCTCTTCTCTCTGGACCAAAATACCTTCTAAAATTCAATAAAGGTTGTCCTTTACAGTATGGTTCACAGTTATTAGGAGTTAAATAAGCATCAAATAATGAAATTCTTATTAAATCAACATCTTGTGCCTCTTCGCTCTGAACAAAACTTCTTATGTCTCCAATATATCTTTCATCTGCATCGGCACAAAAGATCCACTTTGGGTTGAACGTATGTGCAAGATTTAATAGTTTTCTTCGATGAACAGTTTCTGCTTTGATTCTTTCTTCTGCACTTTCAGCCCAATTAAAATTTCTTATTATAGCAATAACCTTAGGGTGACGCTTTAAGTACTTAAAAGTTGAGTCAGTACTCGCATCATCATAACAAATTATTGCATCTGCGAAACTAGAAATATGATCCAATGTATCTTCAATAATTAACTCCTCATTCCTTATCCTTAATATACAGATAATAAGTATATCTTTAGGAACTCGGTTTCTAAATAAATATAACTTTTCTTTCCTAAATCTTCGAAACAAACTCCCTAATATATCCATAGATGCTTACTCCTAAACTTTCCTTCAGCTAAAGGAATACCATTTTTATTTTTTTTATTTTCAACTTGGAACTCTAAAACGTAATCCTGTCTATCATAAGGAAACATTGATAACTCATCAGAAATTATTACCGAACCATAGTATGTACCTTTTACAAAATCATTTTGAGGTATTTTTAAACAAAAACTTTTTATCGGTTTATCAAAATATATATCATCCCTTACAGTATTGTATAAAGTAACAATGTTACCTTGTTCATCATATATAATTACTCCTATACCGTAATCCTTTATATATTCGTTAAATTCTAATTCAATATTTATATAGATATCATCATCCAAAGTATATAAAAATTTGTCAGTTTTAACATTTTTAATGTAAATTTTATTCAAAAAATTACTATTTAACCTTTGCACGCTCAAATATCTACTCTTCTGACTATTAATATAATTTTGGTACTCGCTACAGACTACATCGGCTTGACCATCCATCTTTACTTTTCCTTTTTCTAACCAAATAGCTCTGTCACAAAAATTTCTAACACTTGATATAGAATGACTTACAAAGAAAATAGTTTTATTTTTCCTTCTAAATTCTTTCATTTTAGTAAAAGATTTTTCCTGAAAATACATGTCTCCTACAGATAGTGCTTCGTCGACTACTAAAATATCAGGATCTACATTAATCGCAACTGAAAATGCAAGTCGAGCGTACATTCCACTTGAGTATAGTTTTACTGGATAGTTTATAAAATCACCTATGTCTGCAAATTTAATTATCTTATCTAAATTGCTCTCTATCTGTTTTTTTGTTAAACCAAGTAAAGATCCGTTAAGATAAATATTTTCAATTCCAGTATATTCAGGATTGAACCCTGCACCTAATTCTAGAATAGAAGACACTTTCCCATTGACCGATACTTTCCCTTTAGAAGGTTTTAGAACTCCTGATATTATCTTTAACAAAGTCGATTTTCCTGAACCATTTAGCCCTAAAACTCCTACTGTCTCTCCTTTACTCACTTTAAAAGAAATATTGTCAAGCGCATAATGCTCTTTGTGATACTTTTTCCTTGAAAAACTGATTGCTTCTCTCACTCTATCTAAAGGGTTTTCGTATAGTTTGTATATTTTAGTAAGATTTTCTACTATAATCGCTTCTTCTCTGTTAAACATTTTCCCATCCACCACCCTAAATCACATCGGCAAAATGAGGTCTAAGTTTTCTATAAAGATATGTACCTAGACCTATCGTAAAAAATGTTACACCCCAAAAAAACAATGTCTGACGGGGATACTGCCAAAACCAAGCGTTATATATAAACGAATTCCTATATCCTTCTACAACATAATAAAATGGATTTAGTTTAATGAGTAAATGATATTTTGATGGCAAAAGATTTAATGACCAAAAAATTGGAGTAATCCAAAAAGCTATTTGTAATATTAATGCTAAAAACTGCCCTAAATCCTTTACAAAAATGATTAAGGAAGAGGTTATTAACGAAATTCCATATACGAGAGTTATTGTACATAAAATATAATAAATTACTTGTAAATTATAAATCTTGGGTTTGTACCCATAGAAAGAAAAAAATAACAATAGAACTAAAACGAAAAACAAATGAATAATTAAAGAAGAGCATATTCTTACAAAAGGAAGAATATTTAATTTAAAAACCACATTCTTTACAAGAAACTTATTATCTAAAATAGATGTAGAAGAATAACTAATAGAATCTGAAATAAAAAACCAAGGTATCATCCCTGTCAATAACCATAGTATAAATGGATAGTTGTTAACTGGCACAGATTTAAAACCTACTTCGAATATAAACCAAAAAACCCCTATGTTAACAAGTGGAGGAAAAAACGCCCAGAATAACCCTAAAAAAGAGCCTACATATCTATTTTGTAAATCTTTTTTTATTAATTGAATTAGTATATATCTATGCTCCCTAATAACTTTAAAATTATTTACTAAAAAATTAACAGACACCATAAATTCCTCCATCTACAACTTTAAGCGTTTAAATAGAGCTACTATAGTTTTAAATATTTTATTATTTTAAAAAAACAAGAGCTATTATTTCTTAAGAATGTAAAGAGGAGAACTTCAAATATAAACAGAAGGAAATCAAATTTGGCTAATTTTAGGTACTTAAGTAAGTTTCTTAAAGATATCTTATTACTTAAATCTAATCTCATTTTTGCAATTTCAATATGATAATATACGATTTCTTTGTATTCACCTGTTAACCATAAATTCGATAATATAAATTCGTATCTATTGAACTGTTTCTTTATCCTATAATATACATAGTCATCTATAGTATAAATGTTACTAAGTCTTTTTTTACCTATCTGATTATTTGGATGCATTCTATATAAAACCATTGGATCGTGGATATACCCTATTCTTCCTCTTGCAGCTGCACAAATAGCGAGCCAATGGTCGTGTACATACTCATCGTAACTTGGAAAAGGTATCGCACTCTTCGCAACATCAGTCCTAATCATCATTGCACATCCTGTGACGCTATTTCTATTAATTAGGTGAGCAAAAGTATTGTCACCATGGACATGTTTTAGTCTAAAATTGCTTCTCTTAAAACTCTTATGAATGATACGATCATTTTCATCTATTAAGCTCAAATCAGAATATACGAGTGTGCAATGATGTTTCGTGATGTGACTCACTAAGCGCTCCACCTTTTCAGAAAGCCATATATCATCTTGATCGCAGTAACAAATATAATCGCCATTGGCTTCTTTTGTTAGTCGCTCAAAGGTCTTATTGCTCCCAACATTCTTTTCATTTCTTATTACCTTGCATGGAAACCTAGAGATAATATTTTCCGCCGTTTTCTTTACTTTTTCATACTCTGCATCATTAGCACTATCATCACAGATGATGATTTCAATATTTTCGTACGTTTGATTATTCAAGCTTTGCAACTGTTTCTCGAAAAAATCTGTACGCGGAAAATACGTAGCAACCACAATCGAAACCAATGGCATCTCCATTTAAAATCAACTCACTTTTTCCTGCTTATTTTGCATAAGGAAAGAAACTAACAATCCAAGCAATATCCAGAATATTACGGCTGTACCGATGATGGAATCGTTAAATAACGCCTGAATGAGATACGCACCACAAGCGATAGCGACGCTTGCGAAAATAGCTTGTTTATCATCAACTAATTTCGTATTGATCAAACGTTGTATTGTCAATATCCCAATGTTGACAATGAAAGCAACAAACGCAAGCAGGGCAATCACACCAGCTCCGTAAGCAATACCGATGTACATGTTATGCGGCTTATCGACTATAACAGTATATGTCTCGATATTGGCTTGCTTTTCAGGGTCATCTTGCGGGAAAAAGTAAGGAAGTGTATCAAGACCGTATCCAAATAATGGACGATACTGAATAAGTTCCCACGTTTTTTTCCATATGTATAAACGTCCCGATCCAGGACCAACTCCTGATTCAGGAAGTTGTGGAAGTTGATACTCCTTATTTTCTTGATTCGATCCTGTTTTCGCATATACATGACTTGCATCAAAAGCTTGCTGGAATTCATTGACTACAGCACGAGCTTCCGCAAACGGATTGCTTTTTATAAAAAACCCAAACGTTTCATCCCATACTTTCGGATTATGGTTTACCATGACAACATAAATGCATGCTGCTCCGACTAAAAAAACGGCAAAAGTAACTGCGAATTTACGTTTGTATATTGCTTTAAAAACAAGCGAAAAGACAAGCGGAAGGGTAAGCATTAATGTAAGAAATCCACTAACCGAAAGAGAACTTAACAACATCGCAAAACATAGTAAAGACATCACGAAATTTATAATACTTCTGATCTTATTTTTATCTAATAATGCCCAAGTGAAGAAAAGGGTCGTAAGAACAGCCGAAACCCCACTTACATAGTTCCCGTGGTTAATGGTCGCAAGTAACCGCGAACCTTCCGTCAATTTTGCGCCTTGGGGAAGATTTGAGTAAAGCAATTTTTTCACCCAGTTTAATTCGAGTACGTTATAACCGTAAAAATTAACAATCCCCAACAAAGCGTTAATCAGCACAAATGGGTATAGGCAATATAACGCCCATTTTAGCCTCTTCTCTGTATAATGAATATTCGCAGCGATAAAAAACAACATTAAATAACAAAGATACGTAATAGCCCCCTCGTTTCTGTCATACATTCCATAAAGGGCAAGCGTCTTATACGGCGCAAAAACAACCGACAAAGTAATAAAGATCGCTAACAAAGCTAACGATATGTTTATTTTTGTTTTTGGTATAGAGTATCTAAGCACGGCAACCTTATATATAAATAGTAGACTTAAACATGCAGTGGAAATTAGCAATAAAATGTGTTTGTAATAAGTAAATACATCTGCTTTCTTTCCCGTATCCAAAATATCCGTTTCCGTAATGGACGGGCTGATATAATCGGTAATATGTACTCTTGTTAATAATGGAACAAAGACTAAAGTAAAGATGAGTCCGAAAAACAAGAATCGATCTACTTTTTCTATTTCAAGCCTGTCTTCTTCCTCATCGCGCTCAATTTTTAAATATCTATATAAATCAGACATAGCCATCCACCTTATGTAGCGATTATTTTGTTCGTTTATGAATGAGGGTCAGAAGTTCATCAATTCTAGAATGGTAGTTTTCGGATCCCGGCAGCTGCTTACTTTTTTCGAGATATGCCTTCGCCTTTGCGTACTCCCCATTAAAATACAAAATCTCGCCGAACTGTAATGTGAAAATCGGATCTTCCTGCAGGAAAGGCCGTTGTGTAATAGCTTTTTCATAATAAAGAGATGCGCGTCGAAAGTCGTTCTTCATCGCATAGGCTAACCCAACATAGCGCATAATGTTATAACGGTCCGGATATTTCTTTAAAAGCGGCTGCAATAATTGCAGCGCTTGCTCCCCATTGCTTTGCTTGATCCATTCAAAAGCTTGCTGATACTGAATATAATCCTGCTTAAACTGCTGGTCTTGCCGTTCCCCTTTCCAATAAGCATAGCCAATACCAGCAAAAACAAAAACGATCAAACCAAAGAATACATACCGATTGAGTCTTTCGCTCATTGTTTATTCGCCTCATTCTACTAAAAATCGACAATCCTCTACCTGTAAATTTTAGTAGATTATTATCAATAAAGCAAGTGTTTCTTCAAACAAATATACCCATGATCTCTAAAAAAGGGTAAATTTATTCAAATTTTATACAATAAACAGAGCAAGATATCATTAGAGTATAAGTAAAAAGTCCTGCAAGAGAGATATCTCTCTGCAGGACTTCTCATTTTGAAACAATCACACACCTAAAATATTATTTTGCAACGTTTACTACGTCACTTGAAACAGTGTTACCTACAACAGTTGGAGATGCACCTTCTGCACTAACATCAACTAGGTTCGTTGCGCTTACAGTAATTGGTTTAGTTAAGTCAGTTACAGGAGTTGCTAATTTCAAGTAAACAGTTTTATAGCCAGTATTACCAGTTGCAGATACTGGAGTTGTAGCAGCGCTATCAGTATAAACTCCTGTTACATTATTTAATGTACCATCAACTTTAACTGTAAAGTTGTTACCAGTAATAGCATTTGAAAGTGTAGAATGTGCAACAGGCTCGCTGAAAGTTACTTTAATTACATCTGCGCTAGTTAATGTTGCAGTGAATGTTGGAGCTACGTTTTCATTCATGGATTCTGTCGTAGTAACAGTATCCATTGCAATACCGGACACGTTTTTAATGTTGCTAACTGTAATTACATGAGTACCTGTCCACGTATTAGCCCCTGGAGCAAGAGTTACAAGAATTTTATTCGTTGCTCCATCAAACACAGCTTTTGATAAAGCTACTCCGTTAATATTAAAGTTAGACAAGTTAAGCGCAGAAGCATCTAAGTTTTGAGTAAATGTGAAACGTAAAGTGTTGTTGTCTACTACTTCAACACCGTTCGTACTAACATTAGTATCAAGAGCAGGTTTTGTTGTTAAGCTATCTGTGCCACGCACAAATGTAATTTGTTTACCTTCAGCATATGCATTAGGGTTCGAAGCTAAGTCTTTAACTAAAGCTGTTGCTCCTGTTGGTAAAGTAACTGTATATGTTCCTTTTGGTAAAGAAGAAATATCTAATGCAACAGATTTAGATTTACCATTTACAGGATTGTACAATTTGAAGTTTGTACTATTTGTTGTAAGTGTCACACCAACTTGTTTGCGCACATTGTTTTCATCAACATAATAGTCGTTGCTTGACACAACAGTAATATTATTCTGAGTAGTTACTTCCTCGTCGAATGTAAGAACAAGATTTTCAATACCATTTATTTTCACTACTTGACTGCTTACTAGTTTTGGAGCAGTTGTGTCAGCTTTCAATTCTACTACTTTCGTGTAAGCATCTCCTACGTTACCTGCAAGGTCTGTATAGCTGCTTACTTCAACTGCTTGAATCCCAAGTTGAGCACTATTCAATGTTGCTGTATAAACTAAACCTGTAGAATCAACAGAAACGGAAGCAGCAGTAGTACCGCCAATTTTAATTGTTGGATTACCTAATAATTTTTCACTGAATGTAACTTTAACAGTCTTGTCGTTTACTGCTTCAACGCTTTGAACAGTAGGTTTAGTTGTATCAACAGTAGTTTTCATAACTGTTAGCTCTGCTGGGTTTGGATTAATTACGTTTCCGTTATAATCAACAGCGCCAAAGATTTTCAATGTTAAGGCTTTATTTACTGGCACAGACGAAGAAGCTAAGTTAATTGTCATTTCATCGCTGCCAGCAGTAAAGCTTGGAGATACTGAAATTTCAGTCGTTCCATCATAAAGCTTCACTGTACCAACGCTATTTAACGGCTCAGAGAATTTAACTTTTAACGTTAAGCCGTTATCTGCATAAGAATAAGATAGAACCGCAGGTCTTACTGAATCAGTTGTATCAATCGTTGTTGTGTACGCAGGAACATCCTTGCCATCAGTTGTTTTAACGTTCTTAATATCAACAACGTAACGTTTTGTAAAGAAATCACTGTTAGCAGCAACTAATGTCAAAGTTTTCTTATCATCGCTTAAAGATGCTTTAATATCTGTTTGGCTGATAGCAGGTTGCCCATCAAGCGCAGTAAACACAATTGAAGTAGTCTTCAACGTGTCATCAGACGTATCAGTAGTACCTTTATCAACTAATACAGTTGAAGCATCAATTGGTTTATTAAATTTGATTTGTACTGTTCTAGAGTTAACCGCACTTACACCTACAACTGCAGGAGCAACTTTCGCCTCATACGCAGCTTTTACAGTTGCTTGTTTTGTAGTTAAGTCAGCTTTGAACGCAGTTGCTTTCGTTAATGCGTCTTGAGCTTCTGCTAATGCTTTTTCAGCTGCAGCTAGGTCGCCTTTGTTTGTTGCTTCTTCAGCTGCTTTTAATTTCATAGAAACAGTTACGTCATAGATTAAGCTGTCGCGAAGTTGTTGCGCAGCTGCTTTGAATTGAGAGCGAAGCAAGTCGCGAGTTGTTTGACCGTAAACACGATCTAAGATTACTGTGCGAGATTTTAACTCATAAGAAATTTTGTGATAAAGCTCTTCTACTTTTGCAAGATCTTTCGCATCAACAGCAGCTTGCAATTCTTGGCGCATTGCGTCTAATTTCACTGCATAGTTGTATGCGTCAATGTAAGGAATTACACGTGAAGTAATGTATACTTCATATGTAGCTTCTAAGTCAGCTAAGTATGCGTCTTTGTTTGCGCCGCCTGCTTTTTTCACTAATGCTACCGCATCAGCATACGCTTTTTTCGCTTTGTTGTACTCAGCATATACAGCTTTGATGTCTGCAAATTCACCAGTGTTTGTTACTGTGTGGCTGTAAGTGTAATATGCATTTCTCATTTGCGCTTTTGCTTGGCTTACAACCGCATCTACATTAGTAGCCGCTTCAGAAGCGTTTGGGTTTGCAGCTACGAATGCACTTGCAGCAATTGCGCTTGCTGTTGCAAGTTTGATAGCTTTCTTTTTGCTCATATAATACGTCTCCCTTCTTTATCTAAACTTTAGAGCAATGAAATAAAGATTAGTAATTTCATTGCCTAAAAGATTTAACTGGGGCAAAACATTCCTATTAACCTATCGCTAGGCAATAGTAGTAAATGGTGCGTATGTTGCTACATCTTGATGTTCTTTCCCCATCTCTCCACGTTTACTATAATAATACATTTTTCTTGTAATTTCTAGTCTTAAATACAAATTTTTTAGGCAATTCTCTTATCGAATCGATTACAAATTCATTACAAAACCATTACAAAACCATTACAAAATCACACACTATACATCTATACGCATTTTTTTTCAGAAATAGAACTTTTTTTGCGCATACGCATCAACCACATGGTCGATTTTACCATTATTTTCGAAAAATACGTGAACAAGAGCACCTAAATTTGGTGCTCATTACAACAAAGTAATTAACGCTTTTTTATTTTGCTGCATTTGTTCATCTAATGCTTTAATTTTTTCTTTTAATTTCTGAATCTCTGGTTGGTTCGTGCCAACTTTCTTTTCCAACGCGCGAATTTCATTTTTCACCGCTTTTAATTGGTTAGAAAGCGAAAGCAATTTGCCGATGAGCTCGTCAATTTGTTCTTGTTTTGCTTCTTCATCATCATTTTGATTCTCTGCCGGCTGATCGACAGAAGTCGTTGTTTGAGCGCCTGTAGAAGCTGGCGCTGTTGAATTTGTTGCCGGAGCGCTTGGTTGCGTCGGATCTGTCGGCGTCGCTGGCGCTGGCGTTGTTGAATCCGTTGGCGCTGGAGCTGTTTGCGTTGGATCCGCCGGCGTTACCGATGTTGAATCCGGTGTGGTTGATTGCGTTGGATTGGCCGGCTCGCTAAGCGCTTCGATGTCGGCTGTCACGCTGTTCATCCGCTCTTCGATTTTGCTCACTTTTTTATTCAATTCAGCCAATTTTTTCGCAAGCATTTTCTGCTCTTTTTTCTCTAGTTCCTGTTTTTTCTTATTTTCTTTTTTCTTCTCTTCTAGCTTCTTCACGACAAACTCGCTTTTTTCCGCATGCTTTGCTTTCGCTTCCCGCTTCCCGTCATATTTTGCGGCAAACGCAGGAGATGCGACAAGCATGGAAGCAAGTAAAATTGGCAACCCTTTTTTTAACATTACCATCCCTCCTTCTTCATTTTCTTGCTTGGTAATGGCAGCTGGCTGGCATAGGTTTCCCCGTAGCCCCTATAGCTTTGCGGCGCTAAGTTTCCTTAGCTGTGCCTTTGTGAATAATTGTACCACAATTTTCTTCCCATGGAAGCGAGCCAAAATCACTATTTTTCTAGCAAATCTATACAAGAATGAGAGGCCCGACCATGCGAACCTCTCCTCTTTTAGTCTATCTTTTTCACTTGAACGGAAAACGGGGCGCTCAGCTCTGTTCCTGTTACGTCATAGCGGCCATCTAGCAGCAAATCCGTAAAGCGAAATTGCCCTTGAAACTGTTCCAGGTCGTTCGCAATCGTAAACTGAAACTGCATATAATAGTCATCGTTATTGACGAGTTGTTCGGCCACCTTTTCGATTTCCGCCTGCGGCACATTGTATTGCTGCAAATACGAAATGGAGTTTAAAATTTGATCATAACGGTCATCGAAATACGCGCGCAATGTCACAACGTTTCCGTCCACCGTTCCTTCTACTGGGAGCGGGTCATTGTCCATGTAAAAATACCAGCCTGAAAGCTCGTTGCCGTCTTGTTTTTCAATGACAAAGGAAACACGTTCTTTGCCGCTAACGAGCTCATACTCCCCTTTTAACGCTTGTTTCACTAAGGAAGTGAATTGCTCCGCCGAGAGCGGAACGTATTGAATGTTAGTTGTTTTTTGGACGTACATGCCGCTGCCGACGCCGTAAAAAAGTGCACCTTGTACAGTTTTGCTGCTGTAGACGCGGTATTGTTGCCCTTTTTTCAATATTCGGACGACGTTCATTTTATTTTGTTTCCATTGGTAAAGTTCCGTGTTTTTCACCACGACTACTTTCCCGATCGTCCCTTTTTTCAATTCCATGTTGCCCCATAACACTTTCGCTTCGGCAACGCGCCCGCCCCAGCTGAAAACACCCGCCGCAACGACGAACATGATTGCAACACTCGTCAGCCATTTTCTCATCATCGTATTGACCCCCAAAACGTAATCATACATTTATTGTAAACGCATTGTTTAAAATAGGAAATACTTTTTTTCGTTATACTCACTCGTTTTCCATCTTCATAGCAAATCGCGAAAACAGAGACCTCTTGAGCTCCTGTTTCATTCCGTTTGATACACCCCAGCCAATACGGGCGCACGGCCGATGGAAATGTAAGTCACATGCGAACGTCTCGCTTCTTCAGGCGAATAGCAATTGCGGCCGTCTAGGACGATCGGCGTGCGCATATGTTCGCGGAACACGGAAAGCGGCGTTCGCTTAATTTCATCCCACTCCGTCACGATGAACGCCGCATCTGCTCCGCGAATCGCTTCGATGATCGCATCGGCATATTGAACCGACGGAGGAAAGTGTTTTTTGGCGTTATCAACCGCAATCGGATCGTATGCGACGACGGTTGCCCCTTCCCCGATGAGCTGGTTGGCAATGACAAGCGAAGCCGCTTCCCGCACATCGTCGGTATTCGGCTTGAACGCCAAACCGAGAAGCGCGATTTTTTTCCCGCGCAGGCAGCCAACATATTGTTTCGCTTTTTCAACCAACATCGACTGTTGCTTGTTATTCACTTGGATGACAGCTTCTAGCAATTCAAAACGGTGCTGCACGTTGCCGGCGATTTGCACGAGCGCTTTTGTATCTTTTGGAAAACAAGACCCGCCATAGCCGATCCCCGCTTGTAAAAACTGCGGACCGATCCGCTTGTCAAGCCCGATTCCGTAAGCGACATCGTCAATCGTCGCCCCCACTTTTTCGCATATGTTGGCTATTTCGTTAATAAAGCTAATTTTCGTCGCTAAAAAAGCGTTCGAGGCGTATTTAATCATTTCCGCGCTCGCCAAGTCCGTTTTCATCATCGGGATGCCTAGCGGTTCATATAACTTGGCGACGACAGCAACCGCCTCTTCGTCCTCTTTGCTTGCGCCGATGACGATGCGGTCGCCATAAAACCAATCATGAATCGCCGACCCTTCCCGCAAAAATTCCGGGTTCGATACGACGCTTATCCGCAAAAACGGCGGTTTCAACCGTTCCATCATTTGGCGGATTCGCTCGTTTGTTCCGACCGGCACCGTGCTTTTCGTCACGATAATGACGTCCTTTTCCATATTGCGCGCAATTGAACGAACCGCTTCTTCAATATACGTTAAATTCGCCGAACCATCTTCCTGTTCCGGCGTACCGACGGCAAGAAAGACGATATCCGCTTCCCCATACGCTTTTTTTTCATCCGCGGTAAAAGACAATCGCCCTGCGCTCATGTTCTTTTGGATTAATTGTTCAAGCCCTGGCTCGTAAATGGGGGAACGTCTTTGTTGTAATGCCGCTATTTTTTCTTTTTGAACATCAAAACAAACGACCGTCTGCCCCATTTCGGCTAAGCACGTTCCCGTCACTAGTCCGACGTATCCGGTTCCCGCTACTGCAATGTTCATTCCGTTGCTCCTCTCGTTACAGTGTGTTACGTCTATCTTACACGATTTTTCACACTTCTGTCAGATGTACAGTATTTCCATTTTGCAGTGTCTATTGTTTGTTTACGATGAAGAAAAGCGGAGGTGATGCAAGGTCGTTCTGTCTATGAACGGAGCGCATCACACCGATGGAGCTTGGAGCTGGACAGCGATTCAAGATTTTATGTTTTCTTATCATGAAACAAAAACGAACTGACTTTATAAAAAAGCCAGTCCATGCGCTTACCAATACCGCTTCGCCCCCATGTAGCGCGCGCTCCAGTATGGGCTGTTGAACGGGCTGATCGTCACGCCGGTGGAGCTGCCGCTATGGAGAAATTGATTGTTGCCGACATAAATGCCTGCATGGGAAACGGTCGAGCCTTCTGTTTGGAAAAAGACGATATCGCCAACGGCAGGAATATCGACGCTTGTGCCGGCGTCCCACATCGTCGCAACCGTGCGCGGGATCGTGATGCCTTGCTGCTGGAACAAATAGACGATCAAGCCGCTGCAGTCAAATCCAGTTTCCGGCGTTTGGCCGCCCCATACGTACGGTTTGCCTAACAGCGGGGCAGCATCGGCGACGAGTTCAATCGGGTCGAATTTTTTTGCAGGTGCTTGTGCGGCAAGGCGCGTATATGTTTCGTCATCGACCATTCCCGTTACTTGCAATTTTGCGCTCTGTTGAAACTTTTTCACCGCTTCGGCTGTCGCTTGTCCAAAATAGCCGGTGATTTCCGGATACGTAAAATAGCCGAGCTGCTTAAGCTTCGTCTGCACTTCTTTCACTTTATCGCCGCTTGCGCCGATCGTTAAAAAGATGGCTGGCTGCGTGGAAACCGGCTGCGCCTTTTTCGCGAGCGCCTCCCCTAGTTTCGCCAGCGTCGTGCGATCGGCGACACCCGTAATCGGCAGCCCTGCATCTTTTTGAAACTTTTTCACCGCCTCTCGCGTCACCGTGCCGAAATAGCCAGTCAGCTGCGGATACGTAAAATAGCCGAGCGTTTGCAGTTGCTGCTGAAGCGTTTTGACCGCTTCACCGGACGCTCCAAGTTTCGATTCCGCCGCTGATTTCGCTGTTGACGAAGCGACTGTGTTCGTATTGGTCGCAAGCTGCGTCGTTTGTTTCATTGCCGGTTTAGCCGATGTCTTTACCGCTTGTTTTGCCGCCGGTTTCGCCACCGCTTTTAAGGCGGCATACGTTTTCTCATCGACAACGCCTGTCACCGGCAAGCGAGCAGACGCTTGAAATTTTTTCACCGCCGTTTCCGTAATCGCGCCGAAATAGCCGGTGGCGGTTGGATATGTAAAAAAGCCTTTCGCTTTTAGCAGCTGCTGTACTTCTTTAATTTGCGGATGGCTCATGCCGAGTTTCCATTCTGCAGCTTTCCCTTCTGCCGGAATCATCAATAACGCCGAAGCAAAAGCGGATGTCATCATGATCTGTTTCGCTTTCCACTGCATCATTCTCCCTCCTTCGACCGTTCGCCATGTCGAAAAAAGGAATCCAACATGTGAATTCTTTTTTTCGGCTGGCGCTATTTCTAGTATACTGAAACTTTCTTTTTCATTGGAAGAGACTTTTGTTATAATTTTGTAGAAGGAAATGTGAACATAGCTAAAATAAGAGATAGGAACGATAGGAGAGGATGACAACAATTGTTGCAAACGAGTTTGCCAAAAGCGATCTTGAATGAAACCGCCAGCCAATTCCAACAAGAAATGGCCTTTCCTTTTTATGAAAATGCGATGAAAAAAGGATTGAAGTTATACCGGGAAGGCTTCGTCTATAACGCCGCTTTATTAGACGACGGCCTCGTGCAAGCGAACGTGCTCGATCGGCAAATATACAAGCCCATCTTGGATTTAACCGATCTTCCGCAAAGCCATTGCGAATGCAGCAGCTCTTACATTTGCCCGCACATTTTTGCGCTCTTTTTTTATTTGTACGCCAACGTCGGTTCAGTCGGAGAGCTCGTGCGCAAATGGAATATAAAACGAACATCCGTGGCACCGAAGCTTCCAAAAGCGAGCGAAGTCGTTCAGCCGTCCGCTTCCGTCCATGATTGGGTGAAGCGATTTGAGCATTTTTACGACCAGTTTTTACAAAATTACCGTACGATCGACTATTGGTTCGCCCATCATTTGTGCTATCGATTTTTTCCGTCTTTGCTAGAAGGAGTACCTTATGCCGGCATAGAGAAGCGGCTCTACGACCTTCACGCCGCGCTCTTTACGTTTTGCCGCCTCGTGGAATCCGGTGAACAGTTCCAACGCATTTCTTATCAACGCTCCTTTTGGGAGTCGGCGATATCAGATTTTGTCGGCGTCATCCACAACAAATGCAGTTCCTTTTTGAACAAGCCGGCACCAAATGCGTCATTGTTGGACGAAAGCCGCAAATACGTGCGCAACGTATTGTTTGCTAGTGAAGGATTTATGGCCATGCGCATTCGCGTGTACCAAATGGTGTGGAATGCGCTGTTCCGCGGCGAAACGTGGTGCGAAAAAGAACAAGAAGCGCTGCAAAAGCGACAAGAAGAGTCTTCTTTTGCGGATGAATGCCTGCTCGCCTTGGCACATCTCGCCTTTCTCCGTGGCCGTGACGAAGAAGTATCGGCGCTTTTAAAAGATGTACGCGTTGCAGCGATTCCCTACGTGCTTCATTGGATGAGGGAGCTGGCTCTTGCCGGCCAATGGACGCGCATGAAAACGTGGTGGGAGCTATGTATGAACAGCATAAATTTGCTCTTCGCTTCCTCACATTATTACAAAGCGGAAGTAACGAGAGAATTGCTCTATTTATCGGAACGATATACGCATGCAACGGGAGACCAGAAACATAATGAAACGATTTTACGGGCGCTGCTTCCTTACAGCGCTTCTCAATATAGCCACTTTTTAATGTCAAGCAAGCAATATAAAAAATGGGTCGATTTGCATTTAATCGCCGGTATCGAAATTGAAGAAATCCATCGCTCGTTTTTAACAACGATCGAAAAACACGATCGCTCATTATTGCTTCCGCTTTATCATCGCGGCGTGCAAAAAATGATTCAAGCAAAAAACCGGCCAAGTTATAAACAAGCCGTCCGCTATTTAAAGAAGCTGCGCACGTATTACCGCGCGCTAGGGCGCTACGATGTGTGGCTAGTATACCGTGAAAAACTGCTAGAGAAAACGAAACGGCTTCGCGCCTTTCACGAAGAAATGCAGAAAGGAAAGTTGCTTCATGATTAATACACGTACGCTCATGTGCCGTTGGCTCGATGCGAAAAATGCTTTTTCCTTTATAGCAACGCTCCTTTAGGCATATAGAAGCCCATCGCTTTTTCATGGCATGAAGGAAGCTTTTACAGGACGCTTTTGCCGGCCAAAAAAAAATCGGAAAACATAAAGGAATGCTGTTATCTCGGCAGGAAGCGGTCAAACAAACGCCCCTTACATTAAAAATAATTTAAACAAATGCAGGCGTGTTGATTAACCAATAAAAACCAGTTGACATCGCTCTATTCCTAGCTTTTCTGCCGTTGTCGGCAAACGAACGCATCCGCAACATATAAAAAGGGGTACCTCGCATGACTGTTGGGATATCCCTTTTACCGCCTTTCTCTCGCCGGCAACATGCAAAAATACGATACTTGCTTATTTGTGCAAATATAGAGCGATTGAAGGATGCGATAAATAAGCTGTCTTTCAATTGCAAGGAGTTCATTTGTGTAGAGGAGTACATACTTTCGTTGAAGGTCGTTCCATTCATAAGAGGTAATTGCTATCGTCCGTTTTTTCAAATCAAGCTTTATGATAAACATATACAGCTGATTGACCGATTTAAACAAAAAATATAATTGCGCATGTTCTTGGCATTGAATCGTCCGAAAGCAAGCTTCTCCGTCCATGACCACAAACGTTTCTTTTTCCCGTTTCAAAAATCGGAGCGAATCGGCAAAGCTCGCCGCTGCAATCTTCGAAAGCCTGACAGAAAACGGATTTTTCATCTCTTTCACAAACACGCTATACGTTTGGTAACTGCGCCTTTCCGGCTTCCTCTCACTCACGACTAAATTCGCTAGATAAATATTCACATCGATCCCTCTCTTTTATCAGTAAATATTTATCATTTATTGTATATTTTAACACTTTTGCTCAGTCTACGAAAGTTGTCAGCTGTTCAATTTTGTTCTTTTTTAGAACAAATATTTTTTTGTTCAAAAAACGAACCGATTCTTCTACCACAATTTCATATTTTTTATATATTGTTATAATTTTTATGGAATTGTGGTGAACAAAAATGACAAAGCTTGCCGACCATTTAAAATATTTGCGAAAACAACGAAATTGGACGCAAGAAGATGTAGCACAACATCTCAATGTGTCGCGCTCACAAATTAGCAAATGGGAAAACGGGGAAATGCTGCCTGATTTACAATCAATAGAAAAATTAAGCGAACTATATGATGTGAGCATCGACTTTTTAGTTGGAAAACGGACAAACAAAAAAGAATTATTGCGGGAAGTGAGCCGCATTTACCAAACGGACGCTGTCGATGAAAAAATGCTTGATATTATTGACTACTTAAAGCAAAACCCCGACATCGAGCAGGCGATTCATTCGCTTGCGCAGCTGCCAGCGAAAAAACGAAAGCATATCGAATCCGCCATCACAACGATCATTCAAGAATTTTTGCGCGCCATCGACTAGCACCACAGAGCAAAAGAAAGCGCCAACCGCATGCGGCTGGCTACCATTTGAGGGGACAATTGAGGCTATTTAATTTCTCTATAGAGAGGGAAACTAGGGGAAAAGAAAGAGAAAGGACTTACTCTTGCGCCACCCACGCATTGGTTTTTCCGCCCATGAAACGGACCGATTCGGCCACCACTTCCGTCACATACACCCGTTTGCCGTCTTGGTTTTCATAATTTCTCGTTTGAATCCTTCCCATCACGCCAATGATCGATCCTTTCCGACAATAATGGACCGTATTTTCGGCCACCTTCCGCCAAAGGGTGCAATGGACAAAATCGGTGTCAATGACTCCTTCCGCATTGCGAAAATGGCGGCTCACCGCCAGTGTCACATTGGCGACTGCTGCTCCATCGGCGGTATAGCGAAGCTCCGGATCTTTCGTCAACCGCCCGACAAGCACGACTTGGTTGATCATCCCATCCCTCCCCTCCTTTCGGTTTCGTCGCACTTCTATCATAAATAATCGCCGATTCCCTCGTAAAATGGCGATTTTTGAATTTTCGGCTCTACTTTTTTTGACAATGAACTGTAGAGATAGACAAAAAACGTCAACAACTAACAATAAAATTTAATTTTGGCATCTTTCATTCATTTTTCTCGCAAACACCTTGAAAACTTGTCTGACGGCCCATTTTCCCTTTCCAATACGGTTATGCTATAATTTTTCGTAAGACAATGTTGACGAGGTGATATGATGAAAACCTTCAAGCTTGTGGGGCTCCAAGTCGTACACGGCGATGTACACCAAGAAGAAATTCCGCTCATTGACGGGCTTATCATCAATAAAGAGGATGGAAAAAACCGCTGGCTTATTGAAACATATATCGATAAACGATACGAACCTTTATTTACGGAACTGCAAAAAGATCATAACGAATTCCGCCTCCAAGTGATCATTTCCGACATTAACAACGATCCAGCCAACATGATCGCCTCAGTAAGGTCGATCACGCCGCTGAACAATCACTTGAGCGTATTGATGGACGGTCTGCTCGTCCGCAACAAAACAGATTTGGCCGAAACTGTATTGGCTGGACTCGTTGAACAAGGGCTGCAAGGAGAAGCGCTCTTGAAGGAATTTAAACATCAGCTGCACGAACGCCGCGGCGGCAAACAATCAACGCTGAACGGACGCTAACTGCGCGACGAGCACGTAGCGTTGCTTCGCATCACCGACCCAATGAAATGGATAACAAGTCGTGACCGTTAACGTCGGCCGCGGCTTTTCGACGATAACGGTGCGATCGTTTTCCGAAACGATGCGCACCTTTTTTACGTCATATACAAATCGGCCGAGTTTCGTCTCGACCACTAATTGATCCCCGACACCGACTTGCCCTAGTTTGCGAAACACCGTATCGCGATGTCCGGATAGAACGACGTTGTTCGGCTGTCCGGGCATCGCGCTTTTCGGATAATGCCCGACTCCTTTTCGCAATTCGTTCTCGCTCGCTCCATGATAAATCGGTAACGAAGTATAAAGCTTCGGAATGAAAAGCGTCCCGATTCGCTCCCCGAGCTTCGGCGCTGGAGAAATCGCATGCGTTCGGTCCTCGAGCGGGAGCGGCTTGACTGGGCGAAATCCTTGCCAGTAACAATAACCGTTCCAGACAGTCAAAAAAAGGCCGATAGCGACAAGCAAAAAACCGGACTTTCTCATTGAACCGCCCTCTTTCGGGCATAAAGCAAAATGCCGCCGAGCATCAGAAGCAGCCCTGCCATCATGTTTCGCACATACGGCGAAGCAGTGTTCGGCATTTTTTCTCCGAGCAGCTTTCCTTTCATTTCGTGCGCCATCTTTCCGACAGCCAGCAAATCTTTTTCCGCATGAAGAATGAATGTTGTCATATTTGCGCGTTTCGGCAGTTGCAGATCGATGACCCGTTCTCCTTCTTTGTTGGACAGCGTAATAAGCAAATCGCGTCCATCTGGCGAAGCGGTTGCTGCAAGCTGATCCGCCGATACGTGCTCCATTTGCCCGATCGTTACAAAATAAAAGTCCGATTGCAGCCCGATCGCATCGAGCAGTTGCTTCCAAATTGCGATCGCTTCTTTCCGGCGCTTCGCTGCATCGCTTTCCGATGACAGCCGATCGACGCGTGCGCTCAACGCATCAAGCTGCTGGAGCATCGTTTCGTCACGAAGCGACATCATATGGTCAAAAAAGCGCTTCGCTTCGTCTTCCGTAAAGCCAAGCGAAGAAAGCCTATCGTTGATCCGCTGCATGCGCTCGTTATGGCGCATATAAAAATCCACTGCTGTCCGCAAATCGTTCATAAACGTATAATCTTGCACCGTTTCACCGAATTGCCCAAGCAGCGCCTCCAACTCTTCTTCCGTCAAATGGTAGCGCAGCAACAGTTCGGTCAGCCCTTCTTCCGTCACGGGATCGCCAAGCCATCGCTTCAACTCCTCCATCGTCGAAAAATCGGCAAGCGTTCGGTCATACATCGATAAATAACGCCGCAAATCGTCCACCGTCCAACCGAACTCGCTTACGTATTGCTGCAACTCGCGCTCGTTCATTGGCGTCAGCGCCTGTGCAGGCGTGTTCGTATAAAAAACGAACCATACTAAAATAAAAGTCATTATTTTTTTCATGTCAGCTCCTCCATTGACAACATTTGTACAATGGTAGTATTTTCTTCTTTTTCCCTTCTTATGTAAAAAACCACTCCCTTTTTAAGAGAGTGGCTGTTTGGAATGGAAATATGCTTCGTATAACGCCCGCACTGCCTGGTCGACGACATTCTCTTTTACGCCAAACATCATGCTCACTTCCGACGAACCTTGGTTGATCATTTCAATATTGATATTAGCTTTGGCAAAGGCCGCTGTCGCTTTCGCGGCGACCCCGACAGCGCGCTCCATGCCCTCGCCGACGACCATAATGAGCGCCAAACCGTATTCAATTTGAATATCATCCACTTGCAGTTCTGTTTGAATGCGGTCGATAATGCGTTGCTCTTTTCCTCCTTCCAATTGATTCGCCCGCAAAATGACCGACATGTTATCAATCCCTGACGGCGTATGCTCATACGAAATGCCTTCATCTTCTAAAATTTGCAGGAGCTTTCGGCCAAAGCCGATCTCGCGGTTCATTAAATATTTGCTGACGTTAATGCTGCAAAAGCCGGTGTCGCTGGCAATGCCGGCGACCGGTTCGTCTCGATGGTCTCGGTGGGCGACGATCCATGTTCCCGGCGCTTCCGGGTTGTTCGTGTTTTTTACGCATACCGGAATGCGCGCTTTATAGACCGGCTCTAACGCTTCATCGTGAAACACGGAAAAACCGGAATACGACAGCTCGCGCATTTCGCGATATGTAATTTCTTTTAATTGGCGCGGATTTTCAACGATTGACGGGTTGACGCAATAAATCGAGTCGACGTCAGTAAAGTTTTCGTACACATCTGCACCGACTCCGGCCGCGACGATCGAGCCGGTAATATCCGAACCGCCGCGCGGGAACGTGACAATATGCCCAGTTAGCGAATAACCGAAAAATCCCGGGATGACTAAAACGCCGGAGCGATGTTTAAGTTGTTGCAGCTTTTTATATGATTCTTGTAAAATTTGCGCATTGCCCGGCTCATCGGTAACGAAAATGCCGGCATCAAGCGGGCTGACATAATGTGCATTCAACCCGATGCTCTGTAAATACAATGCCATTAATTTTGCGTTATTGTCTTCGCCACTCGCTTTAAGCGCATCCATAAGGCGATCACGATCGTGGCGATAGTTTTCAATTTTTTGCCGCAAATCGGCTTTGATTTGCTCCATCAACTTAGAAGCGGACAATTCCAATCCTCGCGCAATATCCGCATACCGCTCAATGACCGCTTCAAGCACGTGCTCATATGCTTCTCCACGCACCACGGCTTCGCCAATCTGAATTAATAAATCGGTCATTTTTGTGTCGGTTTTGTATCGCTTTCCTGGAGCGGACACGACAACTATGCGGCGCTCCACGTCAGATTGCACAATATGCGCCACTTTGCGAAATTGCTCGGCGCTGGCGACAGAGCTTCCCCCGAATTTTGCTACTTTCATGTTCCATAACCCTTTCTTTTTTAAAAATCGCTTATATGTTATCATACCACACTTTTTGGAAAGGGGAAGCAGCAATTTCTGATAATTCGATCATTTTTGTTGCACATTTCCTGATCGCAAGTTGGCGATTCCTTCTTTGCATACCCCGTATTGGAGCCACGAACAGTTCGCGCACAAACGGTCTAAATCGTCCGGCCGCACTTTTTGGGCGGTAAGGCGAAGCAATTCCGATTTTAAATATATTTCGTTTTCTTCAAGGCCAAGGTGTTCAAGCACTCTCCGATCCATCGACACGACATGTTCATTCGAATTTGGGTCCGCTTGGCACGTCGATTCGCCGTGGTGCGGACAAGAAAAACACGCCTCATCAAGCGCGACCACGACTTGAATCGGAACATCTTTTTCTTCATTGCGAATATCTTTGACGATTTCCCACATTTTTTCGACAAACGACGGGCTGTATCCCATGCCGCGAAACCCGTGTACACATAATAAATGATGTCCTCGCAGTCGCAACGGTTTCAATTTCCTTTCTCCTCTCACGATCTTTTATTCTTTCATTATATGCCAAAAAACTGTCTCAATGTACGAGACAGTTTTTAGAAAAGCCGCCATAACGGAAATTTTTGCTCAATCACTTTATAAATGCCGCAGCGCGTTTCCATCGTGTAATACAGCAGCGTCGTTTTGGCCCGCCGCGCTTCAAGCGTATCTCGGTGTACATCAATGATGAGGGAAGTACCGTTTGTGAGAGTCACTTTTGCCTTTTTTTGTTTGTACGGTTCGATATAGTGGATATGTCGTAAAGCAAGCCAAAAACATTTGTCGCTTTCTGGGGAGCAAGTCGGTATCATGTACAATCGCAAAGAAGTGCAAACAGAAATCGGAACCATTTGCTTTAAGCCAAGGATCAATTTTGCTGCCTCTAATCGACCTTCATATGCGCAACCGTAATAAATGCAGCTATGTTCGACAATTTGCCGCGGCGACTTTTCGATCGTATACGTCGCATTCGTTTCGTGGACGATTGTACACAACTGTCCTCTCTCGTTGTACATCGGCTCGAGCGCTTGCGTATCTTCGCGGATTTCGTAATGCCCTTTCACTCCCATTCCCCCTCACTCACCATTTTATACCATAATTTTAGCACATATGTTCGTATCTCAAAAGAGAAATTTTTTATTTTTTCTATCTATTACAAAAATTTTAAATATAGAATGATTTTTGTTATTAAAGAAAAATTATTCCTATCTACAAATGGCCGCTATTGACTTCTTGCCGATGGCAGTGGCATTCTAAATGTACATACTACATATAAGGCAGGGACTGATCGATGGAAGTAGCAAAAGAAGAAATCGCGCAAGTATTATCTGTACTGCTTCACCAGCTCATAAACGATTGGACAAAAGAAAAAATTCATTCCGATGTGCTCGAAGTTATTATGAAAATGCGAATTGACAGCGCGAATGAAGCTGAATACATGCGCGTCTTGCTGGCAAATGTCGCCTTCGCGACGGAATCGACGTATGCGCTGCAACAAATTTTTCAGACGGTGCTTACAAACCGCACGTTTCCGACGGCTACTGCGGTCGAAGCGATGTTAACAGAGGCGCAAACGCGCATTCAAGGCGAGCTGCCAAACATCGTCGGCCGCTACGAAACGCATTTTGCGCAAATTGCGGACCAAAAAGAGCGCAAGCAACAGCTCGAGCGGTCGTATTGTGCCGTTTTAATCGCCAACCGCATTAAAACGGATTTCATTTTAAGCTTTATTCACGAACAAAATCAAGACATGATGAAAGGATTTTTTGATGCCGAACCGAACGATGTATTAGAAGCGTTCCATCATTTAAGCGGCGCCTATGCAAATTTTCTGTTAGATGGGCTTGAACTCAAGTACTAAAGCTAGCGATCGCTAGCTTTTTTTTCACAAAACAGTCATATTTTACGAAGCAGGTGAGTATAATCTATATCGAACGTAGATTGGTAGTTTTTTTGACAAAAACGTTAACAAATGCTATCATTTTTATTGCAGGAATTTTCTAAATATTTTGTATACGATTCGTTTGTAAGCGTATACATGTCAAACAAAGGGGGAATTTAAATGATTTATGCTCAACCTGGACAGCCTGGTTCGCTCATCACGTTCAAGAAACGATATGAAAACTTTATTGGCGGCCAATGGGTGCCACCGGTAGACGGCGAGTATTTTGAGAACATTTCTCCTGTAACGGGACAGGTTTACTGTGAAGTCCCTCGCTCCAAAGCTGCCGACATTGAATTGGCATTAGACGCAGCGCATGCAGCAAAAGACGCTTGGGGACGCACATCGGTCGCCGAACGGGCGCGCATTTTAAACAAAATCGCCGACCGCATGGAAGAAAACTTGGAAATGCTTGCGGTGGCCGAAACATGGGAAAACGGCAAGCCGATTCGCGAAACGCTCGCAGCCGACATTCCTCTTGCGATTGATCATTTTCGCTATTTCGCTGGCTGCATTCGCGCTGAAGAAGGCACTTTAGCCGAATTGGATCATGATACTGTCGCTTATCATTTCAAAGAACCGCTCGGAGTCGTCGGACAAATCATTCCTTGGAACTTCCCGATTTTAATGGCCGCATGGAAACTCGCTCCCGCTCTGGCGGCTGGAAACTGCGTCGTGTTAAAACCGGCAGAACAAACACCGACATCCATCCTTGTGCTGATGGAACTTATCGCAGATCTTTTGCCAAAAGGAGTCGTCAACGTCGTCAACGGATTCGGTCTTGAAGCCGGGAAGCCGCTCGCGTCAAACCCTCGCATCGCGAAAGTGGCGTTCACCGGCGAAACGACGACAGGGCGCTTAATTATGCAATATGCATCGCAAAACATCATCCCAGTCACGCTTGAACTCGGCGGAAAATCGCCAAACATCTTCTTTGCTGATGTCGCGGCAAAAAACGATGAATTTTTCGATAAAGCGCTCGAAGGATTTACGATGTTTGCGTTAAACCAAGGCGAAGTGTGCACATGCCCGTCCCGCGCTCTCATTGAAGAATCAATTTATGACGTGTTTATGGAGCGGGCGTTAGAGCGCGTCAAACAAATTAAGCAAGGCAATCCGCTCGATACAAGTACGATGATCGGCGCGCAAGCATCTTCTGAGCAGCTTGAAAAAATCTTGTCCTACATTGACATCGGCAAGCAAGAAGGAGCTGAACTTCTCATCGGCGGTGAACGCAATTTCTTAGAAGGCGAGTTAAGCGGCGGATATTACGTCAAGCCAACCGTCTTTAAAGGACATAATAAAATGCGCATTTTCCAAGAGGAAATTTTCGGACCAGTCGTGTCGGTCACGACGTTCAAAGATAAAGACGAAGCGCTCGCGATCGCCAACGAAACGTTGTACGGCTTAGGCGCCGGCGTTTGGACGCGCGATATCAATACCGCCTATCGCTTCGGCCGCGGCATTCAAGCAGGACGCGTCTGGACGAACTGCTATCATGCATATCCAGCCCATGCAGCGTTTGGCGGCTACAAACTGTCCGGCATCGGCCGTGAAACGCACAAAATGATGCTTGAGCATTACCAACAGACGAAAAACTTGCTTGTCAGCTATTCGCCAAAGAAATTAGGATTCTTTTAAAATCAACAAGGCAGCGCGCAATTGCACGCTGCCTTTTTTAGAAAGGAGTGGAAATGATGCAGCCGAAAGTCATCGCCACCGATGCGGCGTTGCAGTTAATCGAAAAATTGAAGGCGAAACACGGGCCGCTCATGTTTCATCAATCGGGCGGGTGCTGTGACGGAAGTTCGCCGATGTGCTACCCGCAAGGAGAGTTAATTGTCGGGGATTCGGATGTGCTTCTTGGCGAAATCGGCGGCTGTCCGTTTTATATCTCCGCCGCCCAATACGAGTATTGGAAGCATACGCAGCTCATCATCGACGTCGTCCCTGGCAGAGGCGGCATGTTTTCATTAGAAGGACCGGAAGGCGTGCGTTTTTTAACAAGATCGCGAGTGTTTGATTGACATAGGACGCTTGCTTCGTTGTTGAAAATCACAATTCAGTTTAGTGCTGATAGGGATACTAACATTGATCGTCACGATGGTCGTCTATATAAACAAAAAGAAATAACCGTCCCCCTCGACCAAAGGTATGACGGTTATTTCGCTGTCAAAACTTAAAGGTCAGCCGCTCTTCTTGCGGCATGTGGCTGCTTCGGCTGAGCGTTCGCAGCGCTCAGTCTTTTTTATTTTACGAAATATCTGCTTATATTATACAAATGACGTAGCTCGTTTTGCAAGGATAGGGATTGACACGATCGATAAAAAATAGAGAGCCAGCTCTCTAAATCGACATCACGCACTTTCTTTCATTCTCCGGCTCTGTTCGGAGAGGGTAATTTTACGCAATACGAATGTTAACACCGCTCCGCAGGCGACAAAGACAAGCCCGAACGTAAAGACGGAATGGAGCGAGTCGACAAGCGACTGTTTTAAAATTGGCACGAGCGCATTTTTCATCTGCGCCGGCATGCTTGCCATTGCTTTCGGGCTTAATAATGCCGAATATAAACTTTGCGGATTGTCGTGAATCATATGCGAAAACTGATCGACCATCGCTTTCGCCTGCGGTGGAAGTCCCTTTAATAGCGGCATCAACCGGTCTTCGAGCAGCGTGCTTGACCGGTGGTTCATCACCGCTCCTAAAATCGTCATCCCGAACGTACCGCCAATGGAACGGAAAAATTGGCTCGACGATGTCACCACGCCCATTTCTGATTTCGGGAACGTTTCTTGTAACACGAGCGTCAATAACGGCATGACAAGTCCGACACCAAGCCCGAGCACAATCATATAAAGCGTCGCTGTCCACCGCGTCGTATCCGTATCCATCGTGCCGAGCAATCCTAATCCAGACGCCATAATAACCATGCCGGCAATCAACTGCGTTTTTACCCCGATTTTATATACCATTCGTCCACCGACAATGCTGCCGATAATCATCGTAATCATCATCGGAGTCATAATCGTCCCTGACTGTGTTGCGCTGACGCCGACAACCCCTTGCATAAATAGCGGAACGAACATAATCGCACCAAACATGCCGACGCTCATTAAAAAGCCAATGCCGTTTAACACGACAAACGTGCGGTGTTTAAATAAATGAATCGGCAACACCGGCTCCTCCGCTTTTCGTTCCACGAAGACAAACGCGGTTAAAAAGAGCGCTGACATCACAAACAAGCCGATAATTTGCCATGACGTCCACGCGTATTTATCACCGCCGAACGTCAACGCCAGCAATAAACTGACGACGCCGACGACCATCGTAAACATACCGGCAATGTCAAATTTGACCGCCCCTTTCGCTTCGTGCTTACTCAAGCCCATCGCAATAAAAATCGTCGCTAAAATGCCGACAGGAAGGTTAATGTAAAACACCCATTCCCAGCTTAAATGGTCGACGATCCAGCCGCCGATTTGCGGACCTAAAATCGAGGCCAGCCCGTACAAGCCGCCAAACACACCTTGCCATTTCGCCCGCTCTTTTCCGGTAAACAAATCGCCGATAATAATCATCGCCATCGGCATCATAATGCCGCCGCCAATGCCTTGCATGCCGCGGTAAATAATGAGTTCGGTCATATTACCAGCCATGCCGCAAAGCGCCGAGCCGGCCATGAAAATAATTAACCCCGATACGTAAATGACTCTCCGCCCTAATAAGTCCGCTAATTTTCCGGCGATCGGCACAACGGTCGTTGACGTGAGCATATAAGCGGTCGTCACCCACGTCATGACGCTTAACCCGCCGAGTTCGCCGACGATGCGCGGCATCGCCGTTCCGACAATCGTCCCGTCGAGCGCACCGAACAACATCGCAATCATTAACCCCGTAATTAATAAATGGCGATGCTTAATGCTTGATATTGGCAATGCAGCTGTTTCTGACATCTTATCTTCCCCTATCTATGATGATTTGCCATATACTCATGAACAATTTCCGTTAACGAGGCAATGGCTTCTGATAACAGTTGAATATGTTGGCTTTCGATATACAATAAAATCCCTTTGACGACGTACTCCCTTGGGGTTGATTGTTCGTTCGCAAATTCCGCCTCTAACGTGTCGAGCGCGGCATGCAGCTGATGATGCGTTTTTTTGTCTAACGTAAGCGATGATACCTTTTCTTTTAGGCGTTCGATTTGGGCAATGATTTGCGTTTTTCGCTCATGCCGTTCCCGCTCTTCTATTTCTGTGAAGCAGCGAATCATTTCTTTTTTCAGCAGCGGCTCTTCATGCGCTGCAAAATGAACGACGATCGCATCGATTCGCCGCACGATAAACTGAGCAATATCTTCGGCGCGAAGCATGTTCGAATAAAACATCATATAAAAGACATATTCGCGCAAAGCACCGTTTAAGATCGCAGCTACGTCAAAGACGTGCTTTTCAATTTTTTCGCCATATACGTCGATCAGCCGCTCGCAATACCAATTAAACATACGCGCGCGCTGCGCAAATAAATAACGTTGAATATTCTCGTTAATTTTTGGCAGCTGTTCGGCCATCATCATTTGGAAAAATTCTTTTTGCGAAACGATGCCTTCGATTTGCATCGCTATTTGTCGGATAAACCATTTTTTTTCTGATTCACCTTCTGGCTTGTCGTTCATAAATTGCGAAAATAGCTTTTCAAAATGGTGCTTCACAATGGAAAGCATGAGATCTTCTTTTGAAGAAAAATGGTGGTAAAACGCTCCTTTAGAAATGCCCCACGCTTCGACAATATCTTGAATCGATGTGGCATGATACCCTTTTTCCGCAAATAGTTTCATTGCGGTTTCAATAAAGCGAACTTTCCGATGCGTCATTTTCTCTCCTCTCCTAGATCAATATAAATGCCATTTGGAACTTTAACGTTTTCGTCTTTTATGGAGTAATCGGTATGTTTCGACTGTCGAGTGGCCGAACAACACCGCTTCCAGACAAATACATTTGTCTGTGAAGCGGTTTCCTCTGTCACGCAAAGGCGTGACGAAGGCAAGTCTGTGACTTGCCTTCGTCAGTCGAAAAAATAGGGAGTCTACTTTTTTGTCCGCCATAAGTTAAACCTCCCAGTTGTATTTATAAAGAAATACTATGACTAGACGAGCACGGTTTCTCCAACGCCTGTTGATGGACGAACCACTTCACGCGCGGCTTAACAAGCTCCGCATCAACCCCATGTTTCCGAAGCTGTTCGACGATTTGTTTAAGCGGCTGTTTTTGCCAATCTTTCATGAAAAAACACCTCAATTTTTACACGATTGACCGTATAGTCATTTTTATTATAACCATATTTTAAATATTTATCAACAACAATGGTCATAAAAATAATTGACCAATAAGTCATAATTTAACCAACAATCTATGACCATTTAGTCAAATTTTGATTCCTCAATAAAATCAAAATGACCGTTCGCTGCCAGCACAGCAAGAACGGTCATTTTTCTCCCTATTCATCTAACGCTTGTTTCGCTAGCGCAAGCGCTCCGCAAATGCCGGCATTATCGCCTAGCCCCGGAAGGACAATATAATCATCAATATGCTGTAAAATCGCCTCATGCTGTACGTATCCGTTCAAACATTCGATGACATGACGGCGGACGTTCGGCAATAATTGCAGCTGCTTCATCACACCGCCGCCCACAATGACTTTTTCCGGTGACAAAATTAAAATGTAATGGGCGATCGCCTGCCCTAAATAAAACGCTTCTAATTCCCATACGTCGCTACGCTCTGCTAGCTCTATCCCCTTTTTCCCCCAGCGCTTTTCAATCGCAGGGCCTGACGCCATTCCCTCTAGGCAATCGCCGTGGAACGGGCAACTTCCGGCAAATGCATCGTTCGGATGGCGGCGGACGAGAATGTGTCCCATTTCTGGATGAAGCAAACCGTGCAACAACCGGCCTTCGACAATCGCTCCGACGCCGATTCCGGTTCCGACCGTCATATAGATGCAGCTGTTTTTCCCTTGCGCTGCTCCCCATAACTGTTCGCCTAACGCGGCTGCATTCACATCAGTATCGAAGCCGATCGGAACGTTGAAATATTTTTTCATTTCGCCGACAAAATTGAAATTTGCCCAATGCGGCTTCGGCGTGCTTGTAATATAGCCGTATGTTGCGCTATTTTTATTTAAGTCTACCGGCCCGAACGTTCCGATGCCGATCGCTTCAAGTTCATATTGGCTGAAAAAGTCGATCACATGGCGCATCGTTTCGTCTGGCGTTGTCGTTGGAAACGTCACGCGTTCATGCACATTTCCCTCGCGGTCTCCGACAGCGCAAACAAATTTCGTTCCACCTGCTTCAATCGCTCCAAGATACATGCTTCTTCCTCGCTTTCTTTCGGATCGTTACATATTTCATTGTACCATAATGCGGGAGAGCGTGGATGAATGTTCGATATCATCATTTAACTATAAACGATTATACATTATGAAAAAACTAGTGAAGCGATGTATAATGAATAGTATCATTTATTTTTTTGTCTGAGGGAACACGGTTCGTCCATTCCGCCGGATCAGTAGCAATTGGCGTAGCATAGGAGGAAAATCATGCATTTTTCACGACTTCATCATATCGCCATCATTTGTTCCAATTATGAACGGTCAAAGCATTTTTATACGAACGTACTCGGGTTTCGCATCCTTCATGAACAGTACCGCTCTGAGCGCAAGTCGTATAAATTGGATTTGCAGGCGGGAGATGTGCAAATCGAATTGTTTTCGTTTGAACAGCCGCCGAAGCGACAAAGCGAGCCGGAAGCGTGTGGGCTGAGGCATCTCGCTTTTGCCGTTGAAAATATCGACGCGGCCATCGCTTATCTTGAAAGCTACAACATCGCAGTCGAGCCGATCCGCCTCGACCCGATCACTGGAAAACGGTTTACGTTTTTCCGCGATCCAGACGATTTACCGCTTGAGTTATATGAAACATAAACAAGGAGTGGATCCATATGATTAAACTCGCCACAATCGGAACGAACTGGATTACGCAAGAATTTTTGAATGCCGCGAAAAGCATACCCGATCTTATTTTAACGGCCGTCTATTCCCGTACCGAGGAAAAAGCGAGGGAATTTGCCGCAAAAGTCGGAGCGGAACGGGCGTTTACGAGTTTAGAAGAAATGGCAAAAAGCCCGGATATCGAGGCGGTGTATATCGCCAGCCCGAACTCGCTTCATGCCGAGCAGGCGATCCTTTTAATGAATCACGGCAAGCACGTGTTATGCGAAAAACCGCTCGCTTCGAACATAAAAGAAGTACAAGCGATGATCACAGCAGCGCAACAAAACGGCGTTGTATTGATGGAAGCGATGAAAACGACACTTCTGCCCAACTTCCAAGCGATTCGCCATCATTTGCCAAAAATCGGAAAAGTGCGACGCTATTTTGCTAGCTATTGCCAATACTCGTCGCGCTATGATGCGTATAAACAAGGCATCATTCTAAACGCCTTTAACCCCGCTTTTTCGAACGGGGCGTTAATGGACCTTGGCATTTATTGCATTTATCCGATGGTTGTGTTATTCGGGAAGCCGCAATCGCTCAAAGCGAACAGCGTCATGTTAGAGTCCGGCGTCGACGGCGAAGGAAGCATCGTCCTCAACTACGGCGATATGGATGCGGTGGTGATGTATTCGAAAATTACAAACTCCTACATTCCTTCTGAAATTCAAGGTGAAGAAGGAAGCATCGTCATCGATGCGATCCATACGCCAACGAAAGTCGAAATCCGCTATCGCGACGGCCGGACAGAAGACATCACTGTGCCGCAAGAGCAGCACCCGATGTATTATGAAGCGCTCGAATGGGCCGAACTCATTCGCAGCGAAAATCGTGAATCTGAAACAAATTCGCATGCGCATTCGCTCCTTGCGGCGGAAATTATGGAAGAAGCGCGGAAACAGACAAGAATTCTTTTCCCAGCTGATCAAAACCCCCTCTGCCCGTAACGCAGAGGGGGGGTTTACGAAGGAGCGCGCACCCGTTTCCATCGCCGTACGCTCCAAACAAGACATAAAGCAAGCAACGCCCCGCATGCATCGATAAGCACATCGGAAAACAGCGCCGTCCGGCCCGGTTCAAACGATTGGTGCCATTCATCAGTTGCCGCATACAGCGTCGCAAAGCTCCAAGCGCCAATATAAGCCCAGCGTCGAGGAGCAAGCGCCTTAAAGACAAGTGCCGCCAAAATCCCAAACGCCGATAAATGCGCCGATTTCCGCACGATAAAATTGAGCGGCGACGCCGTTTCGTCCCCTTCTCCTTGCGCAAACGGCCAATAGGCAAGCATATGACGAATAATTTGCTCTGTATTCTTCCCTGTAAAAAACGAAAACTCGCTAAAACTATAAATGACGAGGCACCAGATGACAACCAAGCCCCACCAAAACTTGTTGTTGTTCATTGCAATCTCCTACACACAATTGTTTAAAATAATTATAAAATGATATTGATTTTAAAAAATAATCGTATATAATTAGACTTACATTCCACTGACGAAGGAGGATCAAACGATGACACCGGTCATTTGCCCGCAATGCGAACAGCCCGCCCGCCGGCTTAAACATTCTCTTTTATGCCGATGCGGCTTTAAGCTTATCAGCGCAAAAGGGAATAGAAAAAAGTGACAGGGAGTCTATTTGCTTCGGCGAATATTGACGGTCGTAAATACAAATTTGTCGTAACGATGTCTCGAAAACGAATATTCAAACGGAACGCCGTTGTTTAAAAACCCTACTTGCTCGACTTCTAAAATCGGATCGTCCGGGGCGCATTGCAAATACTTTTGATCGAGTTCCGTCGGTTTCGATGCCCGGATTTTCCGGTGGCACCCTGCAATCGTTAAGCCGAGCGTATTCGTAATATGGTTATAGATCGAAGAATGAAGGACGTCTTCATTCAAATCGCGAATAAGCGGTGTCGGCATGTACGTCCGCTCAATTACATACGGTTCATCTTCCACAATTCGAAGACGAATAATATGGTAAACAGGAGTAGTCAAATCGATCGATAATTGTGCTGCTACTTCTTCGGAAGGGAACGAAACTTCAAAGCGAATAATTTTGCTCGTAATTTTTTTTCCTTTTAATAAATTCGTCAATCCTAGATTTTCTTCGCTTGTAACATTGACTAAATCATTATGGGCCGCTGATTTCACGATAAATGTGCCGTGTCCCCGCTTCCGGTACAACAGCCCTTCCATCACTAAAATATCGAGCGCTTTTTTCATCGTCATTCGGCTGCAGGAAAACTCTTTCGCCAGCGACAGTTCATCGGGAATCGGCTCGTCAAGCGAATAAACCCCTTCTTTGATTCTGTTTCGTATTTCGTTCGAAATTTGTTCGTATTTAAACATTTCATTATCACCTGATTCTTTCGTCATAAACTTAGTTCGTGTTCATTGTAAAACGTTCGTTCTAATGATTGCAACCTTTTTCTTCCTTATTTAATTTGGTTTCGAATAAGAAAAAAAGATGGTCTTAGACCACCTTTTAAAATCCGTTATTTTGTGCAACTATCTTAAACCAATACCCGCTTTTTTTGATTGTTCGTTCTCGATTTTTGTCTAAATTTACAGATACAAGTCCGTAGCGGTTTTTGTAAGCATTTGTCCAAGACCAGTTGTCCATAAACGTCCATAAATGATACCCTTTGACGTTTGCACCTTCTTGAATCGCTTGATGCACCCATTTCAAATGCTCGCGAATAAACTCGATGCGGTAGTCGTCATGGATCATGCCTGCTTCATCACGGAAACGCTCTTCTCCTTCAACCCCCATTCCGTTTTCCGAAATAAAGCATTCAATATTTCTATAATTTTCCTTTATGTTCATTAAAATATCATAAACGCCTTTTTCATAAATTTCCCAGCCGCGATATGGGTTCATTTTTCGGCCCGGCATCGCATAATAATCGAAAAACCATTCCGGCATAAACGGTGCGTGTGGGTTCGGCAAATGTTCTTTCGCCTTCACTCGCCGCGGCTGATAATAGTTAATGCCTAAAATGTCAATCGTGTTTTCTTTAATCAACTCTAAATCGCCTGCTTCAATTGTCGGCAAGTATCCGTATTCTTTTAAAAGGGCTACTAGTTCTTTCGGATATTCGCCTTTAACAGCCGGATCTAAAAAGCTGCGGTTGAAAAATAGATCGGCAATATGCGCGGCTTTGACATCTGCCGGATGCTGGCTACGCGGATAAGACGGCGTTAGATTTAAAATAATGCCGATTTTTCCATCTTTTATTTGGCAGCTTCGAAACACTCGAATCGCTTTCGCGTGGGCTACGATCGTATGGTATGCCACTTGAACCGCCCGGCGAAAATCGACAATGTTCGGATAATGGAAGTCGTATAAATATCCTCCTTCTACCGGCACGATCGGTTCGTTATGGGTAAACCATTTCTTGACCCGATCACCAAATAGTTCAAAGCATATTTTCGCATATCGCGCATACGCATCAATGACTTCGCGGCTTTCCCAGCCGCCGATTTGCTGCAACGAAAGCGGCATATCAAAATGATACAAGTTCACAAACGGTTCAATGTCGCATGCAAGCAATTCATTGATCACATCGTTATAAAACCGAATCGCTTCTTCATTCACTTCTCCTGTTCCGTCCGGAATGAGCCGCGACCACGAAACGGAGAACCGAAACGAATTGTGCCCCGTTTCTTTCATAAGCTGAATATCTTCCTTATAACGATGGTAAAAATCAGATGTGATTTCCGGCCCTACTCCATCAAAAAAGCGATGTGGCTCTTTTTCATACCAATAGTCCCAAATATTCAATCCTTTTCCGCCTTCACGCGCAGCTCCTTCAATTTGCGTCGCCGAAGTGGCGCTTCCCCACCAAAAACCTTCCGGAAAGCGAAACTGCAAATGTTGTTCTGTTTCTTGCATCGTTTTCATCCCATCGATCACCTTTCTTAAGATACGTTTCTTGTCGATTCACCGCTACCTTCATCTTGTTCTTTTTGCAAGTTCATTCGGTCAATAAATTTCAAAAATGGGAACCAAATAATCAATACAATCGCAAAGTTCACAAGCTGTAAAAGTCCGCCTGCCAACGAGTTCGTAGCCATAATTCCGTTAATGAAGATCGGAACGGTCCAAGGAACAGCAACCCCTGTCGGAGGCGGTACAAGCCCTATTGACATCGCTAAATATGTCACAAACGTTACGACCATCGGTGCAATAAACCACGGGAACAAAATCAACGGGTTCATTACAATTGGCAATCCAAAGATCACTGGTTCATTGACGTTGAAGATTCCTGGACCAATCGCTAATTTCCCTACTTGTTTTAGTTGCTTGCTTTTCATAAAGAATAGCATCGCAATGACAACTGCAAGCGTCATCCCTGTTCCACCCATGCCGACGGTGTAAATTTCCATAAATTGCTTACTGATGATATGTGGAACTTTTCCTGTTTCCATGTAAGAGTTCAAGTTTTCAAGAGATAATGTATTCCAAATCGGATCCATGACCGAGTTAATAATAATTTGTCCGTGCAATCCGAAAAACCATAAAATTTGCGTGACAAAAATCGCAATTAATGTCGGAACAATGCCGCTTCCTAAGCCGACTAGCGGCGCTTGAATCGCGTTATAAATGACATCGTGCATATTCGTTTTAAATCCTTGCGTGACAATAATGTTAATCACAAGGAATACAGATAAGGTAATAAGAGCTGGAATAAGCGCTGAAAAAGATCGCGAAACAGCTGGTGGAACACCAGCAGGCATTTTAATCGTAATATCTTTTTGAACGACCCACCGATAAATTTCTCCGGATACGAAAGCCACAATCATGCCTAAAAACATTCCTTTTGCGCCGAGACGGTCAAGCGGAATGACGTTTTGGACCACCTCTTTGCCTTCCGTTTGTAAAACAAACGGAGTTAAAATTAAGAAAGATACAAGTGCGATCGCACCGCCAAAAACTGCTTCGACGTCATAGCTTTTCGACAAATAATAGCCGATGCCAAACACAACGAAAACAGACATAATTCCCATTGTCGCCTGCGGGGCAACGCTTAATGCCGAACGGAACGTATTGAGCGCTCCTTCGCTCATCGCTTTATCAAGAAACGGCAAGTTGGCGAGCACAACTGCAATCGAACCGAAAATCGTAAGTGGAAAGGCGAGCATAAAGGCATCCCGCAACACTTTTAAATAGCGGTTGTTGTTAAGTTTGCCAGCGATCGGTACTAAAAAGCGGCTAAACGTGTCAAACCATGATTGGTTCATATGTCTCCCCCTCAATGTTTAGAAATTTCGTGCTTTAAACAATTCAATGAGTTCTTTCACTAATTCTTTCATCGACAGCGTGGACATCAGATGGTCTTCCGCATGCATCATTAACAAGGAAAATTCCGCACGTCTTCCACTCGCTTCTTCCTGAATCATTTGAAAATGAATGCCATGGGCCGCGCTTAAATCTTTTTCCGCTTCGCTCACTAAACGCTCTGCTTCCTTAATATTTCCTTCTCGATACTGGCGGATTGACTCAATAATTTTGCTTCGGGCGTTTCCGCTATGAAGGATGAGTTGGAAGCTCATTTGCTCCGCGGTCAAACTTTCGAGTGATTGCTGTTCCATTTTAACGATCCCCCATCAGTTTCAATGCTTGTTCATATACTTTTTTGCCATCAGCTAGACCGTATGCGACCATATCGATGACTTCGACAGGAACGTCGTATTTTTGCGCTTCTTTTTGCAGCTCGCCTTTTAAAAAGCTCATTTGCGGACCGATTAATACGACATCTGCTTTTTCCATTTCTTTTTTCGCTTGGTCTTGCCCGACTGCCCAAATTTCTGCTTCATCACCGATTTCTTTCGCGTATGCTTGCATTTTCGTCACTAGTAAACTCGTAGACATCCCTGAACTGCAAGCAAGTAAAATTTTTTTCATGGCGATCCAACCCCTTTCGATGTTTTTAAGCGTTTTCAATAATAATTATATATCTTTTTAATTAAATGTCTATACATTTATTTTAAAAAATATTTACAAATTTTAAATAACGAGTAACAAAAAAACCTACTGCTTTTAAAAGCAATCGGCTTTTTCGTTATCGTTCCCCATGTCTACTTTTTTTAAGCCACACCGGAGAAGAAACGATCATTTGCAGCGTTCCTTTGACCGTAAAGCGTTCAAATGGATAAGAGATGATGAAATATGGTCGCCTTTATACAGCGGATACGACGCCTGTTTCATGCAAAGCACCTTTGCTCCGGAAAGAACGCTGGCCAACAGGAAACAATCGGTGTTCACTGACAGCTCGATCTCTTTTACAAAATCGCGGGTAGATGAGAAGAGTGGCTTTGTTGATAAGCATAGGCGGGGATTTGGCGGAGTTGTGCGGGAGTCATTGCAGTTTTCTCTCCTTATGTATGCAAATGAACTCCAGTAGCATATGACTTGGGGATATTGCCCATTATTGTCTAACACGAATTCGGCACTTACTATATAAATACAACTGGGAAGTTTAACTTATGGCGGACGAAAAAGTAGACTCCCTATTTTTTCGACTGTCGGAGGCAAGTCTGTGACTTGCCTTCGTCACGCCTTCGCGTGACAGAGGACCGAACAACACCGCTTCACAGACAAATTCATTTGTCTGGAAGCGGTGTTGTTCGGTCACCCGACAGTCGAAACATACCGATTACTCCATAAAAGGCGAAAACGTTAAAGTTCCAAATTGCATTTATATAGATAAACAAATCGCTCCTCGAGCCTTGATATATAAGGGTGGAGAAGCGATCGAACATACTTCGGGCATGTATCTAGGAGCGAGGATGAATGTCTAAGATCCTCTCGTGGGAGAACTTACTCCTGCAGCCGCAAACAGTTAACCTTGTTTCGCAGTGAGCTCCGTGCATAAATAATGGTCACCGGATTGGGAAGAAAAATGTCCTAAAGTAAGCCGCTGCAGTTCTGCTTTCGTCTTTGCTCATCAATAAAGGAAGCGCTTTTATTAGACGCCTCCGGTTCATACCATTCTTACGCCTGCGGTTGATAGCTAAGTTGCAACATTGTTCCGTATTTTTCATAATTGGCATACCATGAGAACGCTTTCTCAAGAACGTGCGGTGTCTGCCCTTTACGCTTTAGCGCTTCCTGAAAATAAGCATAGAGCTGCGGCCGGTAATCCGGATGTGCACAGTTGTCGATAATGAGAGGAGCTCGCTCGATCGGCGCTAATCCGCGCAAATCAGCATAACCATACTCGGTAATGATCACATCTACATCATGCTCCGTATGGTCTACATGTGATACAAATGGAACGATGCTGGAAATCGCTCCGTTTTTCGCAATCGATTTCGTGACAAAAATCGTAAGACGCGCATTGCGGGCAAAATCTCCCGAACCACCAATGCCGTTCATCATGTTTGTCCCACGGACATGCGTAGAATTCACATTTCCGTATATATCTGCTTCTAAAGCCGTGTTAATCGAAATGAGGCCAAGACGGCGAATAATTTCCGGATGATTGGAAATTTCTTGCGGTCGAAGGACCAGCTTGCCTCGATAAGCATCTAAATTAGCGTACACTTGCTCCATTTTATGTTGCGACAATGTAATGGAACACCCAGACGCGAACCGGACTTTCCCGGCATCGATCAAATCAAACATCGCGTCTTGAAGAACTTCTGAATATACTTCTAAATCGGAAAATTCAGAATCTAATAGGCCGTAAAGAACCGCATTCGCAACCGAACCGATGCCGGCTTGAATTGGCGCTAACCGTTCAGAAAGCCGCCCAGCAGCCACTTCGTTTCGCAGGAAAGCGATTAAATGATTCGCAATCGCATCTGTTTCCGCATCCGGAGGGACAATCGTAGACGGTGAATCCGAATAGTTTGTTAAAACAATTCCAATGATTTTATCTTCATCCACCGGAATGCCTACCGTCCCGATCCGATCATCTACTTTCGTCAAAGGAATCGGGTTTCGTTCCCCTTGTTTGCCCACCTCATAAATATCGTGAAGCCCTTGCAACGCCCTCGGCTGGGCTACGTTCAATTCGACAATCACGTGCCGAGCTTTTTCGACAAAAATCGGTGAATTGCCGACAGAAGTAGAAGGAATTATCATGCCGTCTTCTGTTATTGCAACCGCTTCCACAATCGCGAAATCGATAGGATTTAACACGTCTGAACGGACGAATTCCGCTGTATGCGATAAATGTTGATCCACAAACAACATTTCTCCCGCATTAATTTTTTTGCGCATGACGGAATCAGCTTGAAACGGAAGGCGCTTGTTGATCATGCCTGCCTCTGCCATTAACTTATCGATATCTGAACCTAATGACGCGCCTGTATATACGTTGACTTTGAAAGGTTGGCGTTTTGCTTTTTCAATCAACGCAAAAGGAACGGCTTTTGCGTCCCCAGCACGAGTAAACCCACTCAGCCCAAGCGTCATCCCGTCTTTAATCCACGAGGCAGCGGTTTCCGCTGTGACAACCCGATCTCGCAAACGAGGATTGTCAATGAGTTCTAAAAGCTGTAGATCCAATATAACCTCACCCCTCTGATTTTTTTAATATTATAACGACACAACTAACAAAAATCATTCAAAATGGAGTAAAAGGGCTTTCTTTATGACTGAAGAAGCATTTTCAATACATAAAACAGAAAAAGCCGCATTCCGCCTAACAGCTTTCCGCCGTAGGCTTTCTGCGACTATGTTCGGCAAAGGCTTAATCATGGGTAGTTTATTACTAAAAACAAAGAATTTTACGAAAATAGCTGGCATATGTTTGGCTAACCGGCACTTTTGAGCCGTCTTTCATAATCAATAAAAACGTTGAATGCGAATCGGGATGAATTTCTGCGATGTAACGAATGTTCACGATATACGACCGATGGCAGCGAATAAGCTGATCATTCGGAAGCGAAAATTCTAGTTCGGTTAAATTATATTTATGATAGCCTTCCGCACCAATCGCTTTCACAAACGTTTTTCGATTCCGGGCTTCTAAGTAGACAATGCTTTCGAAAGAAATAGGAACCCAGCGGTCTAGCGTTCGAATAGTTAAACAAGACATAGTAAATGCCGGTTTTCGCGGCAATACGGCCGTCACACATCCTTTAGATGCACCACCATCTAAAATGGGAACCGATATTCCAAAATAAGGTACTCCGAACACACGGCTATCTTTTTGTTCCGCGATTTTCCGTTGAATAGACAACGCTTTATACGTCACTGACTCAGGCTTGATTTTATCTCCAGGGCGAATTTTTAAATCGATATGTTTGCTTGGCTGATAATAAATGTAGCGCTGATCGTCTGAAATGACAAAAGACGCTTCCATCGGAAATAGTTCGCTCATCACTTTTGCGATCGAAGAAACAGTGAACGAATCCATCCAATCTCCCCCCTATGGTACTACCACTTGACGATGTACAGAAGCTCCTCATTTCCCTAGCTGCTTAATGTAGAAAGTAACCGCCAACTATTACAGCAAACTCATTTTCAAATATTCCTTCATAACAGAAGTCATCCTTTCGGGGAAAATGTAGAAGGAAATCACGATAACATTTTCATTAAAACAGGAGAAAAAGGGAAAGTCAATGAAAAGAATGAATTTTCTAATAATGACAAAACTTGCGCTAGTTCTCTTCAGCTTTGATTGAGTGTGGCAGGAACTAAGCCGAAAAGTATAGTAATCGTAAAAACAAGTTAGGGCTGAAAAATGATGCGTGGGATATCGTATCACGCGAAAGACATTTTGTTTAAGTCGTTAAGCGAGTGGTACGAAAACTAGGCGCTTGATGTGTACGGGCTGCATGGACTGCCTAGAATTAAAGCGCTTTTACCGAATGAATTTCCGTCTGTACGAGCCGATGAAAAACGTTCGGACACGTTGTTTCTTCTCGAAGACGATTCTGATCCTCCTCTATAATACGAAAGCAACCAACGATTTATTGCCAATCATTTAAAGTACCTCGATTATGCTTACCGAATTTTGCACACATACATAAATAGCAAAAACAAATCAAGCCGACTCACATCGTTGTCATTTACACAAGCGCCCACGAACAGTTGCATGCCGGGGATGTGCTCATTTCTTCGCAAGCCGTCTTGCTTTGTGAATACAACGGAGATGCGATTTTCCATACATGCGAAGAAAAAATTCGCCACAACGAACCGTTAACCGCCGAAGAAACGATGAAGCTCATTCTCGTCCCGCTTATGCATAGCCGCTTCGATCGACAAACGATGATTGAAAAAACGATCGAAATCGCGAAAAATTTATTAAATGTCCTACCGATTCAGGAGGTAACGAAGCGAACAGGACTCACCATCGCCGAAGTGGCAGACTTGGCGAAAGAAATGGACAAATAAGCCCGCAACCGCAACATACTGCCTGCACAACAAAGAGCCGCAACAAGCGAAGCGGCTCTTTTTATCGGGGTGTGTGGAGTGCACGCTGCCATGTTCTCTCCTTTGTTGTCTATGGATGTGACACGATCATTTGCACATTTCCTTTCACTTGAAACGTTCCAAATTGATAAGGAAGAATGAAATGGTTCCCCTTCCAAATCTCCCATTCCCCTTCTTCCGTCGCGATCGTTCCTTCTCCTGCAATGACACTCACAAGCATAAACGGTTTATCTTGTTCCAGTTCAAGCTGGTCATGGACATCCCAACGATACACAGTGAAATACTCGCTTTCAATAAACATTGTAATCGTTGCATTGGCCATTTGCACCACCGCTGACTCGACTTTTTCTTGCACATGCGGCACGGTCGTGACATCAATGGCTTTGTCTAAATGCAACTCGCGCAGCCTTCCCTCTTGATCACGACGGTCGTAGTCATACACACGATACGTCGTATCAGAGCTTTGCTGTGTTTCAAGGATTAACAAACCGGAACATAACGCATGAATCGTACCGCTCGGGACATAAAAAAAGTCACCGGGCTTTACTTTGACGCGACACAACAGCTTATCCCACTGGCCGTTTTCGATCATTTCAACCAATTCTTTTTTTGTACGAGCATGATGACCAAAAACAATTTCCGCATCCTCTTCGCAATCAATAACATACCAACATTCTGTCTTACCTAACTCACCATTTTCATATGTGCGAGCATATTCATCATCCGGGTGCACTTGCACCGATAAATCGTCATTGGCATCTAAAATTTTCGTCAAAAGCGGAAAGCGGTCGGACGGAAAATGACCGAATAATTCTCGATGCTCGTCCCATAGTTCTCCTAACATCTTTCCTTGAAACGGCCCGTTTTTTACGGTCGTTTGTCCGTTTGGATGGGCCGAAATCGCCCAACATTCCCCTGTTCGTTCAGACGGAATGCGGTAGCCGAACTGCTCAGCCAGTCTCGTCCCACCCCAAATGCGTTCTTGAAAAACTGGCTCGAGAAAAAGTGGTTCACGGTTCATTGCGTGTGCCTCCTGTTCCTTTAAGATTTACACCATTTGTTCAAATAATTGTACAACATCTTCCACGTTTGTGGCAGCTAACAGTTGTTCTCTAAACTCATCATCCATCAATTTTCGCGATAAAAGTTGCAAAATTTTTAAATGTTCATTTCCAGCGTGCTCCGTTGGTACCGCAATCATAAAAATAAGCTTTGCCTTTTCGCCATCAAGACTGTCCCAATCTACCCCACTTCTTTTTAATCCAAACGCGACGCTTGTTTTCTTAACTGACTCGCTTTTTCCATGCGGAATCGCAATGCCAAAACCAATTCCTGTACTTCCTTCCATTTCCCGTTTGTATAAAGATTCTTTATATTTTTCTTTATCGTTTAAAGCTCCGGCACGATCGATCATGTTAACCATTTCTTCCATGATTTCATCTTTCGTAGAACCTTCTAAGTTCAAATTGATTAATTCTCTCGTTATAAGTTGCGTCAATTTCATTGATATCCGACTCCCTTTCTATAAACATTGATAAAATTCTTGAACAGTTTGAGATACTTTTAGTTTTTTTAATGTGTCTTCATCCTCTGATAAATTCGCTAATTCTTGAAATAAATGTTTGATTTTTGTGTTTTCTTGTAAGCGATTGGCGAGCATGAAAACGAGATTAACCTTTTCGCCGTCCCAGTCAACCGGAACACGAAGCTGCGCAACCGCGATGGCCGACCGCCGAATAAACCTTGCCTCTCCATGCGGAATGGCTATTCCTCCGCCAATATAAGTAGATGATATTTGCTCTCTTTCTTTTGCGCTTTGTTCGTATTCTCGTTCTACATAACCTCGTTCGTAAAGCTCTTTTGCTAAATAGCCGATGACATTTAAACGATCGGTTGACGGTAAATCTAGAAAAATCATGTCTTTATGAATCATCTCTTTAATCGTCTTATACGGTTTATCTATTTTGGCCGACCGTATCTGTATATGAAACAAAAAGTCTTTTATCATCTGTAGCTCATGTTCACGAAGCAACGGACTGACTGTAATGGCAGGGACGTCTGTTTTGGCTAGTGGTACCGTGCTAATCAAAAGATCCGGCTTTTTTTCTTTGATTACTTCTCTCAATTTCGAAACAGAAGCAACACCGACAACGTCTACATCGGGAAATACGGCCGAAATTTTCGCTTCAATTAATCGCGATGTACCTGAACCGGTCGGGCAGACAATCGCTGCCCGTTTTCGTTGATATCGTTTAGTCTGCAATCGCTCAAGCGCCGCTTGAATGTGCAGCACAATATACGCCATTTCATCTTCGGGAATGGTGATACGTATTTGATTTTCGATTTCCCTAATCAACGAAAACACCATCTCAAATGCATAGCGATACATTTGTTTAATTTCCCGCAACATTGGATTGGTGACTGAAAAACCGTTACGCAATCGATTTAATGTAGAGTGAAGATGAATCGTTAATCCTAATAACAGCTCTTGGTCTTCCAACAAACGCCCATCGGTATTTTTGGCGATGTTTTCAATCAACAATCGCGCTACTTTTAACGCTTCTCGATCAACTTTGTTTAAAAACGACTCCGTTCCTTCTTTTACTTGAATTTGATCATAACGAATTCTTGCGCCTAACAAATGTAACGTTATATACCCAATTTCTGCTTTCGGAATTTTAATTGCCAGCCACGCTTCAATCCTTCGCGCTAATTTTTCCGCCAGCTCATATTCTTTTTTTGTCTGCAATTTTTTCAGCTGACCATCATCCATTTGAATACCGTAGCCTTTTTTAATTCGTTTCACGGCAATCGCAATATGAATCGTTAAACTAATGATCGCTTGGTCGGTTAACGGAAAATCGAGATATTTTTCTGTTTGATGAATTTCTTTTTCAATCAAAGCCACCTCATAAGGCTGCAAAACATCGGCGATCATGTTCAATTGCTGCTCGTTCAAAATGTAGTGAGATCGGTCAACTAACAATTCTACTAACCGCGATAATGCCGCACGCCAATTTTTTTCTTCCCCTTCTACTTTTAGCCCTAAATGTGGTTTGCGAATCAGCTTTAAATGGAAATGGTGCAGCCATTCATCGATTTCTTCTAAATCATAATGAATAGTTGACTTGCTAATATAAAATTGATCGGCCAACTGCTGCATCGTGATCGGCTTATCAGCTGTCAACAACCATTTTAATAACTGGAGTTGGCGTTCATTATGTGACAATCCTTCTTCACTATCGTTTAAAAGATCACGGAGAAGTTGTTTTTTACTCATATCATCTCCTTTTAATAACACCCCGACACTCGGCTTTCTTTCGATCTTCAGCGATGGATATCGTTGCATCCATTCATCCAGCGCTTTTAAATCGTTGCGAATCGTTTTTTCCGAGCATCGCAAGTCTTTTGCTAGTGAAGTGACAGGTACGTAATGAGCTGCGTGCAATAATGTTTTTAAAATTTTTTTATGCCTTACAAGCACTACTGTCACCACCATCATTCAAATTCATAAATAAAAAGGAGGAATCTTTGTCATCCAAAGATTCCCTTTTTGTTTTAATTTTCAACATCTACCGGCTTTTTCACGACGTTTACTAATAAAGCGGTCACAATCATTCCAACGATAATCGAGACGAAAAACATGAGAACATTATCCACTGCTTGGAACACCGCTACAATTGGACCTCCGTGCGGCACATGATCAGCGACTCCACTAAGCATCGCAATGACCGCACCAACCATCGAACCAATCATAATGCTTGGAATAACACGCAACGGATCGCGCGCCGCAAACGGAATCGCCCCTTCGGTAATTCCGACTAGCCCCATCGCAAGCGCTGCTTTTCCGGCTTCCCGTTCTTCGTTTGTAAACTTGCTCTTATTTAATAACGTCGCAAGACCTAGCCCAAGAGGCGGGATGCAAATCGCAACCGCAATCGGTCCCATAATGTCGGCATGTCCTTCTGCAATCATTGCTGAACCGAAAAGAAAAGCGACTTTATTAACAGGACCGCCCATATCAAACGCAATCATCGCGCCTAAAATCATCGCCAACACCACTTTACTTGCGCCTTGCATACCGTTAAGCCATGACGTTAACCCTTCCATAATTCCGGCAATCGGCTGACCAAGCACGAAAATAAAGATCGCCGCCACTAAAAGGGATGAGCATAACGGAATAATCAAAATCGGCATAACCGGCTGAATCATTTGCGGGACGCGAATACGTTTAATCGCTTTGACAATATAACCAGCCAAAAATCCGGCAATAATTCCACCAATAAATCCAGCACCTGCTTGGCTACCGTAAAAGCTTCCATTTGCCGCAATATAGCCACCAACCATACCAGGCGCAAGACCAGGACGATCGGCAATGCTCACCGCAATAAACCCCGATAAAATCGGAACCATAAACGTAAAGCTTGCGACTCCGACATTTAAAATATTATTCCAAATAGATCCTTGTGGAATGACCAACCCTTTTTCGGTCGGCTCACCGCCAATCGCCAATGAAAGAGCGATCAACAACCCGCCGATCACGACGAATGGAATCATGTACGAAACACCATTCATCAAATTGCGGTAAATCGGATTTTGTTTTTGACTTCGTTCTTTTTTCACTTCCGTAATACTTTTTAGTTTAGCAGAAGCAACTTGTTCCGCATATACTGGAACTTCGTTTCGCTCAAACTGCGCAATCAACTCTTCTGGACGCCGAATCCCATCTGTCACGGATACTTCGAGAACACGTTTCCCATGAAAGCGGCTTTTATCTACTTGCTTATCGGCAGCAATGATCACACCATCCGCATTTTCGATATCTTCCGGCGTAAGTTCGTTTTCTACGCCAATCGATCCTTGCGTTTCTACTTTCATTTCATGTCCCTTTTTTTCTGCTGCTTTTGCCAATTTCTCCGCGGCCATATACGTATGCGCGATTCCATTCGGACACGACGTAATTGCTACAAGCTTCATCTCATCCTCTCCTCCTCCAACTGTTGTAAGCCTTTTCAATTGCTTCTGATCGTATCTTAACGCATAACCGCTGCTAGAATAGTACAAATTGCTGCCGGAACTTGCGGTAAAAAGTGTATCAATACACCGCCTCTCTGCATTCCATCGGCCATCCTTAGCGATTGCACATCTATTTTATGAAAAAATTTTACATGTCGCATTCATAACAAAAAGGGGAGGCTGACCCAAAAGTCCGCTAAAAAGCGGACTTTTGGGTCAGCCTCGTCAGTCGAAAAAATAGGAAGTCTGCTTTTTCGTTAGTCATAAGTTAACTTTCCAGTTGTATTTATATAATTATAAACATTATATAATCAGGTGTATTGATTAACCAATAAAAACCAGTTTTACACTTGCGTAATTTTCCAACTAAATTTTAAATTTTTTGATTAGCTCTTGTAACTCTTCTGCCATTTTCGCCATCGAAGCAGAAGAAGCAGCCATTTCCTCTGATGAAGCTAACTGCTCTTCTGTAGCCGCAGACACTTGTTGCGATTGCGAGGCAATTTCGGTCGCAACGCGCGTTATTTGATTTATATTGGAAGAAACCTGTGCAATCGCCGCGCTCATTTGTTTTGTAGCCGAAGATACCTCTTGAATTTGCCCTGTTACCTCATTAATGGAATCTTGTATTTCATTAAAGGTTTGTTCAACGGACTCAACCGCTTTAATCCCTTTTACCGACTGTTTCACCGTATTGTCCATCAAATGAACCGTTTCCTCTGTTTCCTCTAAAATCACGTTGATCAATTCTTTAATTTGGTCCGATGACATTTTCGTTTGTTCTGCCAACTTCCGAACTTCGTCAGAAACAACCGCAAAACCGCGCCCATGTTCTCCTGCTCTTGCAGCTTCGATTGCCGCATTTAAAGCAAGCAGATTCGTTTGTTCAGAAATTTGTGTAATGACTTCAATAATCTTTTCAATTTCTTTCGATCGCTCTCCAAGATGTTTGATTTTCTCAGCGACATGGTGAATATTTTCATTCATTGCTCCTATTTCAGAAATAGAAGAATAGATGATCTTTGCTCCTGTATTCGCCTTTTCCGTCGTTTGCGCAGCAAAAGCCGCCACCTTTTTCGTATTTTCCGATACTTGTCCTACTCCTTCAGTAACTTCCCTTGCCATGCTCGAAATATGGGAAGCGCTGCGAAATTGATCATCTGCCCCAGTAGCAACTTGCTGGATTGCTTCTGCCACTTGGCTGCTTATTTTTGATGACTGTTCAGCTGTCGCAGAAAATTCTTCCGCTGTTGCCGCAACTTTTTCGGAAGTCACATTTAACTGCGCTACCATATCTCGCAGATTGACAAGCATTGTATTAAATGATTTTGCCAATTCTCCTATTTCATCATTGTTTTTAATATTTATCGGTTCAGCGGTTAGATCTCCACGGGCAATTTGTTGCGCTGTTTTCGAGACTAACTTGATCGGCCGAACGATCGACAAAACAACAAGCAAAACGACAATAATCGTTATGGCTACACTCAACAAAATAACTTTCACGATTCCGAATTTCAGTTCATCTACTTTTTCCATATAATGTTCCACTGGCATGTAAGATAAAATATAAAATCCATACTTTTCATGTTTTACATACGATGCAATGTTTTTGACACCATTTAACGTGAAGTACCCTTCTCCTGATTTATGTTTTTTCATTTTACTATAAAAATCTTTGATTCCATCCTGTGTGCTAAAATTTATATGAAGGGCTTGACCAGCTTTACTTGATGCAATAACAAGCCCCTGTGGATCAGTAATCATTGTGTTTACATTTTGCCCTGAGCTTCCCTTGACCAGTTCTCTTGTCAATTTGTTGATGTCCACAGCGATGACGAGAACCGAAAGCACTTTTTTCGTAGCATCATCTAAAATGGAGTTGGCGACTGCGATAATCGGTCTTTTCGTTGTAGGAGAATACATGTAATCACTTGTAGATATCCCTGGATTTTTTAATTGCTCATAATAGTAAGCTTCCGATTTTTTATCAAATACGTGGCCTACTGATTCCCCCCCAACTCCATCCACCAAAACTTTATTATCATAAGAAAAAAATATATTTTCGTATAGTCCGTTCGAGTTGATTAATCTTTGTTGCAAATTTTCCGAAATCTCATTTAGTTTTAAACGGTCTATCTTATTTGTTTTGGCAACTTCTTGAAAAAAATCGCGCATAAACAGTTCATTGACCATTGAATTGGATATTTGAAATTGTGAATCGAATACAAAATCAACTTGTTTCTTCTTTTCAAGCGCAATTCTTGATAATGAACTGCTGGCTTCGCTTTCTAAGGCGCGGGATGAGGAATATGTCGTATAAAATAAGTTAATCAGCATCGGAACTAACATGCATATAAGACATATTGAAAAGATTTTTACAAATAGGCTGTTCTTGAATATTTTTTTACTCATTGGAAAAACTCCTTTCATAGAGCAGCGCTAGCATTGCATGATCAGAACACTTGTTTGAAACAAATTTATCATTTAACCTAGATCAAAGCCTACGTAACTATATAAATGGAACAGGCGTGTTGATTCACCAATAAAAACTAGTTGAGATAGCTCTATTCCTAGCTTTTCTGCCGTAGTCGGCATGCGTTTAGCATGCCCTCCTCGAACAATGAATACGTTGCAAGCAAATTCATTTGCCCGCTGGCGTTCTTGTTCGAGGGACGTGGCAGAAAGGCTTGGTTCAGCCATACGATTCTGTATTTTTTACTGTAGTTGAGCAATTTTCATAACAATAATTACTATGTAAAAAGAGAGTTTTTCAGACAAGCTTCCACGAGCGCTTGCGATGGATGCCACGAATTCATCGGACGGCGTACATCCAAAGAAGAAAGCATCTCGATCGCAAGTTCCCCCTTGCTTTTCCTAGCTGCCTTGTTGTAGAGGCGAAAAGCAAACGGAAACGCTTGGGGCATCGTATGAACCATGTGCCAAACGAGAGAATGTTCCGAAATGGACTTTTTGTCTGTGTGGGAATAATGACAATCACACCCTTGAATGGCGTGCGTTGCCTGTGACGAAGGCTTGGTTTTTTGGCAAATCGTATCATCGATCGAAACAAAAAGGGGTTGATTCTCCTGTTTGACGATGCGTTCAACACGATGAAGCATCCACTGCTGGAGTTTGCGAAGCAACGTTTCTTCATCCCAAGGGATGTTTGTGAAAAAATGGCTTAGTGTGGTGCGATGGTTCGGATGAAAGCTCCCATGATGGCGATTGGTCAATGTTCCAGAAAAACCTTTCGTTGTCAGCGCAGCGACGATATGAACGAGATGCTTCATGACAGGTTTTCGAGAAATAAAGCGCCAATCCTAACATCGCGAAAAACTTGTGGATTCCTTAATGATGTACTAAAAAGATGATGAAACAAAAATTAAGAAAAAATCAACAAAGAAACAAAATTTCATAATAGTCCTTGTCAGAACTTCTAACAGATCCTTACCGCTCGCTAGCGAGCCATCATTTCTTCTAGCGAAAGAGGAGCTTCTCTTTGCCCCTCTTTAACGCATCACCGCAATGACCTCCTTAGAAACAGGCGGCAAGTTCGGATGAGGACGGGCGAACAAATACCCTTGGCCGAACGGAACATCAAGCTGGCTGACGACGTTCAATTCTTCAAATGTTTCAATTCCTTCCGCAATGAGCTGGCAGCCGATTTTCTGTGCAAAAATAGCAAGCGTTTCCAACAAAATCGCCTTTATGTTGTCCCGATCAATCCCGTGAATAATGGAACGGTCAATTTTGATATAATCCGGACGCAGTTCGGCAATGGCTTGCAGCGAAGAATAGCCCGCCCCCGCATCATCGATCGCGATTCGATATCCTTGGTTGCGGTAATGATCTAGCACTTTCGTAAAAGAAGCGTAATCATCAATCGACTGGCGTTCGGTAATCTCAAATACGACATGTTGCGGCGTTAAGCCTCTTTTTTCAAGAAGCGCCAACGTCTGTCCTGGCGTAAACTGCGGATCGTGAATGACATTCGCGTTCAGATTAATAAACAATTTCCAGTTCAGATCATCGGGTGAAAATCCTTCAATCGCCCGCTGCCGTGCAACTTTTTCAAGCGCATACAGCTTATGCTCTTTTTCCGCAAACTCCCACAAACGATCCGGCGTCGCAAAATAACTCGTTTGCGGTCCGCGCGCTAACGCTTCGTACCCGTAAATCGTTCCGCTAGAAAGCGAAACGATCGGCTGATAATGCGCCGTTATCTTAGGTTCGGCAAGAATATCGTAAAATTCCGCTTGCAAGCGTCTATATTCCGAATCCGCTTTACTTTTTGCTTCGCCAATCGCTTCTTTAATTGCAACATACAACAAGTTCTCCACCGTTCTTCCGCCGCTAGGGACAAGAAGTGCCGTTCCGATATGAAATTCAACCGGCTTATTTAAATCAACGGAATCATTCAATTGCTTTTGAAAGCCCATGCACATCTCACAAGCGAGACGGAGCAAAACGGTTTTCCCTGCCTCTCGTTCCATGCGAACGAATATCAATACATCATCTCCAAACATCCGATAGGCAAATACTCCAAACGTTCCAGACCGTTCTGCTTCGACAATGAGCTGTTTCCACGCTTCTAAAAGCTGTTGGCACGCCATCTGTCCATACTTTTGTTCGATTTCACCAAACTGTTGAATATCAAAATACAGCAGTCCGACAGGATGTTCGTTCATATAGTGAGCCACTTTTTCGGTCAAACTTTCACGATTCAAACTATCCGCAAGCAACATCATCGAAGTTAATTGATCTGCCATACTTTAAGGCTCCTTTCAAAAAACGAAACAATTCGTGTGTTGTACATTATACCATTCCGATATGAGCGAATCGTAAATAGTTTGTAAATGTTTGTTAAGTTTTATCAGGCGTGTTGATTAACCATTAAAAACCAGTTGACATCGCTCTATTCCTAGTTTTTCTGCCGTAGTCGGCTACGCTCAACTTGCCTCCAACAGTCGAAAAAATAGGGAGCCTACTTTTTCGTCCGCCATAAGTTAAACCTCCCAGTTGTATTTATATAGCAAAAGAACAGCTTAGCTATGCTCACAAGTTGGCAAAAAAAGCATTTGATCCTCTCATGCTCATCTTTTCGCAAATAAAGTTGAAGCGCCTTATCCGCGGAAAATTTGCACGTTCTTAATCGATGCCCCCTCCATTTGTGAATCTAACAAGCTCATGCTACAATGAAAAAAGAGGGAGGTGATCCGGCTTTGCTGCAAGCAACTTTGTCGCCAGAAGTAGTGATTGCTGCCGCTAAACAGCTCATGTCGCTCATGCCGTTTTCGCAACATGAAAAAACGGTTAAACGGGCGCTGCAATTATACCGAAACGGACATGTATATAACGTATCGATCATAAAAGACTATACAATTAAAGGAAAAGTGTCTGACCGGCGCATTACTTACGAACCTGTTATGAATCTAGCTGCCATACGTGAACATACGTGCAGCTGTGAAAAAGAAAATATTTGCGAACATGTTATCGCGATGTTTTTTTACGTATACAACCAAACAAAATATGTCGGCGAGCTCATTCACAAATGGAAAGGAACATCACATCTAGAAAAAATCACTCATACAGAGCAGCTCGAATTGGTCAGTGAATCAGAAACAGGCGATGATCTTATCCAAACGTGGTGGAAACAGTTTGAACAAAAATATGATGAATTTCGGCAACGCCGAAAAAGAATGAAAGAGATGGAGCTTCCTCACGAACTAGTTCATGGTTTTTTTCAACCACTCGTTCGTTCCACGCCGTCAGCGACGTTTACGGATCGCTTATATCATTTTCATGCGGCGCTTTTTACGCTTATTCACCTATTCAAACTTGAACATTTATATAAACAAAACCAAAATCCGATACACCCGCATTACGCAAAAGCATTTTGGCAACAAATCGTACAAGATTTCATCACAATATTTCATCGAAAACTTGGCGATATCGTCAAGAAAAAGGCAAAAAAATCAGAGGAGCCGCTTCTAGTCCAAACAATCCCATACGTTCGCCAGCTATTGCTAGTCGACGGTTCATTAAAAAGAGTTGCACAAACAATATATGATGTAATATGGGAATTTCTTTTTGAAAAAGAGGAATGGAGAGCCGCAGAGCGCCAATATACAATGAAACAATTAGAAGCGTCGCCATCTGACGAACAATGGCTATACGCCTCATCCCACTTATCCTTTTTATTAAAAGATGATGAACAGGCGTATACACTGATCGACCGGTATCCACATGCGGCTATTCAATATATAGTAAGCTGGCTTGATTTCTTAATTGAGAAAAAAGAAAAACAACGCGCCACCTTTTGGGTCGAAAAACTTACGGAACATTCGTCCCGATACGTTTTCGCAATGCCAATGCATGAGCGGCATTGGTTAGTAGAAAAAATTGAGCATACGTACAAAAAATATGCTGGTTTAAGCAAAGATTTTTCCTATTACGAACCGCTATTGCAAAGCTTGTTGCCGTACAGCCTAGAAGAATATTTGAATTGGTTATTTTCCAAAGAAAAATACCGAACCGTTGTCGATTTATATATGATCATAGGCATGACGGCTGAAAATATCAATCCTTCCGATATGAGAGAAATCGAAAGAAAAGACCGGTCGATTGTACTTCCTTTGTATCACCAAGCCATTCAATGGCTTATTAATCAGAAAAATAGAGACAGTTACCAAGTAGCTGTCCAATTTTTAAAACGGCTGCGCATCCATTACAACATGTTAAAACGAACCGACCGATGGGAAACATATATGGAGAAATTGCTCGACCAAACGAAGCGATTGCGCGCATTTCAAGAAGAATTAAAGAAAGGGAATTTGCTATGATGAAGTCGATTGCGATCAACAGTCTTTGGCTCGAACAAGAAAAAAGCTTTTTTATCTATAACAACGATCGTAACATGAACATCGAGGAATGGGCAGCAACCGTATTCGCTTGGCATGAAGAAAGCTTTTATGGGACGTTTTTGACGTTGGAAACGATCGACGGAACAAAAGGCGTGTTGCTTTCCCCGTGGGAAGCGCTCGCGTTTTTCGCGCTCACCCCGCAAAATCAATTCGCGACCATCCAATGGGATGAACAGTCCGAGCAATTTCGCCAATGGGCGAAGCAAATTGTTGCTGACATCGAACAGAAACGGTTTATGCCCGATTTCATCGCATGGAAACAAGGCGCGATCGCTTGGAAAGGAACAAATGATGACGACGATCGGTTTGTAAAACGATGGCGGTCGTACGCCATTAACGACTGGATCAAACGCGACCGAGGGCTGGAAGCTATATGGGCAGAAATAATCGAAATGTATCCGCTTTTAACAAGCGAGGCTCCGCCTTGGATGATCGACGAGCACGACTGGCTAGCGGAAATTGGCTGGGGACAAGACCAGCCGCCGTTTGTCGTCGCCTTGCGTTTAGCAGAACCAAACGAAAACAGCAACAACTGGCCGCTCGAAACGGTGCTTATACCGGTCGATGAATCCGATTTGATCGCTTGGAACGAACAAACCGCATTGCCGAAAGCATGGCAGAAGCACACCCAGCATATCGCACGGGCACAACGGCTCTGGCGGCAAATCATACCGTGGCTTGCCGATGGAGAGCAACTGCGTACATCGCTTACGGAAGAAGAAGCATGGCGCTTTTTATCAGAAGCAAGCGCAGAACTGACAGAAGCAGGTGTGCGTGTGTTATTGCCGTCATGGTGGGAACTCGTCAAACAGACGCGCCTCACCGTGAAAGCGCGCATCAAATCGTCCGCACCTTCATCGACCTTCGGCTTGGATGCGCTCGTCGATTTCGACTGGCGCATCGCGACAAACGGCATCGAGCTAACGGAAGAACAGTTCGCTGAGCTTGTGAAACAAAAGCGGCGGCTTGTGCGCATTCGCGATCAATGGATTCAGCTTGATCCAGCGCTCATCCAGCGCGTGCAAACGCTTATGAAAAAAGCGAAAAAAGAAGGGTTGCCGCTGCGCGATGTGCTCGAGCAGGCACTGTTGCATGAAGATAAACAAGCTGGACAAATATATGACAAAGAAGAAGAAACGATCGCAATCGAGCTAAACCGCAGCTTCGCCTCGCTCATCAAACAACTTACAAACGTTGAGCGCATTCCATCTGTTCCTGTGCCGCCGTCGTTTCACGGGACGCTCCGGCCATACCAGCAGCGCGGCGTCGATTGGCTCGTCTTTTTGCGCCGTTTCGGCTTTGGCGCTTGTTTAGCGGACGATATGGGACTTGGGAAAACGGTGCAAACACTCGCCTATTTTGCACATGTAAGCGAAACAGAAAAACCGGACAAGCCCGCACTTCTCATTTGTCCGACAAGCGTCATCGGCAACTGGCAAAAAGAATGCGCCCATTTCGTTCCGTCGCTTCGCGTCTACATTCATCACGGGCCAACCCGCGCCAAAGGAGACGACTTTGCCGACAAAGCGAAAAGCGCCGATCTTGTCATCACATCGTACAGCTTGACGCATTTAGACGTTGAAGAACTGGCACAACTACGGTGGCATGCGATTGTTCTAGACGAAGCACAAAACATTAAAAATGCACAAACGAAACAAGCGCGCGCTGTTCGCAAACTCACCGGCGGACATAAAATCGCCTTAACCGGCACGCCGATCGAAAATCGTTTAAACGAACTGTGGAGCATTTTCCATTTTCTCAATCCAGGCTATTTAGGCACACAAGCTGAATTTCAACGCCGGTTTGCGACAGCGATTGAAAAAGAGCGCGACAGTGAAGCAACAGCGATGCTGCAAAAGCTCATTCGGCCGTTTCTGCTGCGGCGTACGAAAACAGATGAACGCATTGCACTCGACTTGCCGGATAAGCTCGAACAAAAAGAATATTGTCCCCTCACCGTTGAACAGGCGTCACTATATGAGCAAATTGTTCAACAATCGCTTGAAAAGCTGGAACAAACAGAAGGATTTGCTCGTCATGGAATCATTTTGCAAATGTTAAACCATTTAAAACAGCTATGCAATCACCCTGCGCTTTATTTAAAAGAAAAGAAACCAACGCGCGTGCTCGAACGCTCGCACAAATTAGAAAAACTGCTTGAGCTTGTCGAACAAATTCGCACGAACGGGGAAAGCTGCCTCATTTTTACGCAGTACATTCAAATGGGCGAAATGATCCAGCAGCTTCTTTCCACCCATTTTGGCGAACCGATCGCCTTTTTAAACGGCAGCGTGCCAAAAAGCGACCGCGATCGAATGATTGAACAATTCCAAGCCGGGCAATTTCATATTTTCCTTTTATCGTTAAAGGCTGGTGGTACCGGACTGAACTTAACGGCGGCCAACCATGTCATCCATTTTGACCGCTGGTGGAATCCAGCTGTCGAAAATCAAGCAACCGACCGCGTCTACCGGATCGGCCAAAGCAAATTTGTTCATGTGCATAAACTGATTACAACTGGAACCATTGAGGAAAAAATTGATGACATGCTAGAGAAAAAACAGACGTTGAACGAAGACATTATGCAAAGCGAAGCATGGATTACGGAGCTGTCCAACGAACAGTTGCGTGAATTGCTCGCATTACCAACTATCGCAGGAGGGAAACGATGAAAAAAAAGACAGCGGCAGCGAAAAAACAAACACCGTGGGAAAAACTGCTTGAACAAATGGCAAAAAAAATAAAAGAACGCCAACAACAACAATAACCGCCGATCATTATGGCGGTTATTGTGTTATTTCAACCGTTTAAACATCGTTTTATGAGGAGTGGCGAACAGTCCAAAATTCCTGTGGCGTTCCATAAGCATGCGGGGAGTGACAGAATGTAATGATCGTCTCGCTTCCATCTCCCCCTCCATCAGAAAGTGACCAACCGCCCACCCTGCTTATTCCAGCATTTTTCCATTGCAATTCTATACAATCAAAAAAAGAGAGTCAGCCACTTCCGACAGTGACAAACTCTCCTTTCTCTTATTCTACAAATCTCGACAATCTTCAGGTGGTGACAGTCACGCATCCCTAAAAGGAAATCTCTATTTTCCCTTCTTCTATCCATTTTGCTAAATTTGCATTTTTAATTTCTGTATGGAATGACTGTCCTTCCAACGAATAAACGACCTTCCTTGACTCGTTTCGACCGCTGCTTTGCACGAAATCATAGATTTCTTTTGAACTTAATCCCGTATTCTTAATGGATAACTGTAGAATACAGTCATAAGATAGCAGGATGTATTGCTCTTTAAACACCAAAAAATCATCGACACCTACTATCCGAAACAAACTTTCGTTATTTACGAAAGTACTATACATCGTATATACACCTTTGCCGTCATCACTACATATATAGGCAGGACCGTAGTACTGATGAACAAGCAATAATGAGAAAAAGCAAATAAAGCGCTCTCCTGCATTATTTCCGTTATGCCAAATGATTTGTCTCAATTTCGGAAGATCCAACAAAGAGGACAATTCACATCGTTCCAAATTGTTAATAATATCTCTATTTACTCTGAAAGCTTCCAAAGCTAGTTGTTTCATCGCATCAAATATGTACTGCTTTTTCGCTATTCCTTTTTCCAATAATTGATAAATAGTTTCCATCGATATAACGTATACATGTTTCTTCGCCGATAATTGTTTGAAAAGCTCAAAGTAATAATCATGATACCGTTCCTTTGTGAGTATATTCCTACAAGACTCTTCTAATACTACATCCGGAATAAGAAAAATCGGAGACTGATTAAAGGCCTGCAACAAACGCGGCAAATTTGATAGTTGTTTTCTTAATTTCGTTAAAATCATATTATCTAACATATAAAATGCTTGGTGTTCGTTTAGCGACTGGTACAATTGCTCCGTATTATCTGAAATGAACGGACGAACCGATTCTAAAACAGGAGAATCGAGGACCTTCATCCTTTAGTCCCCCTTTGATCACGCACTGACGCCAACACTTGTTCATATAGCTTATCAAAAGATTTTTTAATCGATTCAAGATCCTCCTCATACATCAATCCTTTCGCTTTTTCATACCATTCATCAAACCCGCTGATGTTTATCGTATAACTAGGCTCAAAAAATGATTTGTCTACATCATGAGGAATACGATTTCTATAATCATAGTCCAATGCACTTTTCGCTTCATTAATTGTGATCAATTTGTTTTGGACCAGTTTCACAACTAACGCTTTATACGGGATCTGGAAGATACTGATTAATCGCATAATTTTTCCCGGAAGAGATTGTTTCATGTGAGCAGTTTCTAAAAATTGAAAGCTTCTTTCTAACACAAAGTCATTAATTAAAAATTCGGAGGAGAAGAGATTAGGAAGCCTCTCCTTTTCATCATAAATATGATCAATCATGATAAAATTTTGGTCAGGGTTTTTAATTTTATCTCTGTCAAAAAAGAAATGATAAAACTCGTGCGCCCACATGAAATTTTCATATATTCTCGGCTGTGCGGTATTAATATGGACATAATAATCACCGTTATAGTAATATACAAGCCCACCATAGTCAGGATTTTGAATCGGAAACTGCAATACATTTGCATGCTCGTAAAGATAGGTTTTTATAAAATCAAGCGGCTTTACATGAGCAAGGGGATCTCCGAGGGAGTAAATACGGTCTATGGCTTTTCTAATTTTCGGCAAATGTGTTTTGTTATGCTCTACAATCATTTCAAGATTATCTTTTGTAATCAATGGACTCCCCCCTTGGATTTTCCGAATTTGTGACTGATTTTAAAACATCGATCAGTTCAACAAATTCTCTAAAAAGATGCATACCTTTTTTTAATTCTTCGTCCACTGTACCGTGAAACGAAAGTGCCACATAATTCATAAAGGAATCAGACCTATTACGGTCAAACGTTTTTTCTTTAAATTCCATATCTTCCTTGTAAAAAAAGAACGGATCTTTAATACGGAATAGCTTATTGATTTTTGCGACATACTCCTCCACATTTCCTTCACCATTTAAGAAATTATAATAAGCGGTCTTCTTAATACCAGTGCGTTCCATCACCCATGAATGTTTAATCCCTTTACTTTCTATATATTTTTTGACATTCTGACCTACAATTTTGTTCGTATTTACCATACATTTCACCTCCATCTATCATAAATTATAAGATAAGAATGAATGGATTTTCTATATATTTTCCTCAAAAAGCGGAATGTATGATTATTTTATACGAAAAATGATTAAAAAGTTCCTTTTCAAACGTATTTTTTCCTTAAAAAACGGTATTTTAACCACTTCCTCATGTTTTTTCAATCCTTTTGGCTGAGCAAAATAGAGGCACTAGCCCTCTATTGCCAAATAAAAAACGCAGACAAAGAGAAAAACAAATTTCGAGGAGTGCACAGGCATTGAAAGAAACAAACTTCTCCCGATTCTCTCTGGCACCGCTCTCCAATCAACGTTCCCCCTTCGCATTTTTTTCTTGACGTCCTTCTCTTATTCTCCGAAACGCCATCGCCTTCCATAATGCTTCATCTGTGATGTCGTCAGTTTCTGCTAGGTCGGCAATTGTTCGGGCGAGGCGAATGATTTTTGTTTGAACACGATTGCTCCAGTCGTATGTAGCCGACCAATGCTGAAGCAGTCGCTGACCTTTCGTCAGCGGACTTTTCGCAAGCAGTGCGTCAATTGCCACACGACCGTTTGTTATTTCTTCCCCATACCGCTCGTATTGCTTGAAACGCGCTGCTTCCACCCGACTGCGAATCGTTTCCGAACACTCTACTTGTTTCGACGTCTGAATCAAATCAACCGCTTCTAACGATAACAATAAATCGATGCGATCGTAAATCGGTCCTGATACGCGATGGCGATATGCTTTGATTTGTTTTGGGCTACATATACAATATCGCTGATGATGTAGTTCGGCACAACATCTGCTTTTACAAACTGCACATATTTTTTTCTTTTTCTCAACAATCGTTTCGGAAAAGTAATGAAGGAGTGCGTCGATGTTCATAAATGAAGGTAATGAGGTGGAAATAGCGTCTTACTTCCAACATGCCTGTATCATCGTCAATGATTTTACTGAAGTAACGCTTTTCAAACACATGCCCGGTTAAACCGCAACGTGTATTGTAATAGTTGGCGTATCGTTTATTGATAAGTGCCATCACTTTAGAAATGGATTCCTGTTGCGAACGGAGCTGCAAATGGAAATGATTCGTCATGAAGCAATACGCAGCGATTTCAAAAGGTATTTTTTCATGAAGCTGTTCGAGGATATGCAAAAACGCGCAGAAATCATTCGCTTCTTTAAACAGCGAATCACGCCGGTTTCCACGGCACACAATATGGTAAAACAAATGCGGCACCCATATCCGCCTCGCTCGTCCCATCTTATATTTCTTCGACAAAAATAGCCAGACTCCTGCATGTTCAGAGGGATTTTTTAGAACAAAACAGGCACCAACGCAAAGAAACAGAAAGCCAAGCTATGACTCTCTGTCTCTATCAATCTTCGACAAACTTCGGGGCGTGACAGGCACCGAGCCCTATACATAAGCACGAATCAAAATACTTTAAATCGAGCTGCAAGTGCCTGTAACTGCTGGGCCATTTCACTTAAAGAATGAATCGATGTTGAAAGCTCTTCCGTTGACCCTAATTGCTCTTCTGAAGCTGCTGCCACGTGTTGAGCAATCGATGCTGATGTGTTGGCGATTTGAGCCATTCTCTCTATAGAAGCAGTTACTTCCTCTGTACCGGCCGACAACTGTACAGATGCTTCAGAAACTTTCTGAATGAGATCGGTTACATTGCGGCTAGCATACAAAATCGTTTTGAATGCCTCGCCCGCTTCTTGAATTGTACGAGTTCCTGTTTCTAATTCTTGCATGCTTGTATTCATTACTGTTGCTGCATTGGACACAGAGGATTGTACTTCTTCGATCATGTCGTAAATCTGGGTCGCCGCCTCCCTCGATTGTTCAGCAAGATGCTTCACTTCTTCAGCCACGACAGCAAATCCCTTCCCATGTTCGCCGGCCCGTGCTGCTTCGATAGCCGCGTTCAAAGCAAGGATGTTCGTTTGTGAGGAGAGCGTAGTAATCATTGTAGCTATTTTACCGATTTCTTGTGATCGTTCCTTCAATTGCTCGATCGCAAAATAAACGTCATTGGCAGAGCGGCTTAGCTTATGAATATGATGTACCCCGATCTGCATCGTTTCATTTCCTCGTTCCGCCTGCTGAAGCATTTTGCTTGCTAAATTAAACATTTCTTTGGAAGATTCAGAAATTCCCTTAATATTTTCAATCATCTCTTCCATCTCGCTGACGCTTTCTGCCGCGTTTCGCTTCTGATGATCCGCTCCGCTAGCTACTTCTTGATTCATCGTCGCAATTTGCTCCATCACCCGTGCAGACTGATCAGCAACCTCCGCTAATTCTGTAGATGATGCCGCTATTTGCTGCGCTAGCTGAATATTTGCCGCCACCATGTTTCGAAACGATTCAGCCATTTTGTTAAAAGAGTTTCCTATTCGTTTTAACTCATCTTTTGTGGAGAGATGGACTCGAATTGTTAAATCGCCGTTTTCCAAAAGCATTGCAGAATATTCCAATCTGGAAACGGCGTTTATTACTGACAAATATAGCGCAATAAAAAGATACAAAAGCACTACAGCCACTATAAACACGATCGCCAAGCTTAGCTGCTTTTTTCCAGAGTAATCATCTACTCGTTGCTGCAGCAACTTATCTAAAACACGGGCTTCAGTATCATATAATCGAAAAGCGGCGTCTATCGTTTTTGTTGCTTCTGAAAAATAATAAGAAGGGTCGACATTAATGTTTTTAGAGCTAATAAGGCGCGTATTTAATATTTCTAAAAATCGGTTCACATTGTCGTTAAAATTCTTTAAATCTCGTTTTACCATTGTTTCAATGCTAGCATTTTTGCTAATGGCAACCGCGATTCCATCATTAGCGTCTTTAAACGCGGCTTTTATTTGGATAGATAATTCAGTTAAACTCTCTTTCTCGCTATCGAGCAACGTTTTCCTTGCTGCAGCACCTGCTCCGATCGCTCTTGCTTTTCCAAGATGTTCTGCTAGTAACGGAAGTTTGTCAGTAATGGAGTCCATAACGTAATAGCTGTCTAATTCGGGGTCTAATATTAGATTGGAAGTGTTGGCGATATGAGTAACGAGGGACAATGTATTTTGCGCAATTTCTGTATGTACAGCAAAACTCGTTTCAGCAGTGAGATAGAATACATTATCCTTTAAATATTTCCATTGTTTCTTCAATGAATTCCATCGGTTAGTCGTTTTTAACGTTGAACCGTATTGTTGATCGAGTTGATCTATGCGTTCAATTTGCTTTTCAATTTGGGATTGCTGGGCAATCATCCTTTCTTTGAAAGATTCATCCCCCATTAAAAACGTATTTGCCATTCCTCGATGTTTTTGAACGTCTGCTAAAAATCCTTTTACAGACTTAACGTATTTTACGCCGATTTGTTCTTTTTCAGCAAAATCGATTTCTTTATTCATTTCTGCAATAAGCATATACATCATAACTACCATCGGAATCGTAAACAACAAGCCAATTAAAATCAATTTTCGCGAATACGTTAAACGGTTCATGACAAATAAAGCAGGAGCAAAAAACCTTCTCATTTTTTTACACCCCTTTCAAATCGGTAAAATATTAAAAAGAGATACGGCCCGTAATAAAAAGCGATTCTTCATTTCTGACATGCTTGATATAGTTTTATAAAGTATTTGACCACATCAGGATGATACAATTGCCCACTTTTCTCTTGCAGCTCTTTAATGGCAGCCGTCTGGCTCAGCGGAGAACGGTAACAGCGGCTCGATGTCATGGCGTCAAAAGAGTCGACTACATGAATAATGCTTGCACCAAGAGGAATATCTTCCCCCTTCAATCCTGCTGGATAACCGGTTCCATCCCAGTTTTCATGATGGTGCAGCACGCTTTTCAACACTTTTTCAAACGGATCGACAGGCTCTAAAATTTTGACAGAATAGATAGGATGCATTTTAATTTCTTCAAATTCTTCTTGTGATAACGGGCCGTTTTTCAGCAAAATCGAATCTCTAATGCCGATTTTCCCGATATCATGAAATAGGCCTGCCAAGCGAATTTGTTCGCACTCCCGCGAAGACAATCCCATTCGTTTTGCTGTTGCTGCCGCTAAGCGGCTAACGCGTTGCGAGTGTCCTAAAGTGTACGGATCTTTTGCTTCGAGTGCATTGTTTAATGATATGACAATGCTTTCAACTAATTTTTGATTGGCAATAATTTGGTTATGAAGCCCGTTTTTTGTTTCTGATAATTCATGGAACAGCCGTAATAATTCTCTTTCCTGTTTTATCATTTGCCGATGAAATAAAGAGAAAAAACAAATTTCCATTTTTATACTCCTTATTTAAAGTCTAGATAAAACGCTTCACTCCATTTCCATCCATTCATTAGCTAAATCAACCGCCCGTTTGAAACGTTCCCGCCCGCGATTGACCAACGCTTCTCTCGCTTTCTCATATTCCCCTTCAAGCATCCATTTTGCGTTTTGGTTTTTGACCATGTCAAACTCCTGCCAAGCAGCCCGTAATTCTTTAAAATAATGATGATCCCGTTCGCTTCTAATATTTCGCTCAAGCTGTTGAAAACACATTTCCAGCTGCCGTTCTTGTGCTTCCTTTTTCTTATGCCAAAACTTAATTTTTTCCATATCCCGGCAGTCAATCATCGAAACCATGATGGCGCGAACTCCAAGAGCGCATTCTACCCATTGATCGATCTCCTTTTGTAACGGATGCAACTCCTTTGCTGAAGGCAATTTGAATTGCGATACAACAGACCGCAAAGAAAGGCTATTAAGCGTTGCTATTTGAATGGACTCGTTAATTTTCATAATATTTTGCTGCTGAACTTCTGCAGAAGCTAATACTTCTTCACTCCCGGCAGCTACTTGCTGGATCATTGCAGACGTATGATTGACCGAATCAGTAATCGATGAAGTGCTTGCTGTGATCGAATTCAATCGTTCGTCCACTTCCTTCATTTTTGTTATCGTATTGGACAGAAATGATTCCATCGCTTCGTACTTATTCACAGCTGATTGCATCGTATTGGCGCTCACGCCAACCGTTTGTTGCATCTTATCAATGAGTTCTCTTAAATCTTTTGCATTATTAGTAACCGACAATACTTGCTCATCGATGTTAACTGTTGCTTGTTTTGTTTGCAGCGCCAGCTTTGATATTTCTTGGGCGACGACGGAAAATCCTTTTCCTTGTTCTCCTGCACGGGCTGCTTCAATATTCGCATTCAATGCTAATAGCTGAGTTTGGTCAGAAATTTCTTCAATGAAGTGAGTAATGTCAACAATTTTTGCAAGTGCTTGATCAAGTTTAGTCATCTTCTCATGCAACATCGCACTTTCATCGGATATGAGACGCATTTGCTCCATAGCGGAGGAAATTTCCTGTTTCCCAGACGACACTCCATCCATAAAGTGCAATGAAGAATGCACGATAGTACTGTTGCTATCTCTCACTTCCTCCAAATAGCGATGAATCTCCGCCATTCGTTCCGCCATATGTTGAACATATTCAGCAGAATCTTGCACACCTGTTGCAATTTCACTAATAGTTGATGTAATTCCATCAACCTGCTCCGCAACGATCATTGAATGAGAGCTAACTTCTTCCATTTTTTTATGAAGTTCCCTTGATGATCGGTCAACGATCCGGACTAATGTTTTTAAGCTGCGAATTGTTCGTTTCAAAGTAGCAAACAAAGAAAGATTGACGTCTGAAACGGACGATGTCATGCTAAAATCCCCGACAGCAAGCCTTAATAATTGATGTTTGACTTGATTATACGTTGATAAGCGAATTAACTTTATCATGTTCGCACCCCCATAAAGCGTACCGTTGCCGTGATATATCGTGTGAAATTTATGTTATATTTTCTTACATATAACGTAATTATTTATTACACATATTTTAATCGGCATTTTTAACTATCGTCAAGGGGTCTATTTGTTAATATTTTTTACTGTTTACACCATTTTCGTTCGCCTCCACCTATCACCCGCTCGCTTCTGGATAAACAGGCAGCGCCTCTCATACTAAAAAAGCTCTTTTCGCTGAATTAAAGCGTTTTACAATTTCGATTCAGCGCGCGAAATGAGTTAAAAGAAAAATAAAAGGAAGCAGAGCTATGCCACTCTGATTCCTTTAAGCCGACATACCTATCCTTTTTCATTCCAAAAGCGAGACAATGAATGCAAAAGCACAGAGGATCAAGCCGAAACAGTAATAAAACTTTTTGCCTGCATTTCTAACTCTTTCGCTAACTTCGCCAAGCTTTTGGCTGCCGAATTGATTTGCTGCGTCATCGCCATTTGCTCTTCACAAGCTGCGGCTACGCCTTCCGTATCCTTTAAAACATGTTCAGATACTTGCGAAACGAACTTAGATTGCTTCACTAAATTTTCTGTATAGCCGACAATCTCCCCCGTTCCTTGAACTACCTTCTGCAATTGACGATGGACTTCTGAAACAGAAGCAACGATTTCTGTAAATGCCTGCTGCGCTTTATTCCCAATATTTTCTGACTTTTTCACTACATCAGCACTTTGCTTCATCTGTTCTGCTACTTCTCGCATATCATGACGCAATTGCTTTATAAACTCCGAAATTTCTTTTGTCGCTTGCCCTGCCTGCTCCGCAAGCATTCGTACTTCTTCAGCAACAACCGCAAAGCTGCGCCCATGTTCACCGGCTCTCGCCGCCTCAATAGCTGCGTTAAGAGCAAGCAAGTTAGTCTGTTCACTAATTTGTTCAATAAATGTAACAATTTTTCCTATTTGTTGTGATTGGCTGCTTAACTGTTGAACAGCTTTAGCGGTATTTTCGATTTTTTGCACCATATCTTGCATTTGTTGCGCAACTTCTTCAACTGCTTTTTTACCTTGAACGGCCTCTTGTTGCGACCGGTCTTCCAGTTCACCAACCGCTTTAACTCGGCTGAAAATTCGCTTCGTCTCCTGATCCGCGAGATCAGCGAGTTCCAACATATAGTTCAGCTCATTTACTTGCTCCTTTGAGCCGAATGCGATATTTTCGGCAGAAGCGGCAATTTGTTCGCTCGCTTTCATATTTTGTGTTGATGCTTCAAAAAACTGTTCGGAGGAAATAGCCAATTGCTGAGAAGTCCGATTTAATGAATCAATCACTTCACATAAACGTTCAACCATCTTGTTAAATATTTGTCCCAACTGCCCAATTTCATCGGCACGATTCACCGCAATCGAAACAGTCAAATCTCCATCTTTTACTCGATTCATGACTTTTATTATGCGCTGAATAACCCCGGTTAAACGATAGGACCAAGTCATCCCTATAACTAAAGCCAACAACATAGCGGCAATAACAAACATGATTACTTGTTTTCGAACTTCATATGCCGGTTTCATAATATCGTCGTAATAGCTGCCGATCGCTAAAATCCAGCCGTTAGGCAACTCACGAAAACTGGCAACTTTTAATTCGTTTTCCCACACGTACTCGACATATCCTGTTTTTTCGCGTAACATTTGCTGCATAAATGGCTCTTTCGCTAAACTTTGTCCTTCTATGTTCGGATGGATACGGACAGTTCCTGTTTCATCGACAATATACGCATAGCCTTTCATACCGTTCGGCTTATAGTATTCCTGAGCGACTTCTTCAACAGCTTTGCGAATCCTTTTTTCTTCCTCTTCAGTCATCACACCATCCTGCAACCATTGAGAAATCTCTTGTGCTTTAATTTTTGTCATGTAGTCTAAATCCGCCACCGTCAATCGATACATTCCGTCTGTAATGGATTTTACATTGAAAAACCCAACTGCCGCGAGCGGAAGTATCACAACAATCACCAATAATAAAACAAACTTCAGCCTAAGCGAAAATTTCATTTGATAATCCCTCCTAACGAAAATTCCTCACGTTTAGGCATATGACATTAAATCACAACACGAGTGTTGATTATCCATTATTTTACTAAAAAACATAGAATCATATGGCTGAACACAAGCTTTTCTGCCTCTTCCCTCGAACAAGAACGCCGGCGAGCAAATGTCATTTGCCCGCAAAGCGTTCATTGTTCGAGGAGGGCATGCTAATACTCCCAGTCGGCAAGCGAACCGCTTGCCGACTACGGCAGAAAAGCTAGGAATAGAGCGATGTCAACTAGTTTTTATTGGCTAATCAACACGCCTGAAATCGCAACAAAAATTCTCATCTTTGTTATTTGTCGTATTGTGTGTAGACGTATCACATTTGCTGGATAAATGAGATGTAGAGCAAAAATGCATCTTTAATTGCAGAGCAAAAATAGAGTTTTTGCCGGAGATATTTGTGGGTACGTGTAATTCAATCACTAAACAGTTCCTGTGCGACAAACAGCATTTTCTTCATCTCAAAAAAGAACATAGATCCCATATAATTGTAATATTAGACATTTTTATCACTCAATCTTAATTTTTCGACAAATTTCGCGAGGAAAGAGGATATCCCATAAAGAAACAAAAAAGAGAACGAGACTCTCTGTTTCTACAAATCTCGACATAAAACCGTAACTATTCAGCCCTTAAAAAGTTTATGAGATCGGCAGGCGCCCCCTTGAATGACACGCTTTTTACCTTAGCCTCACCAACCCATTTTTCCTGAAAATTTGTATGTTTCCACATACTTATCCATTGCAATTCCTTCCTAAAAAACCCCAAAAGCGCCCATTGATTGTTTCGCTAGGGATTGCTCATATTCCTTTGAGTTTCGATAATCTTCTTTGTGTGTTCGCGTTATGACCAAAAATAACCCCCGCATCCTTCTCACAATCAATGACATACCAGCACTCCATCTTGCCTAACTCCCCATTTTCATATGTACAGGCATATTCATCATTTGGGTGAACTTGAACGGATAAATCATCTTTGATTAGTAACGGAAAACGATCGCTCTTTTCAGACGATGACACCTATCCAAATATCAGGGGGATAAGTATTTTAACAAAAACATTTTTAAAAAAATCTATATTTTTTTATAATATAACCAAAAAAATTACATACAAATTTAAAAATCAACGTGCTTTTTATAATATGATGTTATATTATTGGTAATAATTGTGACGGAGGTGATCTTTTATGTATGAATTACTTTCAAAATTATATTATAAAGATCAAAAAAACTATCTTAGCGAATTTGAAAAACGCTTTAACAGTTACGGAACGGTTAAGCTCCCGTTTCATATTAGGCCTTATAAGAGCAATGAAGAATTTGAATGCTTTTATGTAAATCACCAAGAGTTAGACTTGCTGCATGAGCAAATTATGAAACAAAGTAAACTGATTCAATCGATTGTACATCGTCTTCCTCGCATTGCCATTCAGCAATATATTCAGGCAAAGTTAATCGATGAACTACTAAGTACGAATGAAATCGAAGGCATCCATAGTACAAAAGAAGAAATGGAAACCGTTATAGAAATTGTTGTTCGGAAAGAATCCAGCAAAAAAAAGAATATCAGACATCTTAGTTTAATGAAGTCCTATTTTAACCTGTTATCCGAAACAAAAACAACATTAGAAAAGATTGAAGATATTCGAGAAATTTATGATCACTTAGTTCAAGAAGAAATTAAAAAGGAAAACGAGCTAGATGGGGAGCTGTTTAGAAAACAGCCTGTCGATGTGGTAACTACCACCAATAAAGCCATCCATCGAGGCGCTTATCCAGAGGAATCAATTAAGACGAAGCTGCGACAGCTGATCAACTTCCTAAATGAACATCCATCGCCAATGTTATACAGAATTGCAGTTTCGCATTATTACTTTGGCTACATTCATCCCTTTTATGATGGGAATGGACGAACAGCTCGTTATATAAGTAGCATGTATCTAGCAAATGAGTTAGATTTTTTAACCGCTCTAACTCTTTCTTATTCCACTAATAAATTGAAACAAATGTATTATGATGCGTTTTCTGAAGCAAATAATCCACGTAACAAAGGGGAGCTGACTTTTTTCTGCGAAACGTTTTTCCAGATTATTCATAAGGCACAAAACGACATTTTAGCGGACCTATCAGAAAAAGAACAAAGAATGAAAATGTTGTTTTCTTTAGTGAAAGAACTCAATATAAGGGATGAAATGAAAGAGAATATTATTTTTATCCTTGGACAAAATTATATTTTTGGAATTAAAGGTAAAGGAATGACAAAAAAAGAACTAATTCGAATTACGGAAAAAACAGAGTATGTGATTCGAAAAGCATTAGACGAACTGAAACAAGCTGAATGGATTGAGTTTCTCAAAAGGAAACCGATTGAAGTGACGCTAAGCGCAAAGTTAGCTAATCGGCTAAGTTCGAGTGGTGAGCATTAATCACAAGCTTGTTTGAATATATACCTTTTTCTATCATTCAATAATGGCTTATGAGCACATACCGATTCACTAACAATTCCCCAACCTGACTTGTAAATGGAAATACCTTTGAGGCGTGACAGGCACGCTGCTCTTAATAAGGTTACGAAAGAGAAAAGAGAGTCAGCCACTTTCAAGTGTGACAAACTCTCCTCTCTTTTATTATACAAAATTTTCTGTAAATTCAGATAACAATAGAGTGATACAGGCACCAAGTCAAAATCTTTGATAAATTTCTGTATAGTAGACTTTCATTGATTTTCTTAATTTGCAGAGCTCTCTAACCCTCCCCAATGTTTCTCGACCCATCTTTCAAAAAGTTTAATTCCTTTATCAAGAATCAGGCCACAAATTCCGATAAAAATAATACCTGCTATTACTATATCTAGTCTTAATGAGTTTCTGGCATCTACAATCAAAAAACCAAGCCCTGATTGTGCCCCGACCATTTCACCGGCTACAAGGAAAATCCAAGCTGCCCCTAGCGCAATATGAAGACCATTCGCAATATAAGAAAAGGAAGCAGGGAAAATGATTTTCCACATTAACTGCGGCTGTTTTATTTCAAAATTCTGTGCTACTCTTAAATATGTTTTGTCTATTTTTCGGACAGCGGAAACCGTTGAGAGTAATACCGGAAAAAAGGAAGCGATAAAGATAATAACGATAGCTGGAATATCCCCAATCCCAAACCAAAGAACAATGAATGGGGACCAAGCAATAGGAGAAACCGGTCGTATAACTTGAACGATTGGGTCAATAATCGCCCATAACCTTGCCAGTCTTCCTAAAATTAGACCTAGAATAACGGCAATAACTACCGATGATAAATATCCGATAAAAAAGCGCATGAAGCTTACTTGTAAATGAACAAAGAAAGTACCATTTAAGATAATGCTTAAAACGGCCTCTCCGACTTTAAGCGGTGAAGGGAGGAGCGCTTCCTCGTAATTGCCAACTATTATTATCAACTGCCATATAACGATTAAAAGAGTGAAACCTATCAATACATTCTTTAAATTTTTCATCTTAATCACTTCGCTCCATCTATTAATGAATGATCAACAAATTCTTTATACGTCGGTGGATTTTTAGAAAGTTTCATTTCAATTAAGCTTTCTCTTAATTTTTCATAGGCTTCTTCATCAATTTTTAGATTATCATACTCTATCCACTTTAACGATAAATTAAGTACATCCTTTTCTACATTAAAATATTTAGACGTCAATTCATATATATGATCATCTTTTTTCTCAGCTTCTTCTCCAGCTTTTACAAATTCATTGACAAATTTTTGTGCTAATTCACGATCACTTTCAATCCAATCATTTCTCAATACAAGGGCACAATCAACTGAATTTGGCCAAATTTCTTTATCTTGATAAAGTACCTTTCCTTTTCCTAAAGAAACAGATAAAGCTCCAAATGGTTCTGCTACAACATATCCTGAAATTCTTCCTTCTGCTAATGCAGCCGGCATTTCCGTAGGAGGAAGTTCAATGACCTTCACGTCTTCATATTTCATTCCAGCCTTTTTTAACATTTGATAAAGTAAAACGTTATGCGTGGAATATTTGTGAGGAACAGCAAAGTTTTTACCTTTTAAATCTTGGACACTTGTAATGTTATTCGCAACGACAAGTACATTGCCATCACGATGACTTAATGCGACAGCCTTTAAATCAATCCCTTGTTCTTTAGCATACATTGCAAGCGAAATTAATACCGAAGCTCCATTAATTTGACCTGTGTTTAAAGCGTCCATAAGCTCTGGCCACGACCCAAATTTCACTAATTCTAAGTTGAAATTTTCAAATTCTTCTTCTTCCATATAAAAAAGTGGTACTGCATGGGTAATAGGTAAGTATCCAATTTTAATTGTAGGCTTTTCCCGCTCGCTGCCTGTTGATTTTGCCCCTCCAGTTCCGCAAGCAGAAAGAATGAACACGAGGGAGATTAAGATTAAGCATGCAAGCAAGTTCTTTTTTCTATTTCCCAAATTTACCGCCCCCTTAATATATATCCTCTAATATTAAGTTTTACACATTTAGTTCAATTGGTGCTATTGGATGGTTAAAATGGAAATTTCTAAAAATAATTTCTCTATATTTTTGAAATTGTAAACTACTTCGATCTCGTGGTCTTGAACTAGGAATCTTTAATTCTTGATAAATTCTTCCTGGATTTGCGCTCAACATAAAAATTCTATTAGACAAATAAATAGCTTCATCAATATCATGTGTGACAAGAAGAATGGTAGTATTCTCTTTTTCTTGAATTTTAATCAATTCATCTTGCAAATAGTAGCGAGTAAACGCATCAAGAGCGGCAAATGGCTCATCCATTAAAATAACCTCCGGCTGAATGACAAAAGCTCTCGCGATGGCCACCCTTTGCTGCATACCACCTGAAAGTTCTTTAGGAAAAGCATCTAATTTATCACCCAGACCTACCATGTGCAAATAATACTTGGCCCTTTCCCTAATTTCCTTTTTGCTCATACCCGTGTTTTCTAAGGGAAGTTCAACATTTTTTAAAACAGAACGCCATGGCAGAAGTCCATAATTTTGCATCAACATGACACAGCGCCTACTTGGTTGATTCACTACTTGCCCATCTAGTAAAATTTCTCCTTCTTTTTCTAGGTCAAAACCACCAATTAAATTTAATAATGTACTTTTTCCACATCCACTTTTTCCAAGTATTGAAATAAGTTCTCCCCTTTGTACATCAAAGGATATTTGATCCAAAATCTTTTGAGGCTGTCCCCGATTGAAAAAGGTTTTCGTTATCTTATTTACACTTATAATAGGTGATTGATTTGTCACTGTTTATGCCAACCTCCTTTGAAAATACAAATAATTTATATTTGTTTACTTAGACTAATGGTTGCAAATAATTTTTTATTATTGTATTATTCTTATATCTGATATCATTTTGTGCACAATTATATTTCCCTGAACCTGTATATTTTGTTTTTCGTCATTCAAAAAGGGCAACATATTAATATTTTTCTCTATTTCGTCTTTTCACCTAATTAGGTGAAAAGACGAAATAATAAAATTTCCCGCTTTGACGGAGTTTTTAACGTATTAAACAGAATTTCACCACGGATTTAGGTGTTATGAAAGACGGGATACTAGCGATTTTCAGACGGATTCAGTTCAGCTACTAAATTGACATTGTTGCGGATCGTATTCGCTACAGGTGACCATCTTAATACCTTTTTCTGCATGATTTCTTCTT